>JBEGVS010000053.1:0-14924 GCA_041178185.1 Pseudomonadota bacterium
ACGGGCCCTCTGCACAGGTTCGCCTCGGCATCGAGTATCGAGACGGCTCCGAGAGAGTGCCGCAGGATCAGGGCAAAGCTCTCGAGCTGTTTAAGGAGGCAGCTCAAGCAGGAGAACCCCGCGGGATATACCATCTAGGGGAATGTTATCTTAAGGGAATAGCAGTGCCTCAATCCCCTTTTATCACTGTTAAATTATTTACTCATTTTCTCGCTCAAATAACACCTACGGAATGGCGAGCGGGACGCGAATGTTATTCCGCACTGAAACGGATGTACTCCGACTTATCATCAAAAGTCGATCCTGCAGTACAGCGCAGTATCCATGATTTACTCACGGCCTCGATGGCAGAGGGTCGCGCTGAGGCTGCCTATCAGCTAGGCATGTGCAGTCTGTACGGCTGGGGAGTCCCTACAAGCGTGCTCCGCTCCGTCATGCTTTTCGAACACTCATTAAATCTCGATACAATTAAGGATACGGAGATCCTCGGTAACATACTGTATGAACTTGGTCGCCTATTCTATAGAGGAGGAGTAGATCTATCTCCAGATCCTCAAAAAGCTGCCCAGTACTTTGAGAGGGGGCACTCCTTGGGAAATAGAGGCGCGACTTCGGCTTTATCCGTTTTGTACAGAATCGGTCGTGGAGTTCCGCAGGACACCGAAAAAGCTAGGAGGCTTGTATGTCGCTCATTGCTCTCACCTGATACCAGCCGGCCAGCTGAATTGGGTCCTACGTTACTAGAAAGCTTATATCTGGGAGAGTTTGATTAATTGAGTTTGGTCAACCCTGACCATGCCTTGCTTTCAGAGCTGGTATTCCAGGTAAACCATCATGAAAGCATAACAAGAGACTGGCCTTTCTCAAAACTTTCCTCTCAGGGGCCGCGAGAAGCGAGCGCAATCAACTAGCCACTCCCGCTGCGCGCGGCCCCTGAGAGAGAGAGAGAGAGAGAGATTACATCGAATGCGATGCCCTACTCTATCGTCGGCTTCCCCTCTGGCAAGTTAATATCCAAGGTGCAGCATATCATCCGAGTAGTGAGAACGTTAGCACTCACCGAGTCGTAAAACTCAACTGCAACTCCTGAAGGGACCGCAGCACTTCCGTCAGTGCCACCCGTGAAGTCATTTGTGTTGGTAATCGGATTGGCCACGATATCGCGCATTACCAAACTCGAAACGATCTGAGAGTCAGGCGTTGCCGTCTGAAGGGTCTCTGCATGCGCTTCCAGCCGCTGATTGGATCCGCAACGCGCTGTTACCTTGCGGGTAGTGCGACCGAACTTATCCGTTGTTGAGCCGTTACCCTTTAGGTTGGACTTAAACGAGTACTGCTTACAGGTCATCAGCACATCACTCGCAAAGTTAAGCGCATTACCAGCGTCTCCCTTAGGGCCTTGCTCTCCTCGCGGCCCAACATCTCCTTTTTCTCCCTGAGTACCCGCAGATCCAGCTTCGCCCCTCTCTCCTTGGGGACCTTGGGGACCCGTCGCACCAACTTCTCCCTTATCCCCAGGAAGTCCCTGCGGACCGGTCTCGCCGGGATCTCCCTTTTCACCTTTGTTCGCCTCCCCCGATAGAGGGAACAACTTTGTCTTCGGAGGACACTTCCGCTGGGAGACTACTTTTAAGACTCCACCTCTTGCCACACACAGAATGTCTGCATGACTCGTCCCAGCCATTATTCCACATGAGAAGATCACCCCTAATGCAATACGCACAACACCTTTCATACAACCACCCACATACTAGTCCGCCGAAGCACCATGCCCAGCGCGTTTCCTAAGAGGGTTGTACGGCCCAATAGGCTCTCTGATATGTGAAAAACCAGGTAGTTATAAAATGGTGATGTGCTCGTTATAGATTATTTAGAAACATCCAATGAGATGCTGAAACGGCTGCTTTATGAACCATGTCGATTGAAGGTGCCTGCGTGTGAGTATGGGAAGCGCGTTGGCCGAACGACACATCTCCCATCGTCTTCGCTTCATCTCCTCAGGCGTTTTGAGTATGCGTTGCGTCCGCTTTGCGAGAACCCACGATTCGGGCGGGAGTGCCTACCACCACTGCGTAATCCGGCACGTCATCCTTCACAAACGAGTGCGCACCGACTACGGCATGCGCGCCGATCTTTACCCCATCCATTATCGTGACCCGCGCACCTAACCAGGCATGCGCGCCGATCGATACACCACCTTTAATATCCATCGGTTGTTCGATGAGCGGGGTATCCTCCCCTCCACCGGTGTGGTTTCCCGGACCCACATAACAGTAAGCACCGACCAGCACACTCTCTCCGATCTCTATCCGCGACTGCGTTGCGATTCGACAATAGGAGCCGATATTGCATCCATCACCAAGTGTGATGTGCCCATGCTTGGCAGCGATCGTGGAGAGTCGTCCGATACTGACTCGATCCTTGATAGTGATCGAAGCATCAGACCCTCGAACATCAAGGGATGCACCATCATCGATAAGCACACCATCGCCAAGCGAGATCTGCTGAGGGATTCGCACTAACACACCCCGTCCGAGCGCCGGTCGGCGGCCGCACGACTTAAAGAGAAGGGGATACGCGAGGGCCCGCGTCGCGAAACCCACCAAGCCTGGCAGGTTGCTGAGGAACAGCTGCGTTACTTCATACGCTATAAAATGTGCCGTTGAAGCGTTTCCAACTGCAAGCCGACGATAGGCAGCCAGCCCCGAACCTTTGGTGTCGGTTAGCTCCTTCTGTTGGGGGGTCATCGCTGGGGTCACGGCCATAACGATCTCTACTCACGAAATGCGAGGGGGAGCCTAGCACGAAGGAAGGAGCGGCGGATATTCCCGCGTTCGAGCGGAAGCGACGATAAACGCGGGCAAGCGCCCGCAAAAGAGTCACAAGTATAGTAATATTAGGCTGTTATGCTAGGTGATGGCATTAGTCCACAACCACCCCTCTCACCCACCGCCAGAGTTTCCTGTTCGACATTTCCAACATCAGCTCGGGTCGAATAGCGATTTGCGGGACCGCGCCATATTATATAGTAATAGGGCGACGGTTTTGACACCGTACCTTGAAGATGTACCGATGGAGTTCACATGGTTTATTCGGCTGACCAATCCGGATTTTTCACTACGACGTTAGAGAGTGCGCTTGGCTGGGCTCGAAAGTATTCCCTCTTCTCATACCCGTTCGTCACCGCGTGCTGTGGTATGGAGTTCATGTCCGTGAACTGCTCACACTACGATGCTGACCGCTTCGGGGCGGCGCTGCCTCGATTCACCCCTCGCCAATCAGATCTCTTGTGGGTAGTTGGTACGGTCAACCATAAGCTCGCTCCCGTGCTTCTTCGTGTATATGAGCAGATGGCAGAGCCAAAGTGGGTCATCGCCTTCGGCGCGTGTGCCTCGTCTGGTGGATTCTACGATAACTACACCACGGTGGCTGGCATCGATAAGATCATCCCAGTTGATATGTACATCCCGGGATGTCCTCCGCGACCGGAGACCGTACTCGATGCGCTGATGCACCTTCAGACCGATATCCAACGCTCGAAGCAACAGATCGTGCACTCGCAGGGTGGAAAGCAGCATCATCCCGATCTTCCGCCACTTCTTGGGAAGCCGATCGATACGCGAACCTCAAAGTCGGTATAACAAGCACCTACACGTGCGGCATCTCTTACGTCTGCGCTGCGAAAAACAGCGGAGACGAACTAATCCGAGCGCGGCAGATCGGACACAGCTACCTACCGGCCCGCACCCATGCAACGACCTCATCGATATCAACCGGCTTCGTGAAAAAGGCTTGTGCTCCCAGAGCCGCCAATCGGTAGAGCTGATCATCTGAGGCGTCCCCACTCACTACCCCAACACGCGGGGCGCTCGCACCGGACCCAAGCAGCGGAAGCAGTCGCTCAGCTCCGCCATCCGGCATATGCGCATCGCACAGGATTGAGGAGACCTGCTTGTTGTTAAAGCCTTGTAGGAAGGCTGAAAGTGACGAACTCTGCTGCACCTTAAAACCAAAACTCCTGAGAAGCCTCCCTAGAGAGGATGTGTGTTCAGCGTCATCATCAATAATACATACGTCAAACGCTTCGCTAGGGACCTCACGTCGAACACCTCCATCTGCAACCTCAAGCCGCTGAGCCTCGATTGGCATTTCACCCCTTGGAACCAGGACGGTCACGCACGTTCCTTCACCATCACCAGATGTTATCGAGAGCTGCCCCCCGAAACTCCGCGCCTTGGCGATGCAACTTTGCAGACCGATCCCCCATCCAGACGCCATACCATTCTGCAGCGCCGAACTCTTGTGCAACGCCACGCCCTCTCGCAACGCCTCAAGGACGGCGGCTGGAATGCCCGGTCCGTTATCCTGTACACACACCACGACCGAATCCCCTCGCTCCTCAGCTCCAATACGAATCCGTCCGTCAGGGGCGTGTCGCTGAGCATTGCTCACGAGGTTTGTGATGATTCTCTCCAGTTCGAGGGGTGAACATCGACCGTACAGCGAGTAATATCCGACCTCGACGGTAAGGGCATCGGAGAGCTCCTCACGAGCATACCTTCGATACACCCGCCGAATAACCTCCGCTACATCACACACCTCCGCCTGCGCTCTCCTTTCGCTGTGGGGAGCGCCCTGCGCGAGGATGGCACCAAGGTAATCCAGTTCATGCTGAAATGACGCGACCTGATCGCTGCTCTCAATTTCACGAGCCATATACGTGAGCACACCGAGCGGTGCTCGAGCATCGTGAATCAATGACGTCATCTCTTCGAGACGTTTCGTCTGCCGCTCACGGTCAGCCGTCATCCGCAGCATCGCCTCGATAATACTCCCATACCCTAGGAGCCACTCCCCTACATCGCGCCCCATCGCCTCGGCGACCGTGACGAATCCCGGGTGTGCGCCGCCAGCGAGACCAAACCAGAGCGCTGCGTCGCAGCCCTTTGCCAACATCTCCGGAATCTCTACTCGAACAACCACCGAAGTTCGAAACCGGTGATCCAGAAAACGAACGGTATCTAATGCGTGATCCCGAACCCTACACGTCAAAGGCTCGCCGTGGCCTTCGACTACCATCCCCAGCAGCGTCTCAACCGGCAACGCATGATGCTCACGAGAACGTCCTACAAAACAGGACCCGTCCCCTCGCTTGATGACGAACGCCATCGCCACCACCTCTGATTCGATCCCGTGATGAAGCTCCCATGCTGCACGTTGAAAAAATTGATCGACAGAGCTTGCGTTCGCTCCACAACAAAAGGAGAGCGCTCTACTCAACGCGCGCTGGGTTTCCTGCATTATGCGGCCTCCCGCATCGTTGAACGTTTAAGAAGGCGTTGAACCTGCGCGGTAAGCACTCGCGGATCCTTCGCTTTAGATACAAATGCATCAGCACCACTTCCCAACAGTTGAAACTCCGCATCGGCATCGTCATCTGAGGTCAGCATGATCACCGGTATAGCGCTCAATCGCACATCCCCTTTCAATCGAGCGAGCAGCTCACGTCCATTCATAACCGGCATATGAAGGTCGCAAATGATAACCCTGGGAAGAGCCCCCTCCGAATGCTCCAACTTTTCGAGAGCGATAACTCCATTGTCGGCAAAATAAGGATTCATTCCCTCCCGTCGTAACAACCGCTCTAACACCCGACAGAACATCGGATTATCATCAACAACGAGCACGGGATGATCGCCACCGCTCTCCTCTGCAAGATATCCCTCGGAGATTCTTACTCCAGCGGGAACCTCCTGCACCGGTGCACTCACTTGACAAGCTTCGGCCCCCTCTCGCTCTGCAGCGCGTGCCGAATTGGCGCAGGAGCCACCCCATGACAACCGGAAGTTAGTCGCACTTCCGAGCGATCTTAGCATCACATCTCCGTACTCTTCGGTGCGTAAAACTCCCGATTCAAGGGAGCATAGATAGTGGAGAAGATCGCTCACAACCTCGGCCCGGATGGCGCCCGTTGCCATCCTTCCATGCGAGGTCACAAACTGATACCGACTCCGCCCATCAACACTAACAACCTCAACTGAGCTCGCTCCGTGCGTAGAGGCCTCTCGCAGGATGATGCTCAGGATCTTGCCACACACCTCCTGCCTGCGCTTCGCTTCGCGTGCTCCGGTATTACTTTCAAACTCGGTCAGGATTCGCTCCGATGCATCGAGCGCTCGTGCGATATCGCTCCATGAAGCCACGGACACCGGAAGGCCAGGTTGATACAAGGAGAGGCTACGTACCTCGGCGGGATCAACTGCGACGATGCGAAGCACCTCTGCCTCTTTGAGAACTACCATCGCTCCCACGCGACGTAGCTCTGCAACTATAGAGCGGGCCTGCGCGCCAAAGGGCGTGAGATCAGCGGCCATAAGGCGATCCTCAAGCGGTACCTTCATCGCCTTTGCCGCGGCCTCAAAGAACTCTCTCTCGCTCACACCTACCCATGCCGCGGCGAGCACACCCCACTGCCGTCTGTCGTGCGACGATCCGACGACCTCGCGCATCACCCTGCGCGGAACCAACTCATCAAGCGCCCGCACCAACGAGGGAAGAGGAGACGCCTTCTTGCCGCCTCGAAGCCTCGTACCAACATTTCGGAAGAAACGGATTACTCCTCTCATAACACCACCTCCTGCCGCGCGAATGTGATCGCGCTTTTTGAGAACGGGTAGGTTATCCGAGGGTCAAGCAAACGGCTTTCCCCTGCTCCGCCTATCACAGCGCCAACAATAACCCCGGTTACCACCACCTTATCCGCAAATCCAGCTTGCCCTCCGAACGGGATGCCCCGCACCTTGCGCCGTTCATACTCAAGGTCGCTCGACATTGAGAGGTCGCCGCCCAGGGGGCCTCGTGCATCGCACTCACTCCCTATCGGAGATTCGAGGCTACCGGTGCTTGAATTAACCGAAAAAATCCAAAAACATGCTTTTGCTGACACGGCCCGAGCTTTCACCACCCCCCTCTCTGCCTCCGCAACAGCCGCTTGCGCCATCCTTCCGATCTGCGCTCGCAGTCCATCGACGTCAGCATCAAAACGTCCTCCGGCCCCATCGGGAAGCCACCGCAGTCCAGGGGGACTCGATTCCCGCAATACTGCGGCTGGCACACCCGAGATATGCATCTGGTCGTTCACCACCGCCAGAATTGAGCCTCCGGCCAGACCAACAGGGAGGAGCGCCACAAGCCAAAGAGCTGCCTCGTACATCCCAATGCCACGTTCCCTGCCCACCGATCGCTCCATGCTACCTCGCTATGACTAGACGTCCCTGAGTGTGATGGAGCAGTGCCGTCTCAAAGGAGGCGCCACTAAGGTCCTCCCGTGAGACCCTAAGGTATGCACTTCGCCCGCTCGAACTTTTCGTTGTGAAAAAGTTTCCGTGCTCCGATTCATCAACCGCCACCCCTATCGACTGAAGATCGATCTGTTGTCGTATCGCCTCATTCTCAAGGAGAGAGAAAGATGTGAGCATAAGCTCTTCGCTCGTTTCTCGGTGTGGCGCCACGATGATGAGCGATCGCTGCTCGAAGGTAGCTGCCCCAGAAACAGCAACGAGGCTCTCGGCTATCCGAAGTGCGGACGACAACACGTCGGGGACATTACCTTGAGCTACTCCTTGAACCCCCCGAATATCTTTTTGAGAGGCACCCTCGCTCGAACAACGCGGAATACGGTCGTCAACACCTACCATCTCTATCTCCTGCCCTTCACCAGGAAACACCGCGAGCTCAATCCTCTCAACACCCGCGCTTTGCAGGCGAGAGGAGAGACGGGATATCGCCTCTGCACGAGCAACCAGACCTGCATTACCACACAGATCGGCCCCCTCGGGGAGGGTGCGATCGAGAACGATTACGGCTGCGCTTCGGGGACGGCGAGCCCGACACTGAACTTCAAGGGGCGCCCCGTCTACCGAGGCTCCGATCAGATGTGCAGCTACTTCGATCAGCGGTCCCCGATACCTTCCACGCATGCTCCCGTCGACACCTCCGCCGTTGCGTGTTACCTGCACCTGATCTACTTCCACGTAGGGACGAAGCCGATGCAATCGCGCTCGCACGCGATCCGCCACCTCGCTCTCCGACTCGCCACTCCGCAGAGCTGACATCAATTCGAAATCAAGGTGCTCAACAACCTCCTCTCGCACACCAAAGAATTGAGACACCTCAATTCCGACCGAGAGAAACACCAACATCAGTGGAAGAACGACGACGGCAAACAATAACGACGCGGAGCCATCTTGAGCGCGAACTGACCTACTTCGTTGCATGCGCGAACTTCTCCAATGAGGCCCCGACCTGAACGACCGGCACAGTTAAGAAGCAGATTATCAACCCCGTAAAGGTGAGCATGAGGGGAACCACCGCTCGCACCGGCAGTTTGGCGATCTCCTCCTCGACGCTCTCCTGATACTGAGTTTGGGTTGCGTCGCTCAGCTCTTTAAGGGGCCTCACCACCTCGCCACCCTGTTTGTATGCTAACGAAAGATGCGAAAGTGCGTGCTTAACTGGGTAGGAAGGGACGGAATGAGCCGTCATCTCGATGGCGTACTCAACACGTAGCCCACCTTCGGAGAGCGAAACTATCGAACGAAAGATGTCAGACACCGGGTCAGTACCTTTACGGGCTGCCTCGGAGAGCGCTGGAATAATATCGAGCCCTGCACCTACAGCCATGACTACCCGCTCCATCGCTGTCGGAAGATAGAACTCAAGCCTTCTCACCAGATCCTTTGTCCTCCGTTCACACACCTTGCGATGCACTACTTCGCCACCAAGCGCTCCAAGTAAAAGATACGAGAGAACCTGCACGGGAGTGCCCTGCTTGAAAAACATGAGCGCGCCCCCAACGAGCACCGCACCGATGACCCAGGCGGTGGCTCGCTGCTTCGGTGCACTTACAGAAGGTGGCGGTGGTTCGATCGCTGGAGCTAGATCAGCGCATGGATCGTGTAGGAGATCTCGTGCTATCTCATCGCCCTCGGACGATCCTTTAGTACAGACGAAGAGACCACCTCCTACACAACAGAGCGCAAACAGCACCAGCGGGAGGTGACCGATCGCTGCATCGCTGATCCAAGCGCTGGTCTCTGCAACGATCATCGGGTCGAAGCCTCCCGTCCCATCATCATCATCCACCCCAAACCGGTCACGATCAGGGCTATTCCACCTAGCAACAAAGGGCGCCCTACAGGGTGATGCATCGATATGTCGAGCGCATGCGGATTCATCCCTAGCTGAAGAGCGCCCATCGCTACCGCGCAAAGGGCGATACCTATAGCTGACATCCGATGCATCGCGAGCGCAGCTTTGATCTTACGTCGAAATGATTGTCGCTGTCGGACCACCTTTGTGATCCGATGCAGTGGATCGGCGAGAGAGCTTCCATGACGGCGAGAAAGGATCAGACATCGCTTGAAGAGCTCTCCCTCTTGACTGGCATAGATCGACAGAAACCGCTCGAGTAAGTCCTCTTCGTCCTCTCCGCGAGCGAGCCCCTCTCGAATCCTTTCAACCTCACGAACAAGGGCGGTCTCTTTTTGGAAATACTCTCGAGCTGCCAAGAGGGCCGACAGTGGGTCGCTACCTGCTCGAACGGAGGCAGCCACCGATGTCAGGAGAGCTGGAAGATCGCGATCAATCGAACGCCGATGCATGCTCGCAGCCCGTACCACCCGAAGAGACACGATGCACAATCCTATAACCGCAAACCCCACACCCAGTGCGAGCCCCTTCGCATAGGTGACTATAATTCCTCCGATAATAGAAAGAGCGACCCACCTTTGCAGCAGCGATGTCGGTATCCTCGCCTGCGCCCGAATGTTGGCAAAAAAAGCGCCTCCGTGCTCGCTCGGTGAATCGTCGAGTCCATAGTATCGCTGATACGAGTCCAACAATGTACGGAGCACCCTGACACTTCCACGACTACCGGCACCTATCATTTACCGTCTCAGCGATAACGCCGCCTCCCGATATGAAACGTCTAATGAGAGCTCTAGTCGCTCGGGTATCTTCGAAAAGAAAAAGCTATACGGGGGTTGCTCCAATCGATCTCGAAATGCGCTCACCCTTCCCGACACCACCCAAGAGGGGGCGCCGTCGGTAGCTCGGTAAGAAAATATCTCTCGTTGCCGAAGCACTCCGTCGGCCACCGGACCGAGCTCACGTACATCCATGACACGTCGCATGCCGGTAACCTTGCAGACGTCAACGACAACAACGATCTGAACAGCCGTCACCACCTGTGCTCCGAGAAGGGATCGATCAGCACCGCGCTGCGCTCGCGCAAGAAAGAGCTCAAGTCGGGTAACGGCGTCTATCGCGCTCCGTCCGTGCAACGTTGAAAGGCCCGGGTGTCCGGATGCGCATACGTCCACGAACGCTTCCGCAGCTTCGGCATCTCGTATCTCTCCGAAGATCACCCGATTCATCGCCATGCGCATCCCTGCCCGAATGCACTGGGCGGGTGATATCCGCCCCTCGCCCTCAAGATTCTCATCCCTGGTCGTGATGTAACGCACGTGTGGATGCTCAAGACGTATTTCGGGTGTATCCTCTATGACCAGAACCGATTCATCGTGAGGTATCGTTCCTGCGAGGGCTCGGGCGAGCGTGGTCTTACCCGTCCCCACCTCTCCGACAATAAGCACGGTTTTTCCGATCCCGATGACCGCTCGGAGATACTCTAGGATAGGTCGAGGAGCCATTCCTACCCGCACGAGGTCCTCGATCGCTACCGAGGTGAACCGGTTGATACGAATCGTGACGTAGGGCCCCTCATCACACAGAGACTTATGCACAGCATGAACTCGCACGAGAGCCCCAACCATTCCATCGGCGATGGGCTGCTTGGTCGAGTACGAGGTACCAGCTCGATGAAGCAATCGCTCGACGAACGCCTCATAGGAGCGCTGGTCCGCGAATCGGAGCTGCGTACGAACGCTTCTTCGCCCCTGTTGTACGGAGATCTTTGAAAAGCCAGCGATGATGATATCCGAGATAGAGGTATCGTCGATGAGGGACTGAAGGATGCCGAAATTCAAGCCATCACTTTCGAGGTGAATCAACACCTCATCCCGCTCAAAGCTCGATAGAGAAACCCCCAGACGAGCGCAGGCCTCATTAATGGTCGCCATACTATCAGCAGCGCGACTTGCGCTTTCAACCGTGCGCCAGCTCATCGTGCGACGAACCTCCTCAAGCACCTGCGCCAACACCGGCGAGAGTGCGCGAGCGCTCACAGTATCAAGATGCGATTCCTTCAATGAGCTCCTCACCCTTCCGTGCCTTGACTAACAAAGAAGCCGTCGGGTATCGATTCGGCCGGAATCCACTTTCCCTCGACAAGTGCGTAGCGACGCTTTTCATCACCACGCCCGATCGATACGACCCCTTGCACCTTTGGTTTCTGTTTTTTTCCCTCCCGATCCGAGAGATCTGATGCGTCGAATTCCCCATCACGCCAACTCTCGCCATCGGAACCACTTCGAAGGGCGAATGCGATCTTTCCCACAGCTACAGCGGTATTAATCGCCAAGCATTGCTCTTGCGTCACGAGAAGGGTCACCGTGTTTGGAACAGCCGCTGCAGGATCGAGACTCACTGCACCTGAGAGCGAACGCTCGGTGGATATGATCTTAACCCGTTCGGCGACAACCTTGGTTCCATTCTTTTCAACCAGGAGCACATCAACTATTGAACCGCTTCGAGCCCATCCCTCCACAGCGGAGGTGACATCAACCCTGACCGTCATCGCGCGCATCCCCGGTGGGATACGGCCCACCAAGGGATTCGATGCTTCATCGCCCGCCCCTAAATTGACGTCAAGAATGGGAAGCCCTCCCGGGAGGGCTACCAGGGTTACCAAGTCACGAACACGCCCGATGTCACGCACCACCCCTGTCGGAAGTTGATGTTCCGGAAACTTCTCGAACCGAACCGGTACATCCCGAATGAGGATACCCGCACCAACCGGTCGATCAGGAACCGGAACCTCAACCACATGAAACTCAGGGACGAAGGCACGGACTCTCTCGATTCGTGGCTCAACAGGCGAGCCTCTCCCGGTAATATAGGCAGCCCCCGCAAGGCCCAAGCCCACCAGAAGCAAACCTAGTACCCGGCTGGCATGCACCCGTCGTCGCGCTGATGGTGTTGAAACTCGAGAGACCAAGGGTATCGCCTATTTTGTTAAGTTAGTTGGGGAGTGCGATACCGCCCACGTTCCGATATCGCCCAAGAACGTGCTGAGCTGGTCGCCGAGTCCGTTTAGTGCGGTGTAAAGCACGGTGACGATAATCGCCGCTCCAGCGCAATACTCGAGGAGGGTGTATCCTTTTTCACGACTATTCTTTTTCGTTCGCATCTCTCGCTCTCCTTCTCTATTTTTAGACGTTATTCCCACTGTGGTGAGCCCTCATGTGAGGATCACCGGTTTTGAAACAAGCTCCCCCTCACTCAGGGCGCACTCACTGAACCCTAAAGCTGGAAATAGGTGTCGCTCTGCTGATACAGGGCTAACCGGCTCGCCAGAGACCTTGTTTCTCTTTCCCAATTGAAAGATCGATAGCAACGCACCTACACGAGATAGGGCTGCGCGACACCAACCATTATTTCCTGCAGCATCGTTCATGAAACTGGACCTCTCCCCATGAGTGGGAGATTCCACGAGACGCTGAACGATGCGATCAAGAAACCTGTATGGAGTAGCTCCACTGCACGGCCAGCGACTCGCCTTGGGGGTGCGCGGAATAACCACGTGCCGGGTAGCGCGGCCAGGAACCGAGAAGGCCTCTGCTCGCAACACACCTACGGATGCGGTCGCGATACTGTTGTCGTTGATAACGACCGTGACGCGAGCCTCTGGACGAATACATCCCGAGATCACAAGAAGAGCTTGGCGGTGCGCGAACGCTCCCGCTGGGTCGCGATTGGCGACAAAAACAGCCTCATCACAGATCTGATAGAGTGCGTTCACAATCAAAGCTGGCAGCGCTGCGCTATCTACCACTACGACATCGTGCTGCGTCTGCAAGACCTCGAGAATCGCGGCCAGAGACCGTGCGGCTCGTGGGGCAGCAAATATCGACTCATCTTGACCTGCTGCCGGTGGCACGCACACGAGGTTTGGCTCGTCACTCCACACCGGCACGCAGCATTCCGATACCGTCTCGGCCGTTACGACCCGTTGCTGGTCTATCAAGAGCCGCAGTGGCTCGCTGACGTGTGGTTTTACCTGGAGAAACCTCGTAAGATCCTGCGAAATAACATCGCAATCGACCACACAGACACGACTACCAGCCGCCAGATATCCCTCCGCGAGACTGGCCGACACGAAGGTACAACCCACCCCTCCACGGGACGAGCCGACAACGACGAGCTTCCCTTGCTGCTTATGGCTCAGCCTCCGCTGCAAGAGTATCAAACGTCGAAAGAACTCGTCCGAGCTGGCGGTATCCAAAAGAACATCATCAACTCCGAGTCGACCGAGCTGTTCAACAAGACCGAACGAGTATATCTCCTTGCTCAACACACACAGGATCAGCTTTCCAGGAACCTGTTGTCGTATGGACGAAATGTACGCAGCATCGCATCCGATGAGCTCAGGACCGATGACGCACACGTCGAGCGAGCCGTTAAAACGAACCTCTTCGGGAGACAGGAGTGCGAGGGAAACGCGGGGAGTTGATACTCGAGAATCGGGGGAAACCCAGGTCCATTTTTCAATAAGAGAAGCGATACGTCGCCGTCCATCTGCGCTTAGGTCGATAATTCCCAGCTCGATCATGCTCCTCCAACACGCACCTCCTGCACGCGACGCTCGCATCACCTGTTCAGGTTGCAAACATCGTCAAGGGCCGTTGAGGGGTGTTCCCTATCACGAGAGTGTCAAATCTGTGTGTGGGTTTTTTTCGCCTTTGCTAGAATGAACCTAGATCCGGGCAGCTTTTTACTTATAATGACACGGTGAACGCCGAGCTAAAGGACCCGTATGGGCCGTTAGTCCCCGTGGCTGGCTGGCGCTAAGCGACTAATGTACCCCTCATGTCCAACCTGAAGATCTCAAAAAATTGGGTGCTCGGCCGTCGCGAGATGGAATTTGAGGGAACCCTTGCGCTGCAGCCGGGAGCTCTCTCAGAGATTATCGATGGATGCCTGCGGCAGGTAACGCCGATGGTTCATAAGGGCCCTCAATCGAGGGATTTGCTCGATCTGAAAGGCCGAGATCCCCACGAGACCCTCCTTCCCGGGATCGCCGCAGCGCGTGTCGATGAGCTCTTTCGAGTTGGGGGTGTCGTGGCGGTTGCTCAAAAGGGCCCCGACTTTGAATGGGAGCCCTTCGAGGTGGTATGCTATTCGCCGTTCAATCGCTTCGAGGGAACGCACCACATCGTCCACACAACCGAAACCGAGCGTGCGGGAGGATTGCCGTCGTGGCTCCCCACTCATCTTATCGGCATGGCCGCTCCGATCAAACCTCGATTCTTCCGCTACGGTCTTGAGCATTTTAAGAGCATGCTCACCTTTGCAAGCTTAGGCTACGCCCCACAGGTAACGACAACTTTTCTTGTCGACTGCGTAGCTGACACCCTCGCATTCAAAGTGACGCACGAATTTAAAAAAGCTATCGAAGCCGACCCGTTCGAACGCATCCCGGCCTATCGATCGTTAGCGAACGTCATCGAAGCCGCAACCGGCACTAACCTTCAGAGCGAGCTCCAAGCCGAGCTTGCCCAACGACTGTAACCGGACCCGGACCCTCTAGATCGTGGGTTCTAGCTCGTTCTAGCTCCCTTCCAGCTCTCTCATGGAGCGCGCAGTACCCCCCGTCACCTTTTTGAATGACCACCACCAACAAACTCTAAGCGATTTCGACAGGTTGCCTGAATCGCGCGCGGCCTCTGAGAAGAGGAGCGCTC
>JBEGVS010000054.1:0-61818 GCA_041178185.1 Pseudomonadota bacterium
GTTGCCTCTCGCCACACCTGAAGCGCACTCGCCGGGAGTCTTGCTCCGGCTTGGCTCACGACCGTGGCGGCGAGTCTCGCTGCGCCCCGGGCGGCGGTCTCGATGGGATATCCGAGCGCAAGTCCTCCCAGAAGAGCCCCCGTGAAGGTATCCCCAGCGCCGGTTGAATCAACAACCTGAATATTGTTGGTGTATGCTGGAACGTGAAATTGTTTTCCCTCATGTTGGATAAGCGCGCCATCTCTGCCGCACGTAACAATCACACTCGGACACAGCGATGCGAGCTCCGCGAAGGCGGTATGTGGAGAGCTCTTTTGCGTAAGGGCAAAAGACTCCGGCTCATTTGAGATAATAAGATCTATCTTTGGAAGGAAGTGTGCGAGTACATGCTCTCGTTGCGTCAGTGCCGCAAATTCAGAGTTAATGTTGAGCGCTACCTTTGTATGATGGGCATTCGCAACTTCGACCCCTCTTCGAAGTGCGCTGTTATTTTTCTCTCCCGCGGTAAGCAGATGTCCTTCGAGAAGGAGCCATGTACTAGCGCCGATGCTCTCTGCATCGATGTGTGTGTAATCGAGTTCGGTTGCTACGCCGAGATTCGTTCTCATCGTTCGCTCGCCATCCGGGGTGATAAGAGAGAGACAGACGGCAGTTCGAGCGTTCTTTACGCGGGCGTTCGGTGATGAGATTCCTATCGCTTCGAAATCGGCGTGAAACATCTGCCCGTATTCATCCTCCCCAACGAGACCTGCGTAGGTACACGGAGCGCCTATGAGGTTCGCGCATGCAATTGAATTAGAGGCCGATCCTCCGCTGGAGATGACGCGGTTTGCGGTTGTTGCCGCAAGTAGTGAGTCTTGAGTTGCCGCATCAACGATGGCGTAGGTGCCGGGAGAGAGTTTTCGCTGGGTGAGAAAGGCATGATCGACCGGGACGATGACATCCACGACCGGTTGCAGAATTGTTGAGAGCCCCTGCTTCAAAAGTTCCCCGTAAATTCAAGGCTTTTCGCCCTTTCAGTAGTCAGTGTGGTCGCCGCTCAGATCCTTGTCAAGTTCGCAGCGAGCTAAAGAATTCCTTCAGAAGGGTCTGACATTCACTTGCTTTAATATTACGAATCACCCGCGGCGGGGTTCCAAGACGGTCATCGAGGCTGAGGTCATAGAGTGAGCCAACGGCGCCTTGAGCGGAGTCTCCCGCGCCAAAGATGATGATAGGGATGCGGGCTAGTCGAATAGCTCCAAGACACATCGTGCATGGTTCGAGGGTGACACACATGATGCACTCGTTCAGTCGCCACGATCCGAGTTTCTTTGAGGCTTCTCGAATGGCGTGGATCTCCGCGTGTGCGATGACAGACTGATCCTCTTCGGTTGTGTTTCTTCCCGTTCCGATGATTGCGTTGTTATGCGCGATGACCGCACCAACGGGAACTTCGCCCGCCGCGGCCGCACATTTGGCATGCCCGATCGCTTCGGTCATAAGGTGGTCGATGAATTCCGGGGTGGGTGGTGTCTGCATTATGTATCGCAGCGGCACGTTGCGCCTCGCACCATGGGAGCGGCGACCGTCCCCGGTCGCCGAAGTAATGGCGAAAAAAATGGCGGAGAGAGGGGGATTCGAACCCCCGATAGGGGATTAGCCTATACACGCTTTCCAAGCGTGCGCCTTCAGCCACTCGGCCATCTCTCCGCACGGGTACCACACAAATTTTCTGTCGCCTGGCGGACCGTCCTGTACACAGCACGAGTCTCGCCACTTCCTCTATCGTTTTTGACGATATATGAAATGGCGGAAGGGAAGGGATTCGAACCCCCGATACCCTTTCAGGTATTCCGGTTTTCAAGACCGGCGCCATCAACCACTCGGCCACCCTTCCGCTTGGCGAGGTCGTAAAGTAGCCCGGATCTTTCCCAATAATCAATGGGCTCAACGAGTTGTTTTAATACCTGATGGGCCTCACCTGTTGCCAACAGTTGTTATAAGGGGTTAGTTCCGCACTTTCCTCTCCCGTCGCCTTGAAAAAGTATCCAGATTTGGTACCCTTCCTCCCCTTGCGTGCGCTCTTAGCTCAGCTGGATAGAGCATCTGACTACGAATCAGAAGGCCGGTGGTTCGAATCCTCCAGAGCGCGCCATCTTTGTTTTCAACGAATCCAAACTTCACCAGTCGCCGGATTATGTTAGGTGAAATTATTCTAGGTGAAGTAGAGGGTTTCGGGTAAGGATGGAGCAGGGATAGTTCCCAACCCGCGGAGAGATGGCCGAGTGGCTGAAGGCGGCGGTTTGCTAAATCGTTATACGGCCAAAAGCTGTATCGGGGGTTCGAATCCCCCTCTCTCCGCCACTGTGTTTCCCGCTCGGCGCTTGGGCCCAGTTTCCCGCTCGGCGCTTGGGCCCAGTTTCCCGCTCGGCGCTTGGGCCCAGTTTCCCGCTCGGCGCTTGGGCCCAGGGGGCCTCGCCCCCTCCCGCCGCTGAACGCGGCTTCACCCCGTGTGCTCGCTCGGCGCTTGGGCCCAGGGGCTGCGCCCCTCTCGCTCGCTAAGGCTCGCTTCACCTCCTTTTTGCCCGCTCGGCGCTTGGGCCCAGGGGGCCTCGCCCCCTCCCGCCGCTGAACGCGGCTTCACCCTGTGTGCTCGCTCGGCGCTTGGGCCCAGGGGCTGCGCCCCTCTCGCTCGCTAAGGCTCGCTTCACCTCCTTTTTGCCCGCTCGGCGCTTGGGCCTAGGGGGCCTCGCCCCCTCCCGCCGCTGAACGCGGCTTCACCCTTCGACTTGGCTTTCCCGCTCGGCGCTTGGGCCTAGGGACTGTGCCCCTCTTGCTGGCTTGGGGGTATGTCGACGACTACTCGGAGATTTTCGGCGACCGAGGAAGGTCGCCCTGTCAGCGTGCCCGCCTTAACTTTCGACGCACCACCCCGTAGGTTAAGCAAAACCCAACAGCAGCCCCTCCGATATGAGCCGTTGAGCTCACCTCAGGTACCATCATGTCGAATACCGCCTGCAGCAGTACGATCTGAGTCATGGTGTTCAGTTGAGCCTTTGCCACCATGCTCCCCGTATATCGATAGGCAAGGAGTGATATGGCCGCCTGTGTTCCTACCAGTCCGAGAACGCTCGCTGACGCACCGAGAAGAATCATTGGGTGGGCGTCGGGTGAGAGTTGGGATACGGTCCACGCGATCAGCATCCCTCCGGCGCCGCAGATGAGATAGAGGGAGACATAACGCCAAAAACCGATCATCGCCTCAACGGTGCGCCCCAAGATCCAAAGCCCCATCATATTGAAGGAAAGATGCAGTGCGCCCCAGTGTAGGAACTGAGCTGTGAATATCCTCCACCATTCGCCCTCCGAGAGGAGAGGGGTATAGACGGCCCCCATTGCGACGAATTCCGCCGCGTCGTTCGTTGCGCCCCGGCTTACCTGAAGCAGAAAAACAGCGATATTGATGCCGATCAAGAGCTTCGTAGCAAAGCTAGGAAGATGGGGCGCAGGTGCCCGTTTTCGTGAGTAGGCCTTGATGGCTATGACGTATACCCCCAGGATTGCTATCGCGACGAAGCCGCATACGTCGGGCATAAAGAGCCATGCGCAGGCGCATCCCGCCAATCCACACAGGTTGGCCCAAGAGATCCACCTCGGCAGGCGAGCTCTAAACTTGATCACGTTGAGCAGATCGGCGGAGAGATTCAGTACCGCGACAAGAAGAAGGACGAAGTTGATATCCATGTTGTGCTCGAGAATCCTATCTTCGTCGAGCTGTTCAAGCAATGACGCTGATTGAGGCAAAATCGCATAAAATCGTTGTGCAATAGTGGTGGAGCCGTGTAAAAAAGGGAGCTGACGTCCCCAGCGCCGCGCGGCGCTCCGAGTAAACGTAGGGACGCTCGTTCACAGGTGACACATGACTCAAAATCCATTCAATGCTCGCAAGGAATTCACGACCGGCTCCGGTACGAAAGCGCACTACTTCTCCCTCCCGGAACTGGAGAAGGCGGGGCTAGGAAAGATCTCTCGGCTTCCTGTCTCCATTCGAATCGTGCTCGAGTCGGTGCTTCGAAATTGTGACGGTGCTCGAGTTGAGGAGCGAAATGTTCGTGAGCTCGCCGCGTGGCAGCCAAATGGAGAGAGGACCTCTGAGGTTCCCTTCGTTGTGGCACGAGTTCTTCTACAGGATTTCACGGGAGTTCCGCTCGGTGTGGACCTCGCAGCGATGCGCTCTGCGGTGAAGAATCTCCAGAAATCGCCCGGCATGATCGAGCCCCTCGTTCCGGTTGATCTCGTTATCGACCATTCTGTGCAGGTTGATTACAACAACCGAAACAACGCCCTTCAGCTCAACATGGAGACCGAGTTCGAGCGCAACGAGTCTCGCTACCAGTTCTTGAAGTGGTGCAAACAGGCGTTTAAGTCGTTCAGCGTTGTTCCCCCAGGGTTCGGAATCTGTCATCAAGTAAACCTTGAGTACCTCGCGCAGGGAACGCTTGAGCGTGATGGGGTCTACTTCCCAGATACGCTCGTCGGTACCGACTCTCACACGACGATGATTAACGGGCTTGGCGTTGTAGGGTGGGGCGTAGGAGGAATTGAGGCAGAGGCTGCGATGCTTGGTCAGCCGGTGTACTTCCTGACCCCCGATGTTGTTGGCTTCCATCTCCATGGCAAGCTCTCACCGGGAGTTACCGCAACAGATCTCGTACTCCATATCACCAACGTTCTTCGTAAAGCGAAGGTGGTGGGTAAGTTCGTTGAGTTTTTTGGAGAGGGCGCTGAGAACATTCCGGTTACCGATCGAGCAACGATCGCGAACATGGCCCCCGAGTACGGCGCAACGATGGGCTTCTTCCCCGTTGATGAACGTACCTGTGAATACCTCCTCGCAACAGGTCGTTCCCCCGAGCGAGTGGAGACGTTCCGCAATTACTACAAAGCGCAGGGGCTCTTCGGTATTCCGAAGAAGGGAGAGTGTGAGTACTCACAGCTTCTGGACCTCGATCTCTCCACCGTTCAACCGAGCGTTGCTGGACCAAAGCGTCCACAGGACAAGATTGCGCTGGGTGATGTGAAGAAGGCATTTAGTGACCTCCTCGTTCAAGGGCTTGCTGAGGGTGGATATGGTAAGACGCCGGCCGATCTCACCAAGAAAGTTGCAGTGACAGTTCCGGTGACTGGAGTGGGCAGTGTTGACGGCGCCACTATGAACACCGACGTTGGAAACGGCGAGGTATTTATCGCTTCGATCACCTCGTGCACCAACACCTCAAATCCAAGCGTAATGCTTGGTGCGGGACTGCTCGCGAAGAAGGCTGTGGAGAAGGGGCTCAAGGTCAAACCGTTCGTAAAGACCTCCCTCGCGCCGGGCTCTCGTGCGGTGTCGGAGTACCTCGCGAAGGCTGGTTTGCAAACCTACCTGGATCAACTCGGCTTCCAAGTTGTTGGGTATGGTTGCACAACCTGTATCGGTAACTCCGGACCACTCGATGGTAAGATAGAGGAGTGCATCGTTAAGAACGATCTCGTTGGTGCCGCTGTTCTCTCAGGAAACAGAAACTTCGAGGCTCGTGTACATCAAAACATCAAGGCCAATTTCTTGATGAGCCCTCCACTCGTTGTAGCGTTCGCCCTCGCCGGAACGGTGAATATTGATCTCACGAGCGATGCTCTCGGCACAGATGCTTCTGGAAAGCCGGTCTACCTCAAGGATATCTGGCCAACCTCAGACGAGATTAACGCACTGATGCCGCAAGCGTTTAACCCTGAGATGTATCAACGTCTCTACCGAGATGTTACGGCTGAGAATCCCCTGTGGGACAAGGTTCCTACAAGCACGGGTGTGGTGTACGAGTGGGATCAGAACTCGACCTACATTCAAGAGCCGCCTTACTTTGAGGGCTTCTCGCTTACTCCGAACGGCGGGGGCCAGGTCGCTAAAGCTCGAGCGCTTGCTATTTTTGGCGACTCGGTAACGACCGACCACATTAGCCCAGCAGGTTCCATTAAAAAGGATTCTCCAGCTGGCAAGTATCTCATCAGTCGTGGGGTCGATGTTAAGGACTTTAATAGCTACGGTGCTCGCCGTGGTACGCACGATGTGATGGTTCGAGGAACGTTCGCCAACGTGCGCATTAAGAACCTCATGGTTCCGGGCGTTGAGGGTGGTGTAACGAAGTTCCAACCATCCGGTGAAACGATGCCGATATTCGACGCGGCGATAAAGTACGCTGAGAGTTCGACGCCGTTGATAGTTTTTGCTGGTCAGGAGTATGGAACGGGAAGCTCTCGTGACTGGGCCGCAAAGGGAACGCGCCTGCTCGGAATCAAGGCCGTAGTCGCCGAGAGCTTTGAGCGAATCCACCGGAGTAATCTGATAGGTATGGGGGTGCTTCCATTCCAGTTCGTGAATGGACAGACCGCAAAGTCTATCGGACTTACTGGAAATGAGGAGTTCTCGATTCGTGGTCTTGAGGGGGCCGACGGTATTCGCCCTGGCAAGGAGGTGACGTTGTCCGTTACCCGTGCTGATGGGTCGAGCTTCGATGTGCCGCTTCGACTACGTATCGATACCAACATCGAGGTTGAGTACTTCAAGCATGGTGGCATCTTGCCATACGTGTTGCGGCAGTTGGTTTCGAGGAATTAGGGCACGACGCCTCGTTAGTGTTGACCCGTTCCGGAGGGTCGATGTCCCCATCGGCCGGAAGTTGCCCCCATAGTTCCGTGCATCGTGCGGCCCGTCGGGAGACGGGCCCGCCGGCTGAACTATTGGATTTCCCTGGGATATTTTAGTTTCCCTGCCCACGCCATTGTTCATCAAGTTCTTCTTACTATCTGCCGACTAACTGATTGGGATAACACGACGTGATTACGCTAGTCAGTGGATGGAATGAATGGAGACGATCCTCGTTATCGAAGATGATGCCTCATTGCGCGATGTGCTGTGCACGGTGCTTCAGACGGGAGGTTTCTCCGTTCTCAGTGCGGCAAGTGCGGAGGAGTCACTTCCCATCTTCTCATCAAGTCACATCGATTGCGTCCTGGCGGATTTTAAACTTCCCCAGATGAATGGCATCGAGCTCTTGAGAAAGATTCGAGAGGCGCTGCCTCATCTTCCGTATGTGTTGATGACGGCGTTCGGTTCTGTGGCCGTAGCGGTTGAGGCGATGAAATCGGGAGCGACTGATTATATTTCGAAGCCCTTCGAGCCGGCCTCCCTTGCCCTCATGTTGCGAGACGTTATCAAGCATAACCGGATAATCGATAGAGATGCTGCTGAGCGAGCGAAGAAGCAGCGCGCATTCCTCACAACATCTCCACAAATGGAGAAGATCCTAGCGCAAGCCCGTCATGTCGCAAAGGTCGACAGTTCAGTGCTTATTCTGGGGGAGAGTGGAACTGGCAAAGAGGTTCTCGCGCGCTATTTACATGATCATAGCCCCCGCCATGATAAACCGTTCATCGCGGTTAACTGCGCTGCGATTCCCCCGGATCTTCTCGAGAGTGAGTTCTTCGGCCACGAATCGGGCGCCTTTACTGGAGCGACGCAAGCTCGTATGGGCGTTCTGGAACTTGCATCTGAGGGAACGGTATTCCTTGATGAAGTCGGTGATATGCCGCCCCTGTTGCAGGTCAAATTACTTCGAGCGCTGCAGGAGCACGAGATCCGCCGAGTGGGAGGAAATAAACAGATACGGGTAAATCCTCGAGTGATCGCCGCGACAAATCGGGATGTAGAGGCGGAGATGGTGTCCGGCGAAATGCGAGATGACTTCTACTATCGACTAGCTGTCATAACCTTTGATCTTCCGCCTCTTCGCGAACGGAAGGAAGACATCATGCCTCTGATCGAAAGGAGCGTGAAACACTTCGCTGCGCTCATGGGGAAAGAGGGTGTCGCCATCGATCCCGTAGCGCAAGATATGTTGATGACCTACGCATGGCCCGGGAACGTCCGTGAGCTTGAGAATGTGGTCGAGCGAGCGGTGCTTATGTGCGACCAAGAGATTCGCGCCGAACATCTCGGTATCTATGTGCGCCTTGATCTGGCCGCCATAGAGGAATCGATTAGGACCCTCCCCGAGATAACCTCTCAGGCGGTGCGAAAAGCTGAGGTTGAAGCCATAGAGCGAGCGCTTCACGTGACTGGTGGAAATAAATCAAAAGCAGCGGATCTTCTCGGTGTAAGCTACAAAACCCTCCTCAACAAGGTCAAAGAGTATTCGATCGTATGTGGAGGGCTACATGACTACAAGGATGAGGACGTTGCTACCTAGCCTCGTCTAAAAAGCGAGCGATCAGCTGCCGTAAGCGCGCCCATTCCCTTCGCCCTAGCGAGGCCTCATCGATAATCAGATGCTCTTTGAGGGGGAACTGAGAGTTTTCAGGGTGAAACATCTCAACACGCCAGGACGGGCTGAGATTATTTTCATCGATCCATGCAACGGTTGCTTTGGTCGAGACAATCTCATCGTCCTCGTTGAGTACAACGAGGGTCGGAATAGTAGCGAGCTGTTTGATATTTTGAAGATGGCCGAGGTTTCGGTAGAGAGCGAGCGTATTGGAATACCAGAACAGCGGAGTGTAGTCGTATCGCCGATATTCGGGAGGGGCGAGGTTCGGAAACGCCCACGTGATCGGTGGGGGGAGATGCAGAAAAGCTGAGACGTCTAGGAACCCTCGGAGAGCGACCGCGGGCGCGATAAGGATCATCGCACGTGGATAGGTGTGTGGCGAAATCGATTCAAGCATCGTAATAAGGGTTAAACCGCCGAGGGAGTACCCCATCACATAGGTAGGAAGATGTGGGAAGCGAGAGCGTATATCTTGATACGATTGAGCGACCTCATTCAGCCAAACCTTCTCGTCGAATATCTGCGAGGTGCGTCCGTTGTGTTCGCGGAGGGTCATTCGGTGAACGTGATATCCGTTTGTTGCGAGCTCTTCCGCTAGGGGATCCATCGCACTCGGACGAATGTTGAGACCGTGAACTACCAGGAACACTCCCTTTGGAGGATGTTTGGTTGCGAGGAACCAACGTGATGATTCCTTGGATACCGCTGGGCTCGCTGGCAACGTAGCGCTGCATCCATTAAGGACCATGAGCATTACGACGATTATTACAGATCGCATACCGACAGTATGACCACAGGTTGCTTGCGATGGCGAGCGCCCGGTGCAGGTTGACCGCTTGTTTTTCACTTTTACACCGACAGATTACGTTAGGTTACGGGACTAAGTGCACAAACCCAGTGGAGGGAGTCATAACTCCTCCAGGGCTGGCATAACGTCGAACGAGATGCAGCGATTAAACATACGGTGTATGGTTGGGAGATAGAGTCCAGTGGGGATGCGAGCAAGCTGAGAGTTTTTGGCACAGGGGTTGCGTTGAAGGGCAAGACAACTACAAATCAAAACACCCGTCCGAACGGTGGTAGCGGTGTCGCTGGGCGCGCCGATACAGAGAGCTCGTGGCATGCTCCTATGAAGCTTCCTAGTGGGCAGAAAAACGGTTGCTCTGGAGTAAAGGGGCCATCGATTGAGGACCCAATAGACCTTCTCTTCTCTCAAGTAGGCAAAAAGAATTTGTTGTCAAAAGAGGAAGAGCAGACGGTAGCTCGTGACCTTGTGGATGCTCGAGGAGAGCATTTAAAGCAGCTCTTTTCATTTATTCCCGTGGCTGAGGCGGCGATCGACCTCATCGGAGATTCCCTCGCTCAAGGAAAATTCTACAACTTATCGAGCGTTCTGCATGTCTCATCCACAGATGGCCCGGCTGAAATTAATAAAATTGTCGTGAAGGCGACGGTGAATCTACGCACCGCGCGCGGAATTTTGGCTCGGTGTAAGAAGCAATGGGCGGGCGATGGCGATTCTGTGCCCTCCGCGGGCGACCTACAGCAGAGGGTTCAGCAGGCTAGCGCCGATCGCCAAAGGTTAGGGATTTTGTTGGCCGAGATCCCAATGCGAGGTGATTTCATCAAGGATTTTCAGTCACGTTTCGATAGCGCGGTCCAAGAGGCGCGGGTTGGAGGTGCTCATGCATTCCAAGGAGCGCCTGATCGGGTGCGACCGGCAGATAGCGCACAACCTTTATCGGATCTCTTTAACGTCTACGAGACGAGGGAATCGATACTACAAAAAGCGGATGCGATTGCGGCCGCAAATGCCCAGTATTTTGAAGCGAAAGAAGTTCTGGTGAAACGAAACATCGGCCTTGTAGTTGGGCTGGCAAACCGATTTGTTATTAATGGAAAGGTTGCTCAAGACGACCTCGTGCAAGAGGGGATGATGGGGCTGATGGTCGCGGCTGATAAATTCGATCCGGAAATGGGGTTTCGATTTAGCACGTTCGCAACATACTGGATTCAGCAGTCTCTCTATCGTTTTCGGGACAATCACTCTCGCACAATAAAGGTACCAGGGGCGGTTCAAGGTTTGCTCCGAAAGATTGAGGATTTTCGACAAGAGACCCGAAGCAGGTGCGGACGCGAGCCCACGACAGAGGAGATTCAAGAGAAGTTTGAAACAAAACAGTCGAGTGTTCGGGTAACTGAAAAGTGGTTGAAGGAGGTAGCACCAGTTTCACGTAGCGAGGTGTCGCTCTCCGGAGGACTCCATGCCAGAAATCGCGAGTTCGGTGCGCTTGCTGATACATTAGAGGACAGCTCTCAGGGGCCCGTCGACGCCGTCATAGAAGCCGTTGACGCTAAGGTAAGCGCGGATGATATCGCACAGGCTCTGTCACAGCACCTAACCGAGCGACAGCGAGAGGTCATCCTTCTTCGATTTGGCCTTAAGGGCGGAAAGCCACACACCCTACAAGAGGTTGGTAAGGCTTTGAGCATTACGAAAGAGAGAGTTCGTCAAATCGAGGCGAAGGCAAAAGCTATACTCAGAGAATCCGATCTGGCGAGGAGATTCTACAGCTAAATCCTCGAGTGGGGAGAACCCGGCGCAGGGAAGGGATCGGATCGAAACAGCTCAATCGAGATAACTCCCTAAGGCTTTACGCAGCTATACCGAGCTAACGAAAGGTGTGACTACGCGAGGTCACGGAGCACCGCTACCGCCACCTGCTCCTTGGAAACTTTGTAGGTTCCGTTTTTGACCTGCTGCTTGAGTTGATCAACCCTCGCAGCGCGAGCCGACTCGGCATCCTGAAGGGGAGCTCGATTCATTGACTGTAGATTTTTTGATAGTACTACCGCATCCGTTGAGGTCGGCGTGGTACTTTGGACAGGCGCGGACTGCGGCGTCACGCCCTTTGAAGGAGTGACCGCTGGAACCGCGTCTACGTTCGCGGCAAATAGGTTGCTGATCTTAGAGATTCCCATGCTCTTCTTCCATGACTTATTAAGACACTAGAGAACCGTGACCGCGAATACTCACCGTGAGCTTTCTTGGTCTCCAGTTCGCCATCCATGGCCGAAGCAGACACAGAGTCCTTTCCGTACGTCCTGTGTGTCGGCTGCTTCCCGCAAAAACTTTATAGGGTTTTTAAAAAATGAAATGCATATATTTCAGTTGGTTAGGATATCGCCGCTCGCACGCCCTGGAGGTTTTTCTGACCTCATCAGCCTTTTCGGGAGGTTGTGCTATAGAGGTCCGACACAAAGGAGTATGGGTGCGATATGAAGGTGGTAATTCTCAGTGTTGGTCGAGTTCGTCAGAAATTCGTGCTCCAAGGAGAGGCAGAATATCTCCAGCGTATCAAGGGCAGCTTTCAAGTTGAACTTGTCGAACTTGGCATGGAATCCCCTGAATCGATGAGTGCCGCGGAGGTTCAGGCTCGGGAAGCTGAGGAGGTGTTAAGAAAAACGAAGGGCTATGATTACCTTGTCGTGCTAGACGAGCGTGGGAGAGAGATGACTTCAAAAGCTCTCAGTGACTTCATTCAAAGCCGTATGAATGCGGGCAACAAGAGTGTGTGTTTTGCCATCGGTGGCGCGTACGGATTCGCTGAAAAGGTTAGACAGGAAGCGCACCTCATCCTATCGTTATCAGCGCTGACCTTTCCTCATCAACTGACGAGAATGCTTCTGGTTGAGCAGCTTTATAGATCTCATACCTTGATAAAGGGAATCAGCTATCACAAATAAGGATCACAGATTCATGGGCAAAATAAGAAAGTTCGCCGAACTTAACATTCGAAAAATTACTGGTGGTAAAGATCCTGTTCGAGTTGTTGAG
Source organism: Pseudomonadota bacterium (assembly GCA_041178185.1). Lineage (GTDB taxonomy): Bacteria > Bdellovibrionota_C > UBA2361 > UBA2361 > OMII01 > OMII01. Next base: position 12,184 of record JBEGVS010000054.1, read on the forward strand.
GATTTTCTCTCTCGAAAGGGCTTTGATCCAGCAAAGTGTCAGCGCGAAAAGACGGCCGATCTTGTTCGATGGATGGTGCAGATAAAAGGAGAGGAGGAGCTGGAGATCCTTCTTGAAGGTACCCGCAAGCCAGCTGACTCAACGCTCTACATGGGGCTTAATATTATCACCGTTCCTATTCGAGGCGCGCACGACATGCTCGCGGTGGCCCTTGAGATAGCTGACGGGCTCGTGGGAATCAAGGTCAGCCTCGTTGGGCACTACCTGGTGCTGAGTTCGACATTGAGCGCCACGGGATTGACGCTCGAAGAATTAGACTACAACTATCGCTTGATCGAGGTTCAAGAGGGCTGGTTTAGAGAGACCCTCGCATCTGAGCTTCAATGGGAAGATGTCGTGGTGGAGTAGCCAACACGCTACGGTTTCTGCTTTCCGTGCTCCGCCTGCGCTTCAAGAGTGTCGCTGAAGTTAGAGACAGCCTGCCCCTTCACCGCTGCAATTGATACAAAGAGCTTCTGCGCATTTTCCACGTCGCGAATGAGGTACCGATACACAGGCCCGTACTCAGGATCGTTTACCTCTCGGATGTCGGCGGCGGAGATCGTTACCTCCTTGGTTAGTGCGTTGGGAGAGCTCCCATATCGAATGATGAAGCCATCGACGGGCTCACTAGGGGTTTCCCACGTTACTTCAATTCCTTGCTTCGGAGCCTCTGGTGCATGCTGTGCTTCGATGAGAGCTTTTTCCTCAAGGAGCTGGGTAGACTCCGACCCTTGCGAAGATGATTGGAAGAGCGAACACCCCGAGATAAAGAGGAGGGAGACGCAGAGGGAAAGAAGAGAAAGGGTCTTTGTCATGTTCTGTCCGTGAACTAACCGCAAAACGAAACTAGGTCCTGGAGAGCTTCCCAAAAGATTGGGCGTAGCGCCAGCCGCTAGGAACACCCGATGAGGCCGCCCTTAGTGCTATCCCAGGTGCAGCTCTTGGTCGCTTTATAGTGACGAGCGGTGGCGATGAAACCTGCGGGACTCACCTGCATCGTCAGAGAGACCCCCTTGGAGAGGTTCGCGACGCCCGGAAGGTCTTTGATCTCACACTTTATGCCCTTGTCCACTTTGGCACACTGTTCGATCGCTTTGTAGGATTGATGATCGGCGAAAAAAGCCTCCTGGGCAGCGGCGACATTCTTCAGGTCGCTGATGGCTGTTTGGTTGTAGGCGCGCTCACGGTAGTTAGAGTACTGAGGTACGGCTATGGCAGCCAAGATGCCAAGGATCGCAAGGACCACTGAGAACTCGATAAATGTGAAGCCGTCGGAGTGTTTCATGTTCTGTCTAGTATGTGATGCTCTCGACCCTGGGAACGAGTGCGACAATCCTATAATTTAAAGTAAAAAAATCTCTCCAGTGAGGAGCGGGCACAGATGGCAAAGCGACACCGAGCCTGCGATGGTAACGGCATGCAAGCGAGATGCCAGGGGGTTAGGTGCTACCAGTGCGTTAGGCTTCCGTAAAAACAGGGAGTTAACGAAAGGGAGCCAACATCACAGCAGCAAAAACTGCCGTTCCTGAAATTGCTAGGAAAACAGATCGCCCATGGAGAAGATGGGCAGGTACATGGCAAGAATGAGCGTGCCAACCACGCCGCCTAGTATGACAACGAGCGCAGGTTCTACCATCCGCATGGCGGTGTCGAGCGAGTGCGTAACCTCCTCCTCCAGGTGCTCGGCGAGCCCCTCTAAGATTGCGATAATAGACCCGGTTCGTTCCCCGAGTTCGAGCATCTCTATACTGGTTGCTGAAAAGAGTTTTGAAGCGTTGAGAGAGTGAGAGATACTGAACCCCTCGGCGATATCCGAACAAGCCTTCACCAGTTTTTGCTGAATGATCCGGTTCCCCGCTGACTGAGCACTCGCCTCCAGCGCGGACACGACAGGCATTCCAGCGTCCAGGGTGGTGCCGAAGGTTCGGCATGAGCGGGCGAGAGCAGTTCTTTTAGAGATATCGCCGACGAGTGGAACCCTGAGGAGGTGGCGATCGAAAACCTCCCTACCCCAAGGAGTTGCAAAGATGCGAGAGACGATTATGCAAAATAAAGAAAGAGAGATCAGGAAAAACGGTGCCCATCTGAGACTTGTTTCCGATGTTGCTATCACGATGCGAGTAAGCCAGGGGAGGGGGGCTTCAAGATCTGAGAAGAGCTCCTTGAAAGATGGAATTATAAAGATGACTAAAAGGCTACTGACCAATGCCGCCGTTGAGATCACGCACAACGGATAGATCAGAGCGGCGGTAATTTTTCGCTGAAGAGCATGTGAGCGCATGAGGTGCGCTTTTACTCGTTTGAGCGCTTCGGGCAAGCGACCGCTCATCTCACCTGCTCGGATCAAGTTAAGGTATAGGTCGTCAAACGAAGCTGGTGATCGCTTCATCCCATCAGAGAGAGCCCCTCCGTTTTCGATCGTTTCGACGATCCGCTGGTTGACGGCACGGAACTCCCTTCCACCATGCATGGTCTGGAGCGCTCGAATGAGACTTTGGGTGGAAATTCCCACATCGATCATACGAGTAAGAAATGTGATGAGCTGAGAAAGCTCCTTTGGCGAGATCTTTTTCTGCGCTGCCATCATGATGCGGTCTCTTGGTGCTAGGCTCACGGGAGCAAGGTACCCTGCTTCGGGGATGGGGCTCTCCCTGATGAACGCTCAACGTTCGGGTAGCTTGTGCGCCTGTGCGCTTTTTTGACTCGCCGTACCTGCCGTGTGTACGGGTAATCGTTATTTCTGCGCGGGAGTTGCGCCCCTCTGTATGATACGGAACAAGATATGCATGTGCTTATAGCGCGCTGTTGATGTTCAACGGCAATGCTCATTCATGACGATCGAGGGGGAGGAATCGGGTGATGACAATTCCCCGGTCTCTCAGAGCGCGCGCCCTATTTTTGGTTTTTGCTGAGGGGAAGTTCAGAGAGATTAGCATGGATGCCGAGCGCCCGAGCGTTGCGCGGGTCAGTAACATTGAAGTTCGAAAACGTATTGGAGGCAGCTACCGAGGATAAAACGCTCAGCGCGCTCGTTGATGTTCCGGTAAGGACAGCGTCCCTGAGAGAGGCCGGGTCCTCCTGAACGAGGTATCCGTTCCGAATTCTATCCTCGAGCGCTCGAAGGCGGGTATGTAATCCGCGAGCCCATTCACGAAGGGGCCGATCCTCAGCTTGGTTCGAGAGAGCCGGGTCTGGGAGTTTTGCGTTTTTAAAGTGTGGAAATTGTTTTTCAAGCGCCTCTCGAGCGTGGGCAGCAGCTACCTGGACGTCCATAACTACCCGAGCGTGCATAAAGTGATGGGAGGCTTGAAGGAGTGGAGTGCTTTGGGTTCCCTGTCTCCAGCATTGCGCCAGGGTGTCTATCTGAGGCGCTATGGCTCGTAGGGTATTCACGGTGGCAGCATCAATCGCGACCGTGGTTTTGGGGATCCGGGAAATACTAGTTGGAACAGCTGAACTCATAACTACCAGTCCAATCTCAAAGAGAGATGCCCGATTCTACTGAACGACATACGTTAAAAACAAGGGTTGTAGAACGATTTTTGTTAGATACCGACCGTTTGCTTGCATATGTGCCTGAGACAGATACCTTACACATTTTTTCCGCCCATCCGAGTTAAATCCCGCGCTCTGATTTCTTGTCCGTACTTTGGCCAGCTGTGGAGGGGTAACTCTCTGGTAAGGTTCGAAAAAGCAGTTCTCTCGACGGCGCTCGAGAGGTGAGGAGCGGGCGTCGATGTCCCTCGGTATGCGATGCGGTCCATAGATCTCTGGTCTCCCCCTGGTGTACACTTACTGAGCGCTTCCAACCGTTGAGGATGCTTGTAACTTGTCGAAATCACGATTGAAAAATACTCCTGCGAAGCCTAAGGCTGGTGTCTCTCCTGAGGTGGAGCCGGTCAAGGTACTGGAGGCTGAGGTATTGCCCGTTGAGTCCTCTGACTCGGGAGATGACGGGGAGGAGCTGCCTGAGGTCATCGATCTCTCCGATGAGCTCGCAGCCGACAGCGACACCTCCGACGCTGCAGATGAGCGAAGGTCGAACTCCCTCGTACCCTACAGTGCGCTTGATGCTTATTTGGCTGAGATTCGGCGTTTCGCTCCCCTCTCTCGCGAAGAGGAGCACGAAGTTGCGCTGGAATACCACACAACCAAGAGCCAAGAGGCGGCAAAGAAGTTGGTGTTCGGTTCGTTATGGCTCGTAGTTAAGATAGCGCGTGATTACGAGAAGGTAGCGCGTAACGTGCTCGACCTCATTCAAGAGGGGAATATCGGGCTCATGGAGGCAGTTCAAAACTTTGATCCCTATCGCGGAGTTCGTTTTCCCTCGTACGCCGTATGGTGGATTCGGGCCTACATTATTCGCTATATCATCGCGAATTGGCGATTGGTGAAGATCGGCACTACGCAGGCGCAACGAAAGCTCTTTTTCAATTTAAAGAAGGAGAGCGAGCGATTGGAGCGAGAGGGGATTTATCCTACGACGAAGCTCCTGGCAGATCGATTGAACGTGCGCGAAGGTGACGTCATTGAGATGTCCCAGCGCCTCGGCGGTCCCGATGTGAGCGTGGACGCGCCACTTCAAGAGGAAACTGAGTCCAACCTCCTCTCCCTCCTGCCAAGTGGGGAGGAGTCCGCAGAGGAGGCTCTTGCTAAGCGCGAGCTCCATGAAGCCCTCCGGGGGGCGATTGTCGAATTCAAGGATACCCTGAACCCAAAAGAGGCCCGAATCTTTCAGGGTCGTGTTATCGACGAGGAGCGCCTCACCCTCCAAGACCTCTCTGATGAGCTCTCGATCAGTAAGGAGCGGGTCCGGCAGATTGAGAATAAGCTCCGAGGCAAGCTCAAGGATTTCGTTTCCGGTCGTCTCGGGTCGGAGCTTAAAGAGTGGCTAGGCCCCGAGAAAGTGGATTAAAACTCACAAAGATTTCGATAGGTACGCCATAGAGGGATGAATAGCCCCGTTCCATGGCAAAACGGGGATCCCTGGTATATAGTTCCCAACGACGAAGTTTTAAGTTCGATTCGTATGGGCAAAGTATTTATCAGCCTCGTAATAGCCTTCATCGTTTGCGGTGGGGCGCTCGTCTATCAAGCTACCAGGGGTACCAGCTCCCTTGTGCTCTCTCCCTCTGAGGTTCTTGCGAAATCCGCATCGCGCGACCTCAAGCGGATTCGAGTGGGTGGGCGGGTCGTTGAGCCGATTAGCTATCAGACCGAGCCTCAGATGATTCTCTCATTCAGTGTGAAGAACCCCGCAGGGGGCGAGGAGGTTGTGCCTGTTGTCTACAAAGGTTTGAAGCCCGACATGTTCGCCGCGGGGCGCGATGTACTGATCGACGGCGATTACATCGGGGGCTCAATCCAAGCTGCAAAGCTTCAAACGCAGTGCCCTTCGAAGTACGAGCCAGCTGTTCCCGGAGCTGCTCAAGCTCAAGGAGCGCAAGCATCTCAGAACACCGCAGCGCCTCACATGATGGGGCAGTAATGCTTGTTCGTTTTTAAGAAGGAGTTCGCGTGATCGAATTTGGGCAATTTGCGTTGTGCATAGCGTGGCTGCTCTCCGTCGGCGTTGTAGTCGGTGGAGCGTATGTTGGTTCCGGCGCGCGAGCGCTTCCAGGTCGTCTTGAGGCTCTACGTCGAGGAACCATCCTCATCGCTACGACCCTTGGGCTCTCCCTTGTTGCTCTTGGTTATGCGTTCGTAACGAACGACTACACCGTTCAGTACGTCTGGCAGTATTCGAACCGAGATATGCCTTGGATCTATAAGATCACCGCGATCTGGGGTGGCATGGATGGCTCGATGTTGCTGTGGTGCTTCTTGGTGGCGCTCTTTGCCGCGTGCGTCGCCCTTCGGTCGTTGGTCTATCCCCGTGCGCTCGTCGCTTGGCTCTTCAGCTTTTTAAGCTCCTCAACGCTCTTTTTCACCTCGATCACGCTCTTCCTGACGAACCCATTCCGATACCTGAAGTCTCCGGTTGCTATGCCTGATGGGAACGGACTTAATCCGCTCCTTCAAAACGAATACATGGCCATCCACCCGCCGATGCTCTATCTCGGATTCACAGGACTCGCAGTGCCCTATGCATTTTGCATGGCTGCACTTGCCTCAGGACAGCTGTCAAACGACTGGATCCGTCTCACTCGTCGGTGGACCCTTATTGGATGGACCTTTCTCACCGCAGGCATCGTGCTCGGTGGGCATTGGGCATACCTCGAGCTTGGATGGGGAGGGTTTTGGGCTTGGGACCCCGTAGAGAATGCGTCCTTCTTGCCATGGCTGACCGCTACCGCGTTCCTTCACTCGGTGATGGTGCAAGAGCGAAAGGGAATGCTTAAGATCTGGAACGTCTTCCTGATCGTTTTGACCTATGCGCTCACCGTGTTTGGAACGTTTCTTACACGGTCTGGAATCGTGCAGAGCGTTCACGCGTTCGCGTCGACCGATATCGGCTGGACCTTCCTCGCATACCTTTCAGCGATCGTTCTCGTCGCTCTTGGCCTATCGATCTACCGCCGTACCGAACTGAAGCCGGACCGAGCTATCGAGAGCTTCTTCTCCCGCGAGGCTGTGTTCCTCCTCAACAATCTGGTGCTCTTGAGCATCTGCTTCGCCGTTCTCTGGGGCGTAATGTTCCCGGTATTTTCTGAGGCTGTTACAGGAGTAAAGCAAACAGTTGGTATCCCCTTTTTCAACGCGGTAAACGTGCCTCTCTTTTTGGCGCTCATATTCCTGATGGGAGTGGGGCCCTCGATCGCTTGGAAGCGTTCTTCGCTTCCGCAACTCATGCGGTCGTTCGCGATTCCGTTTCTTTCGGCCTTTATCGTCGCTGTTGCGCTTGTCTTTGCCGGTATCGTTGAGTTTTATCCGGTTTTGGCCTACGCACTCGCCTTCTTCGGACTCATGACGATACTTGGTGAATTTCAGCGAGGACTAGCTGCTCAGAAGGGGATCACTCACGCGAGTACGTGGGCGCCTTCGAATGTAGCGACCTTGTGGCGTCGGCAACGGATTAAGTATGGCGCTCACGTGATTCATTTCGGCGTTCTACTTATGACGGTGGCGATCACGGCGTCGATGGCGCACAAGATCGAGCGAGAGTTTACCCTCGCTCCAGGCGAACGCTTCACGGTCGGTCGATTCTCCTTGGAACTGAACGAATTTCACGAGGAGCGCCAACCCAACTACGACGCAGTTCAAGCGCATGTGACCCTTCGAGCGTTGACGGACGAAAAGGCGCTCGCGGTATTGGCTCCCGAGCTTCGCTTCTACCGCAAGAACAAGGAAACGACTACGGAAGTCGCACTTAGGATGGGGCAACGTGAGGATGTGTACCTGGTGCTTGCCGGGATCGACGAGACGGGGGCGAAGGCCTCCATGAAGATCTTTATCAATCCGTTGCAGGTTTGGCTGTGGTATGGGGCTATCATTATGGTGCTTGGCGGTGTAATCGTTGCGATACCCGCACCACGAGCAGCTCGGGTACGTGATTCTCAAATTAGTAAGGTCGCGCAGTCAGTATGAGCCTTGGAATACTAGCCTCTCTAGTCCTCTCCCTTTTTGTGATGTGGTATGTCTTGGGACCTCTCTTTGAGAGCGGTCCGCTTGATTACGGGGCGAGCGCGGAACCTGCCGCTCTCGGTCCCTTGCTTGACGCTAAGGAGAGAGCGCTTCGATCGCTAAAGGACCTTGAGATGGACTTTTCGATGGGAAAGCTCTCACAGGATGACTTTGACCAATCAAAGCGATCGCTGACCGCGGAGGTGGCGTCGATTCTCGCCGAGATACAAAAACATGGAGGCGAGGGATAGGGTGCTTGAGGTTAAGGACGTTACGAAGACGTTCGGTTCTCTCTCGGTCTTGAAGCGACTCTCTCTCTCATGTGGTTCTGGTGAGGTTCTTCTTCTTGTAGGCGCCAACGGCGCCGGTAAATCCACCCTTCTTCGAATCGGTGCAGGCCTCTCTCGACCCGACTCAGGAAGTGTCATTCGTTCTGCGCCGCGAGTGGGGTTCCTCTCACATCACCTCTTTCTGTATGGCCGCCTCTCAGTGCGTGAAAATATTAGCCTCTTCTCTACGGTGACGGGCAGCGGTCGGTGCGATGAGCTCATCGAGCGGCTGGAGCTCTCCAAGGTACTGGATCGCCCTCTGTGCGAGCTGTCGAAAGGAACGCAGGCGCGAGTAGGGATAGCTCGAGCATTTCTTGGGCGCCCTGACCTCGTTTTGCTCGATGAACCAACGAGTAACCTTGATGAGAAGGGGACCGCTCTTCTGTTAGCTGAGATTCAACGACGTCAGTTCGAGACCGATGGAAGGTGTAGTTGTGTCATCGCTACCCATGACCTACATCGAATGGCATCAATTGCGACCCGTGTGGTCGTTCTTGCTGACGGAAAGGTATTCACGGACTCTGGTCATGGAGCTTCCCCTGATGCAATCACGCACGCGCTGGAGCGGTACCGAGAGGTGAATCGATGACACCCTGGCTTTTAACACTGTGGGCCTTGATCCACAAAGAGTGGCGCCTTGAGTGGCGTAGCAAGGAGCTCTTCACGCTGCTGGCATGTAATGCGGTTCTGTTCTCTGTGTTAGTGGGGACGGGTGTTAGTTCGGCGATGATCGATGCCGCAACGACCGAGAAGATCTACCCGATGTTGTTGTGGGTTGTGTTTATGCTCTCAAGCATTACCTCGGTCACTCGGTTTAATGAGCAAGAGCTGGAGGGGCGAGGGTTCGAGGGATTGCTCTTGAGCGGAGTGTCAGGGGCGCAGATGTACCTTGCAAAGGTAGCGATCATGACACTCTTCTTCTTCGTCAGCTTTATCCTCTTAGTTGCTCTTCTGGCGGTGAGTCTTGATAGGGATGTAAGCGGAATTGCGCTCTCGCTTGGAATGGTTGGGCTTGGCGCATCTAGTGCGCTCGCATCTCTTTTAGCCCTCCTTGCAGCCGTAGCGAGCACCTCCAAGCTTAAAGGGATACTTCTCCCTATTATCTCGATCCCTGTTCTTTTCCCGGTGTTCCTAAGTGGAATGGAGATGACCACAGAGCTCGTTTTGAACGGCGCTCTGAGTGAGGGATCGGCGTGGCCCCTGATCCTGGTCTGCGCTCAAACCCTCTACCTTGTCGCTGGGATTAACGTGTTTGAGATTGCTATCAAAGAATAGGGGCGCCTTCCTGGTGCCAATGATGGGCTAGAGAAGCAGGGGGCGTGGCCTACCTCAACGCCCCGTCAGAGCTCCACACACCGAAGGCCCGGCCCGGCCTAATCGGGTCGTACATCTCAGGATATGCATTGCCCACGAGATCGGCTTGGGGGGCGTTGTGTGCCAGAAGCTTGTAGTTAGCGCCGTCAGACCAATACAGGTATTGCTCGTCTCCTCGTTCATTATTCCTCGGATCTCGCGGAAGTTTATCGATGTACTTTGGCGCAAGGCCGGGGATCCAGTTTTCAGAGCTCGTTCCCCAACTCGAATGCAATCCATCCCATCCCCCGGTTGTGGCAGGGAAGTTGCCGTTCTCATGCTTATACTTCATGAGGGCGACCTCGAGGTTTCTGAGGTCGGATATTCGCTGATTGGTATCTGAGGTTAGTGCGGACAGAAGGTGCTGCTGGTGATACGCGCGAAGTCCCACGACGGAAGCAACGATGACCAAGATGATACTGGACGCAATAAAGAGTCTCTTCCGGAATCGAGCCAACGCCGCGGGGTCTCTGGGCTCTGCGTGACGAATCTTTTTCGACGCAGAGCGCAAAATGAGTAATACTCTCCAAGCATCATCTGAGAAATCTCTTGCACGGCGCGCCTCGTTGCAGGCTAGGGTCGACATCCTCTCCAAACATTCTGCCACCTCTCTGATCTCGGACTCTATCAAGGGGGCCTGATGGTGTTGCTGGCGAAGTTGATTGATACCATCGAGGTGCGAGTCGATCGAACGAGGCGAGCCGGCGACCAGCAGAAGGGCAACCTCACATAGCGAGCGCAAGAGAGGCTCGGAAAGGTGGCTAAGCCCATTGAACATATCATCTTTTCGAAGGAGCTCAAAGGCTGCGTACAGTTGCCGTGTCTCTTTGAAAGCCGCATCGAAGTGGGATAGTTGCGATGCCCGATCGGGCTCCTGCGACTCGTTCGCTGCTGTTTGGTTGCTCTTTGTTGATGGCATGGTCAATGATTGATCCATATAATTGTCGCCGATACTAGTAGCAAACGGTCATTTGGGAAAATCCCCAGTATCATCTCATGCATATGGAGCCAGAGTTCTCGCCGTCAGGAAAAGCCGTTACATGAGAATATCCATTCGCTCCCTAGATAGTTGCCCGCTCTTGCTATGGCCCTTGATAGTCGTTGTGACGTTGGCTCTAACGCTATGGCTCTCCGCACGGCTGGCCTTCAACATGGATGAGTTTCTGGTGTATCACGCCATCGGCTGTGGCATGCAGGCATGCACCGACCTGTGGAACCGGGGGCGCGAGGCGTGCCGGGCGTTTGACGTAGCGCCGTTCTCCTGGCTGACCTCTAATCCGATCTATCTTCCGTTGCGGTCATTTCCGTACGTTGGCAGTCTGCAGGGACTCTTCTATTTACCGCTCTACCTGCTGTGGCCGTCTCCCTATTCCGCCCGTTTCTTCGGAGTGTTTCTCATCGGCGCCCAGGGCGTTCTGATTAGTAAAACATTCGGCCACCCGGCTCTTGTGACCGTTCCCCTTCTGCTTCTCTTCATGCCCTACACGGTCCAGCACCTGATGGATACTGGGCAAATGAGTGTGTACACCACCGCCGTCTTTTTACTCGTGTTTCTGAACAAGAGGTGGTTAGCAGCGCTGGTGGCGGGTCGGGCGTGGTCATGGGTACTCGCGACCACCATCGGCGTCGTCAATATTTGCATCCTCCTACTTCGGTTGAACAATGTGGCATACATCCCTGCCCTCGCGCTTTTGCAATTGGGATGTATGAGTGCTTTCGGTTTACAGACAGCGTGGCGATTGAGAAAGGGAACGCTTTCGGTTCAGGTGATATGGATCGTAGGGATATTCCTATTCGGAGCCTTCGCGTTGTTTACCGCAGTCGATCGAGGGAATGCCCCTCTCCACCGAGCTATTTTTGACACCATGGCTAAGTCAGTGTCGGTCCATGCGCCGCTACCGATCGTAGCCTTCCGTCATTTCGTCAAAGATCTCTCCATCTATTTTTTGTCGCCGCTATTGAGTGCCCATGTAGCGCACAGGATAGAGCTCAAACCCCAGATCGAGGGTATCGGATTGATCGCTCTCGTGGTCCTATTTTTCGGATATGCATGGAGTATCGCACGCGGCACGCGCTATCGGCTTCTGAGCTTCGTGTGCGTCGTAGCGTTTGCGCTCGGTATACTGTCAATTTCAGGTGTATCGAGGAGCTGGGCGATGCACCACCTCATTCCCGTATTTCCAATCTTGATGGTGGGGATATTTTCTCTTATTCCTCCGAACCACATTCGCCGTGGCCACGTCCTGATGCTCCTGTGTTTTATCGCGATAAATATCAGCCTCTATCGGCAGGTCATACAATTAAAGCCCGCAGGGAGTGCATTCGATCCGCGCCTTAAGGCCTATAACGACGAGATTAACGAAAAATTTAGCAGCTCCCACCTTATGATCGTATCGGCCTGGGGGGTCTACTACACCAAGCTGCTGTATGGCCCCCGTGATCAATGCCTGATGTGGGCAGATGATGGTGATACTCGATCGATAGAGGCAGCAAAGCGCGCCAAGGAAGCGGTCAAGAAGCCTACCTTATTCATCTCCTATGGAAAGAAACCTCCAGGTTACTGGCGCGCCTTCGCCGACAACCTCGAGGAGGTTCAGACAACTACGAAAATCGGTGAGTGGAGGCTTTGGCGCGAGGTTCCCCCAACCCCCTAAGAGTCCCGCGCAGGTCTTGGATCGGAGATGCAGGCGATGCGTTGGGCTCTGATGGTGAGCGAGCTCCGAGTATCGAGGCGCTCCCTTGGGCCGAGCGTGCGTTGGCCTTCACTCCAATCGGAGGGGGACCGATTTGCAACGCACTTCGGACGTGGTGCGCTCGAGTACTCCGATTTTCTGCTGTTGTTCCTGGTTCTTGCCCCTGCCAGTTGTCTCTGCTTGCTAATGGTTGGTATAACGTCCCGATACCTATGACCTCAACACTCTTTTCACTTTTGGCGATGGCGACCCTTTGTATCCTTGGGATAGCCCAGTATTTTGTCTTCATGGTAGTGCCGAATGAGCAGATCATGGGAGCGGTTCAGCGGGTCTTCTACTTCCATGTAGCTGCCGCACTCGCTTGTTACGCAGCTTTTTTTGCGGTCTTTGTCTTCAGTATTAGCTATCTAACCTCTCGAAATAAAAAACATGACCTGATCTCGGTTGCGGCGGGTGAGGTTGGTTTTATGTTGTGCACCATCGTGATGATCACCGGCATGATATGGGGCCGCAGCGCTTGGAACACGTGGTTTCGATGGGAAGAGCCACGCCTCGTCACCTTTCTTGTGTTGTGGTTGATATTCCTCTCCTTTACCGTGCTGCGAAACTTCGGAGATCCAGCGAAGACAGCAGTGCACGGTTCCATCTTAGGAATCGTGGGCGCAGCGTCGGTGCCGCTTGTTTATCTCTCAATAAAGCTTTTGCCCCAAAGTGCGCGACTCCATCCTGAAGTTATCGAGCATGGCGGGCTTCGAGATCCATCGTACTGGCAGGCGTTCGGTCTCTCAGTTGTAGGGATGCTGCTCTTGTCTGTTCTTTTGATTTTAGTTCGGTACCGCATCGGATGCGCTGAAGATCGTACGCGAACGCTCGCTCTTGAGGGGATGAATTATGACACCTGATACGTTTCCAGCTTTGTTTTGGTCCTATACCGCCGTATGGGCCGTCCTTGTGGTGTACATCGTAACGCTCGGCGTTCGACTCTCACGGATAGAGAAGCGACTCTCAAAAGAAGAAGTGAGAGATGAGCGAAAGTAGCGAAGCTCTCCATATCAAGCGCGCCGAATTTCTCTTCGGAGCTCCAACCTTGGCCGACATTCGCAAGCGGACCGGGCCAGAGATAGCCATTATTGGTCGATCAAATGTCGGAAAATCGACATTCGTAAACCGTTTGTGTGGTCGAAAGGTCGCTCGGGTGAGTGGTCGCCCAGGGTGTACCCAAGAGCTGAACTTCTATCACGTAGATGGCGTTGTGGAGGGAGGTGCGTTCGACCTTACCGTAGTGGACATGCCAGGATTTGGGTTTGCTCGTCTTTCGAAAGAGGAGCGCGAAGAGATCTCTCGGCTCACAGTGGATTACCTTCGCAACCGTGAGCAGCTCCGCGTCGTCATCCTTTTAAACGATTGTCGCCGACAGCCTGCAGAGGACGAAGTTGCGGTGCAGCGTCTATGTATAGAAGCAGGAGTTCATTGCGTGATCGTTGCGACAAAGCTCGACAAAGAGAAGCGCAGCCAGCATGCGCGTCTGCTTAAAGAGGTTGCCGCTGGATTCGGACTTGAGCATCCAGATATTATGGGAAGTGGCGAGGGAATGTCCCCCGTGAACATCTGGAGCCGAGTTATCTCACTGCTGTAAATGAGGAAGGAATGTTTACCGGTATAGTGCAAGCCTTAGCGCAAGTTGTCGGGATACAGCGAAAAGCGGATATCGTTGCGCTTCAGTTGAAGTTCCCGGCCAACTATCTCGAGGGGATAGCGATCGGCGCAAGTGTATCGGTTCAAGGATGTTGCTTGACGGTTACCGCATATAAAGAGGCCGAGGCGGCATTCGACATGGTTCCCGAGACGATCAGCCGAACCTCCTTCTCGAATCTGAAGGAGGGGGATGTCGTCAACGTGGAGCGCTCCCTGAAGTTTGGAGACGAGGTCGGAGGCCATATCCTCTCGGGGCATGTCGATGTTGTCGCGTCGATAGTCGCGATTGAGAAATTTGAACATAGTCGTGTCGTGACCTTTCAGCTTCCAGACGGGTGGATCAAGTACGTATTCGAGAAGGGATATATTGCGCTGAACGGTGCGAGCCTCACGATTACAGATGTTGTAAGAGATGTATCTCAGTTCAAGGTCTCGCTGATCCCGGAAACGCTGGCGAAGACCACCTTCGGCTCGGCAAAGGTGGGAGATCGGGTGAATGTTGAGATCGATAGAAACACCCAGGCGATCGTCGATACAGTTGAACGCGTTCTAGCTCAGAGAGGCGCAAACGAGCGATAGTTGCGAGATACGCAGGTTCTCGCATTGGAAACTCAAAGGTACCCCTAAGGCGGGCGCCCTATACTTATGCCTCATCAAAGATCGGAATAGGTCGATTGTTGCTATCCACTGCAACCATCACCACCTCGGCGGTTGTAACCCGCAAGGTATGCACCTGATCGATACCCCGCACCGCCTCAACATCAACCTGGATCGTTATAGAGGTGCGGCCGGTTTTGGTCGTTGAACAGTAGAAGCTCACGGAGTCCCCAACGTATACCGGTGCGATGAATTGCACCTCTCGCATAATCTTTGTCACGTATTTTTTCGGAGCAACTGAGCGCGCGTGTTGACCTGCAGCCAAGTCGATTAGGCTCAAGATATGCCCTCCGAAGATGCTTCCCAGCGCGTTTGTATCACGAGGCATCATGATGGAGCGGATGGCGGGATTTCTTTCAGTGGACATGAGTTGGCCTATAAAACTTCAGTGACTGATACTTTGTAGCTGAGAAATGTAGCTAGGAAAACATGAAATAGAGTGGGTGAGCAGAGCAGGAAGCGGAAGCGCCACGGAAGGGGGAAGAGTGTTCGACCCAGGTTTTGAGTCGTGAAATTGTGAGATGAGCTCGTTCGATACATCATCTATGTCCTCGTTAGTTGCCATTTTGCGCCCCTCCGCTTGGTCGGCTATGCTCCCTTCCCATGACATCTTCCATTGATTCCGCATCATACTGGGTCTCCGCTCTCTCGCTCGCTCCCCATCCTGAGGGAGGGTTCTTCAAGGAGACGTATCGTGCGTCAGCTGTCATACCGGTAGGGGCTCTGGGGGATCGTTTTAGCGGACCTCGTAACGTTGCCACCGGCATTTACTACCTGCTTGAGGCCGGCGATTTCTCGGCGTTTCATCGGATTCGGTCGGATGAGATGTGGCACTTCTACGCCGGGGCGGCCCTTGAGTTGCACATCCTGCATGATAGTCGTCACGAGGTAGTACGAATCGGTAGACAGGTTCATGAGGGGGAGGTGCTTCAGTATGTGGTGCCAGCTGGCGCCTGGTTTGCAGCTACTCCTGTCACCGGAGGGGCATATTCGCTCCTAGGCTGCACGGTGAGCCCCGGTTTTGATTTCGCGGACTTCGAGATGGCGAACTCAACCGTTTTGACGCACCAATTTCCCTCTTTTGGTCATGTGATTTCCCGATTTTCTCGCTAACTGCACCTGTTGAATTCCGTGACAGGCCTCATGGAGAACTCATGGATCTCCGCGCTACGGTTGCCTGTACGCACTGGGTGCATTCACATAACGAAGCGAGGAGAGGTTCCATGACTGAGCAGAGCGAAACAAATCAATCAGAAAGTAAGTCAACGATGGCCAAAGGTGACGAAGAGCGCTGTGCCGAGCCGCGCAGGGATGTGTCTGGTCAGCGGTATGTTAATTCGGCGGTTGAACAAACCGGCAAACTACTACGTAGTTTGAGCGAGCGTGTTCGCTCCGTCGCCGAGTCCCTTCGAGAGGAGCAAGGACCGCAGCAACGGGTCGGGCGCACCGTCGAGAGAGTAGCCAAAAAGCTTGAATCGAGCGCCGATTATCTCTCGGGTACTTCAACCACTGAATTGAGGGAGAGTGCGACCGGCATGATTAAGCGCTATCCCCTGCGGTCGCTCGGTGTGATCTTTGGGGTTGGATTACTGCTTGGCACCGCGCTGCGTCGTCGGGGGGTGTAGCTATGATAGAGGATTTTAGACGCGAGTTTGAAACAACCATGACCCCACTCTTGCGGGGCATCGTGGATGATACGCAGAAGCTCCTGCGACAAGAGATAGCGTTGGCGCGAATTGAGGTGACAGAAGACGCGATGCGGGCCAGAGATGCCGTAGTGGGCATATCGATCGGTGCCATGATGGGCTACATGGCCTTTATCTTCGTATGTTTCGCTGCGGTGTATCTCTTGATGGCATCCTGGCCAGCGCTTCCGGTGTGGGGAGCCTACGCGATCGTTGCTGCACTACTTGCGGTTGTGGGTTGGATCTTCACTGCGCGGGGTATGCGCCGGGCGAGGGAGATACGAGGTGTCCCGCAACAAACGGTTGATTCTATACAGCAGGGATTTCAATGGATGCAGAGGCGGGCATAGGAAGGGAATCTTCTTCGGTATTACGGGAGGAGATTCATCAAACACAGGCAGATTTGAGCTCTAAGATAGGAGCGCTTGAAGGGGAGATACGACACGTGGCGATGCAAGCAAAGGAAAGGGTTCGAGAGAGAGTAGAGGCTATTCAAGATGTGGTCGACGTTCGGCGATATGTGGAGAGACGGCCTGGGTTAGCGGCTGCGGTCGCTCTAGGAGCCGGATTGATTCTCGGGATGCGACGCCCTCGCATGCAACGAGAGCGGCGGATCGGACGGATGGTGTCGGTCCGAGGCCCTCAAGGAGGGAGGTTGTGGAGCGCAGTTTCGCCAGAGGTGGCCACGCTTCGAGCGCTCCTCGTAGGTCGAGCGCTCGGCTTTGTGGGGGATATCGTTCGTCAGCGAATGGCGGCCCGGTACTACCCCGAGACGCATCAGCCTGAGACCAGGCCAGTGGCTCCCATACAATAAGTTTTTAAGTAACTTATCGAGGCCCCTGAAGGCGGTGTGATATGATGCCGACCTCAGGGGCCTTTTTGTGCCCCCCGTGTATGGGGGGAGGCCGGCTAGAGTTGGCGTTGGCGTGGCAAAAAGGCGAGTGTTCCTCTGTTATTAAAAGGCACTTTAGCCTAATCTATTCTCGCTCTTTGTATCTCTTCGTGGAATATTCTGAGCTTCTTACGTTGTACCCACGGGTGGCTCGGATGCCGCCAGGACGCCAAAGCGAACTATGTTAGTGTACCTCGCCAAAAAGATCTTCGGGACCAGAAACGACCGTATCCTTAAATCACTTCGACCCGTGGTGATGCGAATTAACGACCTTGAGGCTCGTTATCAGGCGATGTCTGATGCTGATCTGAGAGGGCAGACCGCACTCTTCAAAGAACGTATCTCTCAGGGCGAGTCACTGGACAGCATACTTCCCGAAGCATTCGCTGTTGTTCGGGAGGCTAGCAAGCGAGTCGTCGGTATGCGCCACTTCGATGTCCAGCTCATCGGTGGAGCCATTCTTCATAATAAGATGATTGCAGAGATGCGAACAGGAGAGGGAAAAACCCTCGTCGCCACCCTGCCTTCGTATCTCAATGCGCTCACGGGGCGCGGTGTTCATGTCGTAACGGTGAACGACTACCTTGCTCGACGTGATGCGGAGTGGATGGGACGAATCCATACCTTCTTGGGCCTTTCCGTTGGATGTGTCTATCACGGAGTGAGCGAAGAGGAGCGTCGCGCCGCATACCAAGCCGATATCACCTACGGTCAAAACAACGAGTTTGGCTTCGACTATCTCCGAGATAACATGAAGTTCTCAGCGGGCGAGATGGTTCAACGCGGGCACTACTTCGCAATCGTCGATGAAGTTGACTCCATCCTGATCGATGAGGCTCGAACGCCGCTCATTATTTCCGGTCCTGCAGAGGAATCGACAGACAAGTACCTCATGATCAATAAGATCATCCCACACCTTCAACGTGATAAGGACTTTGAGGTTGACCTGAAGTCTAAGCAGCCAGCTCTCACCGATGTTGGTATCAAACGAGTAGAGTCTCTTCTTAATGTTGAGAACCTCTTCGATCCAGGAAACATTGAGCTCGTTCATCACGTGCAGCAGGCGCTTCGAGCTCACACCACTTTTGAGCGGGACGTGGATTACGTCGTCCAGCAAGGGCAGGTTGTCATCGTTGATGAATTCACCGGACGTCTGATGCCTGGCCGTCGGTGGTCTAACGGTTTGCATCAGGCCATCGAGGCGAAGGAGGGAGTGACCGTTGCCCGTGAGAACCAAACGCTCGCGTCGATCACCTTCCAGAACTACTTCAGAATGTATGAGAAGCTTGGAGGTATGACCGGTACCGCCGACACCGAGGCTTCGGAGTTTAAGCAGATCTACGGACTTGAGGTCGCTCTGATCCCAACAAACAACCCGATGGTCAGAAAGGATAACGTCGACCTGGTGTATCGCACCCGTCGAGAAAAATACGAAGCCGTTGTCCGAGATATCGAGGAGATCCACGCTAACGGGCAACCGGTCTTGGTCGGAACCATCAGCATCGATCAGAGTGAGCATCTGTCAAAGTTGTTGAAGGGTAAAAACGTACCTCATAACGTCCTTAACGCGAAGCACCATGAGCGCGAAGCGGAGATCATCGCACAAGCTGGTCGTATGGGAGCTGTTACCATCTCCACAAATATGGCGGGGCGTGGAACGGATATTTTATTGGGAGGAAATCCGGAGTTTCTTGCGGCGGCTGAGGCTCAAACTCGGGATCCGCAAGATCCCCAATTCCAAACTGCGCTTGCTAAGTTTAAGGCCGAGTGTTCGGCTGAGCACAAAAAGGTTGTTGAAGCGGGCGGTCTCTACGTCATGGGAACCGAGCGCCACGAATCACGGCGCATCGATAATCAGCTTCGTGGACGTGCGGGGCGCCAAGGAGATCCGGGTCAGTCGAGGTTCTATATCTCCCTTGAGGATGATCTCATGGTTCGCTTCCAAGGTGAGCGTCTTCAAGTAATCATGCAGCGCATGGGATGGGAGGAGGGAATGGCCCTCGATAATCCGATGATGAGCCGCACGATTGAAAGCGCGCAGAAGCGGGTTGAAGCGATGCACTTTGAGAGCCGTAAGCACGTCACCGAGTACGATGACGTGATGAACAAGCAGCGGCAGGTAATCTACAACCTCCGCTCTCGCATTCTTCGTAATGAGCGAATCAGAGAGGAGGCGTTCGAGATAATCGACGATATCTTTGAGTCTGCTGTTACTGTGGTGTGTGATGAGAAAGCCAAGCCGATCGAGTGGGATCTTTCAAAGCTTGTAGAGAAGTTTACCTATATCACCGGTCGCGAGTTCGCGTTCCCTGAGAGTATGCAGCTTGAGCATCAGGCGATCTTTGATGCGCTTCGAAACTCGGCGCGTGCCATCTACACGACCCATTCTGAAGAGCAAAGTAAAAAGCTTATTGGTCTCAAAGAGATCGGCGTTTCCCCACAACTTAATCGCGGATTCCTCGGCGAGGGAGCTCCCGTTGGCTTCGAGTTGATAGAGCAGGACGCGATGCTCGAGGCGGTCGATTATTTCTGGCGCCATCACCTGCAGGAGATGGACTACCTCCGTGAGGGAATCGGGCTGAGAGGATATGCTCAGAAGAATCCGCTCTATGAGTACCAACGTGAGGGATTCATCCTCTTCCAGCAGATGCTCGAAGAGATGAAGGAGAGTGTACTTCGTCGTCTCTTCTATCATGCGGTTCCGTCGCAAGAGGAGATAATCAAGCACATCGAAGAGGAGCGTCGTCGTCACGCCGAGCTTGAGAAGCAGATGCAACTTACGCATGGTGGTGAAGTCGAAGCTGCCTCCGATGAGGAATCGACCGGAGATAAGAGCCTCGTCGATGAGCGAGCTCGACTAGAGGCCCAGAAGAAGGCGCGGCGCAAAGCAGCCAAACGATGACTGCCGACTCTTTTGCGCTCTACATTCACGTACCGTTTTGTGCGCAGAAGTGTCCCTACTGTGACTTCAACACGTACGCTACACCAAGGGTTCCTGAGGCTGACTACATCGACGCGCTTATTCGCGACTTGCGGTGGCATGCGCTCGATCCTCGTTTTGCGGGTCGAAGGATATCCACGATCTTTTGGGGCGGGGGGACCCCCTCGTTACTCTCTCCAGATGCTATCGCAGCGGTGCATCGGGAGGCCCGCCAGGTCTTTGGAATTGAACAGGGCGCCGAGGTAACGATCGAAGCGAACCCGTCGCAGCCGTCCCGGGAGCGATACGTTGGCTACCGTGACGCCGGTGTAAATCGGGTCAGCTTCGGAGTGCAATCCTTCTCCCCGCAGCGTCTCGCTCTCCTTGGCAGGGATCATTCCGCACAGGATGCGGTGGATGCCGTCAACCTATGTGTCGAGGCGGGTATACCTAATGTCAGTCTCGATATTATCTTCGGTGTCGCCGAGCAGACACTCGAAGAGCTTGAATTCGATCTTCAGACTGCGAGTGCCCTACCGCTTAAGCATGTCTCCACGTACGCCCTTACGATTGAACCGGGGACGCCATTTTTTCAACGCCAAGAGCGCGGACTTCTTCGTATGCCTCCCGATGACCTCGTTGCATCGATGTTGGAGCGTATCCCTACCTATCTCGCGTCGCGAGGGTTCACTCGCTATGAGATCAGTAACTACGCTCGGGAGAACGCCCGCAGTCGTCACAACGAAGCGTACTGGATCGGCAAGGACTATCTCGGAATAGGTGCCGGCGCTCACAGCTATGTGGCTCGCTATGAGGAGCGGCGTCGAGTCGGTGGTTTTCGGTGGAGTACACTGGCGCAACCACTGTCCTACATGAGAGCTGCCGGCTCGTCGGGGTCGCTATCGTGGAGGGAGGATCTCTCGATTGAGTCGCTTCGATTTGAATTTTTCTATCTCGGATTGCGCCGAACTACCGGCGTCTCTATGAACGAGTTTGAGCGCCTTTTTGGTGCCTCTGATCGAGAGCTCTATAGCGATACTATTCGGGAGCTGCGTGATGAGGGATACCTCACGTGCTCTGGAGATATAGTATCCTTAACATCTCAAGGGATCTCGCTCGCCGACTCAGTGTACGAGCGCTTCATTCGCTAGCAGGGAGCGGATTGGTCGTACTGATGTTGCTCCAAAAAAGTGATAGTGCGCTGCTCCGTCCACAACGAGGCCAGGTTCAGCGATGTAATGAATCCTACATGGCCGCCGTGAGTGGGGGCTTCCAGATGGAGGTATTCGTGCTCTTTGGCAATTTCAAAGGGGATGCACGACGAGGAAAGGAATGGATCATCCTGTGCAGTGAGCGCCAAGGTTGGAATTCGCACGTTTTTCAGAAAATGAAGTGAGCTACTCGTGCCCCAATACTCCTCGACAGAGGAGAATCCATGAAAGGGAGCAGTGAAGCGACGATCAAAGTCATGAAAGGTCGTAATCCGGGATAGTCCTGTAGTGTCAAATAGACCCGGAAAGCGAGCAGCTTTTTCATGCATTCTGCGCCGAAGGGGACGCAAGAGATACTGCATGTAGATTGCGTTTCGAGGCTTCGCGAGTTCATGCGCTGAGCCTGCAAGGTCCATGGGAACTGAGATGACGACGGCGGAACGTATCTCTTTCGGAAGGGAATGCCCCTCCTCGCCGAGGTATTTCAGGGTTATGTTCCCCCCGACACTAAATCCTACCAGCGAAAGCTCGTCATAGGAGAGTGAGCATGCCAGTGCGACGACTGCTTTAAGGTCATCGCTCTTTCCGCTGTGGTACCAGGTAACGAGCCGATTCGGCATATCCCCACATCCCCGCATGTTCCACGTAAGAACGTCCCACCCTGAGAGCGTTAGCGCTCGTACCATTCCTCGTACGTACGAGCTATCAAACGATCCCTCAAGGCCGTGTGATACAATCGCGAGTCGTGTATTGCCGTGGCGATGAAGACGATAGTGAAGGGTGTCCTCGTCCGATGTTTCAAGTTGTTGCGCATCTGGTGGATCGATGATGGGCTTGCGGAAGAGGGCGGGAACTACCGTTTGTATGTGTGGTGACCGGAGACCGCGCGCGGGGTTGAATGAGGAGGGAACGAGTGGCATCGGAAAGAAGTATGGCTGCCTTCACGGTGATTAGCCAGAGCAGCGACGCATCGACATCTGGTTCAAAGCGATGAAGCCAGGTCGCAAAGGAGCGTAAAATAACGCATGCGGATCCTGGCCGAGTCGGGGACGACTCAAGTTTTCTCTCACTAACTAGTGTTTAGTTACCGAGAGAGAGCACTGTGGACACCAATATCTTCACCGCAGAGGCGAGGATGTAGATGCCCAAAGCCAGCATGAAAATGGAAAACGAACGTTCGAGAGCGTAAAAAAGTGGATCCTTCCAAAATTTGACAAGCTCCGTCCTGACTAACGCCACAACACCACCGCGGGGAGGCGTGTTTTCCTCGTCTATCATGATGAAAAAACTCCCATGATGAGGGCTATCGAAACCAAAAAAGCACCATGCTTTTTTGGTAAGATAGCTCTCTATCAAAACCGTGAGCTCCTTTGCGACAGGCGTATACACACCATATCGAATGTGACGACCTTTGCAATAGAACGGCGATTTGATTTTTCTCTCTTGTACTTCCCAGCAGGCGTTCTCGTGCTGGGCTATGGAAGGAGCTGCCCGAGAATGTCGCATAACAAGCTGTATTTATTGTATTAATGATTTAGCTGCGAGATTTAGCCCATCGCTGCACGGATAACGATAAGGCTGTATGTAGATACGTGGTTTTAAATCGGGTTGGTATGGCCCGGAATGAATGGCGCGGAATGAGCGGGGTGCACCCAGTCGCGGGGAGGTAGCGGGAAAAGGGGGTGGCGCCCTCAAGGGTCCTTCGGTACGAATAAATCACCGATGATCTAGTAGCTCTTTTAGAAAGTTCTTTTCATCTGCCTACGGCGTTGGCGTGCAGGGGGTACTAGGTTTGTCTTACGTGTTTGCGTCGCTCGGAAGCGGCGAAAACGAACAGCCATCGTGCAGTGATAGCAATAATTGTCCTACACAATTAGCTAGTGCGGCACTATTTTGAGAGCAGTTTCGTGGTGGATCCATTTGGTTTTTTCGACTTCGTCATCTGGCTCATCGTAATCCAATCGTTGAGCTTCGCCGTCCTTCCCTTCATGACATGGCTCGCGCCGCATGCTCCTGATAAGGGATATTCGCTTTCCAAGCTCACCGGTTTCTTTGTGTTCTCCTCGACATGCTGGGTGCTGACGGTATGTGGACTCGTAACTGAGAGCGAATCCATCATCAAAGTCGTCTATTTCACTATCCTCGCCCTCGGCTGGTGGGGTTACAAAAACCTGCTCTCGGGAGCGGCCCTGCGAGATCTTTTGCGAAAGTATGCATATAGCGTCGAGGGAGTGTTTCTAGGACTTACGCTCTTTTACCTTGTGATTCGATTTCTTAATCCGGAAATCTTCTGGGGAGAGAAGCCGATGGATCTTACGTTCCTCGGGTTCTTTGTGCGCAACAGCGAGCTACCACCTCAGGATCCGTGGGCTTCCGGAAGCCCCATGAGTTACTACTATGTAGGCATCTACTATGTGGCGGCGGTTCTCAAACTTACCGGAATATCGGTGGGTGTTGGGTACAATATCGCCATCGCGATGTTGGCGGGCTGGATCGGAGTCTCTCTGTACAGCCTATTCCTTTTGATAACTCGACGTGTATGGTTTGCAACATCCGCGGCCGTGCTTCTGCTCTTCGCGAACGACCCCGAGCTGTTGCGCCTTGTCTTCGTGGCGGGCAAGCCGATCACTTTCGATACTTTTTGGGCAGCGACGCGAGTATTCGTATCTCCGTGCTTTTTTGAGTACACCTCTTGGTCGCTCCTTTTTGCTGACCTTCACGCCCACGTAATTGCGATTCCGTTCACGGTAGTTGTAACCACCTTAGCGACCCTTTTGTTTCTAGGCTCGGGTGAGCGCTTCACCGCTCACGGCGCTGCGTTGCGAATCCTGCTTGGCGCCATGCATGGTTCGCTCTTCGGCATCAATACTTGGGATTTTATCTCATTTGGTGGGGTCGTAGGATTACTTATTCTCTTCGCCCAGGTAAGTCCTTTCTGGGAAGCTCCGAAGAATAAGGATGGAAGTGAGAATATCGGAGAGATCTTACTAGTCACAGTGTTCACCCGACTCGTCGCCTTGGTATGGGATGTCCTGCTTGTTGGAGCAAGCGCTGGAGTGATGGCATGGCTCTATCAGCGTGGCGTCAGCTTCAAGCAAGTAGCGGGATGGGGCTGGGTATACGATCGTGAGTTTAATAAAACTCACATGTTCGTTCGAACCCTCGGATACTGGATGATCCCGACCGTCGTATGTCTGGTCATACTTGGGGTGCGAAAGATTCGCGTGTTACGCGAGCGGGCCGTTCTCGGTTTTGTAGCGGCAATTGGTGTTACGGCCCTCGCCATGATTCCGTATATCGCAAGCCTTTCACAGGGCATTCATCGCCAACCCACTGGCCTTATCACGTATTGTTGCTTGGTTATCGGAGCCGCGTATTTCGTTCTCTGGTCTGCCAAGGAAACGCCGGAACGTCGAATCTCAGCGCTGTTCATTGTGATGCCCGCTTTTCTCATGATGATGGTAGAGCTGTTCTATCTGATCGATCGAATGAATACGATCTTTAAGGGATACATGGCTGTATGGATCCTCAGTGGTATCTCAACGATGTTGCTGCTCTTCTTTGTTGGTAGGTTTATCTGGGATACGGGTAAGAAGAGGCTCAGACAAACCTTCGTAACGGTGATCGCGATCTTTGTAGCGCTACAGACATTGGGAGCCGCGTTCAACGTCTATGCAACGATCATTCTCAAGAGGGTGCCGGTCCGGTTCTATACCCTGAACGGAACTGCATTCCTCCCGGAGTTGCCACAAGCTCGCGAGGATGCTCAGGTTGTCCAATGGCTGAATGAAAACGCGCGCGGCATGGCTACCGTTCTCGAAGCCCACGGCGATGCGTACCGGGAATTCACCCGTATTTCGATGAATACCGGCCTTCCTACCGTGCTCGGTTGGGAGCATCACACCCGACAGAGGGGTTTAACTGATCAGGCGCTCATTGAGCGGAAGAAGGCGATTCGAGCGATTTACTCTAGTGACGATCTGCAGCTCACCAAGGAGTTGCTTGTAAAGTACAAGATTGACTACATCGTTATCGGGCAGCTTGAGCGTTCCAATAATCGCCCTTTTTACCCCGAGAAATTCGATGATCATCCAGAGATCTTCACCAAGGTCGCGAGCTTTGGCAGTACCCACATCTACGTTACGTATTTTTCTAAATTCAATCCCAACTTCAAGGGTGGTTCACAATCATGACACTTTTACTTCTCGTCGCCCTCCTCACGGTAGTGGGCACCGTTATCGCTGCTCCTCTCTTTGAATTTGTTATCGGCACGCTGCTCCTCATACCGGTTGGGAGATTTCTTCTCGGCTGGTGCCTTCTGCAGGTTGGCTTCGATTCGTCGAGTGGTGTCGTATCAGCGCTCCTCTACCTGCTATCTTTCGGTGCCATCACGGGTTTCGCTTATACAGTTTTCGGCAAGAGAGCCGAGCGAGTGGCCAAGAGGGAGTTTTATCCGATAGTATTTTTCGCGGTAGTTTTCTGCATCGGCTACGCCTTGTGCATGCGTTGGCCTGATTTCATTGATCTTGGAGAGCGTCTCCGAGACTACTCCATGCTCGCCTCCTCCATTGATTCGCCCGTCGCTCCGAAGGAGCCGTGGATGGATGGCATTAAGCTTAATTACTACGTGTACTGGTACCGTTTCGGTAACCTGTTAAGCGTAGTACTTGGGATGCAGACGTGGGAGGCTTATCACGCACTTGTAGCCTTCTCTATATCGCTCTATGCAGCCGTCATCTTTCAGATCGTTCGCGTCATTCTGGGAGGAGGGGTAGGCGTTGCCGCGATGGCTGGCCTCTTCATTCCGTTCGGGGCAAATGTAGCCGGAATGTTGTGTGCAAAGCGGAGCGAGCAAGGATATGGCTGGGAGCCCGACAACGGGTGGTGGGGCCCCTCGCGAGTTGTTCAAGGCGCGATTGATGAGTTCCCCGCGTGGTCGTTTGTGCTTGGTGATGCCCATCCACACTTCCTGAACATCGCAGCCCTGCCGTTCTTTCTCCTTATTTTATATCGGATCTTAACAAGTACGGGCGGAGTCTTGTTTAGATTTTCGCAAGCAGGAGTCTTCGTTGTTGGCGCTGCGTTGTTTCTTAAAGCGAGTAACGCATGGGAAGTTCCAATGTGGCTTGGAACGGTTGCATGCGTTGCGGTGCTGGCCGGATTCTTCTTCGTAAACCGCATCTCTGTGAGCGGCTCGCTCTCTGCAAATCAGGTCAAGCCCTTTGAGCTCATTAAGGGTGGCCTCGGAGTCCTTATACTCCTTGCGTCCTTATGGGCGATCTACCGATACCACAACCCAGAGAGCCCCCTGACCAGTTTTATTTTGTTGGCAGTTGGCGTTGGATTTTTTGTCATAAGTTTTCCGTGGGCAGTCCTGCCAACCACTGGTGTGCCCCAACTCATGAAGCTAAGGCCTCATAAGGGATGGGTTGCCTTTTGGGTTATCTTGTTCGTAACCCTGTGGCTCTCCGGACAGCACATCGTTCCTCCCGATAAGATACCAGCGAAGTTCGTCCGTCAGCCTACGCAAGTCACCACTACCGCCGAACTCTTCATGCATTGGGGAATCCAATTGAGTTTCCTGGCGGTTGGTTCACTGCTTTTATTGCGTTTGTCGACGCAGACCGTCATCCTGGCGGGCTTTCTCGGCCTGTCACTGCTCTACGATAAGGCAGCTCTCTTTATCTACTGTGTGATGGCCCTTCAGGTCGTACGGTGTATCGCTGACAAGGAGAAGGGTGCTGAGCTGCCGTGGGCACGTGTTTTCGAGGATGCCCTAATCGTCTCGGGATTAATTTTAATTCTTACCCCAGAAATAGTCTTCCTTGATGACTCGTACGGTCCAGAGATCGACCGTATGAACACTATCTTCAAGCTCTACACGACAGCCTGGGGACTGCTCGGACTGGGGGCTGTGAGCGTTACGACTCGAGCATTGAAACGCTATGAGTACCTTGTCGCAGACTACGGCAAGGCATTCCCGATAGCCGTCGGTGGCGTTATCGCAGTAGGTCTAGCGTATGGCTGTAGTAAGTTTTACTTCCACACGGTTCCGATGCGGCAGAACGGAAGCTTGGACCCAACTTTTGAAGCGATGCTTGAGGGCCTCGGCGAGGCGAATCGATGGCACAAGGGTTCTGCCGACGCGATTCGGGCGCTTCGAAAGCTACCGAAAGGACGAGTGCTTGAAGCGCAAGGTCGTGCCTACAGCTACACCGGATTTGTTTCAACGCTCTCGTCTCAGCCTAGCTACCTAGGCTGGGCTAACCACATTAACCTGCTAAATAAGGTGTATGGTGACGTAAGTCGTCGCGAATCGCTAACGAAGCAGATATTCAATGAGGGCGATTGTGGTGCTCGCAAGGAGCTCGCCCGAGCGGAGAAGATCCGCTACATCGTGGTGGGGACCTTGGAAGAGAAGGCGTACCCGGGGGCGAGAGGCAAGGACTACTCGTGCTTTGCCTCGGTTGTGCAGAGTGGGGACTACGCCGTATATCAGATTCCGCCCAGTAGCTAGAGAGGACGCGCCCGCGCAGGATCCCTCACAGTTGTTTATGAGGCGTTCAAGCGCCTATGCAAAAAGAAGGGGCGTTGTTGCACCAACGCAACAACGCCCCCACGTCGAACGTCTATTTCGACCTAGCGTCTACTCCTTGAATCGAGCGCGATCCTTTGCGATGAGCAGCGTCGTATAGGTAAATCCTGATGGGCTCCACGGATAGTGGTTGATCGAGTATCGTAAGAACTTCTTAAGGGTAATCTGCTTAAATTCCGGCACCCACCAGCCACGTAGGTTCAGCTTACGAGCGGTGTAACCCTCGGGAATATCGCCCGGTTCGCGTTGATCTTTCCAGTCAATGAAGAGGTAGGTGTATTTTACCCGCTCCTCTGGCCTCGCCGTAAATTTGTACTCCTCCTTAAGGTGTCGGAAATACCACGCTAGCGGCCAGGTTGCCTCGCCGGTAGCGAAAACGAGAGGCTTATAACCGTGACGTTGATTCTCTACGTCATCTATAATCCCTAGAGCAACGTCGTGTAGATCATGGGTAGTGTGGACCTGCGACAGATACTCAGTCTCACGACCAGCGTAGAGGAAGTTGGTTTGGACTGAGGCGCGCAGGGTGAACAAGATAGCCGCCACAGTGATCCAACGACCTACGTTGAACCTACCCAAATATTTTCCGTAGTTGTCGAGCAGTGCGATACAGATCAGGAGCACGCCGGTGCACAGGAAGAGGATGTCCTCATTTGTCTTCGCATCGTTTGGCTTACGCTCGCTAATAAAGATAATCGCTAATACCGCAAGGAGAGAGCCGGCGTAAAGCAGCGCTCTCTTGACCGGATAGTGCTTGTAGTCGATAGGATTCTTTCTGAAATAGTCCTCATAGAAGAGGGTCAGATACGGCAACATGAAGATAAGGGGATATACCGACAACCAGGGCACTTTCTCGCCCAGGTAGCTGTAAACGAAGAAAGTAGCAGTGCCGAAGTATCCCGTTGCCGCCAAGCCATCCTCTCGCTTGAGAAGGTGGTGAATCGTTACGAGGGGCGCGTGGAATAGTAGTACGAACAACCCTATGATATCGAGAGTGTCCTTCAGCTTGAACGGCTTCCAAAGACGATTCTCACGAATCGTTGTTGGATCCGTAATGACACATGAAAGGGCGATCAGTGCCACGATAAAAAGGGCAACATATCGAATCTCACTGGTCGTGCGTCGATAGAAAAGAAGGAGATGGGTGAGAAACGCTATAAAGACCGGCAGTTCATACCAACCCATAACGTAGATGTGAAAGTTGAACGGTCCTTGAATTCGCTCCATGGCGTGATGGCGCGACCAATAGTCGTACGCCTTGTAGCCAAGTCCGTCGATGATCCCTTGTGGGTAGCGGAATCCCCCGCCGTAGAACCACGCGTAGATAAGGGCGCACACCACTACCGACCATGCCGTCTGCCAAGCATAGGCTTTGACGTACTGTAGGATACGCGCTGCAAGGGTGTTCCAATCCTTGAGAATAAAGATCTTAAAGAACGCCTCAAACACGATGTAGCCGATAAGCACAGCAATAGAAACGATCGCGCTCTCCTTAGTGCACCACTGAACGGTGATACCGAAGAGCACGAAGAATGCTTTCCATGAATTGGAGGCGATGGTGAATCCGATCAGGGTGAAGAGGAGTCCAGAGATTACCCATGAATCCTCTCGAAGGAATCGAGCCCAGTACACGAGGGTAGGCGAGAGAGCCACCGCTGCTGTTAGAATCAATACGGAGGTGGTGAGGAAATAACGCCTGAAAAGGAAGGGCACGAACATGAAGAGCGTTCCCATAATGCACGTGGGAGTGCGAGCCGCCCACAAGGAGTCGCCGAACCAAGCGTATATGAATCGCATGCTGTTATACAGCATCGGCCCGTGCAGCATCGGGTCATACTTGTAGTAGTTGTTCTCAGGAAAGTCGTAAAAATACCTACCGTACATGCCATGCAAGGATTCATCGTGATGATACGGTCGAGCGTCAAGGAGGGTCCAACGAAGGAGCACGCCCAGGGCAAGGAAGATGCCGAACGCGATCCACTGCGATGTTGTGAAAAACGCCTGCCAACATCCTTGGTCATGGTCGGTTGTTGAGCATTCCTGTTTTTTTACTTCTTTCTGTGTCATACGTAGCTCCCTCATTGAAACGCTTCCAAGCGCGCTTCAATGTAGTTATACAATTTGGAATGTGACATTTCGCAGCTCCCGCGAAAGTATCACGCTCCACTTACTCCGATACCGATTGTCCCACGACCCGTCGAAGCGGTTCGAGCTCACCCGAGGTTGCGGAAAGGCTGGCGAGGATCTCGCTTGCTACTTTTCGGCCATATCGGACGGCATAGTTCGTCCCTCTGTCCTCAGGATAGATCTGCGCCATCGTATTCAACCACAATGACTTGATCGGTGTCTGGAAGTCCGGAATGTTGCGTGAGTAATTTTTGGTGATGACGGGCTGGCTATAACGAGCCTTCCACACATGGAAGGAATTAACCCAGGAGCGATTGAACTCAGGGAAGATCTTCTGAATGAACGGTTCGCAATAGGTATACGTTTCCTCCGCGTTCATAGAGAAAAGCGGCTCAGTCGTTGGCAGATACTTCGAGAGGTACACGATGTGCTCGCCGTTGTAGTTCTCTTTGGAATCAAGATTCGTGTGCTCGATGATTCCAACGAATGGGAATGAGGGATCCGCGACGTTCAACCAATACGTGCTGGAGAGGGAGCGATTTAAACGGAGAACGAGACAGCTATTGCCCAGGAATCGAATCTGCTGGCACTTGTCGACGTACGAGGTCGGAAGGCCCGGCGTCATCTCAAGAAACTGCGGAAGTGGCACGGTGCACAGAACGATATCCGCGGCGTGTCGTCCCGCTGAGGTCTCAACACCGACCGCCCTGCCGTTGTCGACAAGGATAGATTTCACAGCGGTGGAGGTCTTGATCGTTACCCCCTTGCTTTCAAGCGAGGCGCGAATGCCATTGGTCAAAGCCCCAAAGCCACCTCCGAAGTACACAAGACTTTCGCCACCCTTCTTGTTGCGGCTTGAACCGCGTAGTTTCAGCTTATTCCAGATCCAGACAGCGGAGACATTTTTTGCCTCAGCTCCGAACTTGCCCTGCATGAGCGGGCTCCAGATAACATCGTACGCCTTTTTTCCGCCGTACTTGATAAGCCACTCCTCAGCAGAGATATCCTCAAGCTCTCGCCAAGAGTTGATTCGTCGCGCTATGAGGGCCATAAAGCCGGTGCGAATTCGGTCGAGGAGGGGGATCGGATGGAATTTTAAAAGGTCAAGCGGGCTGGCGAGGCGAAAAATCGAGTTGGTAAAGTAGAGCCCCGTGTTGGATGATACGTAACGCTTGAGGTCCGAAAGTCCAAGCTCATCGATCAGATTGAGCACATCAACATCCGATGTGAACCAGTGATGGTAGAACTTCTCTACCCGTGTTCCCGGCGCTAGTTCGAACGTTCCCGCAAGACCTCCGATCTCGCCGTCGTGTTCAAAAATGGTGACGTCACAGCCAGCCTTACAGAGATCATATGCAGCGGAGAGACCTGTGAATCCTCCACCAACTATCGCAATTCGAGGCTTAGTCATAACCGTTCTCGTATCGTTGTGTGATGTTTCTCATCTCGAGCTAGCTGTGCGCGTTTCTAGTGAGGTGGTTGCTGTGTGGGCAAGGGGCTCACCTTGAACTTGGTCGATGAGGTAGAGTGGTCGTTGTTGCCCCTGTTCGAAAATCCGTCCTACATACTCGCCGAGTATGCCCAATACGGTGAGCTGGACTCCACCAAGTAACAGGATCGCTGCCATGATCGAGGTATATCCGGGGAAGTTGATGCCGACGAGTTTGAGGGCAACCACAACCAGGATGTAGAGAAAGGCTAATGCCGATGTGGCGAGACCAAGATACGAAGCGAGTCGAAGAGGTGCGTAGGTGAAGGAGGTAATCGCATCGATCGCAAGGAAGAGGGATTTGCGAAAGGGATACTTCGTTACGCCTGCGAACCGCTCAGGACGATCGTACAGTACGGCTTTCTGATGATGTCCGATCCACGAAACCATGCCCCGCACAAAACGGTGCCGCTCTCGAAGTGATTGAAGAGCGTCGACCGCACGTCGATCCATCAATCGAAAGTCGCCTGTGTCTCGGGGCACTTTGAGTCCCGCGATCTTCTCAAAGATGCGATAGAAGGCGAATGCAAAAAATTTCTTCGATGCGGATTCTCCGGATCGTTTGCGACGCTGGCCGTACACAACATCGTATCCGTCACTCCACTCCTTGAGCATCTCAGGAATAAGCTCCGGTGGATCCTGCAGGTCTGCGTCGAGGATGACCACTACCTCGCCACGTGTTTGATCCAGTCCGCATGTGATAGCGGTCTGATGTCCGAAGTTTCTCGCCAGACGAACGGCTTTGATAAAGCCATCCTCTTGAGAGTAGCTATGGATCATCGGCCAGGTGTTATCTTTGCTGCCGTCATCGATAAGCACGACCTCGATTGGGAATGAATACTTGGAGACGAGATCCTTGAGGCGTCGACGAAGCTCTGGTAGCACCTCCTCCTCGTTGTAGCAGGGAATGACCAGGGACATGCTCAGAGGAGCACGGTTGCGAGGTGTCCTGATGGTGTACTGAGAGGTAGCGTTGCTCACATCAATCCTTGAAAAAACCTGGCCAAGGCCTAAATATCACGGGACTTTTCAGGCGACAATTGACTAACCGCCTGGGTGCGTCCCGCAGGGGCACACCGTTCTAACAGCTGCCCTCCACCTCGCCGCAGCGCGCTTCCCGCGCGCCTGATGGTGTGGTCACCGAGAACCAAAAACTTCACGGATCTCCTGACCTTACTAACTAAGTGATGCGTCTTGGCCACTTGTCGGTGCAAAGCTGGATCTTTGGCGCTAGATAGTTGATCATCACTGGCGTAACTGTTGGAGAAAATAGATGAGTTTGAATATAACGGTGTGTTCGCGATGCAGTGGTCCAGTTACTGAGTCGATGCGATTTTGCCCCTCATGCGGGAAGCGTCTCGCTCGACGGAGCCGCAACTTTGCTGTTGTCCTCGGAGTGGCGGCTGTAGGGCTGTTTGGCCTCGGCTTCGGTCTGCAGAGTTATCTCATTCCTCCGAA
Organism: Pseudomonadota bacterium; assembly: GCA_041178185.1. GTDB lineage: Bacteria > Bdellovibrionota_C > UBA2361 > UBA2361 > OMII01 > OMII01. The sequence goes on from JBEGVS010000054.1 coordinate 44,893, forward strand.
GAACCAGCAGCTCGTCAAACAGCATTCTGAGTCGCCCCAGCAGTCGATGCCTGAAGATCCCCAGGTGACGCTTCTCAGGGAGCAGCTGGAGAAGGACCCACAGAACATCGAAAAATTAAAGATGATGGCGGGAATCCTTGGCGACAAGTTAAGGAGCGATCCTCACGCAGCAAACGCAACCGTATTTGAGGCCATCGATGTTTTGAGCCGTATCCTTGCGATGCAGCCAAACGATCCCGGTGCATTGGTTATGATGGCTGATGTTTCCTTCGATCAGAAGGCTTTCACGAAAGCTCAAGAGTTTTATGAGCGGTACCTGAAGCTTGAGCCCGATAATCACGGTGCGAGAGCGCGATACGCCAGCACGCTCACGTTCCTCGGCCAGTACGACAAGTCGGTGGCGGAATTAAATTCCGTCCTCAAGCAGGACCCCAAAAACTTTCCTGCTATGGCATACCTCTCTATCACCTATGCCCAACAGGGAGATCTCTTAAAGGCTAAGGAGACGGGAGCAGCGGCCTTAAATATGGCGCCCTCTGATGAGGCGCGAGCGCGATTCTCCGCGTTTATGACGAACCTTGAGGCCCAAGCAGGCGCCACTTCGGTTCGTGGAAATGTAACGGCACCTGAAGCAGGGCAGGGGGCTCCCACGGCGGCAGCGGGCGTTGCGAGCTTTGTGGCGCAGGTGAAAAACAATCCTGTTGCTGGTCCCAAGTTTGTCGGGCACGAGGAGGTAAAGGATGAGCTCCGCCTTACCTTTAAGGATTTTCCGATGAGTCAGATGCCGCCGTTTGCAAAGGATAAGTTCTTCGGTTCGCTTAAAAAGGCTGCTCAAGAGGCCAATATTTCGCAAGTGAAGACTATATCCTTCATAGATCTCGCCACTGGCAAGGTCATGGATCAGATAGCGCTGGCTAAGTAGGTCGTCGCTGACATACGCTCTTCCAACACGTAATGATACGAGTAACTAATCGGACGTGTTCGGTAACTGTTTTGTCACGAGGGAGCCTATGAGGACAGGAGCGTTTATAGGGTGTGTTATGGCGATATTTTGTGCCTTTGCGTCTGGAGCTCTCGCCGAATCCTCTTTGTACGACCTACAGGCCACCCGTATCGATGGCTCACGCGAGAGCCTCTCCGTCTTTAAGGGGAAGGTCGTGCTGGTGGTGAATACCGCTTCGGAATGTGGCTACACACCGCAGTACGCCGAGCTTCAAGAGTTATACATGCGCTACAAGGATCGTGGCCTCGTTGTGCTCGGGTTTCCGAGCAACGATTTCGGTGGTCAGGAACCGGGTACCGAAGCTGAGATCCAAAAGTTCTGTTCCTCAAGGTTCGGAGTTTCCTTTCCCCTCTTCGCTAAGACCAAGGTGTTGGGGGAGGCAAAGGACCCGGTGTATCGCTTTCTCGTCGCCAGCTCTGGTGGAAAAGAGGTTGGCTGGAATTTTGAGAAGTTTCTCGTCAGCCGGACGGGGTTGGTGCTCGACCGGTTTCCCTCCTCTGTGAAGCCGATGAGTGCGAACCTCACCGAGGCGGTTGAAAAAGCTCTTGGAGCGTAATTTTTGGGGGCAGCGCGGGGCGCGTTTGGTTCCCCTGCGCCTGGCCTGGCATGTCCTCCCCCTTACCACCCCTCCTTGTTTCAGCTGTTTCAGAGCAGAGACCTTCCCTGCCGACATTAAAATGCCGTTCTGAAGCATAATTTTGTAGATGATTAGCCTAATTTGGTGGTAAATAAGCTTAAAACTAACCTTGCTTATTCTAAGGGCTTATGGAGATACAACTACGCAACTTCCTGGAAATTCCGTACGACGAACTAGAGCAGCTCAACCTTGAGGCCAAGGAGCGCGTCGCGAAACGCACATCCGAGGATGAATTACGAGAGCACTATCTGCGGTACCTCCATGAGGAGAAGCGTATCAAGGCCGTGACCGTATGCTTTACGGATATCGAGGGCCGACTCCACATGTTGGACTACGACAAGAAGTTCCTCATCAAGTCGTATGACAACCTCACGTTCGATGGATCTTCGATTCGCGGTTTCTCAGTAGTAAAGGAATCCGACCTCCGCCTCGCCATCGATTGGGGTTCGTTCCGTTGGTTGCCGAGCGATGTCTTCGGGCCTGGCAAGGTGCTGGTGTTCGGTTTGATCAAGGACCGCGATGGCCGAGGATACAGCTCTGATATGCGAGGCCGCTTAAAAGATTTCGTTGATGAGCTGTATCAACGTGACAAGATCACCGCGCAAATCTCTGTAGAATGCGAAGGCTTCCTCTTCGAAGGTCGTGACGCTGAGCAAACGTTCTCGGATACCGTTGGCTTCAAGTTGGTCTCAAGTGGTGGGTACTACAACTCCTTGCCTAAGGATCCGCTCAAGATATTCATCGACTCCCTCGCTGAAGCGCAGCGAGCGATGGCTTTTGAGAATGAGAAGGATCACCCCGAGGTGGCGCCATCTCAGTTTGAGTTGAATTACACCTATTGTGATGCGCTGCTCGCTGCTGACCAGGTGCAGCTCTACAAGTTAACAGCGCGTCAAATTGCGGCAAATTCCGGCCTAACGGCGTGCTTCCTTCCGAAACCGATCGCCGGCATTAATGGAAGCGGCATGCATACGAACTTGTCGCTGTCGAAGGGCGGAAAGAACCTCTTCTATGATGCGTCAGGAGAGGATGGCTTATCACCCGCGGCCTGGGATTTTATCGATCGCTTGTTGAACAATGCGAATGACATGTGCTTGTTGATTAACTCCAGTGTAAACGCGTACCGACGACTGGATCCGAATTTCGAGGCACCGAATCAGATTCGCTCATCAGCCGTCGATCGAACATCGATGGTGCGGATTCCCCTCGGCAACGAGAAGTCCGCTCGTATCGAGGTTCGAACGGTAGCTCCAGATGCGAATCCATACCTGACGTTCCTCTCCATCCTCTACACGGGGTTGCGAGGACCTAAGAACGAGCAGCAGGTGACAGAAAACCGGCGCTCGAGAACCCGTGTTCTTCCAGGTAATATCTATGACGCGATCCGTCTGTGCAAATCGAGCGAGTTCGTCGCCGAGATGCTCGGGGAGCTCGCCAAAGATAAATTCATCGAGCGCAAGGTTGCGGCTGCTGACAGGTGCGCCCGTGAGCTCGGAACAACCGTCAAGACGGGTGAGGTTCGCTTCCACCATGAGGTGACGAACCAGTACATCTGGAACAATTTTTAATTAGTCTCCTCCTGACTAATTGTCTCCTGGGCCGGAGCGGGAAACCGCTCCGGCTTTTTTTATGAACTGAGGTGCTTTGATGTGCGAACTCCAGGTTCGGTGGAATCTCAGTCTGAGAGCGCCCTCTCACATGCAGGTGTTCCCATCCTGATAGGTGTGACATACTTTCTGCCAACGCCCTCATGAAGCCCCCTCTATGACCAATCCCACGAAAACCACGCCTCCTGAAGATCCGAAAAAGAACATTCCGTGGGTGGCGACCACCTACTTTGCCGAGGGGCTTCCCTTCATGATCGTGCGGATCTTGTCGGGTGTATTTTTCACGCAGCTTGGGGTCAAGGAGCGTTACCTCGGCTATCTGAACTACCTCGGGTTACCGTGGAACATAAAGTTTCTTTGGGCGCCCCTTGTTGATGGATGGGGAACGAAGAGGGGGTGGCAGATAGCTTTACAGGCACTCCTTGCGATTCTAACGGGCATTGTCGCGCTCCTCTCGCATTATGCGGCAGCCGTTGAAGGGGGTGCTTACCTGGAATGGATAGCGGCGGTCTTTGTTGTTATGGCGTTTGTTGCGGCCACGAACGACATCGCTATCGACGGCTATTACCTTGAGGCGATTCCGAAACGAGATGCCCAGGCGCTCCTCTCTGGATACCGCGTCCTTGCGTATCGCATGGCGATGGTTTTTGCCCGAAGTGGGCTGGTAGCCTTTGCAGCATGGGCGATGAGTTCGGCGACCGTTGGTACGGCTTATCACGCCTGGGCACTCGCGTTCTCGGTCGGGGCTGGGGTGCTTGCGACCCTCGCGGTTGGACATCTCTTTTTGCTTCCAAAGGTTGGCTCGCAGGTGTTCGATGTTGAGACGCAATTTGCGAAAGCGCGACGTGTGTTTGTTGAGGGCTTTGTGAGCTATCTGGCCCAACCGAAGATCGCTCTCGTTCTTGCCTTTATAATCCTCTACAAGATGGGGGATGAGTTGCTCTTTTCGATGGTGACGCCGTTCATGCTGAGAGAGCTCGCGATCACAGGAGAGCAGTACGCATGGATCGCCGGCATCGTAGGAGCGGCAGGAACTATCATCGGTGCAATGTGGGGAGGCTATCTGGTAAAGAAGATGGGGCTTCGTAAAGCGATGTGGCCCCTGACGATCGCTATGAACCTTAATATCTGGCTCTACGTGTGGCTCTCTATCGCGAAACCGGATCCTACGACCTTCAGCGGCATCTCCTTAATAGCGACTATTCACGGTATTGAGCAGATAGCTGCTGGGTTGGGGAGCGCTGCTCTCTTGGTATTTCTATTAACGACATGCTCTCAAACATACAAGGCCACGCACTACGCAGTAGGAAGTGCAATCATGTCTATTCCCGGTACGCTCGTTGGTGGTCAGGCCGGGGCTATCGTTGAAGCAATTGGCTACACGAATCTCTACATCCTCGCCTTCATCGCGGCTCTTCCTGGCATGGCCCTGATACCTTTTGTGCCGATGCGGGAGGAGTGATGTCGAATCGAGAGACGTCTTTTCGAGGCGAACTATCAAAGCGTCCGACGATACCGAATGTGCAACGCCTTCTCTGAGATGTCCTTCTGAATGCATCTCATGGTGCGAATCCTGGCGCTTTCACCTAGTCTGAGGGTAGGTGGTGATGCAAGCACATGCGTGCATGCCACGGTGAGCCTTGGATTAAACGCTCTTGCTTGCATGAGAGTAGCTAGCCGCTGTGGACGTTCTATGGCACAGGGGCTTCGTTTGCCATCTCTAGCCCCCACCTGGCTCTGGGCTATGGTTAGCGCTCGGAGTCACATTGTACTATCGAGAGGAAGGTACAGAGCCTAGATTTTGCCGGACTATTCGAATAGTTGCCCGCACGTGAGGTCCCTAGAGAAGGGAATGCGTAAAGAGAAATGGAGAACTACATCATTAAGTTCTGTCGGTTGCGAGCCGTTACAGCGTAGAGTAGGGGGCCGTCAGTCACGATTGCACTACGTAGCAGGCGCGTCTGATGCGAGCGAGATACAACATTTTTGAGAGTACCCACTAGTGATAGGGCACATACTACTAGCGCTATTCTTTGTCTCGCTCCTTCTTCTGCTCGGGTTGCATTTCTGCTTCACTCTGATTGCGATATTCAAAGGAGCTGCGTACGTCCCCACCACCCACGCAAGGGTGGCGCGATTAATGGACCTGGCGGATATATCGCCGGGGGACAAACTGCTCGACCTCGGCTCCGGAGATGGACGTATCCTGTTCGCGGCGGCGAAGCGGGGCGCAATTTGCACGGGCATAGAGATCAATCCCCTGTTGTGTTGGTACAGCGCACTACTCGCCAAGCTCAAAGGACTCCGTTCGGTTACCATCAAACGAACTAACTTTTGGGACACCTCTATCTCGGACGTTGATATCCTGACGGTCTATCTCGTTCCTATCCGCCTCGAACAGCTCCGAGAGAAGATCCTCTCAGAGATGAGAAGTGGGAGTCGGGTCATAACTGCGGTACACCACTTCCCCGAGTGGGCTCCGGAAAAGCGTGATGGGGATGTGTGCTTATACAGGGTTCCGTAATCCTTTAGGTCGGAGGGCGAGCAAGGCGCCCGGTGCACGGACGTGCGTGCCCAGTAGCTCTACACCCAGTCGGTGCTAGTGCGCCGAAGAGTAAGCCATTCTACCGATCCCTTACAGCGATGAACGCTCGTCGGTAAGTTTCTTTACCTCTATCAGACGCCCTCGGAAGGGCTCTAAGAGGCGGGCCATCTCTTGTCGTGTCTCGATGATTGGTGCGAGATCTTGTAAGGGGAGGTAGTAGGCATCCCAGACCTTCATCACTGTGTCGCCGGTAATGGCGAGTGGTCGGGAAGTATCGAGGTGATGCACGGTGAGCATTGTGTAATCTACCGGAGAGAGGCCCTCTTCCGGAGCTGGCTGTACCCAAGGGACGTCTAGCATGCGACGCCCCTGCTTCGACCAAAACTTGAGTCGGGCGTCGGGATCGGTGCCCGATTTTCGGTCGATGGCTTGCTGAGAGGCGTTCATGAGCCTTGGGTCATTTATCTCGCCGAAGTGGGCCGTTGCTCCAAAGTTTCTCTGGCGATGCTCAATCGTTTTGCGATACACGAGTGGTCCTACTCCAAGCCCCTTCATCCTGTTGTCGATGAAGAGGTAGTCACCAAGGCTGAAGGTCTCACCCTCGATATCTACAACGTTGGTTTGATAGCCGCCGATGATACCCCGTAGGTCGGTAAAAACCTCCACGTCTATCGAGAATCGTGGGTCCTGGACGAGTCGAACGATCGTCTCAAAGGGCAATCGTTCGTCGGGGTCAGGGAAAGACGTGCAGTAAATCGGATAGTATCGCTCAAGGAGATCGAAGGCTTTTTCAGGATGGTCGGCCATCAAGGTGCGCAAGCTTGTCGAGTTGAAGACAATGGTGGGCCCCTCGCCCTTGACGCCACAGGGGCGTTCGATTCGACGGGTGGCTCGTTCATCCTCTAATGAATTGAAGAATCGGGCCTCTGGGCCGAAGGTGAGACGATCCCTTCCGGCTATTCTCCGAAGCTCTCTGTGCCGGAAATCGCTCGATATCGTGCTGAATGTCTCGCTTTGCCACGACCTCTCCACCGCCAGGGATGGGTCTGTGCGTGTGCTCTCCGCGCCAGGTTTGATAACTTTTTCTTGAAACGAAGACCGATCAGAAGGGGCCGTTTGATGGCCCGATGCAGGATTTGCCAATGCCTTGCTTTGCTCCTCAAGGGGATTCGACCTACGGTCCCAGCGCATGCCCTTGGCACTGCGGGTTCACCGGATTCACATCCCTACGAACGCGATCTCGGGTTGCGAAAACACACGCAATCCGGAGACCTCTCAATTACACGGCCCTCGGCAAGAACCAGCTCGGTCCTCACTGTAGCTCTTTTAAGCTCGAGCGTGTCCTCAAATCGTTCCGACTCGGTGGTCGGCTTGGGAGATTGAAGAGGCAACTGACCTCGACTGACTTCTAACAACTCATCAATCGCGCAAGCATTACATGCTTACCGTAGTCCGAATTAAAGCAAATAGCTTCTCTAGTCAACACCACTTAGCAATTTTTACGCAAAAGTTTTCGCGCTCCTCTCGTCGATGGGAACTGCTCAAGCGGTCGTGCCTCAATGAGAAGTTGATGGAGAATCCCGAGAGTGAAGATGCCTCGGTGCCTTCAGCATCTCGTCGCGATGCGAAAGAACTGCTCGGGCGCGCGCTCCGCTTGAGCAGGAAACAGCATAGTCGGAGAGCTAGATAAGAAGCCTATTTTCAATATCTTATTTCTCTGACTTCGGCGTAGTCGAGAGAGGCCTCTAGCCTCTTGAGCGTCCTCGCAGTGCGCTCACATCACCTCTCATGCTGATGCTTCATCGAATCGACGCGTGGCTCAATTCTTTTCGAAGGTAGCGGCGGGTCGTCTGTGACGCAGCTAGGGACTCTGCTTCGAGATGTGACCGCTCGATTGGGCCAAGCGCTGTAGCGAGGCTGTGAGGGCAGCATCGTTTCGGAGCCGTTTGCATATCCTCCGCGCACCCTTTGCTCTCTCGACAGATCCGCGCGAACGAGGTGTAAAGGGGCCCTGAAGCCTGCCAAGGACCCGCACGAGGGGAATAGAGGACCATGGCACTCGAAGGCCCTCGCTAGCGCTAGTTCGACCCCCTCAGCGCCGCACTCATAGGTAGTCCCACCTTGTCTCGAGACTCAAGAAGACAGAGAGGAACCTCCTCCAGATAGATCGTGATCGGGGCATCCTTCATGTGCATGCCCACTTCTCACGGTACGAGAGGCCCCCCTTTTTTTAAGGAATGGTAGGGGCGAGTGGGCTCCTCTTTTCGGTGTTCGACGCCATCGGGGATGTACCAACTCTCGAGAGGGGCGGACCCTTGGGTGAGTCCAGTTGGGGCAACCCTTCACCTAATGACCCACAAGAAGTATTACGCAGTAAGCCTCGTGTGTGAGCCCGGACCACGATGCTGCCGCGCGGGCCTGTTCTCCCAAGGATTCCCGCATTTCGGAATCAGGCCTGTAGTCCGAATCGGAAACCGAGACTGAGTTAAATCAATGGGCTACGGGACATATGCTTGCCGTAGCTGTTTTTCTTCATGGAAAGGTCTCCTAAGGTACGGTAGGAACCATAACGACAGTATGTTTGTACCACTCAAGAATAGTCCCAACGACCTACAAGTGCCGCGTATCCTGCCTCGGTCGCAAGCTGCACAGCTTAATCTGGTCGCATCGATTGGTACGCAGGAGGACCTTGCAGTCAGTGAAAGGGTTCATCGAATGCTCTCCCTCGCTAGCAAGTTCGTTGCCGAGGGGCCCTCAAACTCCCAGGAGGCGACCGTATTTGGGCTACAACTAACAAAGCATGTCGTTGAGGCCCTCCGTAAAGAGAAGTCAAACATGAAAGAGCGGGTGGCTGATGCTTTCCCCCGTGAAAGTGTTGCCGTTGAGGACTTCTTAAAACAGGTGGTGCTCCCTAACCTCAACAAGCTTAGCTCCTCTGAGGTTGCTGGTGCCTTACGGCTTATCTCAGAGGTGGGTGACAGTTACGGCGATTCGTTCCAGGGGGTGGCAAATCACCTCCGAGGTTCCCTGTCGGAACTCAACATCGAGTCGCTTACGAAGGTAGCTCTAGCCTACTCGGTCTTCGGCCACAGGGATCCAGATGTTTTCCAAGCTATCTCGGTGGGAATCTCCCAGCAATTAAACTCGCTGACGCCGGTCCTGATCACCAGGGTGGTTACGGCACTAAGCTCCTGTGGCTATCGTGATGACAAGCTCTTTAATGAGTTGGCCACGAAGGTTACGAAACTTATGCCCTTCTTTCCTGCAGATCAGCTGGCAGACGTGGCGATGGGGTTTGCGCGATTGTCGATACGTAACGAGAAGTTTTTCTGCGCCCTCGAGAGCTCCTTACTGAATGAAAAACGAAAGGACCTCTCCAGCAAGGCCGTAGTTAAGCTGGCCTGGGCGGTCGCTGCGTGCGATCTCGATGCAACGAGAGTTAAAAATTTCATCGCCCAACATCCGGAAAGGTTCAACGATCTGACGGGGGCTCACACAGCGCAATTGGCGCAAGCGCTACTGGCGATCGGAGTTCTCAATTCCCAGGTGGAGCGCCTTGCGCACAAATCTCAGCACTCCTTCAAGGACCGCTCGAGTGATCATCTCTTCAAGACGAGCGTACGGGATCTCCTCGTGAAGGAATGTGGTATTAGCGAGCAAGATATCCAAGAGTCCCTTGTTATTGCCGGAATAGAGAGCGATCTCTTGATTAAGAGAGGAGCCAGAGGAGTGATCATCGAGTGCGATGGTGATCGGTATCACTTAACGTGGGGCCCCGACGCCGGAAAGCCCCTTGGGAGAGATGTCGTTCAAGATCGAGCTCGCGCTACCTTAGGGTATGAGGTTGTGCATGTATTAGCCTCGGACCTGTTTCATGGGCGTCGAGACGAAGTGGTAGCTTTTTTGCGGCAAGCGCTCGGTGCATCGGATGTTCAAGGTAAGGCCTTGGTTCCTCCCCTTGGCAAAGGGGCCTCCTTTGGCTTAGACCTTGGGTCTGTGCCACTCCCCAAATAAAACCGATCAAGGTTCCTAGGTCGAGGACTCAGGCAGTATAACCCCTAGGTGGGTCACTTCGAACTTTCGATAAATACATCGACAAGCTGACCCACAAAGATTGGGAGGTCTTTTTTTTCGAATGAATAAATGACCTGCAAAACGCGGGTATCAACGCGCTCGGTGCTCTCCCCAGTAAGGGATCTCTTTGGTACAACGTACGGCTCGAATCGCACGAAGGTGAGGGGAAAGGATACCTGCGTGTTTCCTCGTACTACCCCCTGTGCGCTCTTGCCGGCTTCCACTCTCCACGCATCGTTCTCGTCTACGTCAACTCGAACCGCGAGTGGGCTGGTCGTCCCAACGACCATCAAGGGGCTCGTCATGATCTGTGCAGGAGCGAACTCTCCCACGCGTGCTTTCGACTGCAGCACAGTGCCATCAAGGGGAGAGCGAATGGTCATGCGATCCAGGGTAGTCTGAATCGCGTTAACCTGAGAGTTAGCCTCGGCCAGAGCCGCTTTTGCGATAGCGAGAACGCTCTCTCGCTTTAAGAGCTCGCCCCGCATAATCGCTCGGGGATCGGTTACCCCTTGGTATAAAGAGAGTTGTGTTTCGGCGTCCTCTTGTTGAGCTCGTGCGCGCTCTACCTGTGCCTGTCGAACATGTAACTCGGCTAAAGCGTCGCGGTCATCAAGGGAGAAGAGCGGCTGACCCTTCTCAACGGGATCTCCTGCTTTGACGTACACCTCTTTAATAACGCCCGCGAGGGGTGATGCGATTGCGATGTTTTCTGAGATGGATTCGATGATCCCAGAACCAGCAACAAAGGAAGCAAAGGGAGGTCTCGCGGGCTCTACGACTGGTGGTGCAACCGGAGGGGGAACGCTGCCGCCGATAACGGTGCGAATGACGAAGAGGATGCCAAGCAGCGCTGCGACCGGAAGGATGTAAAAACGAACCGTCGAAAACTTAGGAATAGTGATGTGCGATGGTACTTGTAACTTCATAGTTCGCTCGGAGAGTTTACGATTCGTGTGATACGACCATCATCCATAACGCCGATGCGGTCCGCGTACTGAAAGATGCGGGCGTCGTGTGTAACGATAACGAGGGTTCGTCCCTCCTTCAATGCTTCATGGCGAAAGAGATCCATAATTTCGGCCCCGGTTGTATGATCGAGGGCGCTCGTAGGCTCATCGCACACAATCAGTCTAGGATTATGAACTAAGGCGCGTGCGATAGCGACCCGTTGTTGTTGTCCACCGGAGAGCTCGGTGGGCAGGGTATCGAGTTTTGAGCCGAGACCGACCTGCGTGAGCATGTGGCGTGAACGTTCGTTAGCTTCGGCCCGTGGCACGCCATTGAGAATAAGTGGGATGCTCGTGTTCTCGGTTGTGGTGAGGGTCGGGATAAGGTTGTAGGCTTGAAAGACGAAGCCGACGTTTTTGCCTCTGAAGGTGGTGCGGTCAGCGTCCTCCATCGCATCCAAATCCTGCGAAAATATTCGACAGCTCCCCTCATCGTGGTTCAAAATTCCAGCGATGACAGAGATGAGGGTTGTTTTGCCGCAGCCCGAGGGTCCTACCAGCATGAAAAGCTCGCCAGGTCTCACCTCAAGATCAATCCCACGAAGAGCAGGAGTGAGGTTTCCTTTACTGCCGTAGCTTTTCTTGAGATTGGTGCAAACGATAGCCGGTTCCACGAAAGCTACCCTCTAAAAACGATTCCAGGCTCGAGACGGATCACCTTCCACAGACTAAAGATAGTAGTCAGGAGCGTGATCAATGTAGTGGCCAAAACGGTAATCACAGGAATTTGCCACGGCATGTAGAAGGCGAGCTCCGAATTTTTGGAGATGATGCTGGTAAGCGAAGCGATCCCCATGCCGATACCACTGCCGAGCGCGCCTACGAGGAAGGTCTGTATCACTATCATGGTGAAGAGTACGTTATTTCGTGCCCCCATCGCTTTCAGGATACCGAGGTAGCGCATATTGTCCGTGATAAAGCTGTAAAAGGTCTGTCCGACGATGGCGACACCGACAAGGAATCCGAGTCCAACGGCGATACCGAAGTTAATCGGAATACCGGTGTTCTTCATGAAGTAGCGAATGGTAAGCCCTTTGAGCTGAGGAGCCGTATACGCCGCGAGACCGGTCTGAGCGTTGATGCGACGGGCGACCTCGGTGAAGTCCGCGCCGGGGCGCACCTTGGCCAGAACAAAGGAGAGCAGCTTGCGTTCTCGTGGCGCAAAGCGAGTCGCTCTCGAGTAGGTAGTATAGACGACCGGTTGGGATTGGAAGGTTCGAGTGGTGCGAGCTATGCCGACCACTACGGCTCGATTGTCATTTAACTCTAGGAGGTCTCCAACTTTGAGCGGAATCTTCGGGCTTTGAGGGGTCGGACCTGGCTTGGCGAGCTTCCCCATCGCACCGGCCTCGTCGACGATGACCGAATCCGCAAGTCGTAAGTCGGCCACTCTTCCTACGATCATAGTAGGAGGTCCTCCAACAAGTGTTGCGTCATCCAGTCCGATAACGTTGCAGGTTTGAAATGTGCCGTTTGCTAGACGGGCGCGGATTGAGCCCTTGTAGAGTGGTACGGCCCATTCAACCCCTTGTACACCTCGAACCTGTAGGAGCTTGGTGTCCTGCATCGGTTTTATGTCATCGACGAACTGTACCTTTGGGTCCATGACCCAGAGATCCGGCAGGGGTGTGTCGAAGATGAACCCTACCGTGCGGGACATGAGTCCAACAAAGATGGATGATTGTTGCGTTATGATCAGGGAGGTGAGGGCCACGCCAAATATCATGGCGAAGAACTTGCCCTTGTTTCCGATCAGCATTTTGAGCGCTATGAGGTACACCCTGCGAGTGTACTTGGTAATCGAGACAAGGGGAACCCGGTGATGAATGGATGCACGCGCGTTATGGCCGTAGTTTGGGCGTAGCGTGGGCTTTGGGATGAGCTTACTCAGGCCGGATCATGCCGTGAGCCAGCAGATCCTGAATGTCGATGAGCCCCACTGGGACGTTTCGCTCATCCACTACCATCAGCTGATCGATCTTTCTCGCTTGAATGATTCGAGCAGCCTCAGTGGCGAGTTTGTCGGGTGTGATCGTGATGGGCGTGCGTGAGCAGAGCATCCCTATCGGCTTGGTAAGGAACTCGACATCGTGCTCGAGGCAGCGGCGCAAGTTTCCGTCTGTAAAGACGCCGACCATGGTGCCCTGATCGTTGACGATGCTCGCGGCTCCTGGGCGACCCTTTGTTTCGGTGATGAGGTGCAATGCCTTTTTGGTCTCCACGGACTCATGAATAACGCAGCAACTATCCCCTGTTCGCATGATGTCCGAGACGAGCATCAAGGACCGACCAAGATCGCCGCCAGGATGAAATGCCGCAAAGTCTTCCTTCGAGAATCCTCGACGGTTCACTAGGGTCATCGCGAGCGCGTCTCCCAGAGCCATCATCACGGTTGTACTGGTCGTCGGAGCGAGTCCGAGTGGGCCCGCCTCCGTAAATCTGCCCATCGACACCACAACGTCGCTATGGCGTCCGAGGGTAGAGGTAGCGGTGCTCGTGATGGATATGATGTGACTGCCTCGTTGCTTGAGGGTGGGGAGGAGTCGAATCAACTCGGCTGTTTCACCTGAATTAGAGAGCAGAAGAGCCAGGTCGTTTGAGCTAAAGCGCCCGAGATCGCCGTGCACGGCTTCAGCTGGATGAAGATAAAAACTTGGGAAGCCGATACTGGAGAGGGTCGCCGAGATCTTTTGCGCCACGAATCCCGCTTTTCCCATGCCTGAGACAACGATACGAGAGCCTGCTGGCAGGGAGAGTATGGTCTCAACAGCGTGGGCGAATGATGCATCGAGAAGGTGCACCACCTGGCTCAGAGCGGCGATCTCCTCGTTGATGATGGAGCGGCCATACGCGATGTCCGCCTCGGTGTTCGATGTCGTTCGAATAGGATCGCCCATAACTTCAATAGTATAGCCTGTCCTCTAGGGTTAATCTAACTCACTGAAAAGCAACAGAAAATAGCCCTCATTTGAGGGGGTTGGGGCGTTCTTCGCAGGATCAGGGATGCCCTAGGAGATGGAGCGATACTTAATCCGCAACGAGTTCCCTACGATGACGAGGTCCGAGAAGGTCATCAAAAGGGCGCCTGCCAGAGGGGATATATATCCGCTCGCTGCAAGCGGTACCGTAGCGACGTTGTAGACGAGCGCCCAGAAGAGGTTCTGCTTAATCGTTTGAACGGTGAGGCGCGAGAGACGAATCGCGGAGGGTAACGACCCGATAGTGCCACCGGTCAGCAATACCTGTGCTGACTGCATGGCGATATCTGAAGCTGAACTCAACGAGATGCCGACAGCGGCTTCGGCCAGGGTCGGCGCGTCGTTGATTCCATCCCCGACATAGGCGACCGCTTGTTTTTGTTGCAGGGCTCGAAGGAGCGCTAGCTTTTGTTCCGGCAGTTGTTGGGCGTACACGTTGTGGATACCGACGGTGGTTGCCACCTCACGGCATTTCTCTGTGGTGTCACCACTGATCAGAGATGTGCCGCATGCCAGTGCATCAAGCTGCTTCACGACCGGGGCCGCCTCCGGCCGAAGTTCGTCTTGAAGGTGAAGCGACGCGATCACCACACCATTCCTGACCAGGATGATGTCGTCAAAGAGCTGAAGGTTGAGCTGTGTGGCGAGGTTTCGTCCTCCACATTGATACAACGCTCCATCATCTCCTCGCGCTGACAATCCCACTCCCTTCGTTTCAACGATCTCAGAGAGATGAATTGAATTGAGTTCGGGTGATTGCAGATCGCGAACGATGGCTTGAGCGATAGGATGTGAGGAGGCTCGCTGCAAAGAGACTAAAAGGGATCGGGCCGAGCGCTGGTCTTCGTCGTTGTGCGTTCTAAATTTCTTCACGCTCAACGTGCCCCTAGTAAGGGTCCCTGTTTTATCGAACGCTACATGAGATATCTGGCCGAGTCGCTCAAGGGTGTCTCCTCCTCGGATCAGGATGCCAGACCGAGCTGCTCGTCCGATTGCGACCATAATTGCGCTAGGGGTCGCGAGTCCCATGGCGCATGGGCAGGCAACCACAACGATCGCAAGCGAGCGAACGATCGCTTGCGCCAACGTAACATTAAAGACCAAGGTGCTAACAATGAAAGTAAGCACGGCTATCGCGAGCACGGTGGGAACAAAGACCGCGCTCACCGCGTCACCAATTCTTTGAATTGAGGGCTTCCGTCGTTGCGCATCTCGTACAAGTCGAATGATTCCAGCCAGGGTTGTGTCATCTCCTACAGCGCTGGTCTTAACAACGACGGATCCTCCAACGAGCACCGTGCCACCGATCACCTTGTCCCCTGCTGTGTGATCAACCGGAAGGGATTCCCCCGTTAGCATCGATTCATCGAAACTTCCGGAGCCACGAACGATTACGCCATCGGTTGGAGTTCGATCGCCGGTGTTGATCTGAACGAGGTCTCCAACGTTCAGTTCTCTGAGGGCGATGGTCTCTAAGAGCTCCAACCCGGAACCCTGCGAGCGAATGCGGCGAACCTCCTGCGGCTGAAGCTGCGAGAGCTCCTCAATAGCTGAGGTTGTTTTTTTGACCGCGAGCTCCTCGAGCAGGTGTCCTATGAGTACGAAGGTTACGATAGACCCAACCGCCTCAAAGAAGAGAAGTTCGTGTGAAAGGCCAAAAAGGATCGTGACCATGCTTGCAATATAGGCAGCGAGGATGCCTGCCGTAATCAGGACATCCATATTCGCTACACCAGCCTTCAGCGAACGAAGCCCACTGCTTCCGAAGTGGAGAACCCCGATGATGAACACGGGGGTCGCCAAGATTGCTTGAAGGATGGGGTCGTGCAACGAGTGGATAGACAGGAACATTCCGACAAGCATCGGAAGGGTGAGAGCGGCGCTGATGAAGGTTTTGACGTATAGTACCGTATCTCTGCCGTGGTGACCGTGTTCGTTTGGATTCTCTTCAACTGAATATCCAAGCTTTTGAATGCTCTCGATGATATCGGGAAGCTTAGTTGGATCTTGAAGCGAGAAGCTTGTGCGACCACTGGCGAAGTCAACGCTCGGCTTCTCGACTCCAACTCGAGCAAGGTGCTTTTCAACAGAGAGCGCACAGTTCGTGCAGTGGAACCCCGATACATGGAGGGTTACCTCTTGAGAGGGTCGTCGTGGATCGAAATGGCCGTCAGTCATACCCCAAATGGTAGCACGAAGTGAGGTCGGGCAACCACTGAGACAACGCTGAACTTGGGCTTGGCGGGGCGTCTGGACGCCGCTCTCTCAAAGCACGCTCGAGCTGTGGATCGTATTCGAGCTAATTCTGAAAACCCCCCGATGCCCACAAGCCTCGTTTCTCTTTTTGGCTTTTGGCGAGAGCTCTTTTAAAACGGTCGGTATACCTCACGTTCGGCGGTATCGTCAGCAGTTGAGCGTACCCTCGAATGACCATCTCCTCGTTTATCATGGTGTTATCTGTACGATATACGTACCCAAGGAGGCGCCCGTATTTGTCCCGCTTTTGAACATCGTATTCTATTCGCAACTCAGTTCCCTTTGGCAGAAGCGATTTTAAGCAATCCTTAGCCCGTCGGCCAAACTCCAGGATCGTCTTGACGTCTCGCTTGCTTCGCTCCGCTTGCAGAGCTGCCCGGTCGTTCTTATGAGATTCCGGTGTATCGATACCTATGAGCCGTACCTTTTCTATGGAGCGGTCCATACGGACCGCGATGGTGTCACCATCGATAACGTATGCGACGAGTGGCTGCTTCGTGGCAAGGAGGGGGATAAATTCGGCCGAGGCCGGGAGGACGGAGGTCGAGAGGATGAGAACAAGCGCGGTTACAAGTCGAATCATACTTGTGCGAGCGTACCATTGTAACCGCATTTGGCGAAGGGGTTGTCGCTCCTCGGACCAGGGCTTTTTCATTCGTTTATGTGGCGCCCGAGAGAGGGAGCCATGCTAGAGTCGCAGACGCTATGGGTGTTATCGCTGCTGTAATCTCCGCGTGCGCCTCGACCGGCAAAGACCTCGTCAGTAAAGCGGTCGCCAGTAAGGTGCATCCTGATATTTCAACGTTCGCGTCGTTT
>JBEGVS010000055.1:0-149739 GCA_041178185.1 Pseudomonadota bacterium
CGAAGGGTAAAGATCATTTTAGGGGCAAGTGGATCGCTGAGCAGGCGGAGGTTCACAAGCAGTATCCAGAGTACCGAGAGGTAAAGGCGCTTGAGGTCATGACGATGGCGCTGTTGTACGACCTTACGCATCAGGAGCGCCTGCTTCCTGACTATCTTCGGTGCGAGGAGCCAGATGCTTCTGGCGGGCGCGTCTGCGTTGGCTCCTTTGTTGCTTACGGCTTGGAGGTCGTCGATGCCTGCGACGACTACGGCAATGTCATCATTGGTCGTGCTCTTGCCCGGAAGTTAAAAACTTGATCGTTGGAACTTGGAGACTTGGTCCCCTCCGATAGGAGGGGTTGTCCCATTGGAAGCCGCAGCGAAGCGGAGGCGTGGCTGTTTGGTTCTTGGGCGCCCCGCATCGGGGCGCGGCTGTTTGATCGAAATTTGTGCGTGGTCCGGTTTACCCGCTACGTTTGCGCATCGCAAAATATCTTCGCCTCACGCAACACGGCGCTTAGGAATGAGCGACTTCTCAAGTCGCGGGTTCGCATGATGGATTGACGACCGTCCTCCCAAATCACGGGTCGTACCGCGGCAGGCCGATCGTTCCTGGTCGCCAGGATATCGCGCATCGCAAACGATCGTAGCCTTACGAACGGTCTGAATCCACACCGGCGAAATATTTACTTCACCCACTCCCGCGGATTCGTAAGAACGTCCATCAATTTCGCCTCTCGAGAGCCCGCTGGAATCACGGGGCAGTAGTCCCAATGAACTACCGCCGGAAGGGACATGAGGATTGATTCAACTCGTCCTCCGGTCTGCAACCCGAAGTGCGTTCCTCGATCATAGAGCAGGTTGAACTCCACATAGCGACCCCGTCGCATGAGTTGAAATTTCTTCTCCTGCTCAGTGAAGGGCAAAGGTTTTCGGCGCTCTACGATGGGGAGATATTGTTCGGTGAACGCGAATCCGAGGTCTTTGCTGAACGCGAGGGTCTCATCGAGGTCAACCTTTTCATCTCTGCCGAGATAGTCATAGAAAATACCCCCCACCCCTCGAGTCTCCTTACGATGAGGGAGATAGAAGTACTCATCGCAGCCCTTTTTGAACTTCGGGTAGTACGTTGGATTGTATTTGTCGCATGTTTTTTTGAGGACCGTGTGAAAGTGCTCGGCGTCCTCGTCAAAAAGGTAGTACGGAGTAAGATCGGAGCCGCCACCGAACCATGCATTCTCCCCCAGCTCAAGGTAACGCCAGTTGGCGTGTGTCGTTGGAACCATGGGTGATAATGGATGAATGACGAGCGAGACACCTGTGGCGAAGAAAGGGACGTCCTCGGTAGTAGCGGCTCCCAACTTCACGGCGAACTCTTTCGGCATGAAGCCGTGAACAGCGCTGAAATTCACACCGGCTTTCTCAAAAACCCTTCCCCCAGAGAGGATGCGAGTGATACCTCCGCCTCCTTCACCGCCCTTCACGTCTGTCCGCTTCCACTCGTCTGAACGAAACACAGCTCCGCCATCCATGATTTCAAGCGCTGCACATATATGGGTCTGGATGCTCTTATAGAGATCGGACGCTTGACGTGAAAGTTTCAGAACACTGCGAGCCATCTCTAGACCTCCGAGAGAATAGAGGAGAGGGCTGCCGCTGTATCGGTTGCACCTCCCAATCGCTGAATCACAAGACCGATAGCCGTTATCCCGGCAAGGACATCAAAAGGATCGACGAATCCCATGTGTCCGATGCGTACAATTTTACCTGTAAGTGCGCCCTGACCGCCAGCAAGGCGGATTCCGTAACGTTTGCGTACCTCAGCTCGAAGGGTGTCGGCGTCTACTCCGGCAGGCGGAAAGAATCCGGTGACGCTTGGACATGGGGCGTCTGCGGCAAGAAGGGTGCACCCGAGGCTTCGCAAAGCACGATGGCACATGTGAGAGAGCTTGTTATGTCGCTCATACATCGCCTCGAGCCCTTCGGCGCGAAACATCTCGATCGCCGCGTTTAAACCGACGATGAGCGTGGAAGTAGGCGTCCATGAGGTTTCCCCGGATGCGAGAGCTTTTCGCTCAAGTGAGAAATCGAAGTAGAGGGACCGACGAGGGGTTTCCTCAACCGCTTTCCACGCTAGCTGTGAGAGCGCGACAACGGAGAGCCCCGGAGGGAGCATCAGCGCCTTCTGGGAGCCGGCGATGAATATATCGATGAGTCCTGGATTGCCTGGCACTGGGGCCGTGGCACATGCAGATATTCCATCCACGACGGTAATCATGTTTGGAGCGATGCTCTTTACCACAGACAACGCTCGCTCGACGGGATGAAGCACCGTAGTTGAGGTCTCGCTATGCTGTATGCAGAAGGCACGAGCGTTTGGGTGTTGCGTCACCGCTGCGCGCACCTGCTCCTCCGAGACGGGAGTTCCCCATTCGACCACGATTTCGTGGGCGGTAAGGCTAAGGCGTTCCGCGATCTTCGCCCATCGAGCCCCGAAAGCCCCTCCGTTCACCGTGATGATAACATCTCCAGGCTTACACACGTTGAGGATGCTCGCCTCCATCGCCCCCGTTCCAGAGCAGGCAAGGAAGAGTGGATCGCTATCCCAGCCGAGAACCCACCGCATCCCCTCTGCAGCTTTGAGGAGGTGTTTCTTAAATACATCGCTCCGATGGTGCAGCATCGGAATCTCCATGGCCTGGAGTACCTGTTGAGGAATGATGGTGGGACCGGGGGTTAAGAGGCGCTCTTTGAACATGACTATGCCTGAGTTCTGTATGCGTTTGCCCAGCGTTTACCCGAGGTGGCAAGGGTCTTGCCTTTGTATCTCATACGAGCCTCAGGTGGCTAACAGTAACTGAGCAACTCTATGCTAATTCAAGTGGTTAGCGGGAGCAAGGAAGAGTGCTGAGTCAATC
Organism: Pseudomonadota bacterium; assembly: GCA_041178185.1. Lineage (GTDB taxonomy): Bacteria > Bdellovibrionota_C > UBA2361 > UBA2361 > OMII01 > OMII01. The sequence continues at coordinate 2,900 of JBEGVS010000055.1, forward strand.
ATCTGACGGGGCGCGTGTCAAAAGCCCAGCTTTTGACAGCGAGCCAGGGATGGCCCGGTAGGAGAGGAATCATGATGAATCAGATCCAAATATGGCGACTTCTTGTTGATATCGGTCTTATCACGTCGGTGTTGACCATGACGGTGCGGGCATTCAAGGCCTCGAGGCTTCCCAGCATGCTGCCGAAGACGCGAGAGCTTGAGGCCAGCCTGCGCAGCCTTATCGGGGACGCCGAGACGGCCGGGATACAGCTCAACGATCAACTTCTTCGACGCGAGCAGAATATTCAGCGAGCCCTTTCGGAGATTCAACAATCGGAGGCCCGGATCGCCGCGGCTATCTCCGAGGCTGAGGCGCTTCAGAATAAGCTCCAACAGTCCCGTGTAGAGACCGTTCGAGTCATTCAAGACCTCAAGCATGGATTCGAGCGAGAGATGCAGTCGCAGCGATCTCGACTTGAGGAGCAGGCTTCTGCTCCCCATATCGCGATACCTCCGCAAGCGCCCATGGCCTCGCAAGCTTCCATGACCTCAAATACACACTTCTCTACACCCTCTCAACCGGTTGAGCAGTCATCCGCCTTCATCGAGCAGATGTACTCGCGCACCCCACTCCAGCGAACCGTTGAAGCAACGAGCGCTGCATCGCCACCCCCTCAGGGATTGCAGAGAGCGGCGGCTGCGACTCAGACCTCTCCCCGATCGATGCAAGCGCAACCTACAGCAGCGGAGCTGCAGCGGGTGTACAAGTCGGCGGAGATGATGATTAGGGACGGCCAAACGCTTGAAAGCGTCGCATCTCAAATGAAGTTGCCATTAGAGGGTGTTCGCCTCTTGGCTCAGATGATTGAGATTGAGCATGAGGAGGATTCTCGTAAGCAGGGGGCTGCCGACGCTTACGCGGCGAAAGACTCAAGGCTTGGAGCATTAGCAGCGATTCGTCGTCAAACGTCTGTTCTCTAGGAGACACTAGATGGATATCGGAACATACGCAGCGGCATCGTTAGGAATCGTTCAGCTCCGGAAGCTAGAGATTCAAAACAATAACTTGGCAAACGTCAACACCGTTGGCTTCAAGCGACAGGTGTTGGTGACCTCGCCCGAAAACTTCGATGAGACCTTCGCCAAGCAGCTGCAAGGAAAAGACCCGTACGCCAGTGGTGACCAGGACCGGGTATCGACTGTGAATGAGGTCTCCACGCACACCGATTTTTCGATGGGGGCGATTAAGAGTACCGGGAATCCTCTGGACGTTGCGCTTCGGAATCCGAACGACTTCTTCGTTGTGAATACGCCACAGGGGCGCATGTTCACGCGAGCTGGGAACTTCACGTTAGACGCAAGCGGCAGTCTTGTGACCCAAGATGGAATGCAGGTGCAGGGTGATGGAGGCGCGATAATCGCCCAAGGCGCGGGCGCTACTATCGGCGCCGATGGAACAGTCCGAGCGGGGGCAAATATCGTCGGTCGTTTGCAGGTCGTTCGATTCACAGAGACCAAGGGACTGCAGCCGGTTGCGGGTGCACGATTCAAAATTGCAAGTGGTCCTCAGCCTACACCCGTCGACGGATTTATGGAGCCACGAGCTCTCGAGATGTCAAATGTATCAGCGGTAACTGGAATGATCGATTTGATTACTACAAATCGAGCGTTTGACGCTTACACCAAGGCGGCCCAAACGATCGATTCGCTGAATCAAGCGGCTATCACGCAGGTAGGGAAACGGCAGTAAGGTTTAAACGAATAAGGGAATCCTATGATTCGAGCACTCTATTCAGCGGCAACGGGAATGCAAGCCCAAGAGACAAACCTGGATGTGATCTCCAACAACTTGGCGAACGTTAATACGACGGGATTCAAGAAGGGGAGAGCGGACTTTCAAGACCTTATGTACCAGTACGTGATGGAGCCTGGGGCGCCGACATCTCAGACGAGCTTCAACCCGACCGGTATTCAGGTGGGACTCGGAGTAAAAACCGCGTCGGTGCAAAAGCTTTTCACGCAGGGAGACCTCAGCTCAACCAACAACCAACTTGACGTGGCGATTGAGGGTGATGGCTTCTTTCAGATCACGAGGCCTGATGGAACGTTAGCGTATACGAGAACGGGGTCTTTCCGACTTGACCAGAACGGACAGCTCACCACTGCTGACGGATTCATCGTGGCACCGGGAATAACAGTGCCACCTGACGCTCTAGGGGTGACGATCGGACAGGATGGAATAGTTACCGTAAAGCAACCGAACAACGCGGTGCCCGCGCAGGTTGGTCAGCTGATTGCGGTTCGGTTCCCTAACAATGGCGGTCTCCGAGCGACTGGTCAGGGATTGTACGAGGAAACTCAGGCGTCCGGAGCTCCTGTAACAGGTATCTTCAGCCAGGTAGGGTTCGGCCGATTGAATCAAGGGTTTTTAGAGAGCAGTAACGTGAGCGTGGTAGAGCAGGTCGTCAATATGATTACGGCTCAACGGGCGTACGAGGCTTCGTCAAAGGGTATCACGACAGCCGATGAGATGCTCACATCAGCGATTAACTTGAAGAGGTAATAGCATGAGACTCATTTTGATGGCTCTGGTTCTTGGAGCACAGATGTGGACTGAAAGTGTGGTGGCGGAGGTGCCGAAAGGAAGTTCGCCCACAATTCGCGTGCAGGGGCGAGCTGACGCCGTCGTGACTGACAAGACGATTAGGCTCGGAGACGTCGCGCAGATCGATTCGCCGAACATCCAAGATGATGAGGCGATTATTGAGCTCAAGAGAATAGCGGTGGGCGTTAGCCCTCAAGCTGGTGAGTCGATGACGCTCGAGGGAGCAACGGTTGTTGGCCGTCTCCGCGATGAGGGCGTGCGGCTGGACTCCATTCGGTACTCTCTGCCGCGAAATATCACGGTAACTCGGGCGTTTCGAGAGGTAAAACTGGATGAGCTTGAGCGGGCGTTAACCAGCTTCCTCTCAAAAGGTGACAAGCGAGTTGACGTGAAGCAGATCGTGGTCGACAGGCCAATACGAGTTCCTACGGATAGTTTAGGTCTGGAGGTTGTTGCTCTTGCGGCCACACGGCCAGGTCATATCGGTATCGACTATAAATCTGTCGCCGGGTCGGATGAGGTTAGGTTTCAGCTCAAAGCATTCGCGGATGAGTGGCGACTCATGCCTGTTGCATCCCGTCCACTGATGAAGGGTGCTACCGTTACGGCTAATGATGTCAACCTGGTTAAGGTAAACGGGACCTCGGTAGCACGGGACTCGATCGAGAATTTGGGAGATATCGTTGGTCGTAATGTTACCAAAGATATCGGCCAAGGAGAGATGTTCAAGGCGAGCACGGTTGCAGTTCCTGCGGTGGTCGCTGCTGGTTCTCGAGTGACTATTCTCTTCCGGCAAAATCGTCTCGAGGTTACCGCGAGCGGCATTGCGCTTGAGAATGGAGGCATGGGACAGGACATCAGGGTCCGAAATGAGTCCTCTAAAAAGGTCATCGTGGGCAAGGTTTCCGATTCAGGTCTCGTGACGGTTGGGGGGTAAGGGTATGCAGGGTAAAACAGCTCTCATTGTAGGTATGTGTCTTGGAGTGGGTGGGTGCGCCCCCAAGCCGCCGACCGATCCGTACATTCCATCGATGAAGTACGCGTCCGGTTCGCAACCGATCCAGGGCCCCCATGCCTTACAGTGGAAGGGCGGTATGGTGCAGGACGCCTCTCCCGAGGGAAAAGCACAGCTACGATTCACAAACAAAATGGAGGAGATGCCCGCGATCCGGCCTGCTATCCAGCAAGGGGCCGCACCGATGGCGTCCCAAACCCAAATGTTCGGTGAGAGTCCGGAGCTTGGCGGTGACGTTAAAGTGATTCGGAGTACCGAGCACTTGCCGAGGGCGTACGCTGGGCCATTAGAGTTGGGAGATCCGGGAGTGGGGGCGTCGCTGTGGCGTGAGAGTAGGACAGCAAACGAGGTTTACCGTGACTTTCGAGCGTGGCAGCCCATGGATCTACTCACAATCGTGATCAATGAGATCTCAATAGGCCGCCACTTTGGTCTCACCGAAGTTAAAGGCAAGAGTGAGTATCAAGCCGCAATTGAGAATTTCTTCGGGTTGGAGGAGCAAACACAGAATTGGACCAATCCGCCCGACCTCTCGAGCCTGATCAAAGCTCAAACGAGAAATGACTTCAAGGGAGAGGGACAAACCAATCGACAAGCGCAGTTGACAGCGAGAATGTCAGCTGTCGTAGCGGAGGTATTGCCATCGGGACTCTTGAGAATCGAGGGAGAGAAGATCATCTCGGTCAACAATGAGGAGCAGGTGATGGTGATTACGGGGCTCGTACGTCCTCGCGACATCACATCAGATAATGAGGTGCAGTCAACAAAGATAGCGCAAATTCGTGTTGATTATTACGGAAAAGGAACGGTGGGAGAGGCTCAGTACGGAGGCTGGTTCGCTCGCCTGTTAAGGATCATTTGGCCATTTTAGGAAGCTTTATGAGAAAAGCTACGTTGTGCATAGCGTTGGCGTGCGTGATGCTCGCGCCCTTCAGGGCGGAGTGTGCGCGCCTAAAGGATATCGCTGATATCGAAGGTGTTCGTGGAAATCAACTCCTCGGATACGGTCTCGTCGTTGGATTAAACGGGACAGGCGATGGAAAGCTCGACTTCACCCAGAAGAGTATCTCGAACATGCTCGAGAAGCAGGGGATCCGAGTTAATCCTGTTGATATTAAGGTTAAGAACGTCGCTGCCGTCATGGTTACGGCGACTTTGCCAGCCTTTGCCAGGCCGGGCTCTACCATCGATGTGGCTGTTTCCTCGATGGGAGACGCCAAGAGTCTTCAAGGTGGAACTCTCTTGCTGACCGGGCTGAAAGGGGCGGATGGAAATACCTACGCCGTTGCGCAAGGGCAAACAAACCTAGGTGGTTTTTCAATTTCTGATGGTGGAGACTCGGCGCAAAAAAACCATCCAACGGTGGCGACCATACCGCAGGGAGCAATCGTTGAGCGGTCTATTCCATTTGATCTCTTCCAATCTCGCAAAGTTAGAGTGGTATTGCGAGAGCCCGATTTTACAACGATGACGCATGTCGTTCGGTCCATTAACGCGCGGATTGGGAAACCGGTTGCGCTCGCTGTCGACTCAGCGTCTGTCGAGGTTCTCTTGGACCACAGCGCGCAAGCCGATCCAATTCGCGTTGTTTCCATGCTGGAACAGGTTGACGTGGATCAGGATATCGGGGCGAAGGTAGTTGTTAATGAGCGAACGGGTACTATAGTCATGGGCGCACACGTGACTATCAGTAAGGTGGCTTTGGCTCACGGTAACCTGAACATCGCGATACGCTCCGAAACTGAGGCGTCTCAGCCTAACGCATTAGCTGCGGGACAGACGGTAGAGGTCACAAACACAGATGTTACGGTTGGTGAAGATGTAAGCGCTCTCCAGATAGTTGGTGGGGAGGTGACGTTAGGAGATGTTGTGAAGGGGCTCAATGCCTTGGGAGCAACGCCGCGAGATCTGATATCGATCTTCTCGGCGCTCAAAGCTGCGGGCGCGCTCAATGCTGAGCTTGTTATAATGTAGCAGGATGTATGGACCCTTTTAAGATTGGTAGTTCGAAGTCGATGCAGGTTCCGGAAGTATCTCAGGCGAAGCTGCCTGCTTCACAGGATCCGAAGCAGGCAGCCCAGCAGTTCGAGGCTCTATTAGTTCAGGAGATGTTGAAGTCGATGTGGGCCACCGTGCCGCAGGGAGAGCTCTTGTCGGGTAGTCACGAGGAGAAGATGTATCGTGACATGCTCAACGAGGCGGTGGCTAACTCGATAGCTGAGGGACGAGGCATGGGTATTAAGGACGTGCTCCTCAAAGATCTCAATGGGTTAGGTAAGAAGTCGTAACCTTTTGGTCGGTTTGTGCATCTTAGATGGTAGTGTAGTCCCGGTGCGCACCAGCGTGCCGTAGGGGGCCCCGATAAGGTGGCTCCGTGTTGTCACCGTGTATTCCGATGGATTGGATATGAAGATTCCAGGCTCAGACGCAGTTGAAACTAAGATCTCGCGAACAACTGACGCTCGTGTTGGTGAGCAATCGGGTGTGCGGCGCTCGACCGTCGCAGGTGAGGGCGCCAATGAGGGCTCGGCTGCTGGTAGCCGAGCGAAGGCTGATACCATAAAGGTTTCATCCCTCGGCGCGCTCCTTCAATCCGAGCTCAATCCAGCCAAGATGGCTGAAGAGAGATCGCAGAAAATTGCAAAGTTGAAAGAGCAGATTCAAAACGGCACCTATGCTCCGGACTCTCAAGCGGTCGCTCGCTCCTTAAGCGAGGAGATCTACCTTGAGGTGGCCTTAGCTGGAGACTTAGAAGAGTAGATACTATCACATGAAACTGAGCAGCGCGGACGTCAAAGCTCTTGAGAAGTTTTTGATCGAAGAGATTTCGCTCTGCGATGAATACCTCACGATCATCAAAGAGGAGCAGGCTGCCGTTGTTAAACTCGATTCCGAGAAAGTGACCCTCCTTGGAGATAAGCGAGGTGTGGTAGTCGAAAAGTTAACGCGCATCCGAGAGGATAGAGCCCTTCTGATTGAGCGTATTACGGGCGATGAATTTGCCCGTGTTACCGATGTTGTTAATCAAGGGTGCGGTCCTAGCGATAAGAAGCGGCTTCTTGGTCTCGCTCAAAAGGTGAAGTCCCGTCTCGCCGTGGTTGATAAGCACACCAAGGAATTGAACCAGGTCCTTAACTTTTCTCTTGGCTTGATCAACGGCGAGATATCGCTTTTGTGGTCCGCCACGCAACCCGTTTCGCGAACCTACAACGCCCACGGCGGGCTTACGGAAGGGGTTCAGCCCGGTCCTACCCGAGCGGGAAGCTCCCTCGGCAAGGCGTAGGAGCTGGTTTACGACCCTCTACGGTCGTTCGATCGGACCATTGGTCATCTCTTCACGTTTGTACGAGCATTGCCGATGACAGAGCTGCGCTTGTCTCTGTGTCACCTAGTACACCGACACTATTGGATAAACGCACATGGGTTGGCGAACGGAGCTTCATCTCTATAGTGCCGTACCTAGCCCATCCAGCGGTGCTTGAGGCAAACGGCACGCTCGTTGCTCCCTCTTCCGTAAGGACAGGTGCGCGGCAAAAAATGCCGTCCCAGGCGAATAGACATCCATGCCAAATTATACCTCGAAGATCCTAGGTAACTCGGTCAGCGCGCTGACAGCGCAGCAGGCATTGATCGCGAACACCTCCAACAACATCGCCAACGTCAATACTCCAGGATACACTCGTCGAGAGATCGCCCTCCTCAATCGAGTAGACGCCACCTCCATCCACTCAAATTTTACCTTCGGGAGCGGTGTCGAGGTAGGTACGATACGACGGATTACCAGCTCCTTCCTTGAGAGCGCCGTTCGTGATGCAGCGAGTCGCCAGGGGATGGCTAATATTGCGAATGACTATCTCGGTCGAATCGAAAGTATGTTCAGCCTCACCGGGCCACAACAGACGATAGGTTCAACACTCAATGACTTCTTCTCTGCCGTTAATACGGTTGCAGTGAACCCCTCGAGCATCGACGATCGCCTCGTTCTGCTTCAGCGAGGGGAGGACCTCGTTAACGCGATTCAAACAACCTATAATACGATAGCCCGAACGCAAACCGAGCTCGATTACCAGGTTCCTCAGGAGATCGCCCAGATCAACGAGTACACAAAACAGATTGCATCCCTCAACGACCTCATTCAAAGGCGCAAAGGTTCAAATATTCCGGCGATCGATGAGGAGGACCAGCGTAATGCGCTGCTTGCAAAACTAGCCGAGAAGATTACCTACTCATCATACGAGATGGAGAACGGGATGATGAACGTCTCGCTCGCGAATGGCTTCCCACTCGTTGCGGGTACTACCTCCCGATCCCTCGATTACACCTATACTCCAAGCTTTGGAGGAGCGACGTTACCGCCCTCGCTTGAGGGTCGAACGTTAGGATATATCGTGTACAATTTCGGGAGTGAGGGCTCGCCATCGCATCTTGATCTTACCAAGACGATCAAGGGAGGAATGGGATCGCTCGGAGGTATCCTCCAGCTGCGGGGCTATGCAGATGCTACGAACACCTCTGCATTCGAGGCTGATGGAGAGCTGGTAGCGATCGCTACGCGAATTGAGGCGTTGACCCGCTCGCTTCTCACGGAGGTGAACGAAGCCTACCTAGGTCCTGATGAGGACACTGCTACTGCCGGCCTGCAGTCTAGCGCTGGAGATCTTGCTGGAAACCCTCCGGATGTATTCGGGCTCTTCGATTTTGATTACTCGGGCGTAAAAGACTCGGATGGGGATGGTGTGCCCTCTGCCGCTGACCTCCTCGCGTCCGGAATGAGCCATTTTAGTAGCTACCTCCGCTTCGCGGTTACGGATCCCCAGCGGTTCGCTGCGGCTCGTGACAATGACACTACCGAGGGAGCGGTGGCATTTCCCTCCGGAGATGGCCAAAACGCTGCCGCAATTGGAGCGCTCAAACAGGAGGTCCGTACCTTTACGAGTGCCGGATTCTCGTTGACCGGTACCTTTGATGAGCTCTACTCATCGACGGTTAACTTCGTGGGAGCTACGAAGTCCAAGGCGGAAACCGATGTTGCAGTCGCGAAAGCTGCCCAGGTTTCCGCACAATCGAAGCGCGATGAGCTCTCTGCGGTAAGCTTGGATGAGGAGTTTGCTAACCTTATTAAGTACCAAAAAGCGTTCCAAGCTTCGGCCCGTATTATCAAGACAGCTAGTGAAATACTTGACCAACTGGTGGCCCTCATATGACGAGAATATCTGAGACCCAATTTACACGCAGTTTGATTGAGCATACCGCCAACAACAAAGCTCGTGTTGATAAATACTCAGAGCAGGTTGCGACCGGCATCAAAGCTGCTCTTCCGAGTGATTCGACTGACGCCGGAGTTATCGCCCGTTACAAGCAGCAGTTGGATCGCATCGATGGCTACATGACCACCATCTCTCGGGTGAAGAGCTATGTGCAGTTCCAGGATGACGCACTCAACCAGATGGATGAGTTGATACTTCGAGCGAAAGAGATCGCGTCGCAAGGTGCTAACGAGTCCTTGACCCCGAGTGCGCGTGCTTTTCTGGCGGAGGAGGTGTTTCAGATTCGCGATCAGGTGGTTGGTCTTGGCAATTCGTCGTATCAGGGTAGGTTCGTGTACGGCGGGGCTGACGATGATGACGCACCTTTCGACGCTACCGTTTACGACGAGCCTGCGACGGGACCTGCCTCTGTGAAGTATGAGTTCGATGCTGAGCTCGGCACCTCCCAACTTCGCCCAGTCCACATCACAGACGACATAACGGTGAACATCAATACCCCCGGCGCAGACGTATTCGGAACCACGATCGAAGCGCTTGAGCGGTTAGGACGTTCCCTTGGGGGGTATGCAACAGAGCCAGCCTCTGGCGCTCCGGATGGAAGCGGGGCCGCATATACATTCCCCACCGACTACACCAAGCAGACTGCGGATATAAAGTATACCATCGATCTACTTAATCGTGCTCGCGACGAGGATATATTACCTGAGAGAACGATGCTTGGAGGAAAGATGCGGCGCCTGGAGACCGCTGAGGCCCTTTTGAATTTGTCAAAGACATCGGCACAGGAGGTTCTCTCAAAGATCCAAAACGCCGATGAGACGGAATCGGTGGCTAACCTGACCCAGGCGCAAACAGCGCTGCAGGCTTCATACTCTGTGACCGCCAAGGCCCTGCGCTTAACGATTATGGACTATATCTAGTCCCCCGGATCTACAGGAGAGCTGTCTGGCCGGGGATATGCGGCACCTGGTTTCTGTGCCCTTTTGACTTCGTCCTCATTTCCAACGATTCTATAGCCTTTCATCGCCCCGTAGGATGGTTCTGTATGACCGCTTCTGACCTTTTTGATATTCGTTCTGACATGTGGAGGGATGCTTTCACCCGGGCACTTCCCTATGCTGACTACGTTGCAACCGGTACCGCTTCACAACGAGAGCGGTGGCAGGCCTATCGGGAGAAGTTGAACTTGACACAGGAGCAGCGAGCGCTAGGGGCAGCGTTCGCCCGAAGCCTCAATGTGCTCGTTCTCTCAGGGATGTGGTGCGGCGATTGCGCTCGCCAAGGCCCCATGCTTGACCTGATCGGCTCGACCTCTCCTCAGCTCGATATTCGTTTCATCGATAACCAAGCTATCCCCCAGGTTCGTGACGAGTTGCGGATTCATGGCGCTTCTCGGGTGCCTGTAGTGGTCTTTCTCTCAGAGGATTTTTTTGAGGTGGGACGATTCGGAGACCGTCAATTGGCAGCATACCGTCGGAAGGCGCGCACTGAGCTCGGTGATGCGTGTGATAGCGGCATCGTTGCTCCGCCTTCGGGTGAGCTAGCGGAAGAAGTAGCGCAGTGGTTCCAGAATTTCGAGCGACAGCAACTCTTGCTGCGACTCTCGCCATTTCTACGACGTAGACACAACGATTAATCGATTGGTATGGCTCGACGAGTTGTCCTTATACCTGTGTACAACGAGGAGCGGCACCTGGAAGGATTGCTCGCCCGACTTCGTCAGATCTACGAGGAGGATGTTCTTCTTATAGATGACGGGTCCGTCGATGGTTCTCCCGGGATCCTGAAAGCCGTTAATGATGAAAGAACGCATACTATTTTACAGGAACACAATCGGGGCTATGGAGCAACGCTCGTAGCTGGATTCCACGAAGTCATTCGTCGCGGGTATGATCATGTAATTACTATGGACTCCGACGGGCAGCATCGTCCCGATTGGATACCCGAATTCTTCAATCTCATACCTGCGTGGGATATCGTCTCCGGAAGTCGCTACTGTCCAGAGAGCGATCGAACGGGAGAGGTTCCCGAAGACCGCCGTGCCATCAACGCGCGCATTACCTCACGGATCAATGAGCTTACTGGCTTCTCCCTCACGGATTCCTTTTGTGGGTTTAAGGCGTACAGGGTAGCTGCATTGAAAAAGCTCTCCATAACCGAATTCGGATACGCTATGCCGCTGCAGCTATGGATCCAGGCGAGGCATTTTGGCCTTCGTGTCACCGAGAGACCGGTTTCTCGTATTTACGACGATCCTAATCGAAGATTCGGTGGCGAACTGGATAATCCCGAGGTACGGTTAAAGTTGTATCTCGATACCATAGAGAAGGAGCGAATCCGATGGAATCTGTAGCCCTCGTTATCTCCCCGCACCCCGATGACGCTGAGATAGCGATGGGAGGGACGATCGCTTCCTTGATTGAGCAGGGGGTGAAGGTCGTAGTAGTGGACCTCACCAACGGAGAGCCGACCCCGCACGGGTCTGTGGAGACACGAGCGCGTGAGGCCGCGGCGGCTTCGCAGATCCTTGGAATATCTGATCGGCGCCTACTGCCGCTCAAGAACCGAGAGGTTTTCGATACGGTGGAAAATCGCAAGATCGTAGCCGGGCTGATCAGAGATGTTCGCCCTGATATCTTGTTTGGGCCGTATGGGGACGATGTTCACCCCGATCACGTGCAGGCTGCTGCTTTGGTGGAGTCGGCTCGATTCTATGCTAAGCTCGTCAAGAGTGACCTGCCGCATGCCCCGTGGTATCCGCGAAAACACTTTCACTTCTTTTCGACCCATATCAAGACGCGTTTTCAGCCCTCGTTTGTCTTCGATATTTCGTCGTATCTTAACAAGAAGATGGCTGCAATCGAGGCGTACGAGTCTCAGTTCATCGCACATGCAGGTAATAGGCGACGGCTCGAGGAGATTCGGACCGAGGCGCTCTACTGGGGGCACCAGGTTGGAGTCGCTGCTGGTGAGCCGTTTGTGTGTCGCGAGTTGATCAAGGTAGGCACCTCTTCATCGTTGTTTCATTTGTAGGTATGACCACTACGTGTAATCCGCCATTTGAGGAGTGGGGCGCCATGGTAGCGTCCAATCGCGCGATCGCCAGGTCGTTGCACAGCATCTTGGGGGAGGGATTCGTTGCGCACGTTCGTCGAGAGGTGCTCGAGATCTCCGCGCGCTATAACGCTGATGTGCGGGCGTCTGCGCTTCGCCGAGGCATACCGTTACAAGAGCCCGAGACTGAAGCGACTAACGAATCAGCTCCGATCATCATGGCTGGGCATCAGCCAGTTGTGTACCATCCGGGCCTTCTTGAGAAGACGAAACGTTTGGGAATGATCGCTTCGCAGCTAAGGGCCCACGCTCTCAACGTCGCCATCGATACCGATGAAGGGGAGGGGGGACGCCTTCTGTGGCCCCTCCGTCAGGGCGATGACATCGTGATCAAGCAGCGCAGCATCAGCGTTGGCGGAGGCCTCTATCGCGACCAGCATGTTATCTCAAAGGCGCAGAGTGGTGCCGTGTTCACCGAGATGATTGAAGACCTGAGGATAAGTGGGTGCGTTTTCGCTATCGAGGGAGCTGAACGTGCTGCTCATCTCTACAGCGCACTTGAGGGGGAGTCGATCGTGGTTGCTAACGCTCTCGCTCGAAGAGTTCTCTGTGGCGCTGTATACCACGAAGTGCCCCTCTCACTCCTCATAGAGGCGCCATCTCTGAAAGAGTTTATAGATCGAATCGTTCGGGACTCGGAGCGATTCGTCGACATCTACAATGCAACGCTTGAGAGCTACCGAAGAGAACATAAGATAAAGAATCCGGCGAATCCTTTTCCAAATATGATAACCGCCGCCGACGAGATTGAGTTGCCCCTGTGGGAGATAGTAGACGGGGTTCGAAAGGCAGTGGTTGTAAGTCGTGCCGGTAGGATAAAGAGCGCAAATCCGATTGCGCCTCGCGGGAGTATCGTAACCCTCCTCCTTCGAGGGGTGTGCTGTGATCTCTTTATTCATGGGCTTGGAGGCGCAAAATACGATCAGTTTGTTAACGCGTTCGCTGAGGCCTATTGGGGCGTGCCCCTGCCAAGCTTCGTCGCAGCGAGCGCCACGGAGTGCCTTTTTCCAGATCGCGTTGAGCGCTTTCTGCATGCGCGAGAGATGAAGGCGAACTACAAACAGATGGTCTCTCATACCGGTGACTTCATCGGCAGAGGTGTTTTTTCTCAGGAGGATGAGAGATCCTTAGCGCCACTCCTTGAGCGGCGAGGGGATCTCCTCCAGAAGCTTCAACAGCTTCATTCAAAAGAGGAGCGAAGTTTGATAGCGCACGAATTGAATGAGGTGAATCGACGAGTCAAGGCTGCGATCGACTCGAGCTCTGTAGCGCCTCTCCTCTCCGAGGGCGCTATCGATGATGCTCGCTTTAGCCGCTGGGCGTGTCGTGAGTATCCATTTTTTCTCTTTAATACGTGATGCGGGAGGAGGTGCTCTATGTCGCGGACTACAGTCGAGCCGTTGCGAGCTATCGATGGCGCTGAGCTTCCGGCCGACTATGGCGATATAGGCTTTTTCGACGTGGATCGGGCCGTATTCCCTGAGCAGTACGAGACACTCTCTGAGGAGGAGTTGGGTAGCTCAATCCTTAGTTCTGAGTGGTATCGTCGAAATCCGCACATCTACACCGTCCTCATGGCAGGCGATCGGGTGGTCGGATATTGTAATGCGATGCCGCTCCGAAAAGAGGCCTTCGATTCGATGATTGAGGGAAGGATAGCGGACGGAGAGATCTCCCCAGAAATGATAGAACCCCTCGACCGTCCGGGCGAGTACTATGTCTTCTGCTGTGGTGTGGCCATCCTTCCAGAGTACCGCCGGCAAGGTATGGCCCTGCGACTGCTTCTATCTGCCCTTTCTGCGAAGTGGAGCTCATTCGCTGAACGAGGCTGTCTGATTGCCGAAATCGCCGGGGTAGCGTGGACTGACGATGGTCGCGCGATGTGTGAGGGATTCGGAATGCGACTTCTCCGGCGTCACGAGGCGTTCGGCGATGTATACCATGCTCGGATAAAAGACGCCCTTACAAGCTCCCGTAGAAGCCCTCTTCGCCGATTAGGAGAGTTGTACGTGTCTCGGGGGCTTATCTCATCTCCATAAGGTGATGGTATGCTCAGAACGGGCCAACGAGAGCTATGGAGCTCTATAATAACGCTGGCACTGTTTGAGCAGATCGTTCTACCCTGTCGGGGTAACTTGAACTTTGGAGGTCTTGTGACAGAGGTCGCCCCTTACAATCATCCCAGTGAGCCCGTTCGCCATTCGTACCCGGTCGCTATCGCGGACGCGGGGGTGCTGAGTGCGTTCGGTCTGCTCATGAAAACGCTACCCTACGTTCTCATTCGTTTCGCGTTGCTCGTTGGTGCAACGATCGTGACGGTGTTGTGGTTCGGCGTTACCTTCGGTGGGGCTGGATTTCTGGGAGACAAGATCCACCCCTGGCTTGGCTGGGGATGGCTTCTCGCAGGTTGTGGGATCTATGGATGGTTGTGGAGTGTAGTCGTTCGGTACGCCCTCTACCTGATTAAATGCGGGCACATCGCGGTGCTGACAGAGCTCATCACAACGGGGAAGATCGAAAATGGGGCTGAAGGGATGTTTGCGTACGGTAAACGGATCGTTACTGAGCGATACGGACAGGTTAACGTTCTCTTTGCGCTCGACATCCTGGTGGATGGAGTTGTGCGGGCGTTTAATCGTACCCTCGAATGGATCAGTTCGATTATCCCGATCCCTGGACTTCAAGCGTTAACTAATCTCGTAACGACTATCCTTCACGCCGCTACCACGTATCTTGATGAAACCATATTCTCGTACAATCTTGCGCGAGGTGAGGATAATCCGTGGCGGGGTGGTAAGGATGGGATCATCTATTACTGTCAGAACAATAAAGAGATCCTCAAAACTGCAGCATGGTGTGTTCTCTTTGACTACCTCCTCACCGGTGTCGCATGGCTGGTAATGTTGGCGCCAGCGGCGCTCTTTACCTACATCATGCCACTTATCGGTGGATGGACGTTTCTGGTGGCGATTTTGTTTGCGATTAACTTCCGACAAGCTTTCTTAAAGCCTCTCTTCCTGATCATGATTATGTCCAAATTTCACCTCACGATTCGAGGGCAGGCAATTAATGAGGAGTGGGATGCGAAGTTAAGTAGTCTGACACCGAAATTTGTAAAAATTAAGGATAAGATCGCAGGCTATCTACCAGGAAAGGCGACGACAGTTACGCCCCTCTAACTGGAGCTTTATCCATGTGGACCCTCTACCGACACACCAAAGGGATGTTGTATCTGAAGCTCGCGACGGCGCTCCATTCAGAGAGCTGTGAGCCGATGGAGGTGTATCGTACCCTTTATGACAACGATATGGCGCCGGTGTGGGTGCGACCACACGCGATGTTTCATGAGGAGGTTGCTCAGGGGCAACGCCGATTCACCGAGGTAGGACGTGTTCGCTTGATGATGCCAGAGGATGAGGCGACCTATCTTTCATTTGGGCATGATGCGTGGGGCGCCGGGATCTCGGTCGACGACTTCGTCGCCGCATACGGAAATGATAAGAATCACCTTCGAGGGACACGATATCTCCTTGAATCCCCACGTGGTGAGCCCCTCGGAAACCTTAACACTATCCGATTCGCACGGGGGATCGTAGGGATAGCCTCTCTCTCGGTTAATCCGATACAGCGTGGGCGTGGATACGGTTCGATCCTTACGCGAGCCGTTATGGAGATCCTTCGGTGCGAGGACCCCAGCATTCGCTTCATGTTGTACTCCGAGGTAGCTCCAGCCATGTATGAGCGACTCGGATTCTCTCGACTTCCGGATGAGATGCAATTTCACCTCCCGTCAGTTGCGATGGCGACCGGGAAAGAACCCGTAGCCGAGCGAGAGTTAGTGTTTCTGAGAGAGTATTTTTAGGTGTAGTGACGGGGGTCCGTGAGCGTTCACCGTCTCGTTGTGCGGCATGTTCAAGATGGCCTACGCCGCAGGAAAAAGCCTTGAGAGATCCATATCCGGTTCATGAAGGCTGCAACTCCCTATAGTGAAGTGGCTCCTCGCTTTGGATTCCTGTAGGTCGGCGATAGAGATGCTCATATCCTTGTATGCAAGTTGGGATCCGAAAGTAAACGCCTTCGGGTCCTGATTCGTAAATATCTCCGTCAGCAATTCCGGTGAAACCCGTCGTCCGAGGTGACGGTGAAGCAGTACGCCTACACCTACGTTAAGGAACCCCATCGGAAATGGATAGCGATCCGGTTCGACGATCGGATGGTGGAGTCCCCCGGTCACCTTGAGGGGAACTCCGCTGTCGTTCGCTGCTATACTAGCGGCTGCAAATCGCTCGGCAGTGATGGCGGTGGGTCCGGTGAGACGGCACTTCAGCGCGGGGTGAAGGGGGCATTGAGCAAGGAATGTGATCGTAGCGGCAAGCTCCTCTCGCCATGTGTCACCCGAAAGGTTTGGCTCGATGCAGAGAAGGATACCGTGTGATGCGCAAAAGGGTTCGTAGTGCCCAAGGGTCTCGGCCAGCGCCCCGGGTAAGGTTTTGACCTCCAGCGAGGTAATGACAATTGGGGGCTCCTTTCCTAGCAACTGGGTCGCCTCTTCGACGACGCGCTCAGGGTCCTCGGTTGCAAGCATGCACACTCGAAAGGGATTTCGCGCAGCGTAGGCCCCAACGTTCACCCCTTGGAGCTTGTGAACGTGCTCGGTATCGAGAACGATGTCGCTTGCTACCATCCAGGGACGCGTGAGCGTACGCTCGAAGGAGCTTGATTCTTGGAGCGCCGCCTCGAATGAGCGGGCCGCTGGTGGAAACATCCCGGCGTAGTCGAAGAGTCTTGAGAGGATGATGTGGAGTGAATTGTGCTGGTTAAAAATCATTGGTCACACCTGTTGGACCCGCTGATCGATCGTTCCAAAGAGGTTAACGCCGGCGTGTGTCGCAGAGATTGTGATCCTATCGCCATCCTTGAGGAAGGGGGTCGATATCTTTCCAGCGTTAATCTTCTCCAGCATTCGCCGCTCGGCGAGGCAACTTGACCCGACCGACTCATCCTTGTTCGATACCGTACCACTTCCGACGATAGTTCCCGCACTCAGTGGGCGGGTTGTTGCCGCGTACGCGATCAGGTCGTGAAAGGAAAAGTGCATCTCGCCGGCATTTGGAGAGCCAAAGAGCGTGCCATTCAGTGTAGTCGTTACGGGGATGTGAAGGCGACCATCTTTCCACGTGTCGCCCAACTCATCCGGGGTAAGGGCGAATGGGGAGAACGATGAGGGAGGTTTGCCGTGAAAGAATCCGAACCCCGTGGCGAGCTCTCGAGGGATCAATTCCCGAAGACTCACGTCGTTACATAGCATAATAAGTCGGATATGGCTCTCCGCTTGGTCAGCCTTACATCCCATCGGAACGTTGTCCGTGATAACCGCCACCTCGGACTCGAAGTCCATACCATCGGTGGAGAGGCGAAGCGGGATCGGGTCTGTCGGCCCTAACAGGTTGTCGCTCGCTCCCTGGTACATAAGAGGCACGGTGTAGAGGTCCTCTGGTAGCTCGGCCCCACGAGCCTTTCGCACAAGAATGACATGTTGAATAAAGGCGCTTCCATCTAAGAATGCCCAGGTCCTCGGCAGCGGCGCTCGAAAAACTACCTCACGGACTGAGTTTGTGTGCTTCCACGTTCCGTTGCGAAGACAGCCATCTATCTCCTGAAGTCGTGGTGCAGCGGAGCTCCACGAGTCGAGAGCGTTTCGTAGGGATGAGAAGTGCTCTCGGGGAAGCCGAGCGATAGTTGTTCGATCGGGATGGACCAGGACAAGTTCTCCATCAATTGAGAGCGATAGATCGCTGGAGCTCACGGAAGCTAGGATCATAAGTTCCCTCTCTCGGCTTGCTCTCGTTCGATGGCCTCGAAGAGAGCTTTAAAGTTTCCTTTCCCGAACCCTGAAGAGCCCTCGCGCTGGATGATTTCAAAAAAGAGGGTGGGGCGATCCTCAAGCGGTTTTGTGAATATCTGGAGAAGGTAGCCCTCTTCGTCACGGTCCACGAGAATACCGAGCTCCTTGAGTACCGAGATATCCTCTTTGATCGTTCCGACCCTGCTTGGTACCTCATCGTAGTAGGTTTTTGGCACGTAGAGGAAGGGAACCTCCCGATCTCGAAGGTCCCTCACGGTAGAGATAATATCGTCTGTAATAAACGCGATGTGCTGAACCCCCGGACCTTGATGGAACTCGAGGTACTCCTCAATCTGCGATTTCCTCTTCCCTTCGGCGGGCTCGTTGATGGGGAGTTTAATCTTCCCCTTTCCGCCGTTCATAACCTTGGACATGAGTGCCGAATATTCGGTCGAGATATCCTTGTCGGAGAAGTGCGTTAATTGGGTGAAGCCAAGGATTCGCTCGTAGAAGCTCACCCACTCATTCATCTTGCCAAGCTCCACGTTGCCGACGACGTGGTCGATCCTCTTCAGTCCTCCCTCCTTTTTAGGCTTAATTCGGGGAAAGATCTTCGCGTATGGCTGGAAACCGGGCCAATAGATGCCTTTATAGTTTTTGCGCTCCACAAAGGAGTGAATGGTGTCTCCGTAGGTTTTAATGGCGGCGTGAACGATGATTCCGTGCTCATCTTTATATTCGGTTGGTAGTAATGAGGATGTGGCACCACGTCGCATCGCTTCGTAGTAGGCCGCCTCGCAATTCGGAACCTCAAACGCTACATCTCGTGGTGAGAAGCTGTGCGTATGAACGAACGACGCTATGTGGCTCATCATCTTAAGAGGGCAGGTAAGCACTATCGTGGCTTCCCCCTGCTTGAGCACGATGCTCACCGATTCACGGTGCCCAGTTTCCGGACCACGGTACGCTACAGGTATAAATCCGAATGCGTTAATGAGATAGTATGCGCTCTGTCGCGCAGAGTCACAGAAGATCTCGACATGATCGAACCCGTCGATCGCGAGTGGGTCCTCTCCTTGAAATGAGCGAGCGTCTCGCGGATCGAGCCAACGGGTAGTGAACGGAGCCAGGTTTTTACTCATAGCGAGCCCTCCATGCCAACGCTTGTTCCGAGTATACTCCCTTATTCCAATGACGGGCATCAGGAAATATGCGAGACCACTCCTGACACATGGATTCCTACCATTGTAGGTGCCTGCAGTAAGTGTTCGAGATGACTAGAAGTGGCATGATCCCGTGCAGGTGGTCGTACGCGCTGCGCGAACGGGCCAAACAGCCTTGCGCCCCGTAACCCCGGCTCCTGGGCTCCACGAGTGCTTCACCCCTCATGCGTCAATTCGCAGATAACCGGCGAGCGATAGGTCTCCCATGTCGATATTTCAACCTTTCCACTGCCATAAAGGGGAAAGGGAGGAAGTTCGTTGCGAATCTGATCTGCAGCTGAGTGAGTAGCTCCCACCCTCTCGATCTGTGCAGAAAGGGATAGCGCTTGATGTTGTTCTTAGAAAGCACATCCACCAGAGCTTCATGCCAGCAGGATAGCGCCTACGTCCCTAACAGCCGATGAGCGGTATCAAAGTACAGCGCTTGCAGAACATCGTCGGGCAATGTGCATCCCCGCAGCATCGGCGCATCGAGCGGCGAATGTTCCTCTGGATTAACGAGGTGAAGGTCCGGATCGGCGATCGGAGATACTCCCACATGGTCCGTTTCCAGCAGGGTGCGAAGCGCCCAGTAGCGCGACGCGTACAGATCGTACGCGTCCTCGGGGGTCGAGGCTTTGGCGTCCATCTCACTCGAATTGACTGCGCTTGAGAGGTGCGCGTCGCTTGTGACGATATCAGATCCGAAGAGAATTCTACCCTTCCAGCGGGTAAAAAATGCTCTGGTTTTTTCGGCCGGATGCTTGCTTAATTCTCGCACGATCCACTTCGTTGCGCTGCAATCGAGGAAGAGATTGCCGTTTCGCTCAAGAAGGCCCGAGAGGAAGTCGAGATCCTCGGGATATCCCCCCATGTGAGCCGCAATCCATGGCGCGGAAAACTGAGAGAGAACCTCCTCAAATACCTCGTACTGTTGCCGCTTGGTGCCATACCGGTTGGCATCCTTAAATTTCGTGCTGAACCATGTGTCAGGATCGGCGATGTGTGCCATGAATATCATTCCGAGATCCATCGCCACCTTCATCACCTCACGGCGTTCCGGAGCGTTTAATTTAAAGGGGCTCTTTGCGAACGGTTCGTCTGAAGCTTCATAGATACGCGGAGCGTTCCAAAATTTAACGATCTTCGCACCGTGTTCTTTAAAAAGAGGCAGGCTCTCTATGTATCCCTTGCCCACGGCAGTACGACGATCCCTGTTAGCAAAATCCGGCACCGCGATGAAACGAATGCGATCGCCCAGAATGTTTTTGACCCTCGGGATCTCCCGCAGCGAGGTCATCGAATAGGTGAGTCCTACCCCGTGCTCCGCCGCTGTTTGCGCGTAGATCGCGGTAGCCTCTCCTCCATGGATGTGCGAATGGACGTCGATAATCGGATACGGCAGCTTGCGAAACGTCTGAGCGAGTTGTTGATAGTTTAGTTGGAGTCGGTTTGATGGCTTCATAGATTCGGTATCGGACAATCTTACACCGTTTGGAGACTCACCGGGAGGCGCCCCGAGAACTTCGTAGGCTTGATTCGACCTCAAGGGTAGAGGCATCTAAATCATAGGGAACTTCATAGCTTACGGGTAGCATGGTGAGGTGAGGTCATACCGAGTCATGCCCGAAACATGTAATAATATGGATGATTTAAGTAGGCGCTTGCGGGTGAACTCGTTCATACTGAAGAGATTGCTCCTTCAAAGGTCTAGCTGCGTAAGGGGTATCCTTTCATGAATAGCTCCTCCTCAAGGCAAACATTTGTTGATCTTCCCTCTGCCAAACTAGAGGCACGCTCTCTGATTGGTGGTGAGTGGCAGCGCGGGGAAGGGGAATCCAAGGTCATAGTTACCCCGTACACCGGACGAGAGCTCGGCATAGTGTATGGCGTCTCGAGAGTGCAGGTTGACAATGCGGTGAGTGCCGCACAGTGCGCCTTCGGTGAGTGGCGTCGGACTCCGCAAAAGGAGCGTAGCGCAAAGCTTCTCTCATTTCGGACGCTCCTCTTGAGAGACCTCGAGTCCCTGGCGCATAGCGCAGCCCGTGAGTGTGGAAAAACGGTCGCTGAGGCGAGGGCAGAGGTGTTGAAGGGGATAGAGGTTCTTGAGTTTGCCGCTGGGCTTCAGGATAGCGATGTAGGTGGGGCTTTAGACGTTAGTCGAGGCGTTCGATGCGAGTATGTTCGAGAGCCGCTTGGCGTGACCGTCGGTATCACACCGTTCAACTTTCCAGCCATGGTTCCGATGTGGATGATTCCGATCGCGATATCGGTTGGGAATGCGTTTATTCTAAAGCCCTCTGATAAGGTTCCCTTCACTCCCGGCCTCCTTGGTGAACTGATGATCGAGGCGGGCTTGCCCAAGGGGATCTTTTCGATACTTCACGGTGGCAAGGATGTTGTTGAGGCGCTCGTTGATCACTCCGGTATCGCAGCCGTGGGATTCGTTGGTTCCTCCCCCGTGGCCAAAGGTGTGTACGCACGCGCCACCGCCTCAGGCAAGCGAGCCCTGTGTCTCGGTGGCGCAAAGAACCACCTCATCCTTACTCCGGACGCTGACCCCAAGGTGGCAGTTGATGGGATAGTAGGATCGTTTACGGGATGCGCAGGGCAACGGTGCATGGCAGGGAGCGTCTTGGTTGTTGTTGGGGAGTGCGGACCTCTTGTCGATCAGATCGTGAGCGCCGCCGGGAAGATCTCCCTCGGAAGGGACATGGGAGCATTAATCGATGAGGCAGCGCGGCGTCGCTTGATCCAGGCGATTGAGAGGGCCGAGCATGAGGGGGCGAAGGTGCGACTCGATGGTCGAACGCTTGGTCCACCGCCAGGGTATGAAGGTGGCGCGTGGCTTGGCCCGACCGTACTCGACGATGTGCGCTCAACGATGGAGTGCTCATGTGCCGAACTCTTTGGGCCGGTTCTCTCAATTGTGCGGGTCAAAAATCTTGAAGAGGCTCTCGCGCTTGAGCGAGCGAGCGCGTATGGCAACGCGTGTGTCGTGTTTACCTCAAGTGGGGCTGTCGCTCAGTATGTCGCCGAAAATGCGACCGCTGGCATGATCGGCGTGAACGTTGGAGTTCCGGTGCCACGGGAGCCGTTCTCATTTGGAGGTACAAAGGCCTCTAAGTTTGGCACGGGTGATATCACGGGAAGCGGCGGAGTTGAATTCTGGTCTCAACGCAAGAAGGTCACAAGCAAGTGGGCGCTTCAGAGCGATAAAAATTGGATGTCGTAGGAAGAGAGGGGCTCATGACAACGCACAACAAATTGCAGAAACCTATCGTTCTCACCTCCCACACTCCAACCCAGGGAAGCAAAGGGCCTGCAATCACGTGGGGCGCTGATGGCCTGAAAGATCGTGGGCCGATCGTTGGAACCCTCACCAATCCAGCTCACCGCAACGTCATAGGCACTCATTCGGGCTCGTATTCGGTGTATCGAGCGCTCGCGGTGGCGTCCGGAGCTCTTGATCCGGATCATCGCCCCGACCTAACGAATACAGCTCCGACATCATCGATCGGACCGTTCGACACCTGGTATAGCGGTGAAAAAATAGTTTCAATGGACCCATGGGGAGGTGAGATAGCACGCTACTTCAACTCGTTTCTCGCCGAGGGATACAATATTCAACCAACGATCGCGATTACGCGCGCGCACATCGCGATGCCCGAGGTTAGTGAGGCGATCAAGCTGGGAGAGATCGCTGCCGATGGGGTTTTCGTTCGAGCGAGTGGGGATTGTCTTGTTACCAAAGCTGCTATCGAACCGGTATGGTACCTTCCAGGGGTAGCGAAACGATTCGGTATCTCCGAGAGCGAGCTTCGTCGGGGGCTTTTTGAGCACACCGGCGGAATGTTTCCTGAGCTCATCACTCGACCAGATCTGCATGTGCTGTTGCCCCCGATCGGTGGACAAACTGTGTACTTCTTCGGTGACCCCTCGACCATACCTGATCTCTCAAAGGAGTTAACCGTTCGTATCCACGACGAGTGCAACGGCTCTGATGTTTTTGGTTCGGATATCTGTACCTGTAGACCGTACCTCGTCCATGGTATCGAGGAGTGCATTCGCACCGCCCAAAGAGGGGGATGTGGTGTCATCGTCTATAATCGAAAGGAGGGCCGAGCGCTGGGAGAGGTTACGAAGTTCCTCGTCTACAACGCTCGTAAGCGACAGGAAGGGGGCGATCGAGCAGACCAATACTTCGCCCGTACCGAATGTATCGCGGGGGTACAAGACATGCGATTTCAAGAGCTCATGCCCGACGTACTGCATTGGATGGGAACGAAGCGCATCGATCGACTCGTATCGATGAGCGACATGAAGTACAACGCTATAACTCGTTCGGGTATCGAGGTGACGGAGCGGATCTCCATCCCCGCCGACCGTATTCCAGCTGATGCTCATGTAGAGATGGACGCAAAAAAAGCCGCAGGATACTACTCCGAGTCTGGTGCGCCGACTCGAGAGGACTTACAAAAGACCAAGGGGCGTGGTCTCAACGAGTAAGACTAGGAAGTTTTCATGACATCGAGCGCTGATCCCGTGACCTACCTTCGTACTCCCCAAGCTATTCGGGAGCGATGCCGACAGGTATATGACCTCGTGGCAAGAGGAGAGTCGTCCCATTTTAATCTCCATCTCGATCAACTGAATGGAGTTGTGGCTCTCGTTGGAGCTGAAACGCTTCGTCACTATCCCGACCTGAACGTTCCCTACCACAGTCGATGGCGCCACTTTAATGTCGGCGCTATCGATAGGATAGCTGAGGTAAATGCGAAGCTGGCTAACCTTTCAGCACTAGAGCGATGTCGGAGTAAACTTGAGTTGGCGATCGTGAGCGTTTTGCTCGACGCTGGAGCTGGAGATGCGTGGAGATTCGCTGACGGCAGCGATGGGAAGCACTATCAACGTTCCGAGGGATTGGCGGTAGCCTCCCTGTATGCCCATCGAGATGGGCTCTTTGGCCCGGAGCCATTCGTGGCAACGAGTGCGTACCTCAGGGACCTCACGCCAGGTGCACTTGGCACCGCATTCCAAGTTTCAAAGGAGAATCCGCTGCTGGGGCTTGAGGGGCGCTGTGCACTCCTGAACAGTCTCGGAGGTATTATTGAGTCTCAACCTCACGATTTCAAGGGAGCTCCGGGGCGGCTCGGCGGGATCCTTGAAACGATCGTAGGGCGCGCCAACGGAAAGCGACTTGAAGCTTCCGATGTCTTGGTGTGTATCTTAGGAACATTCGCTGATATTTGGCCTGGACGTATCTCGGTTTCCGGTCATAACCTCGGAGACGTGTGGCGGCATCCCGCGGTTGTTGGTCCGGGAGAGACGAACGGTTTGGTGCCGTTTCATAAACTTTCTCAATGGTTGACCTACTCCCTGCTTGAGCCATTGGAGGAGTACGGTTTTGAGGTCGTCGGGGTCGATCAACTCACCGGGTTGGCTGAGTATCGCAACGGTGGCCTCTTTATCGACGGCGAGGTTCTTTCGCTCAAAGACCCGAAAGCGGCCGCCCTGGAGCATGCGCCATCATCGGAGTTGATCGTTGAATGGCGGGCTCTGACGATAATCCTGCTTGACCAAGTAGCGTCTCGTTTGCGAGAGAATCTTGAGAAGGATGAGACCGAGCTGCCTCTTGCAAAGGTTCTGCAGGGGGGGACGTGGGCGGTTGGGCGAACGCTCGCCGCCGAGCGTCGAGCGGGAGGTGGGCCTCCTCTCACGATCGGTAGTGATGGAACCGTCTTTTAGTGCTCGGTCCAAACGGGATGGGGGCGCTTGTAGTCGATCAAGACGGGGTCCATATCTCAAGAGTGTTTTCGACGTTAGGGATGTCGAGAACGAAGAGCTGAAGTGTGGCGACGGGCTGAAATGAGTGAGGCGCCGCACGGGGTAACGTGTTAGAGGATAGTCTACGATGAATACCAGTACATGCACGGTAATTAGTCATCCACTTGTACAGCACAAGTTAAGCATCATGCGCATGCAAGAGACTCCGAGCGCGGAGTTTCGAAGGTTGCTACGCGAGACCAGTATGCTGCTCGCCTACGAGGTGACGAGGGATCTTCCCCTCACCATGGTCGATATCACTACACCTATCACGTCGATGAAGGCACCTGTCATAGATGGCAAGAAGATCACGATCGTATCTATTCTGCGGGCGGGGAACGGCATTCTTGATGGGATGCTTGAGCTGATACCCTCTGCGCGCGTTGGGCATATCGGTCTCTACCGAGATCCCGAGACCCTGACACCGGTGGAGTACTATTTCAAGATGCCTCCCGATATCTCTCAGCGGGATATCATCGTTGTGGATCCGATGTTGGCGACCGGCAACTCAGCAGCTGCAGCGATCTCGCGCATCAAGAGCGTCTCCCCCCTCTCGATTAAGTTCGTCTGTTTGATAGCATCGCCCGAGGGGTTGCAGATATTCCAGCAAGAGCATCCGGATGTTCATGTCTACACCGCCGCTATCGACGAGAAGCTGAACGAACATGGGTACATCGTACCTGGTCTCGGGGATGCAGGGGATCGTATTTACGGAACTAAATAGCCAAGCTTATTTCGGCTGCAGCGCCTTTGCTCCGGTTGAGAGCGCCCACCAGGAGACTGCTTTATTCACCACATAGGTGCACAGAAGACCGACGCCAAGCACGAGGATCTCGGTATCCGGTGTAGCATGTGTCTCAGGAAAGAGGAGATACGTGCCAAACATGCAGCCGAGCGGCACCATCGTGAGGGAGAGCACTATCATGCTTGTAATCATGAAGATGAAACTGCCGAAACTAGTGGATATCTGTGTCGAATGTTCCCATTCAAATTGAGAGAAGAACGCGCCAAGCCCGATGCTCAGACCTACCAGTCCCTGGCAGATAATGATGCCTGCCGCACATGACGCCAGTACGAGTGGGATATCGGCGTCGAGGGCCATAGCGCCAGAGATGAAGATAACTCCTCCGATGCACGATACGGGTATGGACCAGCTTTTACGTTTTGCCCGGAGTATGTCGTGGGTAGAGAGCGGTGCGGCTTGCAAGAGCCAGAAGGATTGTCCCTCAAGAGACACCGACGGGAAGACAAATCGAGAGCATATCGAAGTTACTACCAGAGATCCAAGAGCGATGTTGCTGAGTAAAAGAAAGATCTGCCAGATCGCCAGGACGTCCTCGCTCACGTTGGCAGGGCCTCGTAGCACCTGATAGTTGTAGAGGTATAAAAAGGTCATGCCAAGTAAGAGGCCAAGTTGAACCGTATGCGTAAGGTCGCGCGAAAAGACCTTATATTCCTTGGCCATGATGGCTCTTGTTGAGGCACTCGAGAACGGCAGCAACAGTCGGGACAGCTTGTGAGCGGTGCGGCTGTGGATCTTGAAGAACCTCCTTGTTTGGTGAGTGCGAGAAAGTCCTCGGTCGTACAGATGGGTGAACGCAATTCGCATGATCAGACCCAGGATCGATAGCGCTCCGATGCTCTCAAGTGCCGCCAAGCAAGGAACCACAAGCTCGCCCTTCATGAGAGCTGTAATGGCATGAGCGCAATGACTCGTCGGGAGCCAAAGATTGGTCGCGAAGGATGTGAGGTGTGTGATGCTGTGGATCGGGTTTTCGGTTGGGAGGGAATTGGGCCATGCTCCTCCAGTCATGAATGCTAGGAAGCTTGCCACTGCTACGAGAAAAAGTGATATCAAAACAGGTTGTCCCCGCTCGGATGGAATGAGCGATGCGAAGACGAGGGCGGTAATCATGCCCAGGCTGACAGCGATAGCGAAGAACGAGAGACAAAGCAGTGGTGCCGTGACTATGAAGAGCAAGCCCGCGTCATAGAAGGCCCCAAATGCAAGGAGTCCCGGCAGTCCAAAGACGCATATCATCCACGATACCGAAAGGCCGACCTCGCACGTTTTTGCGAAAAGGAACTCACGAGGAGAGATCGGTGCTGACGTAACCAGGTCGAGGTCCTTGGATAGAAAGAGTGAGCCGATCGCGGCTACCGCTGCCGATAGAAAGATCATGAGGGATAGGGCTGCGAGCATAACGCTTAGTGGCAGCGTTGGATCTATCGCAACATGAGGTAGTAATCGCTTGGCGTCGTGTAGGGTCGAGAGCGTCGATGCATAAATGGCATACATCAGACCTGCCGACAGGATGAGTCCGATCGGCTCCTTCATGCTGCGCGAGCCACGCCGTACCCATCGATTTTTGATGGTGAGCAATCGTGGCTGAAGTAGGACCGGATGGATGCTCATATACCCTTGTGTCACGTGTGTGGGTTCGATGTCCTCACCTTGCCCAATCGATAGCGCTTAGTGCCCTACCGCGGGAGAGGTGAGTTCAAGGAACATGTGTTCAAGCCCTTCGTCATGTTTGCCTGTTAGTGCTCGAATATCATCGAGGGTGCCGGTAGTCAGAATGCTCCCTTTGTGGATGATCGCGAGGTTGTCTGCGAGCTCCTCAGCGACATTCAGTGAATGTGTAGACAAGAAGATCGTGACGCCTGACCGGGCGTAACGCTTGAAAGCCTCTTTGAGATTGCGCGCACCATGAGGATCAAGACCTACCATCGGCTCATCAACGATAAGAACCCGAGGATCGTGTACGAGAGCGGCACACGTTGCGAGTCGTTGCTTCATACCATGCGAGTAGCTTTCGATCAGTTCATCCTGCCACTGCGTCAGGGAGTACTCCTCAAGGACCTGATCGATTCGCCTCTCGGCGTGTTTAGGGGAAACCCGGTAGAGATCGCAGATGAAGTTTAGGAATTCCCGCCCAGTGAGCTTAGGGTAGAGATTCGGTCTGTCCGGAATGTAGCCGGTGATGGCCTTTGCCTGGAGCGGATCGGCGAGAAGATCGTATCCGCCGAGATAGATGGAGCCCGAGGTCGGTTTAAGGATGCCGGTTATCATCCTAATGGTCGTTGTTTTCCCCGCGCCGTTAACTCCCAAGAACGCGAAGATGCCCCCGGTTGGTACCTCAAGGGAGACGTTCTTGACCGCTGAGAAGGACCCATAGCTTTTCGAAAGGTTCTTGAGCGTAATCATCGTGGCCATCCCCGCAGGTCAGATAAAACTGAGACCTGTCTCGTCGAAGGGTAAGATGCTGCTACGGAGGTATTTTGTTCGCCGAGAAATTCAGAAAATGAGACGGGGTTTTGCGCTTTCCCCTTAGGGGGTTAGCTCGCTCGGTATCGGGTGCTTGCAGGTGGGAAACCCGACCTGAGGTTAGCCCCGTTTTGCCGCCTCAACCAGGCAGAGGGGCTTACCTTGAGACCGAAAAAGCATCTCGAATTCTGTTGGAATATTGTTGTCCATGTAGGGACTGTTTAAGAGGTCGGTGGTGTGTCTCTGAATCTCCCACTGAGCCGGTTTGAGGAGGGGACAGGTCGAGGCGAAATATTCCTGGTGATCCGTCTTGTAGCGGAGGAATCCCCCGGGTTTCAGCAGATCCCACATCGTTTGAATCAGCTCGGAGTTGATGAGGCGATTTTTTCTCCAGCGTCTCTTATCCCACGGGTCTGGATAGTTGATAAAGAACGCCGATACCTGCCCAGGGGTGAAGAGGTGACGAATCTGGCGAGCGTCCGTTCGCAAAACACGCACGTTATCAAGGGATTTGCCCTCCGCTTTCTCTCCGGTCTTGAAGGCGCGCTTAAATCGGATCTCTAGACCGATGCAGAGAGCTTGGGGAGAGCGGTCGGCGAGCCGAATGAGGTGCATTCCTGAACCGGAGCCAAGTTCTACGTAGCACTCAGGGAAGTTGCCTATGATCGACTGGATCTCCTGACGGGAGTTCTCCGCCAGTTCGCGGTCCTTTTCGGCCACGATGATACCGGGTTTCGTGGTCACGAGCTGCATGTACTGATTTTCCCAAGCCATGGTCGATACGATACGACATCACGGGTCGATTTTTCAAATGAGGGCGGTAACTTGCTGAGTCTTCAGGACCTCTTCCTGAATCAAAAGGAGTGTGCGCGATGTGAGGTGTGCCCTTTCAGACATGGGAGTCTGTTCGCGCAAGGGCTCTTTTGGTGGTGGATATGGTCAGTTTTCTCTCCCGGTGGATCAACTGGGACTTCATTCGAATGGGAAAGGGGATAGAGGCGCGTTATGCACGGTGCTCCTCGTACTGGGAGCCTCACCTCGAGTGCACGCGCTCCTTCATCGCAGAGCATATCCAGCCCGGTGGTCGCCTCGCTATCCTCGGGGCCGGTCGACTCCTTGATGTTGATCTCAAGGAGCTGATACCTCAATTTTCTGAGATACACCTCTTCGACGCAGATCGATCGGTCATCCGAGCGTGGCGCAAGACGAGTGGTCTAGCCTTCCGAGAGACCGTAGTGCCTCGCATCCTCGATGTGACCGGTTCTCTCAGCGCGTGGAGCTCAGGATTGCTGCCCGCTATTCGAAAGAGAGAGCTACGCGAATATCTCGACTCACTGGTGCCTCATCAGGGAGCGTGGGAGTCGGAGAGATTTGATGGAGGGATCTCCCTCAATCTGGTCGGACAGATTCCCCTCTATTGGAGGGACAGGGTGCTTGCGGCCGCGAGGCACCTTTCCAACGACGAGGAGCGAGCACTGATAGACTCGATGGCACGTTTGCAATCCGCACACCTTAGAGCGCTTCGTCAGAGCTTTCGTGCTTGGTCTATCGTGATTACTGACACTGAGTACTACACCTATCACGTCGATCGCCCGGAGTGGGAGGTAGAGCCTGCGCTTCACGGTGATGTTCGCCAAGAGCTGCTCGAACCGTGTAGTCGGATGGAGCGGCATGGCAATGGATGTTGGTTGTGGCACCTTATGCCCCAGTTTGTGGAATCACAGGGGGAGGGGTGCATTCACCGCGTTGAGGCAGCCGCGTGGAGAGTCGTTCCTTCAACGATGAATGAACAGACGATGCCTGAACTATCGAATAGCGCGCTCTAGAGCGTTCTCCCTTACTTCAGCGGCAGCAGGATATTAGCTCCTCCGCTACTTCCGACGCTTACGGAAAGTGGGGTTTTGCCATCCCAGCGTTGCGCGATCTCAAGTTGAATAACCTCGGGAGCGGATTTAAGCGCATCTCCCTTGATACCGACGGCCTTCGCCTCCGCCTCAGCCCGAACGATAGTGATTTCGGCCTGCTTCTTCTCTTTGTCGAGTTCGAATGATTTTGCGAACGCCTCTTGCTCGCGAACCACCTTTTGCTCGATCGCTTGCTCAAGTTGATCGGATAGGTCGATGTTTGTCAGAGAGAGATCCACGATCTGAAGCACGTCGCCAACTGCTTGGCGGAGCTTGACGAGGGCGTCATCCTTCACACGCTCTCTGTTCTTAACGAGATCCTCGGCGCGTGAAAGCGCCGTTACCTGTTTAATCACCTCTTGCACCCGGGGCTCGATCAGGGTTGCGTATGGTTCCCCTTTGTACTGTTGGAAGAGCCTGACTACCTGATTAGCCGGTACGCGATACATCACCGTGTACGAGAAGCTGATGTTCTGCAGGTCACTCGAGAAACTTGGAGCCTTGCCATCTGCTTTGAGCTGCATGATCGGAAAGTCGAGTATGCGTTGGACGAACGGGAGCTTAAAGGTAATTCCTTCAGGTAGCTCAACCGGGTTCACCTTTCCGAGGGTGACTGAGATCCCCCGATGTCCCGGGGGAACGATATGGTACATCTGAAGGCCAAGAAAACCGAGGGCGGCAACCATGAGTATAAGGGTCGAAAATGTCTTTTCTTTTCGTCCGAAGTCTTTGCCAAGATCGATGATTGTGCCGTTCATAGTCCCTCCGAGCATGTAGGGGCCAAGTCTCTCGTTACTAGGCTTAAAATGCAATATGAGGGAGAAGAGGGGCTGTTAAGAAAACGGAGTCCATGAGACAACGTCATTCAGCCAGAAGGAGTTACTCATGCTAGAGCTTTTTTCCGTTGAGAACACAATCGCGTTACTAACCCTAACCTCGCTTGAGATCGTTCTTGGGATCGATAATATCGTCTTTATAGCTATCATCGCGAGTCGCTTACGATCAGAGCAACGTAATTCAGCCCGTCTTATTGGACTGGGCCTTGCGGTTATTACCCGGCTGTTACTCCTGTTTACGCTCTCATTCATGGCATCGCTCACCGACCCACTGTTCACCCTCCCCATCGTTGAGAGGGCATTGAGTGGTCGTGACATTATCCTCCTGACCGGCGGTCTCTTTCTTATCTACAAAGCTACGAAGGAGATTCGTGAAAAAACGGTGCACGAGGAAAGCGAGATCCGTGATTTTCAGGGGGCCACGGCGCCGACAATGCGGAGCGTTATAACCCAGATTATCCTCATCGACATCGTGTTCTCACTTGATTCCGTAATAACTGCGGTCGGAATGACGAACAACCTCCCGGTCATGTCTACGGCAGTTGTATTAGCGGTTGTGGTAATGCTTCTGTTCTCAGGCTTTATCGTGCGGTTCATCGAGGCCAATCCAACGATTAAGATGCTCGCGCTCTCTTTCCTTCTCATGATCGGTCTCGTGCTTGTCGCGGATGGACTTGGTCAGCACATCGAGAAGGGGTACATCTATTTCGCGATGGCCTTCTCGCTCGGGGTGGAGATGCTTAATTTGCGGGCAGCCCGAGTGCGTGGAACATCTGGACACACCTAGGATTACCCTAGGAATGTGCGGGTGCCCGTTGGGATGTGCTCAAACCGTGCCGTGTCATCCGCAGATTACGTGTGTGCGGGGTCGTTGCTATAGCGTCGAAGCGATCGCAGCCGCCCCATACAGCGAGGCGTAATCATCCTTGATGATGAAGACCGGAGTCGCCTCAACGCGCTCCTTCTGCTTGCCCTTGTTGAGATAGCCCTCAAGGAATGAGCCGTTCGTGAGAAATTCCTTAATCTTTGGAGGTATACCCCCTCCAAGGAATACTCCACCGGTCGCCAGATAGGTGAGAACGATATTGCTACAGTGTGCTCCAAGCATCGTACAGAACATGTTGAGGGTCTTCACACACAGGTCTGAGTTCCCGTTCATCGCGATACCTGTGATCGTAGAGGCGGGATGCTCCTTGGCTTCTGGAGTCTTCATCTCCTCCGGCTCCTCCCCGTATCCACAATCCCGCAGGAAGCAGTAGATGTTGTAGATGCCAGGCCCGCATAGAATCGACTCAACGCTCACGTGCGGGAGCTTTTTTTGCAGATATTTGAGCAATTCGATCTCGATATCGTTGGTCGGTGCAAAGTTAGCGTGACCCCCCTCAGAGGCGAGGAGTACGCTCCATCCCCCTTCTCGGTGAATGAGGGAGTGTCCGAGGCCGGTCCCGGGAGCGACAACCACGCACGAACCCGCGCGGTCATACCCCTCTCCACCATACAATGTCTTGAGGCTGCTTGGGCCAAAATGAGGGATTGCAGCTGCGGTGCTGACGAGGTCGTTAACTAATTTAACCTTGGAGATATCGAGGGCGAGCCCGACTTGCACCATCGCCACCTCCCAGGGGAGGTTCGTGACCTTCACCTTGCCGTTTACGACGGGACCGGGAAGTCCAAAGCAACCAGCTTCAAGGTTGCCCTTTATGGTAGGGGAGTGCTTCTCCATGAAGACCCGGAGAATCGCCTCAAGGCTGGAGTAGTCCTTACTTGCGTAGTCCTCAGACACCACGAGCTCGACCTTACCCGCGCGTCTCTCAAAGAGACCGATTCGAGCCTTTGTTCCACCAACATCACCGGCGATAATCATGTTCCACTCCCGAACAGTACATGCAGCGGCCTTTCTAGCAAACAGAGCGACGCCGGCCAACTATTTCCGGCGAAAGACGTCGTTTTGGTGCCGGTCGGCTAAGGCCGAGGTTGCCTGACGGTGCGCATTGAGAAGGTGGTGCAAGTCGGTATGAAGGGTAACTCGGTGACAAGCGCTCCTCAGGAGTGAGCGAGGGTCGCCCAGAGGTGTCAGAAATATCCCGTCATAACATGGACTTCCCAAAGTACGCTCCCTATAATCCCAACACCAGGGGCCCCGCACCGTATATTCGTTCGCCTATGAAGATCTTAATGCTCGGATGGGAATATCCCCCACACATCGCTGGGGGGCTCGGCACCGCCTGCCAGGGCCTCACGAGCGCATTGTCCCATCAGGGGGTCGATATTCATTTCGTTGTTCCTGAGCTCTTCGGTCGGGAAGAGGCCCGTCACATGGTGCTCTCAGACGCTGCGCGCACCATCTCGCCGGGCGGCCAGCAGCCAAGTGGTCCCAGACCGCAGGCCGTCGATGTTCCCACTACTCGTGTTCCGGCTTTTCTCTCGCCCTATTGGAATCCACGCCAGTTTCAAGAGGCGCTCGCGTCGATTACCCAGCAACAGGTTGCGTCTCTCTCTCCAGCGCTGCGAAGGGATCCGACGGCTCGCGCCCTGATCGATGGAGAGGTGTACGGCATCGATCTCATGTCAGCCCTTCAGCACCCCCAGCCCTCTTTGCCCGATCAGGTTCCTTGCGATGCACGGTACGGGAAGGATCTCTTCGAGGAGGTCGAGCGATTCACCCTGCAGGTAGTCTCGCAGTTTGCTGGTGAGAACTTTGATGTTATTCACGCTCACGATTGGATGACTTTTCCAGCTGGGGTAGCGCTCTCTGAGAGAACCGGAAAGCCACTCGTCGTACACGTTCACAGCCTTGAACAGGATCGCAGTGGGTTGTTCGTGCACCCGCAGATCGGTGAGATCGAACGTTTCGGTACGCAGCATGCAGATAAGGTTATCGCTGTGAGCTATTTCACGAAGCGTTCTATCGAGCGACATCACGGAGTCCCCTCAAGTAAGATCCTTGTAGTGCACAACGGCGTCTATCCGCGCGAGATGGTCACCGACTACAGAGAGAAAAAAACCTGGCCCAAGCATGTAGTTGCCTTCATCGGACGAGTTACCTTTCAAAAGGGACCTGAATACTTCGTCGAGATGGCCTCGAAGGTCATCCCCCACCTGCCGGATGCTCTCTTCGTACTGGCTGGAACGGGGGATATGCTTCCAGCTGTGAAGGAACGGGTGCAAGAGCTCGGACTCTCGAAAAACTTCATGTTTACCGGCTTTATTCAAGGGGAGGAGCTGGAGGAGATATTCTCTGTGGCTGACATCTACGTCATGCCTTCAGTATCGGAACCGTTCGGTATTACTGCGCTTGAGGCGGTTAGCTTCGACACCCCGGTCATCGTCTCTAAGCAGTCTGGTGTAGCGGAGGTTATAGAGCACGCGCTTAAAGTTGATTTTTGGGACGTTGATCGAATGGCCGATCTGATTATCAATGCGCTTCTCCATCCGGAGATGCGGCATGACCTCGTGAGTATGGCTCGAGAGGAAATTAAGCAGCTTCACTGGGATGCTGCCGCATTAAAAACTATCGATGTCTACCAGGACGTAAGTCCTCGTGCCTCGTTGTGAGGCGAGGAATAGCGAGGCGAGGAATAGGGAGCGATGGCCGCGGTTTGTTTATACTTTCAGGTGCACCAACCGTACCGACTTCGGCGATATTCCTATTTCAATGTCGGCAACTCCACGACCTACTTTGATGACACCCTCAATCGCTCCATCATGGAGGGGGTGGCGAAGCGGTGTTACCTCCCCGCAAACGAACTTCTGTTGCGAAAGATTCATGAGCACGCGGGTGCATTTAAAGTGGCGTTCTCTATAACAGGGACTGCCCTCGAGCAGATGCGTCTCTATGCGCCGCAAGCGCTGGAGAGCTTTCGAGCGTTGGCAGCCACCGGATGTGTCGAATTCTTGGGAGAGACGTACTACCACTCACTCGCATCGCTCTATAATCGAGATGAGTTTAAGGCACAGGTCCAAATACACTCGGATCATATCGAGCGAGAGTTCGGGCAGCGCCCACAGGTATTCCGTAATACAGAGCTTATCTACAGTGATGAGATCGGGCACGTCATCTCAGAGTTGGGATTTCGAGCGGTGATGGTAGAGGGAGCTCAGGATATCTTGGGATGGCGCTCCCCACATTTTATCTACCGTGCTGCCGGGTCCTCAATGAGGCTCATTCCAAGGAGTTTTACACTATCAGATGATATCGCGTTCCGGTTTACGCACGGTGGTGATGACGATAGGGGCGGCCTCACACCGGAGAGGTATGCTGCATCCGTGCACGAACTAACCGGTAACGCCGACCTTGCGGGACTATTTCTCGACTACGAGACCTTCGGGGAACACCATGGAAGAGCCACCGGCATCCTGAATTTCTTAGGGGAGCTGCCACGTTGCCTGCTCGCTCATAAGGAGTGGACATTCGCTACCCCTTCCGAGGCGATTCGTTTCCTCCATCCGGTATCGGAGTTGTCGTTCCCCCGAGTCACCTCGTGGGCTGATACCGACCGCGATATCACCGCATGGTGTGGAAATAACATGCAGCGTAGCGCGCTGAGAGCTCTCTACGATACAATGACCCTCTACGCGGAGCACGATATCAACGCCCCTCACATGGCGCTCGCTTGCGAGACGTGGCGTCGCTTACAGACCTCGGACCACTTCTACTATATGTGTACGAAGGGTGACGGGGACGGCGTAGTTCATCGGTATTTTAGCCCCTATGAGAGCCCTTACGACGCGTTCGTTGGCTACATGAATGTGCTGAAGGATATCGCCGCGCGTTCCCGCAAGGTCATCGCTGAGGGTGAGCGTCGAGCGGCGTCGAACGAGTAAGGTGCGCGGGGTCCGATCTTTTTTAGGTGACCTCTTTTTCACGCTTCCTTCGAGCGGCGGCGACCTGACGGTTCGTTCCGAGCCTGAATCATCCGTTCGATGCACAATGAAACGAGGGAGGTCCAGCCGGTTTGATGGCTGGCGCCGATCCCTCGACCGTTGTCGCCGTGGAAGTGCTCATAGAACAGGATGAGGTCCTTCCAATGTGGATTCTTTGTGTAGCGACTATCATCACCGTGACACGGCCGTCGACCTTGGGGATCGCGGAGAAAGAGTAAGCTGAGTCGTCGAGAGAGTTCGTCAGCAACCTGCTTGAGTGTCATAAACGTGCCGCTTCCGGTAGGACACTCAATTTTGAAGGCGTCGCCGTAAAAGGTGTGGTAGCGGTCGAGCGCCTCAATCACGAGGAAGTTTATCGGAAACCAGACAGGGCCACGCCAATTTGAGTTGCCGCCAAAGAAATCGGTGTTGGAGTCTCCCGGGCAATAGTCGATCCCGTAATCCCGATTTTCAAGGGTGAGACGGTATGGGAATTCAGCGTGAATTTTGGAGAGAGAGCGCATGCCGTACGGTGAAAGAAACTCTTTTTCGTCGAGTATGTAACGTAGCATCCGGGTCAGGCGTTCGGCTGACGGAATAGCGAGGAGCTTCAGACCATCTGAGGATTGCTCAATATCTCCAGCGTCGTCCTTGGATGCCGTAGCGGTATATGCGATCTGCTTAGCGAGAGCGCTTTGGTTGGCGACGAACCATTCGAATCTCTTCTTGAAGCCGGGTAGTTTATCGATCGTTGTGTTTTGAAGCACTTCGACAGCGAGGAGAGGAATTACCCCAACCAGCGACCGAACACGGAGCGGGATATGGTCTCTATCGATTGAGAGCTCGTCGTAGTAGAATCCATCGAGTTGATCCCAGAGACCCGTGCCACCGAAATGGTTGATGGCAGAGGCGATGGAGATGAAATGCTCGAAGAACTTGGAGGCAAGGTCCTCGTACTCTTCGTCGTGAGCGGCAAGCTCAAGTGCCATCGTCAACATCGTGCCACAATAGAAGGCCATCCACGCCGTCGCGTCAGCTTGCTGGAGTGTTCCTCCCTTTGGCAGAGGAGCGCTTCGATCGAAGACGCCGATATTATCGAGACCAAGGAACCCCCCCGAGAAGAGGTTTTTGCCCTGTGCGTCCTTGCGATTCACCCACCAGGTGAAGTTGATGAGAAGTTTTGCGAAGACGCGCTTGAGGAAATTTCGATCAGCTTGCCCCGACTCCACTCCCATCTGATACACACGCCAGCACGCCCACGCATGGACAGGTGGATTTACGTTCGAGAATTCGAACTCATAGGCTGGAATCTGACCGTTGGGGTGCATGTACCACTCACGCAGCATCAGGATGAGCTGGTGCTGCGCAAATTCCTGGTCGATACGGGCAAACGTTACCATGTGGAAGGCAAGATCCCACGCTGCGTACCAGGGATACTCCCATTTGTCGGGAACGGAGATGATGTCGCGGTTGTAGAGGTGATTCCACTCGTTGTTCTTTTGGGATTTTCGAGAGTCGGACGGGGTTGGCTGCGTGGGATCGCCCTCAAGCCACTCTTTTACCGAATAGTAGTAGAACTGCTTCGTCCACAAGAGTCCCGCATAGGATTGTCGCATCACTAGCCGTTCTTCAAGTGACGCATCAGCGGGAATCACCGACTGATAGAATTCGTCGCACTCTGCCTTTCTTTTTGCAAACACCTCGTCAAAATCATCGCCGAAGCTCTCCTTTTGCGGCGCAAATGAGGACATCAGGCGAAGTTTGAGTTCAACGTGACCGTGAGCGGGAACATTCGCCTGATAGATGAACGCCGCCTTTGTGCCCACCATCTCGGGATTCACAGCGGCGACCTCGCCCTCTATGAGGTAGCGATGAAACGCGTCTTTGACGTAGGGCGTTTCGTTCTCTCGACCGAAGAGTCGTTTAAGATTGGTCTCATTCTCGGTGAAGACCGGTGTGACGTGTTTGCGCTCAAGCTTCGGATCAAGGAGAAGGACGAATGGATCGAGCTGGGGATGAACTAGAAGAAGGCGGTCGTAGCTGAGGGGCGAGATGCGCGGCTTGATCGTGTATCCCTCACCAGAGCGTCCCCAGCCCCACGTATTTCTAAACCAGATGTGGGGTATCAGGTGAAGCGGGGCGGCCTTTGAGTGACGATTGTGCGCCGTAATTTTTACGAGGATATCGTTCGGTCCCGCTTTTGCGTATTCGACAAATACGTCGAAGTACTCGTTGGTATCAAAGATGCCGGTGTCGGTGAGTTCGAACTCGCGCTCGAGACGACCCCGTCGACGATTCTGATCCACCAGCTCTGCGTATGGGAACTCAGCTTGAGGATACTTGTAGAGCGCCTTCATGTACGAGTGGGTGGGACTCGAATCGAGATAGTAGTAGCACTCCTTAACGTCCTCGCCGTGATTCCCTTCAGGTCCGCTCAGACCGAAGAGGCGTTCCTTTAAGATCGAATCTTTGGTGTTCCACAGAGCGAGAGAAAAACAGATCCTGCATTGGCGATCGGTGATACCCAAGAGACCGTCTTCTCCCCATCGGTAGGTACGGCTGCGTGCTTGGTCGTGGGTAAAATGGGACCACACGGAACCATCCGCGGAATAGTCCTCGCGAACGGTTCCCCATTGGCGTTCCGGCAGGTATGGTCCCCACCGCTTCCAATTTTTGACGCGACGCGCGTCCTCAGAGAGACGCTCTCGTTCGGCGTGAGGCACAGGAGATGGTGTGTTTTTTTTCGAGGCCATGCGCATGGAATTGTTACATTTGTTAGATGAGATGAGAGCCCAGAATAATGCGCAAGAGCGGCCTGGCTGGTAAAAATAACGTGAGGGCGCTCCAGGCCATTCGAAGGCCGGAGCGTGGCACGCTCGGGGAGATGGGTGCGTTGTTAGTGTAACTATGCTATATAGTTAGGTTATTTATTCCTCGCCTACTAGGCGACACTGTTCGAATTTTGCGCCATATCCTCTCATGAGTTTTACAAAGGCTGGATTAGCTATGTCTCGATCACTACTTTCCGCTCTTTTTTGCACTGCTGTTCTATCGACTGGGTGTGGATATCATGCGGCACCACTCGCCGTTGGAAGCGTTGGCGGCGCCGCGGTAGGTGCTGGAACGGGAGCCATCATTGGCAGTGTGGTCTCAGGTGGGGATGTTGCTGCGAGTGCCTTACTTGGCACCGCCATCGGACTGCCGGTGGGATTGGCAGCCGGCATGATCTACGACTACTACAGTGAAGATACCATTCGCGAGATCAAGATCGACGACATCAAAAATAATCAACGGGAGATACTCGCTCGACAACGTGAGATAGAGGCGTTGCGAGAGGAGATAAAGAGCGACATCCCAGATGGAAACCCTCCTGCGGAGCGCCGGGAATACCAATACCTCGGTCCGTCGCTTGGTAATCCCTATCGATAAAAATCTCGCTAATATCGCCTTTTCTCGGGAGTGTGCGCTAGGAGGTCGTTCGCAGGATCGCCTCAAGCTTGTCTTGCAGAGCTTCTGCTGAGAAAGGTTTAATCATGTAATGCGTTACACCAGCATGAGCTGCCTCAATCACGTTTGAACGTTCTGATTTCGCGGTCATCATCAGAAAAGGTACCTTTTTCAGGAGAGGATCCTCTTGGAGCGCCGAGAGAAACTGAAGTCCTGTCATGTTTGGCATAGACCAATCGGAGATGATCAGGTCGCAAGGTTCCGATTGAAGTTTGAGGAGTGCATCCTGACCACCACGAGCCTCCACGATACGCTCGTATCCAAGAAGGTGAAGGGTCTGCTTCAAGATCGTGCGCATCCCCGCGAAGTCATCCACGATCATGATCCGAATGTCTTTTGATTTGTCCTGTGCGTCCATGACCATCTCCCCAGGGTATGACATTAGCTCCCATAGGGGTTGTCGGCATTCCGCGAAAAATTCTTGATGGAAGGGGCTGAGCCGCTTTGCGCAGTACCGAAGCGGAGCGCATTAATCTCTGTAACTATCTGAAATAATGATTTTGCAGGCCTAGCGCCCAAAATATTTCTAAACGCAACCCGGTTGCACATACGGCTTTATTGGTATACCTTTGCCGCGCTTGTAAAGGAGCACGTATATGAAGCCTGCAGCAAAGATCAGTCATATTTCATGGTTCGTCCCGCTCTTCGCCCTCTCGGCCCTGCCGGTGTACGCGCAAGATCCAGAGCAGCGGATTGAGGAGATCATCGTTGAATCAACCGGGCTTGGGCAAACGCTCTCGGACCAACTGCAGCCGGTCACGGTGCTCTCGGGTGATGACCTTGATATGAAGGTGAACTCCTCGCTTGGGGATACGTTGGCGTTAGAGCCGGGCATAACCTCCAGTTCGTTTGGGCCGGGAGCTGGGAGGCCGGTGATTCGTGGTCTCGATGGGGATCGCATCCGAGTTCTCGAAAATGGTGTAGGGACCAACGATCTCTCCGCGAGTAGTCCAGATCATGCGGTCACGATCGACTCCTCCTTAATAGATAAGATCGAGGTTGTTCGAGGACCCGCCTCGCTCCTCTATGGAACGAGCGCTGTGGGCGGTATCGTGAATACCTTTGATAACCGCATCCCTGAGCGTTTACCCGATGCTCCCCTCCAAGGAACGGCAGAGGCTCGGGGAGATAGCGCGAGCAAGACACGAACAGGCCTCATGAGCGTAACGGCTCCGGTAGGGAATTTCGCTTTTCACGTCGACGCCTTGGCCTCCAAGTCAGATGACTACCACATCCCGGGTTACGCTCGAACCGGCGAGTTACGTGCGACCACCCCGATAGAGTATCCCGAACCACAAGGTACCCTCTCCTGGAGTGATACGCAGACCGATGTATTGACCGGAGGCGGATCGTACATCTTCGAAAAAGGATACGTGGGCGCCTCGTTTAACGATTTCAAAACGATCTACGGAGTGCCGAACGGGGAGCCCGATATCTCCATCAACGCCCATCGTCGTCGAGCCGATTTCCGGGCGGGAGTTCGAGATACCGGTGAGTTCATCGAGTCCGCCACGGTGCGGGCCGGCTATGTTGACTATCAACACACCGAGTTCGAAGGGGAGGAGACCGGCACCAACTTCACAAACAACGGCCTCGACTCCCGACTCGATCTTAAACACAAAGAGGTCAGTGGGCTGCGAGGAACCTGGGGCGCGCAGTTTCAGGCTAGTGATGTTGATGCCAAGGGAGAGGAGGCATTTCAACCTCCATCGAGGACCGATGTGTACTCATTGTTCGCGTTAGAGGAGCTGACCGTCACCGATGACCTTACACTGCAAGCTGGACTCCGATACGACTGGAATGAGGTTGATAGCCAGGGCTTTAATCGCGAGTCATCGGAGGATAATGACACTCGGCGATACGACCTCTTTAGTCAGTCAGTTGGCGCTATTCTCGACCTAACTGATGAGTATGCTCTGACCTGGTCAACTGCCTATACGGAGCGGGCTCCTAATGCACAAGAGCTCTTCGCAGACGGTCCGCACATTGCGACGGGGGCATACGAGATTGGGGATACCTCTCTTGAGACAGAGCAGTCGCTTGGTACAGACGTCGCACTTCGTAAAACGGATGGAGATATTAGAGGATTCGTCGGTGGATTCTACAATCGCTTCCGCAACTATATCTACGCAAACCCGACGGGAGAGAGTGAGGATGACCTTCCGGTGTACCAGTTCGAGAACGTTCCCGCCGACTTCTGGGGCTTCGAGTCTCAGGTAGCGTACTACCTTGATGATTCCGTTTCACGAGAGGTCTCGTTCGATTTCCAACCGGACTACGTCTGGGCACGAAATAGGGATACCCATGACTACCTACCCCGAATCCC
The DNA here is from genome assembly GCA_041178185.1 of Pseudomonadota bacterium. Taxonomy (GTDB): domain Bacteria; phylum Bdellovibrionota_C; class UBA2361; order UBA2361; family OMII01; genus OMII01. The sequence continues at coordinate 44,459 of JBEGVS010000055.1, forward strand.
CCCTTTGCGAATGAAATTTGGGGCTAATTACTACCATGAGGACCTCTTTCGAGTACGGCTTGAATTGCAGCAGGTTTTTGAGCAGGACAAGGTTGCGACAAACGAGACTACGACCGACGGATACTCGATGTTGAATCTCTACCTCAGTAAAGATCTCAACTACCAAGGCCGCACCTACGAGATATTTGTGCGTGGAACGAACCTCCTGGGTGAAAAGGTACGTAATCACGTATCCTACATCAAAGATGTAGCGCCTCTCCCCGGGGCATCCGCTATGGCCGGCATACGAGTTCGATTTTGATGTCGTTAGGGTCGGGTCTGCGGCACGCGCGCCTACGACCTTGCGAGGTCGCTACCGCGGCGATGAACCAGAGTAGGGGTGGAAATCATCATCGTCCGCGTGGTGCTCGCTCGGTTGTGTAGACGCTGAATGAGTTCCAAGCTTGGCGGCGGCATCCTGAAGAAAGGCGAGATCGAGGGCTCCGGCGCCATTATCGAACTCCACGATGTGCGTTCGTTGTGGGGCCGATTGAGCTTGAGGCGCCGAGGCTCCCACTACCTTGGCCTCCTTGGCGCTGATCATTCCAAGGAGTCCTCGCATAATGGAGGTAAGCTTTCGGCTCTGTCGCGACAGATCCGAGGCGCTCTTCAGGGTGTCTCCTGCAAGGATTGAGTTGCGTTGAGCCGCTTGATCCATCTGATTCATCGCTGTTGAGGTTTGTTGCACACCGATGGTCTGCTCACGCGTCGCCTCCGATATCTTTTGGATCTGTTTAGTTATCTGATTTGCATCCCGCGATATCTCGTTAAAAATCTCCAAAGCCTCCTTGCTCACCGCGATTCCGTCGGCGACCCGTTGCTGGGTCATTTCGACTATCTCAGTCGCATGTTTCTTGCTCGTTTCGAGCAGCGATTGAATCTCCTTGGCAGCCTTTCCGCTCATCTCGGCCAAATTACCGAATTCCTCGGCAACAACAGCGAATCCGCGACCATGTTGCCCGGCACGAGCTGCCTCGATCGACGCGTTAAATGAGAGGAGTTGAGTTTTGAATACGATATCATTAATAACCGACGTTTTCCCCGAGATCTCTCCGATGATGTCCACCATCTCTCGAAGGTGGGTATTCGCTTGGTTTATGGCCTCGGTTGAAAACGCTAGCCGCTCCATGATTCGATTGCCATCTTGGGTTCTTTCGGCCATTCGACGGACATTTGAGAGTGAGTCGATTGAGGAATCCCCTGTTTGGGCGATCATGCCCGACATTTGGGTCATTGATGCGACGCTCTCCTGCACGGCGGCGGCTTGTTGGGTCGCGCTTCGCGCCAAGTCCTCTGCACAAACGGACATCTTCTGAGCTGAGGTGTCGACCTCCGACGCGCTCACCCCGAGGGCGGTGACGATGTCTGCGATCGGTCTCAGAATTGAGCGAAGTGTAACAAATCCGAGGATGATGATACTGGCGATACCTAACAGGAGCATCGTAACGACGTTATTCTGTATGGAATCAGCGAACGCTATCCTGATGGAGCGATCCCTATTCCAAAGGGCGTGAAGCATGCTCTTCGCCTCCAAGCTTCCGTTCCGTAGAGTTTGGAAGGTCTCCGAAAAGAGCTTCATCTGGGCATCAAGTTGTTGAGGATCCCTACCTACCTGGTTTGGAATCGTGGCCGCGAGGTTTATGAGGTGCTCTACGTGTTGTCTGCTGTCGGCGATGTTCCATGTTATCTCCACCGGTAGGCGCAGCGTGGATATGCGGATATGCCGACTCTCAAATTCCCGCGCATGTTTGCGGATAGCTTCCTTACTTGCATCAGAAGAAGCTGCTTGGTTACTACGCTCGTGGTTGGGAGAGGCTACCCGTAGTACCTCCGTACGGAGTGCCTCTTGGGCCGATTCGAAGGCATCAATAGCTTCGATCGCTGCTCGGTAGGTGCCAGCAACGGTATACAAAGGATGAAGCCGCTGAATGCCCACGTATCCAACGGTGGCTATCGTGATACACACGACCACATTAAGGACGGTAAGAACGTAGAGTCTTGTTTTGATATTCATCCTTCGACCCTCTGGCCCATGTACGAGGCTGAAGCTGTGATCACGGAAACTTTGGACACAGAGCCTCCCACAAGGAGTATCGGATGGTGGGGGCGTTCGCTTGAGAGAAACTCGTATCGATAGATGTATCAAAGGGTTAGCTCATTGCCGCGGGCCGTAGGGGGATTCCTGAGAGCCGCCTACCGTTGAATTCTATTTAAGCCTAAAGCTGCGCGCCGTTTCTTTCGATCCCCATACTGGGATTAAACGAAACGATGGACACTATCGCAGGCATAGATCGAGAGATTCTCGAGAGCTTCGTCGATGACGCACTTGAAGCACTACGGACCTTCGAGACGGCGAGCCGTGCCCTTGAGACAGGACAGACGAGCAAGATACTCGAGGATTTGTTCTGTGTTGCGCATAACCTGAAGGGCGCAGCGATGTGCATCGGCATCGAGCCCTTTGGTGACTTCGTTCATCGCGTTGAGGATATTATCCAGCACATGATCAACGGTGCGATTCCGCAGAACGACCGGACAAGTCATGTCTTTCTAGCAGCGCACGGGTGCATGACCAATTGGGTTAATGCTTTAGCGTCCAACCCCTACTTCGTTCCTAACGTGTCTGCGATTCTCAAGGACCTGCAGTCTTTGATAGCCCCAGGCCTCGCGCCGTCTGGCGCAGGAGCCCTCTCTGCGCAGCAAGGACAGGATGAAGAGGACGAAGTCGAACTCCAAGCCTTGTTCGATGTGCACCGTAGGATCTACGAGGAGGACATGCGTGCTCGAGACGCACGTGAACGAGAAGCTAAGTCGGACTCCGGAACGCTGGCGGGGAATCCGCATCGAGTAGATGAGGTATCGCCCCGTTTCAACCCGAAAAATGGGAATGGAGCGCCCCGTGCCCAGGACATCCTCCGCATATCAGCCCAGAAGCTCGATGAGCTGGTGCAGTTGATCGGCGAGCTCTCTATTCATCAGGGAATCGTCCAGCAATGTCGCAGGGAGGCTGTCGATCCCTCCCCGGCGTCAGCTCACGCGCTTCAATTAAGTTACAAATTGGTTAAAGAGATTCATACAAAAGCGCTTGAGCTTCGTATGCAGCCATTGTCGACACTGATGATGAAGCTCGAGCGTAATGCGCTCGATCTCGCCAGGATGCAAGGAAAAAAAGTCAAGATTATCATAGAGGGCAGCGACGTCCAGTTAGACAAGACCGTGCTTGACAAGATGTCCGACCCCTTAGTTCATGTGATTCGAAACGCGGTGGATCATGGAATTGAATCGCCGGCACAACGACAGTCGGAGGGAAAGCCTGCTGAAGCAACACTAAAGATAACAGCGCTACAGGAGGCTGGTTCGGTCTCGATACTAGTCTCCGATGACGGAAAAGGCATGAACGATGAGGCTATCTTTGCCGCCGCTGTACGCAAGGGGATCGTATCCGAGGATGTTCAGCTTACCTCGGAGGAGATTAGAAATTTAATATTTGTGCAGGGGATCTCCACCGCGCCACGGGTTACGGAAATTTCGGGGCGTGGGGTGGGAATGGATATCGTTATGCGCATCGTCAAATCGCTGCGCGGAAATATCGGGATTGAGAGTAAGCTTGGAAAGGGAACAACCCTTACGATCATGCTTCCCACCAGTTTGAGCATCATCGATGCCCTGGTTGTGGGTGTGGACGATGCTCGCTATGCCGTACCGATGAACGAACTAACCGAGATTATCGACCTCAGTCGTTACCCAGTCGAGTCGGCAGGGAAAGGGGGCTTCATAGTCTCACATCGGGGAGAGGTCGTCCCGGTTGAAGCGTTAGTTCATTACATGCCTACAGCGAGCCCGCGACATGCGCCTGATACGTTGTTGGTAGTCGGAAAGGAAAATAAGTGCCCCGCGTTGCTTGTCCGTGACGCTGACAAATGCGTCGCATTCGCCATTGATAGGATCGTAGCGCAGCAGCAGATAGTGGTGAGGCCTCTGAGCGATCAATTAGACGGTCTTCTGGGACTTCAAGGATGTACTATCCTTGGGGATGGAGAGCCCGGTGTGATTCTGAGTTTGCCTGAGTTGGCGCGAGTTTACTTTTCATCGGTAGGAGGGAAGTAATGTATGAAAGATACTGAGCGGAACCACGATGATGATGCCAGGTATCTCCTCTTTAAGGTAGGAAGCGAGCTGTACGGGACGCCCCTGCTTGGAGTTCGAGAGGTAGTCGAGCATCGGGAACCAACGCCCATCCCCAACACGGTATCGTTCTTTAGTGGTGTCATAAATCTTCGAGGGCAGGTTGTGGGAGTGGTCGATCTTCGGAAGCGTTTCGGTTGTGAGGCCTCGACGCGGCCCCACATGGCGCTGATGGTATTTTCGACAGATTCGGGCCCTTTGGGTGCCCTTGTGGATGAGATAGAGAGTGTGATTCGGATTCCATCTGCAAATATTGCGTCGCATGCTGTGGTTCGGTCTCACGCTCCAGCGGATTACGTCATCGGAATCGGCAACCAGGATGGTCGACTCATGACGTTGGTAGATCTGCATAAAATTCTAGGGACCGAGGAATTGAAGTCAACGTTTTGTAGCCTTTGATAGGTGTGCATGACGACGCGCTCGCCAGACTATCATCTCGATGACGCGGAGCGTGACTTCGTCTTCTCTCTGATAGAGAGGGTAACCGGTACGTGTCAGCAGGGCACCTATCGGCGTGAGGTCCTAGCGGCGAATGTGGAGCGCCGCATCCGGTATGTGGGAGCTCCATCCTTGCGGTCGTATTTGACCTATGCGTTCAACGATCCAGATGAAGTGCAGCTTCTACTCTCGGCTCTGACGATTCATACCACGAGTTGGTTCAGAGAGGCGCCTCATTTCCACAAGCTGGAGGCGACGATTCGTCAAAAGATACCAGAGCACGCACGTGCGCCGATTCGGGTGTTGTGTGCCGGGTGTTCAACGGGAGAGGAGGTATACTCAATAGCCCTTACCTTGGAGCATATCCGAAAGGGCCTCCCCTCATTCGACTATCAGGTCCACGGCATAGATATCGACCCGCTCTCAGTCGCACACGCATCGCGGGGGATGTACAGTGAGGTGGCCTTTGCCTTGATCTCTGACCCTTATCGAGAATTGTGCGTGGTGGGAAGAGGCTCCAAGCGGGGACTCTTTGCGCCTAACAGGGATGTTCGCAGGCGATGCTCATTTGCGGTTGGTGACCTACGTATGTTGGGTAAGGAGGCCCTGAATTCTTTCGATTATATCTTTTGTCGAAATGTTTTGATCTACTTTAAGCCCGACGATGTCACCGCACTCGTGAAAGGATTAGTCGGTGTCCTCAAAGAGGAGGGTGCGCTCTTCTTCGGTCATAGTGAAGCCATTGAAGCTCGCCAGCACGGGCTTCGTTTCTTGGGGAACTCAACCTATATCAAGAGGAGGTCGTATGAAGATAGCCTCGAAGGGAGTGGGAAGGGGTGTCGGGTTCTCGTGGTGGACGACTCCCCGGTAGCGCGTAAGGTTCTGGAGCGATCGTTGCAGAGGGCTGGGATGACAACTTTTGCAGTCCCATCCGCAGACAAGGCTTCCGAGTTTCTTGAAAAACACACCGTCGATATTATTACCCTCGATGTTACGATGCCCGGACTTGACGGCCCCACCTGGCTGAATTCCCGCCGCATCGCAGGGCTTGGAGTGCCGGTAGTTATTGTGAGTGAGAGTGGGCCGTCAAAAGCAGGCGCTATCCTAAGCGCCCTTGAGAACGGAGCTCAGGATTACATCGAGAAATCCACTATCAGTGGCTCCGATTTCGCCGATACGCTTTTAGCGATATCCAGGTCCTCAAGGTTACGTGGCTCCTACGCTCCTACCTCTCGGCGTCCTGCTCTCGGTGGTACCGCGGTGCATCGACCCTGTCCGGACATTATCTTGGTTGGAGCGAGCACAGGAGGAACTGAAGCCGTGATGCGATTGCTTGAGGCCCTGCCTCCCAACAGCCCCCCGATCGTTGTGGTGCAGCACATTGCGCCATATTTTGCCCGGGCGTTCGCCGATCGAGTTGCTCAGAACGCTACGCTACGATTGGGAACCTGTACTCCTGGAACGGTGCTCGAGGCCGGTCACATTTACGTGGCTGACGACGATCGCCATGTGGGCGTAACTGGTAGGCGGGGACGGCTCTCTATCACCCGTTCAGACGCACCACCACTTAATCGCCATCGGCCCAGCGTTGATTTCCTTTTCAAATCAGCAGCGGTTCTCTCGAATGTGCGAGTATCGGCCGTTCTCCTCACCGGGATGGGAGCGGACGGCGCGCAGGGGATGAAGGAGCTTCACGATCGTGGTGCGGTTACCTTCTGTCAGGACGAGGCATCGTGCGTCGTATTTGGGATGCCTCGAGAGGCGGTCGCTCTTGGAGCTGCCGACGTTGTCGCTCATCCGGGTGAGATACGGAGGCAGTTGTTGTGGCAGATCGTTCATGGGGGTGAGGCGTCTGCGGACAATCCTTCGCACAGTGCCAAGGCACCAGCGCTCTAAGGACGCGCCCTCGAGTCTTGTGTCCCATCGTGGAGACCTGGTTTTGCGGTTACCGTGTGCGCCGACGAGCTCCAAAGGCAGAGATGCCCCCACTCGGACCTAGGGGATTATAACATTTCCATAACAAATGCATGAAAAACCGGCGTTAAACGCTTGTACAGCGTTACATAGAGGATTCTTTTCACATACCTTGTGCATGATACAACGATTCCCCGTGGGAGGGTGGCGCTATGCATGAGCTCAGGTTGTTTTCGATAACGCTTCTCGCTCTCTTCTTGCTCACCGGTGACGGAGCTGCGCAAACTGCGCCAGAGGTTCACGCGGTGGGGCTCCACTCGGGGGAAGCTCCTCGCTCCGCAGGCTACCGGCTGGCGGTTAAACGTCTTCTCAGGAGGTGTGCTCGAGAGAGGATGTGCGGATGGGGTGAGGGATGGGAGGAGATCCGAAAACGCTATCCGTCCGAGGTTACGGTGAAGGTATCTCGGGTAGGGGTGCCTGTGATTCTTGTGCTTTCCGGGACCAATCCGATCGAATGGAAGATTGATCGAGAGCCGGGAGTTGTCCTCGATCGGATAATTATCAGCGGCTACGCACAGCAGGTGTTGAAAGAAACGCCGAGTATTGCGGGCGTACCGGTGGATAGCTCGTGGCAGGATAGCCCCTGGACTACCCGAGATAGCTTCTTTGCCTTTTACGAAGACGATCGAGAAGCTCCGGTCTCCATCGCCGATATTGAGGAAGATGCCCGGATGTGTCGTGAAGGGGCTAATGAGGTGTCGATATCTCATCATGAGAGCAACTTTCAGAGAGCGATCGATCTCCTTGCACGGTTGGGTCTACGTCTTACCAGCGCGCAAGGTGGCTATGAAGGTAGCGAGGTGACGATAGGGATGGAGACGCAGGGTATCTCCCTGCCGAAGATCTGGATCCCTAGCCTCTGCTACCGTAATCCCGATGGAACCTTGAGCCCTGGCGATCAACAGAGCGATTGAGCGAGAGATGAGGAGATAAAAAAGCCCCAGGGTACATCCCTGGGGCTCTATCGCGCACAAGCGAAACGAACGCTACTTTATTGCCGCTTTGAGGGCGTCGACCTTGTCAGTTCGCTCCCATGAGAAACTACCGTCCGCACCAGCCTCTCGCCCGAAGTGGCCATATGTTGAGGTTGCTCGGTAGATAGGCTTCAAGAGATCCAGAGATCGGATGATGCCACGGGGGGTCAGGTCGAATACCTCTTGAACTGCAGCAGAGATCTTCTGCTCAGGGACTGTGCCGGTGTCGAAGGTGTTAACATACACCGATACCGGCTTCGCTACCCCGATAGCGTACGCAACTTGAACCTCGCACTTTCGGGCAAGCCCTGCTGCGACTACGTTCTTAGCGATGTATCGAGCAGCATATGCCGCTGAGCGATCGACCTTAGATGGATCCTTGCCAGAGAACGCTCCCCCTCCATGACGGGCGTATCCGCCGTACGTATCTACGATGATCTTTCGACCCGTGAGACCGCAATCACCTACTGGACCGCCGATAACGAATCGTCCGGTTGGGTTGATGAGGTATCGAGTTTTCGGGGTCAAGTAGGTGTCTGGGATAACCTTCTTTACGATCTTCTCGATCACATACTCCTCAACGTCCTTCAGGGACGCACTCTCGGCGTGCTGCGTGGAGATAACCACCGTGTCTACCGCGTGAGGCTTGCCATCTCGATATTCAACGGTGACCTGACTCTTGGCATCGGGCTTCAAAAAGCTTGCTTTGTCAGAGTGGCGTGCCTTCGCGAGCGCCTTCACTAGTTGGTGTGAGAGCGAGATCGGGAGAGGCATCAACTCCGGTGTCTCATCACAGGCGAATCCGAACATGAGCCCTTGGTCACCAGCGCCTTGCTCCTTGTAGAGCCCCTCGTGATCGTTGACGCCCATGCTGATGTCGGGGGACTGCTGACTGATAAAGGTCATGACCGAGCAGCTCTGCGCGTCAAAGCCGAGCGCCGGATCGTTGTAGCCGATGTCGTTAATAACGGAGCGAGCGAGCTTTTCGTAGTGAACCGTTTGGGTGGAGGTAATCTCACCAGCGAGGATAACGACGTCATTTTTGACAAGGGTCTCGCACGCCACTCGCGCTCCCGGATCGTTCTTGAGAAAGGCGTCGAGCATGGCGTCGCTCAGTTGGTCTGCGACTTTGTCGGGGTGTCCTTCAGATACGGACTCGGAGGTGAAAAGGTATGGTTGTGTGGCCACGTCAGGGGCTCCTTACGTTAAAATAGTAGATTTCCGATGAGGATAGAACGGTGGTGGAGAGGGAGCAAGAGCCAAGTAGCAAGCCCCCGGAAGGGGACCTCCGTACAGCAATTTTGGGGTCTCCGGTCGTTAAATGTCCCGGTGCTTAACGCTCACCAAATAGTGTTCCGTGTCAGCGCTCCTCGCCAGAGCCTCGGCAATTGCGACCGAGCGATGTTTACCTCCGGTGCATCCTACCCCCACGTTTAGGTAAGCCTTGCCTTCGGATTGATATCGGGGCAGGAGGAATGAGAGGAGATCGGTGTACCTCGAGACAAACTCCTCGGCTTCTGGGGTGCCGAAGACGTAGTCTCGGACAGCGGGATCCCTTCCATCCTGCTGGCGAAGCTCATCAATAAAGTGAGGATTTCTCAGAAAGCGAACATCAATGACAAGATCGCAATCCAGGGGAATTCCATGCTTAAACCCAAAGGAGAGGAAGTTTATCCTCATGGTGGAGCGCCCAACAGATCCTAGGGAGTCCAAAAAGGCCCGCAGCTCTCGGCGTAGCGCGTGGATATTGAATGACGAGGTGTCGATCAGGAAGTCCGCCGCCTCCTTAATCGGTTGGAGGCGGGCTCTCTCACGAGAGATGGTATCTTGGAGGGTGGTATCCTTCTCGGCATCGAATCCAGGGTGCGGTCGGCGGGTCTCGCTATACCGCCGAATAATTGCCTGGTCATCGGCATCTAGAAATACCACCTTTAGATTTTCTGGACGGGCACCCTTGCTCCCAATGTTTGAAAGAAGTTGGATTCGGCTCTCCCGTGAGTCTACGTCGATGAGGAGGGCCGTATTCCTGTATCGGGCGACCGAGGCACTGGAGAGCTCAAAGAACTGCCCAAGAAGGGGAACGGGTAGATTGTCGACAACGTAGTAGCCACTGTCCGCAAGCAGGGCCATGGCGGAGGATTTCCCCGCGCCAGAGAGCCCTGTTACGATTATCAGTGAATTGATGTGCTCAAATCGAAGCGGGGAGTTCAATGGTGTCTCGTTACCTTGTCTTTGTGTTTGCGGAGCTGTTGCGAGAGTGCATCGGTCAGCTTGTCGATCGATGCGTAGAGGCTCTCGCTCTCCTCTTTCACGATGAAGTCGTGACCTGAGAGATGCATGGAGAGCTCAGCAATCTGACGGGTCTTTTCGACCTTGAGCACAACATGAGCTTCGGTGTCCGCATGTGCGAACTTCTGCACGCAGTGCTTCACCTTGTCGGTTGCATACTGTTTGATTGCATCCGTTGAATCGATATTAAGAAATGCGATGCTTACTTTGATTACTTTCGCTGAGTCAGTCATACGTTCTCCGTTGCTACACTACACGTTATTAAAAACTTTTGCACCCTCACAGGCGATGGGGAAAAGACGTGCCTTACCAGCTACGCATTCAAAACAGGATCCTTCGGTCGCTATGTGGATCCCTGGCAGCAGGTTAGCCAGCCTGGTTTGTGAAAGTAAAGAGCAAAGTGAGGCAGAGCTGGCGCGTTTTGTATCATCGCTTCTTCGAGATCGTGATGGTGTCCCCATTGTGCCGCCTTACAGAGAAGTTTCGGCAGGATTTCGGGGGAGCATAAATGTTTGGGGCTAATGAGTGTGGTCGGCTCGTGGGAACGTATTTTGCTGAGTAAAACGAGCCACTTTCAGCTGGCGGTTCACCTAGTGCCTTCCTCAGAGAGTTTCGTAGTCGAGTGCGCTGTTCCCGCGTTCAATCGCTGATACCTTGGACTGCCCAGGGCAGGCTGCGTGTGCAAAGACGATGTGAAAGGAACGCACTCGTTAGATAATCTTCTTTCGTTGCGATGACGAGGCGATACCAAGACCCTCGCGATATTTGGCGACAGTTCGTCGAGCGATATCGATCTTCTCCGTCTTCAGTGTCTCTACGATCTGTTGATCACTGATAGGAGCCGCCGGGGACTCAGCTGAGATTATCGCCTTAATCCTCTCCTTCACGGAAGAGGAGGAGATGTCACCACTTGAGGTCTTAATGCCTGAGGTGAAGAAGAATTTAAGCTCAAAGATGCCCTGGGGTGTATGCACGTACTTATCAGTTGTCACGCGACTGACGGTTGATTCGTGCATGTCGATATCGAGGGCCACATCCTTGAGAACGAGTGGCTTCAGTCGATCGATCCCCTGCTCCAGGAATGGTCGTTGAAACTTCATAATGCTTTCTGTGACCCGGTAAATCGTTTGCTGCCGTTGTTGAATGCTCTTAATGAGCCACGACGCTGCACGGAGTCGCTCGGTGAGATATGTTTTGTTGGCAGAGTCAGGCTCTTTCAAAAGTTCAGAGTAGTATGGGCTGATGCGAAGTCGTGGGATGCCCTCTTCGTTGAGCGTTACCACCCAATCATTTCCCACTTTTTGGACATACACGTCGGGCACGACGTATCGTGTTGTCTCATCGGAGTAGGCGCGACCCGGCTTTGGATCCAGTGTTCGTATCGATCGAATCGCTTGTGCTACATCATCAATTGATACCCGTTCAGCCTTGGCGATCTGGTCATATTTCCGTTTTTCAAGCTTATCGGTGTGGTTTTTAATTATTCGCGATTCGAGGCTATCTCCAAGTCCGCGGAACTCAAGCTGGGTGAGGAGACACTCCTGTAAAGAGCGGGTGCATGAGCCGACCGGCTCAAAAAAGCGCAGGGTATCTGCTACCATCGCAACATCCTCAACATCACTTGAGGTCGCAGCGGCTAGCTCCTCGTACGAACATTCAAGGTACCCATCGCGGTCGAGATTGCCAGCGATATGTTGTGCGATAAGTCTATCTTGCGGAGAGAAATCGTACAGACGCACCTGATTGAGGAGGTGCTGCTCAAGGCTTTCGCCAGCCGCTGACGCGACCTCCTGGAGGGGCCGGTCCTCAAAATCCGATTGTCCCTTCGACGATGCCGAACCCTGATAATCGGTGAACGACTCAGAGAAATCGTCCCAGTCAGCTTTTGGTTCCACAGCGGTGCTGTTGCCGAGGGATTCGTCGGAGATACCACTGGTGTTAGGGTTTGAGAGGATGGTGGGCTCATGAGCTTGTTGGTCCGGAGCGGGAAGGCCGTGGGCTTGGATCTCTTCACGAGCCTCTTCAAGAGCCGGATTCTCGAGAAGCTCTCGTTCAATAGCTTCTTTGTATTCAAGCCGTCCTAATTGAAGCAGCTTGATAGCTTGCTGAAGCTGCGGGGTCATCAGGAGCGATTGACCCATTTTTTGAACGAGCTTTGTGTCTAAACCCATATCCGGCTGTTTACCTCATTGGGACGCCATTCTAGAGCAGTCCCTCGTCTAATAGATGACCAAAGTGGGGGCGATCGAACGTAGAAAAGAGCACCCACCATGCAAAAATCGATCACATCGAGGCGAATCCTTTCAGAGAGGAGCGTAAAACCTCGAGTATCCAATAGCTTGGCTCACTGGCGACGTGTTTGACGGATGCAGGGAGAGCGGGCATGTGCCTCGAAAAGTGTCGTCGTTGGCGACACGGTGTCCGGGGGGAAGGGGCCCGAGGCCAGGGGATAGGGGGGGGCGGATCCCTCCTGATTATAAGTGAGAGTTTTGATGAAGGGTGGCGGGAAGGGTGAAAGGGGCGGGGAATAAAAACACCAGCCAGTAAGTATATTCTTACTGGTGGCAATGGTGACGGAGAAGCGGGGGTGTAAGGCTCGAGCGGGACGTCTCAACACCGGGAGTGAGAGCTGAAATTATACAACGTGACCCGTCGCTCCATCCATAGGATGGACTGGAGGCGTGGGCTTAGATGCCAGTTACCTCGTTTCCTCAAACGAGCAAGCCGACCTCCCGACGGACCCAGGATTCCTGGACCTACCATCGACCTTGCACGTTCGCTCTCTGAGAACTCGCGCGCGCCCCCGCAGCAAGCGATGCTTGGCGCCTTGACTCAATTGCGTCACCTATCTCAGCGGCAAGTCCTGGGGACTGGTTGAGTAGATCTCTTACCGCCTTGCTATCAAAAAGCATCACCCGCATATCTGAGAGCGCTGTGATCGAGACCGTATCCGCTTTTTGACCAGCGGAGAGTTGATCGCCAAAACATTCGCCTGCTCCTATCGCACCAACGTCAACAGCCGCTCCGTCTCTTGAAGTGGCGACCAATTTTGCCTCGCCACTCAAAATAAGGGCGAACCCTGCGAACGGTTGCCCGGCGCTCTGTATCGTTTCACCGGCACCGAACTCGATCACTCGTGGCTCGTTGGAGCTGCTACTTTCCAGAGCGGGCTTGAAGCGGGGATAGTTGCGTAACCACTCCTTTGGAGAGATCTTTGGTGATCCTGGGTTCTCGCCAGGGCTGTACTCCATAGTGATAGGGAATGGAATGGTGAGCCCGGCACGTCGTACTGCGTACCACAACCGAGTCATGAACTGATCTCGTGAAGTAGCGAGCTCTTCCTGTGTCGCAACAGAGAAGGATATGCGGTAGATAACTGAAAAATCGCTATAATCAATCGTTCGCACAGATGGTGCGGGATCTCGCAAAATACCGGGCGTTTCGGCTAAGAGTGTACCGAGCACCTCCTTGACTCGATTAGGTGGGTCGTCGTAGCTAAAACCTATCTGCAGCGCCTCGGTGCGTACATCCGTAGGTCGCGACAAATTACTAAACGCCCCCTTGTAGAGCCGCACGTTCGGAACGATCCGTAACTCTCGTGTTGGCGTTAGAATGTGAACAGAGCGCCAGTTAATCTCAATTACTTTTCCGGTAACTCCCTCTGCAGAGACCCAATCCCCCACTTTGAGAGGGCGTTCAAAGAGTAGCATCAGCCCAGAAACGATGTTCCCTAAGGGCTCTTGTAGAGCCAGACCGATTACAACTGACCCGACTCCAAGTGCTGTGAGCGCCCCTTGAATTTCACGTCCCCACACGTTTGAGTAGACCACCATCGCACCGATAGCTACCAGGACCACGCGCAGTAAATCAGAGAAGAGCTTGGGGACCCTGCCACGCCACGAATCCTTGGACGTGTCTCCAAATAGGATGTCATTAACGATTCCCAGGGCAGCAAACAGAAGAAAGACCCAAAACAGGGACTCAACGAGCCGCGAGGCTGTGTTCGACTGCGGCAGCTCCAAGACAAAACGCATGAAGAGGAGCAATGCGGATGCCGGAACGACAAAATTCCGCACGGCGCGGAGTGTTCGCGCGGATTGGAGCTGTCGTCGCGTTGAGCTGGCGATGACCTCATTGAGCACTAGCATGAGGGCCGGAAAACCAAGTGCTATCCAGACCGCGGGCCAGAAATTAGTGAGGTGTAGTTCAAAAAGCTGCGTCATACCATCCCCTCAACGTCACACAGCTATCTGCCACATCTCAATGGCAGGCTTGCCGTCACATTGAATAGTGGTGGGTCCGCTAAAAACAAATTGGTCCCCTAATCGTGTCCGCACACCTTCGGTAACTCGGATCTCCGCGCCTTCACCCACGGTGAGCTTCTTCGCTATTGCAACGGTGTCGCCCCAAAGATCGTAGAGGAATTTACGACGACCCACTATGCCGCCGACCACTGGGCCCGAATTAACCCCTATAGCAACGCGGAGACCTGCTTTCTTGTGGTCGCGGTTGAAAACACCGATTATCCGGACCATCTCCTCCGCAAACTGAATTACTCGTCTCGCATGGTCGGGGCGAGTAATTGAGAGCCCGCACACGGCAAGGTATGAGGCGCCTATGGTTTTTACCTTCTCGATTCCGAACTTCTCAGCGGCGTCGTCAAAGGAGGCGATGAGATCTCCTAAAATGGAGAGGGCACTGGCCTCGCCGATTCGAACACCAAGCTCCTCCATGCCGTGAATCTCTGAAAAAAGCACCGATACATCAGCAAACTCGCAGTTAGCCTTTTCATCGCCCTCTTGACGCCTTTCAACAGCCGTTGCGGGGAGGATGCTGAGAAGCAGATCCTGATTCTGGCGTGCTTGTTCAGAGAGGCGTTTGTTCTGAGAGGTAATATTATCGGACATCTCATTAAATACGCCCGCCAATTCACCGAATTCATCGCGGGACGACACTGTAACCTTGACATCGGGCTGGCCTGCCCCCAGCCTGCGCGCCCCGTCGGTGAGCATGCGTAAGGGCTTGGTGAGGAGGTGAGAGAAGATCAGAGCTACGATGCTCACCAACAGAGCCATACCGCTTGAGATAATCACTACCTTGCGTCCGAACTCCCGTACAGGAGCCTCTGCCTCGGCTACATCGATCTCCGCGATGACCGCCCACCGCAGCGAATCAAGCTCAAGCGGACCGTACGCGCTCAGCACCGGTTTGCCGAGATATCCGTTGACGCGCGTGATACCGGAGCGCCCAAGAAACGCCTCTTCCACACTTTTAGAGGTCACGGGAAGAATGTTCATTACCGTGCCACGGTCTTTGATAGCCTGGACAATACTTGTGGCAACGCCACTCTGGCTTAACTGTTCTGTAAATACTGTTGGTGCCGAGTACATCAGCCGTGAGCGACTGCGGAATGTTCGGTCTGGACCAACAACATACACTTCGCCGGTCTCGCCCAGCCCCTCCGCCTTCCAGTTGTAGTCACCAGAGAGGACACGATTGAAGGTTTCTATGGGAAATTGAAGTGCGAGAATTCCTATCATCTGCGGCCCATCAAAGATCGGACTCAAGGCAAACCCCATGGGAAGTCCTAAACTCGGACGGTATGGCTCAAAGTCCGCTATCTTAAAATCATCGCGGTCACGCGCCGCGCGGATGAGCCTCGCCCTATCACCTAAATTTGTCATCGCATACGGGCCGTCGCGTAGATTGGTGCCGAACTCAGTTGTTTTTTGGTACGAGTAGACGATGTCGAGGGTTTCCGCGTCGATGAGCATGAGATCCTCGAACCCGAAGATCTTAACAGCTCGGGCAAAAAACGGATGCAGGCGCGCGTGTGTTTGACCGTAGAGGGAGGTATCCGATTCCGCTACCGAGTATTCCTGCATTCGTTGATATGGATTCGGATTGCGCGCGATGTAGTGATACTGAAGGTAGCGCTCGGCTGCCGATGCGGGTAGATACCGTTCCAATACTGGAGCACCCTCCGTCCGCTTTTTGAGTTGGGGTAGGTAGTATTCTTGATAGAATGCTTTAAGCTTCTCCTCTTCTGGGGTGCTCAAAGTGCGTGTTGAGAGCTCTCGATAGGCTTGACGAAAGGCGCGCATTCCATCTAACGCTGCTCGACTGTCAGACATCGAAATTACCTGATCGCGGAGCGCCTCAAGCATCTCTTTGAGGGTTGTTGTTTTTGCGACCTGGACCCCTTTCAGCTGATTCTCGACTGAGCTTAGGAGCGCATTTTTCGCTGAGGTGTACCCGATAGATGCAACTATGCCGATCGAGGCCAAACTCACTGACAGTAGCAGCACAATCATCTTTGACTGAATACTTAGTCGACCTAGTCCGAGCATAACAATCTCCTTTACCTCACATCACTACCGACCGATCATCAACATATCGCTGCGTTGGTTCTCGGCTGGCCAGTACACCCACTCTGCCGCTACATCGAAGGTAGGCAAAACCGCCCCATCCCGCCTTCCCTCTCTAAAGGGAGATAAAGGCTCCTTGGCGAGCGACTAGTGGAGGGACCACCCAAACCAAGGTCCGGGCGAATGGTAGCTCAAACGAGCGAAGGAATCGACTGGCTCACCGAGGGGCGCAAGTAGGTGTAATATCTCGAGTGGCCTGGACTTTCTGTTAGCCCGGACTTCTTTTTGCAGCATGTTCAGATGGGGTGAGTAGCCCGGCTGTGGAGTTGTGTGTGCGGCGGCTCCAGGACTCTCTCAACGCTCGTGCTCGAACGAGGGACGGGTCAGTAAAGAATTTCAAGGAGGAGGCACCGTGTGCGGCCCCCCTCAACGCGCAGCGTGAACGCCGCACTCACCGGTAGATGCTACATGCTCGACAAGGAGCGTTGCACACTGAGTGTGGAGTCTGCTTCGGATCGGATCGGTTCAATCGGGAACGATCCTATGAAAACACACGTCGAGTGGAAAGTTTTATGCGGCGTGCGTTGCTTCCATCCAATTTGGCTTGGCGGTTGAGTTGCGTTACCCTCGCCGGCATGAGTCGTGAACTGAGACAGCCAGATTCCACCGCCGGACGATCCGAACACCACACTACCGCCCCACGAGAGGTATCTCCGAGCGCCCGCACACAAACCCAAGGAGCTGATAGCCTGTGCTCCCTTGGCGCTCCTGACCTCGAGACGCGCACCCACTTCTGGTCCATAGTTGACCCCTTCATCGCTGCAGAGCGACAACCGCACCCAGTGGAGAGTAGCGAGATCGCGAGGCGGCTCTCTATTCTTCTACACGATTCGGCGAGCCGAGCGACAGTGTGGAATTTCATCGCCGACTTCGGATTCCCGTGTAGCGTATCCGGAGATCTTCGTACATCGTTCGTGTGCGCTCTCCTTCCGCATGTCACACCGGATGATGAGCAATCCGTACGTGGCTTGACCAGGATAGCGCAGCAGTCGGTTGATTCTGGGGGGCTTGAACTTTACAAGATAGTTGGACAGCGATGTCTTTCGCTCGATCTGACTAGTGCGACGATGGCCGAACTGGCGGGGGCTTTTACGCGGTTTGAAACGCACAATATGGATAAAGAGGAGTGTCTCCAACCATGGAGTAGACTCTTTATCGATAGAGGTGACCCCGGAGTCTTTCGGGTATTTGCTGAGTCTATCCGGGCTAGAGTTAAGAGAAACGAGCTCTCCTCTTTTGATCATCTCGTGTCGGTTATGTGCCGTTCAGACCGGGCAGAGGCTACGGCTGAACTGCAGAGATTGGTCGACCGAGAATATATCCCGGAGATATCAGTTGGACGGCTAATCGGAGACTCCATAAAAGGGTACTGCAAGGAGTATTGCTTAAACCTACTGCCCTCCTTGGTGCTGTGGCGACTCGCGAAGGTTTCGCCCGTGGCGTGGGTTGTAGAAGGTATCGCTCAAGGCACCTACCTCCCGCGCTTGGGCGACGTACTCGGTTTGTCGTTCGGGGGGGCCTTTCTTTATACAGCTATCGTGGGGAGCCTCAAGGCGTCGCGGCGGGTTGATGCGATATTTCGGAAGGCTATGATCGAAAGGATCGAGATCGAGAAAGAAAACGATTACCTCGATAGTGGAGCCTTCTCGAACCTCGCGGAGAAGGTCTACAAGGGATTGGTGGATAATGAAGCGCAACGCCCCGGTCACCGAGCCCTCATACATGCCCTTGAGTCGAACGAAATTCTCGCCCATGAGATAGGCGGATGGGGAGCCGACGCGGGAGAGCCTGCGTAGAACGAGGCACCGAAAAAACTTTTGGGCGGACGCTATGAAGCCACGAGCCGACTATCGAGATGCGCGAGCGTAAGTCGCGTCGAGCAGATAAACTCAGTTCATTCGGACAAGGTGCCCCGATGCCTTCGGACTGCTATAATCTTATCACCTGGTGTCCTGGATTGATCTCTCACTGCCGTGTTGATGAGAGGTTGGCCTAGAATGGTAGGGGATATCACCCCGCTAGAGCCGGAAGTCGCCTCCGAGGTAGTAGCGCTTCGCCTTCTCAGAGTTTGCAATCGCTGATGGAGTTCCTTCCTCAAGAACTCTCCCATCAACCAAGATGTAGGCTCGAGTGCAGATGCCGAGCGTCTCTCGAACGTTGTGATCAGTTATGAGCACGCCGATGCCCTTGTTTTGCAGCGAGGAGATCAGCTCCTGAATATCCTTGATAGCGAGGGGATCGATGCCGGCGAACGGCTCGTCCAATAAGATGAATTGAGGGTTCCTGGCGAGGCATCGGGCGATCTCCACTCGTCGACGTTCTCCCCCTGAGAGGGCGCTCGCCATGCTATCTCTAAGTCTCCAGAGTCCGAGCTCCTCAAGGAGGTCCTTGAGGCGTGCCTCACGGGCTTGGGCTGAGGGGAAGCTCATCGTCTCAAGGATGGCGAGCACGTTTTCCCGAACCGTTAATTTTCTGAAGACGGAAGCTTCCTGGGGCAGGTACCCGATGCCGAGGTGAGCGCGTGCGTACATCGGTTGCTTCGTAACATCCGATCCGTTGAGGGTGACGCTTCCGGTATCGGGTGCAACCACCCCGACGCACATGTAGAAGGTGGTTGTTTTACCAGCTCCGTTTGGCCCCAGGAGTCCAACTATCTCCCCCGCGTCGACCGATATTGAAACTCCGTGAACGACCTTTCGGCCGCCGTATTGTTTGGTTACGTCATTGGTTCGAAGGGTGTTGGTCATGGATCTGAAAGCTGCTAGCGGTGGTTCCGTTGAGGACGGTGGCGATCTCCGTGAGAGTGCCCATCGTGTCCGTGTTCCCCCGCCTCATGAAGAAGTGGGCTCAAAAGGGTAATACGCTGAGCATCTTCCTTCGAGAGACACGTTACCTCAAGTAGGGATATGAGGTCGGGAAGGAGTGAGGAACGCTTGTACGAGTTCACCTTGAGTGCTTTTGGAGAAACGGAGCGGACACGAGACCACAATCCTAGAAGAAGCTGTATGCGTTCACGTTCCTTCTTAGGCACTACCAGCCGTGTGAAGCACGACCCGAGCCGTTCTGAAAGATCGCGGGCTTCGGGGAGTCGTTCGGCTAGATCCGAGAGCCACACCGAGTCCCCGGCGATGAACATGGCGATTATCGTCAGAATCACCGTCGTGGAGGGGTGCTCCTCCTCTGCGACCAAGTCATCAATCCTCTCAAGACACTGGCTAAAATCGCTTTCGGCGCTGAGTAGCCTACCGTTGTTCTCTAAAAGCTCTGGTAGGATGTACTCAAGAATGCCGGTCTCTCCGAGCAGATGCAGAATGGTGAGGAGGTGCCCTGAGGAGAAATCCTTTTTGAGCTCGTCAAAAACTCGAACTTGAGAGCTCTGTGTGATCAGGTTGGCGTTCGCGAGAATCGCATCCCAGCAGCCGTTGTTGATTCGAAATCCGTTGCGAGCGGAGTGCCGTACGACCCGAAGCATTCGCACCGGGTCCTCTTGAAAACGTGTCGCTGGGTCACCAATAACTCGCACGATGCCATCCCGTAGGTCTTGCATCCCACCCACGTAGTCCAGGATCTCCATGGTCGAGACATCAAGGAAGAGGCCGTTAATCGTGAGGTCCCGTCGGAATGCGTCGGTCATCTCAGTGCCGTAGATGTTGTCGCTTGCGACCGGACCGCTCGGCTGCTCTCCGTCGGTGATCTCGGGTGGCTCGACGGTATCTCGGAACGTTGATACCTCGATATTCTTGCCGTGCGCGAAGTAGAGGTGCGCGAGTTTGAATCGACGCCCGATAATTCGACAGTTTCTGAAGAGAGATTTGATCTCTCGGGGAGTCGCGTCTGTAGAGATATCAAAATCTTTGGGAGTCTTACCAAGGACAAGGTCTCGAACCCCACCACCCACAACGTAAGCTTTAAAGCCCGCGCGTTGCAGTCGGTAGACTATTTTTCGAGCGTCGTCGTCGATCTGGTTTTTGCGAATCGGATGATCGCTTGGACCGTAGATCGTTGCCGCTGTCTCATCGATTTGCTCAGACGTGATGTGGTCGGACTGGGACATCTCAGGGAACTTTAACAACTAACCCGTACGTGGTTACCGAGAGGAGCTTGCACCTCTGTGCTTGGTTCTCTCTAGCGAAACCTTAGAACGCACCCTCTCTGCATGGCGGGTACGCACAGAACACTAACCGATCGTTCCGTTTGCGGCGAATCAGCTCAACCCGCGACGGAATCAACAGGATGAGACAGTAAAATCAGCACGTTGAGCATCGGGCGCTCTTTCTATCAGTGTAGGGTGGCTGAGGGGATTTCTCAAGGGAATAGCCTGCTATTGGTGAGATCCAAACCTCAGTTTGTGCGCTTTTTGGCAGTGCGAGGTGAAAAAAACAATCGATTTATGTGACCGACAAGCTCAGGGAAGACCTAAAAAAGTAATTATACCAGGATCCTGCGCTGACTCGGGGTGTGGTAGGTGCCTCTCGTAAAGCTGCTCAAGTTTCCTCCAGCCCCATCCGACTGTCTCTATACAGGCGGTGATAAGGAATCCCTTGGGAAGGTAGTTTTCAGCGGCCGGCAGTGGCGTTTTGGTAGGGAACCGTCGAAGTGATACAGCCTCATGGTATTGGCTGATTCGAGAGCAATTTGTGAAGAGCGGTGTGGCGACGGCAGTTTTTATAGGACGAGGTTGTTGCGACACTTACCTGTTACTCATGGAGGAGTAATATTATGGCTAGAGGTATATTTCCCCACGAGATCTCAGACCCAGATTTTCAGTGGCTCATCAAAAACTATTGCGAAACGAGAGGGCCGGTCGCTGTTGTCGACTCTGGCTGTCTACCACTCGTGATGGTCCTTCTGGATGAAAGCGCTAAGGCGGCCATCGATCAGAACATCATATCCCACAACATCATGGGTGTCCTCGGCGGCTCTACTGAAGAGGCGCTCTCGGGTGACGATACGAAGAAAGAGGGATAGTCTCTGGCAGTTCCAGTTTCTTCCAAATTTTAGGGGATTATTTCAAGTTCTCGGTACGACTCTTCCTCTACGTCGCACGGGGCGTCGCTGGAGAGGGCTGCCCACAGCGGCTTTCTGCACGAGGCGTAGTACTCGCCTGGGTCGAGTCTCGGTACGAAGGGCGCGGGGGTCTGTCGGGCAATCTGGGCCGCGAGGCGCCGGTCTACCTTTCCGTCCTTCGTTTCCCGAACCCATTCAAATACCGCAAGGCCTCCTGAAATTAAGCCGCAAATAACTAAGACCGTGATGAAGAGTAGTATCTCAGCCTCTCCTTCCTGACCTTTTTTTGAGCGATAGAGCTTCTGCATGTAAACCTTATGTCGTCACCGGCTTCGTCCGTGTTAGGGATCGTCGACTCACCATTCACGTATCGTTATGGTCCGTATTAGTTCGTATGTGCTCTAGTAGGGGCTTGGCTAACCCGCTGAATTTACGTGATCCTACCAGGCGTCCAACCTTTTGCTCCTACCCCCCGGCCAGCCTGATGAGCGGAGCGGGCTTCGAGTCCGCACCCCCTTGGCTCCGCGGAGACACCTCGTCTAGGCACAGGAAGGCACCAGTCGTAGGCGATAGGGAGTGCTCGTTCTCCAACGAGCACAGCAGTGTTCCTTAGCTGCTATGCACCCCGATCCAGCTCGTGCGCCCCGTAAAAGAGGAGTGGGCAAGAGCTGACTCGAGGCCCCGCCGTTGGGTATCTGAGAATCCAACAGCGGGTTCCTCAACGATGATGATCGCGGGACGGTTGGTAGTCCCAGAGAGCATCGAGTGAACGATAGCGAGAGCTCTGCGTTGAGCAGCTGAGAGGAGAGCAACCGGCATGCCGAGCGGGAGATTCGCAACCTGCAGGAGGTTCGTAAGTTCGAAGACCTCCTTCATCTTGGGGAGCGCGCGTAGGGTGTCCTGAGATGCGGAGAGTGGAGTATTGAGGATCTCCCACAAGGTTCGGCCTTTGAAGGTTACCTCTCGCACGGGAGAACGGAATCGCGACCCCCAGCAGGTGTGGCAGGGCTCCACGCTGGCATGGAGGCGCTCTTTTTCAAACAGGACACCTTGCCCTTTACACGAGGTGCACACCGTCGCCGATTGACGAAGCTGTCCGATTGCGAAATCTCGAGCGCTGAGGCCGAGCATCTTGGCCTGATGTGACGCTGCGAACATCTTCGCCAGAGGTTCAATAACACCGAGCGCGTGGGCGATAAGTCTCGTGCTGCTCGGTTCTGTCGCTTCGAGAGGTACGAAATGTGATGTGACAGGGGAACTAAGCTCGCAGCTTACAAGCTCGGTTTTCTTTTCAGAGAGCGCATCGTGAATGAGTGCGCTGAAGCGAGGGTGTCGCGGATGGAAGGGGGCCTGCACGGAGATCCACTGACCGGTGTGAATCTCAAAGACCATCGCAGTCTCAGCGTTGAGTGTTACGCTTCCGAGGCACCGAGATGTGGCCGCTGGGCGTACCGAGATTGGTGGGGCTGGAGGGATTTCTCGTTCATCCGTAATCCACACAAAGCCTGAGTTTTGGGAGAGCTTCTCAACGCACGCCCGAGCAACTACGAGCGATTCATCGGAGAAAAGAGCGGCCGATACTTTGAAGATGCGAAGCTCTCCTGTTCGCTGCGAGTCACGAGCGAGGTCGACGAGCGCGACCAACGCCAACGTTCGAGGGGCAATCTCCGTGGTACGGGATGAGAGGGTGAGGTTTGTGAGGGGCAGTGTGTGTATGAGTTCAACCTGCAGGGGGTCAAGCGCAGCATCAACAAGAGAAAGCTTGAGCGCCTGCTCGAGGGGAAGCGAGAGAAGCTCTCGCAGGGATTTTCCGTCGAGGATTCGGCATCCTTCATGAGATGTTGGTGATAACGTCGGACGTTCGATCAGGTCGCGAGCGGCCGAGGCATAAAAGGGTGCGAGGGAGTGATTGCACCGCGTGCATCTGCCGTGCCACGCGTACTCATCGTGTTGTGGCCCATTGTTCACGACAAGCCAGGTGTGCGGGAGCTGTTTCGTAGAGGAGAGGATAGGCTCCACATTCCGAAGAGCCTCAGGCTCAATGGTCAGGGAGTCGATGCGCACGGACGCCCGCCCATCGTTTCGAGACGTTACCGTGAACCCCTTTGCGCTCGCCCATGAGGAGACCTCCTCCTCTGATCCCCAGAGCTCGATAGTACAACCGTATCCCCGAGAGGTGTGAACGAGGTGCTCACAGAGTTCGCCTGCGGTGTGAAAGATTGGGAGTGATTGAGCGCAGCGGGGGCACTGTGCCCAGCGAGCTTTCTTAGCTGCGGCGACGATCGGTTCGGTAAGTCCGAGAAGCGAGGCGATCGTTTGTCCGCGCGAGTAGAGGAGCTCCAGCGATCGATACCGCACCTGAGCATGTGTTGTGCTTCCGTTGGATATCGAAAGGGGGATAGGGATCGCTCCTTGACGGATCTTCTCAATGAAACGCTCCCGCTGCTCTCCGAGGGCAGCGACCCCATGACTCCACAGATATTCAGTCTCTCCTTGAAGATCGGGCGCTACTAAGCTCACCCCACGTTCAGGTATCGCCGAATCGAGGGTTATAACCGGTTGCGCTGGATCGATCGGAGACCCCGTGGTGAGAGCATAGAATCGTTGGGCGGAGAATGCGCGTATGGGCATGAGTTTCCCGATGGTACGATCTACCCGGCCGGCTGGGCAAGGTTAGCCTCTTTCCATACCTGTTGCCCGGCTACAGTGTGGGCTTCCGGTCGGCTGCCGCTTTGCTCACGGAGCCGATGCTGGAGTGGAGTCTGGTTGGTTACGCCGCTTTAAGAAGCCGCGCCTTAATAGCCTCGATACGGTCAATAACCGTAGTCTTGTAGCTCTCTAAGAGCTCCGGTGTGGTCGCCTCGAAGCGCATGACGAGCACGGGCTGCGTGTTTGATGCCCGCACGAGCCCCCATCCGTGCTCAAACGTGACCCGGACCCCGTCGATCGTATCAACTGCGAACTCCTTGAAGGCGGACTGCGCCTCTTGAGCAATCTTGAACTTGACCTCCTCGGGACAGTCAACGCGAAGCTCAGGGGTCGATACCATCGGAGTGAGGTCCGACAGAAGGGACGAGAGCGTTCCTGTGTGGTGGCTCATAATCTCTACCAAACGGTTTGAGGCATAGAGCGCGTCGTCAAATCCGAAAAAGCGGTGCTTAAAGAAGATGTGACCACTCATTTCGCCAGCGAGATCGCCATGAGTCTCAAGGAGCTTGCCCTTGATAAGGGAGTGTCCGGTCTTCCACATGATGGCATTTGCACCCTTGGACCTGAGATCCGAGAAGAGGGTGTTGGAACACTTCACATCCCCGATGATAGTTGCTCCTGGCTTCTCTGTCAGGATCGCTCGCCCGTAGATAAGAAGAAGCATATCCCCAAATACGACGTCGCCCTTCTCATCGACGACACCGATACGATCTGCGTCTCCATCCCATCCGATTCCGAAGTCAGCATTGTGCTTCTTAACGGATTGAATGAGGTCCTGAATATTTTTGAGAACGGTTGGATCTGGATGGTGATTTGGGAACCGACCATCTGGCTCACAGAAAAGCTCGATTACTTCAACGCCAAGTCCACGCAAGACATCTGGTCCGATCATGCCGCCGACGCCGTTTCCAGCATCGACCACAACCTTGAGCTTACGAGAGCCCATGTGAGGCTTCGAATTCTCGATTAGGTAGCTGATGTACGATGGTCGGATATCGATAGTTGATATCGTGCCCCGCTTCGCGGCTGGTTGCTTGGTGAGCACCTTCTCGCAGCGTGTTTTGAGATCCTGAATCTGCGATCCTGAGAGGGTCTTCTTTCCGAGAAGGATCTTGAACCCGTTCATGTCCGGTGGATTGTGACTTCCGGTTACCTGAATACCGCCGCCCAGATCTTGGGAGAATACGGAGAAGTAGAGCTGAGGGGTTGGTCCCATCCCCGACATCACGACGTCGAGGCCCTCATCGGCCATACCTTCCGCGAGCGCTTGTGCGTATCCTGGGGAACTAAGGCGGCAATCGTATCCGATGCCGATACGGTTCATCTTGTTCTCAATGGCCAATGTTGCATACGCCCGACCAAGGATACGAGCGAACTCAGGGGTGAGCTCGGTGTCAACGGTGCCTCGGATGTCGTATTCGCGAAAGATAACAGGATTAATCTTCATAGTGCGCCCCTTATACTACCCCCGGGGCAAGAATTAAAGCCTCTTATCGACGGCGTGATTCTTATAGAGGTCGTTCTTGAAGAACGCTTCGAGACGCTGTGTGGTCTTTTGTTTCTGCAGGATCTGACGGACTTCATCCTTGAGCTTCTCTTCGTCAACCTCTTGCGGGGTTTCATC
Source organism: Pseudomonadota bacterium (assembly GCA_041178185.1). GTDB lineage: Bacteria > Bdellovibrionota_C > UBA2361 > UBA2361 > OMII01 > OMII01. Next base: position 70,123 of record JBEGVS010000055.1, read on the forward strand.
CTCGTTTCCGAGACGCTCTTCAACGAAAAATATCTGTATGTCCGTTGGGGTTTCTAGGGGAGGGGTGTGTTGGCCGGCGCGCAGTGGCGCGATGGCCTCCGCGATAGCGGGGCTGAGGTCTTTGAGAGGAATGACCCCTATCAGGCTCCCTTCCGCCGTAGAGGCGGTATCCGAGAGCCGTTTCGCGACATCGATAAAGCTCTCTCCCCGCTCAAGGGCTGTGCTGACCTGCATCAGCCGGCCTTTTACCTCTTCCATGGTTCTCCCCTCCTTGGAGATTACCAGGTGATGAAGCTTGATGTCCTTTCCACCGTTTTTAAGCTCGGGGTGGCTCGCTATGTATTCCTCTATGTCCGAATCACTCACACTTGTGCCCCCTCGCGCGAGCGAGGAGCCAAGTTTGGCCTTCAGGATGTCGATCTTAATCTGTTGTTTATAGGTGGCGACGCTACGACCCTCTCGGGCTAGAGCGGCCTGAAAGTCGGCTTCAGAGAGGCCGTTTCGTTGCATCACCTCACGTACGTACTCATCCACCTCTGCGTCGCTGACCCCCATCCGCTTAACTTTCGCCTCCTCTTCTAGGAGCTTTTCGAGGATGATCTGGTCGAGCACGCGACTAGCCTCGGGGTCCTTCTTCGCGTCCGGGAGCGTTAAACGGCGGGGCGCGAGTCGCGCATTGAGATCACTGAGGGTGATCGGTTTGTCGTCTACCGCCGCTACCACTGAGTCGATCACCAGCTCTTGTGAGGGGGCTTCCCCCTTTTTTGAGGGCGCCGCAAAGCACGGAGGTGTGCTTGCAGAGAGAAGTCCGAGGATGAGGGCGCGAACGACCAAGCTTTTCATATCGCGCAATCTTATGCGGTCACCTATAGGGCCGCAAGTCAGGGTTGGACAAATGATATCAAGGTCAGAGCCTGTTGGGTGCGGAGATAGAGGTCCGGAAGTGTAACGTCCGCCTCCTTTTCAAAGAGTATAGTAAAGGTGTTACTGCGCCCGAAGCGGTAGAGGTGCGGGTTTCTTTGAACCAATCCGAGAGCTTTAAGTCCATCGACCCGGGTGTTTGGATTTGGGCGGTACCCATCTCGTAAGAGAGCCAAGGGGCTAAAGGTGAGGGAGGCCTTTGCTGGTGTGACCTCAGCCTTGACCACCCCGTAGGAGCGCAGCAATCCGCGGTAGCGCATGAGGACCATCAAGTTATCCACCTCAACGGAGCACGGTCCAAACCGGTCCTCCATCTCCCGTTGGAGGTCAAACGCCTCATCCTCGGTGCGAATGTTTGAGAGTCGTTGATAGAGCACAAGACGTTCGCCGATGTCGGGGACGTAGGTATCGGGGATAAAGGCGTCGACGCCTACGATCCGCACATCTGGGTCGACGATATCCTCCAGGAGCGGTTCATCTCCCTTCAGATCGCTTACCGCTTCTTGCAGGATCCGACAGTACATATCGAAACCAACGGAGAGGACGTTACCTGATTGTTCCTTGCCCAGCAGGTTTCCGGCCCCCCGAATCTCAAGGTCTCGAATTGCTAAATTGAATCCCACGCCGAGTGCGTCGAGAGATTGGAGCACCTTTAAACGCTCATGAGCTTCCCCGGTGAGGGAGCGCATATGCGGAACCAGGAAGTACGCATATGCCTGTCGTTTGCTTCGCCCGACCCGTCCTCGGAGTTGGTAGAGCTGCGCGAGTCCGAAGTGATCGGCCTTATCGATAATAATCGTGTTTGCATTCGGTACATCTAACCCCGACTCGATAATCGTTGTGGATACGAGGACGTCGAGCTCTCGCTCTACGAATCGTTTCATAATCCGTTCGAGAGTTGTTTCACTCATCTGTCCGTGTGCAAAGTCGAAACGAGCCTCTGGTACGAGCTCGGCCAGTTTAGCCGTGATGAGAGCGATATTCTGGACGCGGTTGTGGAGGAAGAAGACCTGTCCTCCCCGACGAATCTCTCGAAGAATTGCGTCTCGAACCAGAGCGTCGTCACGTTCGGCGATATAGGTGTGAACCACCTTCCGATCTACGGGAGCGGTATGAATGAGGCTAATATCGCGAATACCAAGAAGTGACATGTGGAGCGTTCGCGGAATAGGGGTTGCGGTGAGGGTCAGTACGTCCACGTTGCTTCGATAGGCGCGAAGTTTCTCCTTCTGTTTCACGCCGAATCGGTGCTCTTCGTCGATGATGAGCAATCCGAGATCTTTGAATTGGACATCGGGTTGTAAGAGCTTGTGCGTGCCGATGATGATGTCTACTTCTCCACGTGCGAGGGCATCGAGGGTCTTTTGGTTCTCTTCAGGGGGATAGAATCGACTAACCGCGGCAACTGTAACCGGGTATCCCTTAAATCGTTCGGCAAAGTTCTTCTTGTGCTGCTCCACTAAAATCGTGGTTGGCACAAGCACGGCTACCTGCCGAGCATGCTGCGTTGCTTTAAAAGCGGCTCGTATCGCTACCTCGGTCTTTCCGAATCCCACATCGCCGCACACCATGCGGTCCATCGGTTTATCGCTCGCGAGATCGCCGAGGGTCTCCTGGATGGCCTTTTGCTGATCGGGTGTTTCATCATATGGAAAAGTGTCTGCAAAGCGCTCATCCTCCGCACCCTCAGGTTCGTAGCGCCACCCCTTCACGACGGTGCGGGTCGCGTACAGACGGATCAGATCGCCGGCGAGCGTAACGATTGAATCGCGGATCTTCTTCTTCGTGTTGACCCATCGAGTAGATCCCAGCTTATCGACGCGCGGGGACTGCCCCTCTGCAGCAACGAACTTTTGAATCTTTCCGATCTGGTGAGCCGGAAGGTAGAGGCGACTGTCTGCGTACTCAATCTGAAGGAAATCACCCAGGACACCTTCAACCGTGAGGTGTTTGAGCCCTTGGTACAATCCAACGCCGTAATCGAAGTGAACGATGTGGTCACCCTCTTTGAGAAGGGAGAGGGAGCTCAAGAGTCGTTTAGCGCTGATTCGGGGCGTGGAGCCGGACCGGTAGGATCGTTCGCCGAATATCTCATTTTCGGAGATGAAAACGAGCTTCTCATCGAGCAATCGAAAGCCGGCGTGGAGGTGTCCTATGAGGATTGCGACGGGGGGCCGTCGCGTAGTGAGCCACCCCATGGCTGTTGTCTCAACGATAGGGGCGTCGGTGTTGATATCGAGAAGGATGCTCTGCAAGCGGTGGGCACGGGACTTTGATCCCACACTGAACGCAACGGAGAACTTCTTTTGACGCCACGTATCAAGGAATTCCTTGAGCGGTTGAAAGGCGTTCCCGCTTCCTACCGCAGTTCTCATGTGAGTAGCTAGATCAAGAAGACTTTCGGTTCGAAGGTTCTCGTGAGAGTCGTGCGTGGCTGAATCGTCGATGCCTCCCACGTCATAGGTGGTGGTCTTTGCGATCTCTCCCCAAATCGTGTCGAAGTCAAAGAAGACCTCATCTACTTTCGGAATGAGGTGTTGTTCATCGAGAAGTCGGGCGGAGCGGTCATGAGCGTTCTCGAGGAACTCCTCAATTGAGCGTTGGATTTTATGCGAGTCGAGTGTGAATACCTTCGTATCTCTCGGGAGAAGCTTCATCAGACTCGTCAGGCCGGGAGCGACGATATACTGCAGCAGCTCTAGGCTCGGGTACTCCGCTCGTTGTTCGAGGGCTTGGAGAACCTTTTCTACCTCACGAAGGGGTGTGCCGATCTGCATCGCCCTCTCCTTGAGGGTTGCGGTAATACGCTCTTTAGCGTTGGCGTACCATGAGGGAAGGGGAAATTCCTTGACCGGAAGAATGGAGACCGATGGGATCTCGGTCAGCGAGCGTTGCGACTCCGGATCGAACGTGACGAGTCTTACCACCTTGTTGAAGTCAAATTCGATACGAACAGGATGCTCTGTATTTCCGGGGAAGAGGTCGATCACAGCGCCCTTAATTGCGAGGTCCCCTACCTGTGTGACGCTCTTGGTCGTGTTGAAGCCGCCGTCGAGGAGGGTCGCCACAAATGGATCGCGATTGATGAGACTCCCGACGTGAATGTCGACCTTGAGCTGGTCGAGGTAGTCTGGGGGGAGGATCTTTTGAACGAGGGCCTCAGCGGAGGTCACCACGCTGAATGCGGGCGCGTGGGTAATATCGTAGAGGGTTTGAATGCGCTGGGCCGAGATCTCCACTCCCGGTGATACCGGCTCAAGTGGAAGGGTCTCCCACGATGGAAAAACCGGTACGCCAGCTTTGCCCTGGAAAAACCGAAGGTCCTCTAGAACGTCCTCAACCTCCTTGCGGTCCGCGCAGATGATGAGAGCCTTAGGGTGATTACGCAATTCACGGGCAAGGAACCACCCCGCGGCAGAGCCGTGTAGTCCAAGAATCTTCCGAGCATGTGAGAGCGATGTGGGAGTCATAGCCTAGGTTGAGCTCGTCGCCCTGCACCAAGGAGGATCTTCGCGAGGAGGGGGTCGAACCCCCATCATACGTGCCAGGTGGCGGGGCGTAAAGTGAGCTCCCCGGCTTGTGGTGTATACCTCCTCGTGAGGGGTTTACGGTTTGAAGGTCCTTGAGCCCGACCCCTGGCTGTGGAGGTAAAGCTTTCGATCTCTTTGAAGCTATGTGAGTTGGCGTCCAACAGGAGGGCGCAAAGATGAGGTTGTTGAGGGGAATGACAACGGTGTCTCTATCGCGGAGGATAAGGATACCCACCGCATTCCCCGAAGACCTTCTACGAAAGACCCTTAACCAAGTGCCTTTAACGTACAAACTGTTCAAGTTGAGCGATACGCTCCGTGATGCGGATGATCTCGGTAGTAATCTGTTCGATCTCCGCTATCATTCGATCAACGCTGCCTTGCACCTCTGGGTGAAGGCTCGGCCCGCTCGGTCCGTTGCGCTGCATCGAATCCTTGAGTTCAGCGATCTGCTCCGTCAGTTTCTCGCGCGTCCGTCTCAGGATCTTCCGATCATTGAGAGCCATGGTATACAGCGTCGAGATGTCATGAGCTTTGTGGTAGCAGTCCACCGAGCAATGCTCGTGGCCGCTCGCCGGTTGGCGCTCGCCGCACCACGCGCACAAAGTAGCTTCTTGCAAATCATCCATGTGTAAATCCTAAGCTAAAACCTTACCTGTACTGGAGAGACCCGTTGCCACTCCCGCTTGAGCGCGCATTGCGCACTCAAGCCAAAGCGTCAGGGAAAAAAACCGGGCTCGCATTGTACCTCTCAGGGATGCGCGAAGCAAACCTCCCCAACTCGGGTCTTCTGACGATGGTGGTGGTTAGATCCATTTTCCACTTTTGGTGTAATGGGGGCGGAATGAGATGCGATCTCCAGAGACGGCATGCTCTTCCTCCTTCGTGAGACGCTCGATTATGGCGGGGACAGGAATGCGAATTTGTAGAGTGTTGTAGCACCCTGTGCTTTTCTGTTCGGACGCGAACTGCATAGAGGGGCTCGGGGTGGGTTATGAGGAAAAATGGCTCCTGACGTTCGTTTGGATAGGGGGTGTGGTAGTATGGTCGGGTTTGCAGAAGTAGAGAGGGCGTCATGACCGTGTTCCGTGACAACCGAGCGAGTCCACTTACCGAGGCCGCGGTTGTTCCCAGCAGTTTTCGAGAGACCTATCAGTTTGAGCAGCGCGTGGATCTGATGGCGCAGCGAATGAACGAGTCGGGAGTTCCGAACGAGTACTTCCCTTTTATGGCGTCCTGGTGTGTAACGCATCCCGAGTGGAATACCCTCGGCGAAAATTTCAATAGATACGACGCGGTGTGCGTGCTGAAGGGATTAAGGCCCGTGGCATTGCTTCCTTGTGCCGATCTCGATCGAAGCGACCCCTTTAATGACTATCTTTTGCGTTCACTTGAGGAGGCTGGCTTCGTGGTTCGAAAAAGCCCCTATTCAAGTGACCTCATCGTTGGTGAGGGATCGCGGGTAGAGGCGGTGCAGGAGGTCATTCGGAAGCGTGTGCAGGGGGGCGATTTCTCCGAGGAATACCACCGTGCCTTCGGAAGGGCGCTCGGGTATCCGGAGCGAGCGATTGAGCGCTATGTGACCGCACTCGATAGAGGCCAGTCTCCGCTCGACGTCAGTGTGATTGAGCTCGCGTTCCCAGCGGATGGTGAGTCCTCTCTTCGGGTTACTCTTCCGAATGGAAGAGTAGTGGGGGTGTGTTAGGGCCCGCAGCGTGCTGACCGTCCCACCGGGCCAGCAATTCATAAACTTCGCAACATCTTCGCGGGCTCCTCGAATAGCTCCTCCGTAGTCGAGAGGGAGCTATCATGGTCATCGAGCAGTTCTTGCAGCGCGCGGTTGAGCGAGAGGTCTCTGACCTGCACATCGTAGAGGGGCGACGACCGTTAGGTAGAATTCACGGCACACTGACGGATCTGTACACCGATCGCATCTCAGAGGAGCAGTTTTCGGCCCTCCTCTATGCCCTTCTCTCGGAGGCGCAACGCGAGAGGTACGGCCAGGGATTCGACGTTGACGCGGGATACGCATCGATCGGCGGGCGCTGGCGTGTCCATGTCTACACGCAACGAGGAGGGAGAGCGCTCGCACTTCGTAGAATTCCGTGCCAGCCTCCCGCGCTTGATACTCTGGGATTGCCAACGAGCGTGATTTCGTGGACATCTCTCTCGAGTGGACTCGTGCTGATCACAGGTCCAACCGGTTCGGGAAAGTCGACAACTGCAGCCTCGCTCCTGGACCTTGTTAACGGTCGCGATGCAAAGCACATCATCACCATCGAGAATCCTATTGAGTTCGTGCATCCTTCCCGAAGGTGCTTGATCTCGCAACGCGAGGTAGGGGCCCATGTTGATTCGTTCGGTAGCGCGCTCCGGTCTGCGTTACGCGAAGATCCTGATATTATATTTGTTGGAGAGATGCGGGACTTAGAGACGATTCGGCTCGCCCTTCAAGCCGCAGAGACGGGACACCTGGTCATATCAACCTTGCACACCTCCAGCGCAGTGAAGACGGTCGCTCGTATCGTCGATGTGTTTCCTGCCGAACAGCAACCCCACATTCGCACGATCCTCGCCGACACCCTGGAGGGGATAGTAGCGCAGGATCTCGTTAGGAATCTCCAGGGAGGTCGCTCTCTGGTCTCGGAGGTTTTGCTAGCCACTCCGGCTGTGCGTTCACTGATTCGAGAGGGCCGAACCCACCACCTCGAGCATGTGTTGCAGACGTCCACATCTCTCGGTATGCGCTCTCGGGAGGGGAGTATGCGCTTGCTGCGGGAGCGAGGGGTGATCGCTTGAGGGAGAACGGGTGTCAGTCAGGATATCCAATTTTGTGCGACTATGGCGCCATACAAAGCGAACCCGCTTGCTGTTTCTTTACCGGATGCTACCTGTGTCAATGTGGACTTAGGGAGAGTTTGTTGGTCGGAAGGCGGTATAACTCATGACTGACAATGGGCTCTCTACAAGCTTGGAGGGACATCTCCTCGGAAACCCTGTCATGCCGCGGATTCCCGTGAGCCTTCATACCGTGAGCGCACAGGAAGTTCGTTCATCGAGAGATTTCCAACGACAATTTTGAAAGCGGGTAGAGGAGAACTCATGTGTTGGAGGGTGCGGCGGTAGCGGCACGGCCGACCCGATGTATGTCTGGAGGGTTTTGGCAGTTTCACATAACTCCTAGAGGTTTTTGTCATGGACGCAAACAAGGCAGAACGGTTTGACTGGCGGCTCATCGGAGTCATTTTTTTTGTGATGTTGCTATACGTAGACCTTGTTGGCTTCCTCTTCCATGAGAGTGAGCGCATGGTCCGCATCGCATAGTACAAAGAAGCGCTCGATTATCCTCTGATGGAGCCCCTCACGAAGAACCTTAGCGTGCTTCACGCGGGGCTCGAACAGTGGGTTCGAAGCCACGGTAAGCTTAGGGTTCTCGAGAGCTATGCTTCTTCTTTCAAACAGGTGGAGAGCGTCCTCGCGGATGCTGATTTTTTCCGACATATGTTTGGTCACCCTCCCTATCTCCAGGATGCTTCGCCTAAAAAGGTGCCTAATCGCTCTGATACTCGATGTAAGAGGCGCTCCCTCTTTTCTCACTCTCTCAGGACGCGCGCGAGAAAGCTGCGCAGCTTCTGTTTCAAAAACATACATGCCGACGGCTCCAGTACCTCCGGACGCCACGGCGATTGAGGTAAGCTAAGGAATCTTAAGGGATCGTTATTCGATTTTAAATCAAAGGGCGGCTGCGCCCCTACTGCGCGCGCTCTGAGAGAGTGTGGGGGATGCTCTGAGAGAGTGTGGGGCTACTAGGGGGAGTGAGGGGCAGTAGGGAGGACATCGGGAGGAGCTCAACCGAGCTGAAGGGGGAATCCCCCAAGCGTTGAGATGCCATAAATATAATTGACGGCCGCTGTCGATTCAGGGGAGCATGTCCAGGGTATAGCGGAGGGTTTCGGTTGTGTCTGTGTCTCAACAGTGCGCAGGCGAACGGGGCTCTTGCGAGGCGCTTGTAGCCGGCTGCTGCCGAGGGGTCTTTCGACCTCCGATCATACTAGAGATGAGAGAGGCGCCATCTCAACGACTACCAAATGCACAGTGTGACTATGGATCAGGACACCCTCTTTGCGAAATATGGCGGATTCGAGACAGTATCGAAGCTTGTCTCAATCTTTTATGATTCCGTGCTCGCCGACGCAGATCTGGCGATGTTTTTTGAGCATGTTGACATGGAGCAGCTCATGAAACATCAAACTGCCTTTATTGGAATGGTTTTAGGGGGGCCAGCGAGTCAGTACACAGGACGAGACCTGAAAACCGCCCATAGCAGACTCAGCATAACCAATGATCATTTTAGTAAGGTCGCGAAGCACTTGCAGGCAGCTCTCGAGGCGTGCAGCGTTGAGTCTGATGATATTACAGTAATTATGAACGCGGTCGCCGCAACGCGGGGAGATATAGTATCGCGGTGAAACAGCTAGCAGAGTATTCCAGTGAGGGTCTGGCCTTAGTCAGTAGGAATGACTGGACCATACTATCTTGCAACCATTCCTTTCATGAGTTTACCGGTGGTAGGGGAGAGGGCGGGCGCCCTAGGTTGTCCGATTGCCTCCCTCCGGAGATCATGTCGGCGCTGAGCGAGCACTTCGCCGGCCGAAGTGACGCGTGGATTCAGGAACATACCCTGCGGTTTAGTACAGGAAGACCGTTTCCCGCCCGAATAGCCGTCGAGGTTTCAGAGGACCAAGACAAAGACCGAATTCTAGTTCTTCGGATCTCAGACATTAGTGAGATCAAGAAAAAGGACCTGTTGACGCATTCCGTGGCAGACATGCTCAATAGTAATAAGAAGAGGATTGAGGAAGCTAAGCGCAATTTCAAATCGATGCTCGATCTTCTCCCGCAAGGCTTCTTACAGTTCGATCCTCAGGGAATCATTAATCGAGATCACTCAATTGAAGCAGAAAAAATTTTTAAAGAGCCGGTGGCGGGCCGTCACATAGCAGAGGTTCTGGGTTTAAGCGCGGAGGAGGCTGAACTCGTCGCATTAGTTTTCGAGGGCCCGAGTGCTAAGATGTGTCTGGACGCGCTGCCACATGAGCTTCAAAGAGGGGATCGTACACTTGAGGTGGCCTACACCCCGATAGTGCAAGATGAAAAGATTGTTGGGGTGATGACCGCGGTTCATGATGTGACAGAGTCCCGTGCCTTGCGGAAGGCCTTAGATGAAAAAACTCGGATTGCGAAGACCTTACATGCGGTACTGAGCGCGAAGACCGAATTCATTGAAATGATAGATTTCATCGATCTCATAGAGAGTTCCCTACGTGATCCAATGGCGGTCCGCAGGGGCGTGCACACTCTTAAGGGGGGCTTTAGCTTTCTCGAGTGTCATGACCTCGCCAAAGTGTGTCACCGGTGGGAGAGCGATTGGAGGGCTGGAGAATACACCGAGGCCTCAGGTCGAGAGTTTGTTTCAGCGATTCGTTCCGAATTGGATGCCTTCTTAAAGAAGCACAACGGTATTCTTAGAATTCGTAAGGGAAAGGTAGGCTACGAGATTATTTTAGAGGGAGACCGTCTCGTGGAGCTGTATCGGCTCATACGGTCCAGTCCGATTCAAGAGAAGAGCAAGAGCGATATCTTAGAATCGCTGGAAGCCCTCATGTCGCCGAAGCTCGAGGAGACGCTTGGTTGGTTGCAGATGGCTTGGGAGGATTCCCTCGCCAAGACTGCAAAACCTACATCGCAGATATCATGGGACGCCGCTGTGCCTGTATTCCCTATGCCATATCGCGACCTCTTTAAAGCGTTTGTTCATATAGTGCGAAACGCCGCTGCTCACGGGATAGAATCCCCTGAGCAACGAGCATCCGCCGGTAAACCAAGAGCAGGCCATCTGACAATCTCAGCGTCAGTAAGTAACGACATGTATCGAATATGTTTTACTGATGATGGTCGAGGGATCGAGCCAAGCAAAATTATCGAATTTGCGCGAAAAAGAGGGGTGACTGTAGCTCCGGACATGAGTGCTCACGAAGCGATGCAGCTCATATTTGAGCCAGATGTTTCGAGCAAAGAAGAGGCAGATGATCTTGCAGGGCGAGGACTCGGGCTGCATATCGTTCGTCATGAGGCAAACCTGTTGAACGGTAGCGCTGAGGTAACCTCACAACCGGGCAAAGGCACGACCGTCACCATCACCTTCCCCAAATATTTGATGTGTAACCTCTGAGCTTGATGTAGAGGCACCTAGCTCGTCTTTCTGGTTCTCTTACTACCGTACTCCTTCTCTCCGTACTCCTTTTCTCAGGGACTGCGCGCGAGTAGGATGTGCTGTGTATGTTTTTAAAACACACATGCCGATGGCTTCAGTGCCATCGTGCGCCACGGGGATTTAGGTAAGCTATCGAATCTTCTGAGATTGTTATTTGATTTCAAATCAAAGGACGACAGCGCTTGTACCGCGCGCTCTCTGAGAGAAATTGAGGGAAAATTGGGGACTCTCGCCCTCCCTAATCGCTTGAACCGGCTCGCCCCGTGAGGCAATCACACCCCCTCACTACGAATTTGTAGTATCGCTTTCAGAGAGAGTCCTACTTCTTAGAGCGGAGTCGGATCAGATATACTAGGGTACAGGTGGACGCCGGCGGTACCCGGGGTGGAAGGAGAACGTCATGGACGAAACTACGAAGAAGATTATCGACAAGATATCGGTCGTCTATCCGAAGCCGACGCAGATTCCAACCGGTCAGCTATGCTCGGTGTTCTATGACTGCTTTCAGCTCTCTCCGAGCGACCTCGCCCGCCTCGCGGCGGATGCTGTCGGCGACGTGGATCACGATACCTTCGATATCGTTGTAGGTCTTGCGTATAGTGGCATCTTGTTCGCTGCCGCCGTCGCGGGGGGCAAGAAGGTAGCGATCCTTCAAAAAGATGGGCAGCTCTTTGGCCCCGCACTCGCCGGTCTACGCGTAATCGTTGCGGATGATGTCGTACATTCCGGGAGGCGGATGCGGGAAGCAGCTGCCAAGGTGATCGCCGCTGGTGGCGAGGTTATCGGCTTCGCATGCATCGTCGACCGCTCCGGTGGAAGGTTCTCGGCCGGCATGGCTTCAGAAAATATGGCGAAACTGGGGCCATTGTGGAGTGCATTCCAAACAGATATGGAATAAACTTCCCTTACCCTCTCACACCCAACCCGATCTGGAGTTACCATGACCGTTAAAAATCCCTGGCAGCGCCGGGGTAGTAAGCTCATATATTCGAATCCTTGGATCACGGTTCGTGAGGATGATGTGATCACGCCGGGGGGCAAACCCGGAATTTATGGCGTCGTTGAGACGCGAATCGCTACGGGGGTTGTTGCCCTCACTGAGAGCAACGAGATCTATCTCGTTGGGCAGTACCGATACCCGGTCGATGAGTACTCGTGGGAGATACCGGAGGGAGGCTCTGAGGTTGATGAGGATCCGATGCTCACCGCCAAGCGCGAACTACGAGAGGAGACTGGTCTTGAGGCCGATTCGTGGGAGCAACTTGGTGGCGAGATTCACCTCAGTAACTGTTTCTCGGCAGAACGAGGGTTTCTCTACCTCGCCCGAGGGCTGCGGCAAGGGGCCGCAGAACCGGATCACACCGAACAACTGCAGGTGAAGAAGGTTGAGTTCAAAGAGTGCCTCGCGATGGTTGACCGAGGAGAGATTAAAGACAGCCTCACCGTTATCGCCGTCTTGCGAATGGCCCGACTACTTAACGCAAGGAGCACGTGAACGTCCTCTCTACTCGTTCATCCAAGAGTCTAGTGCGAGAGGGGCTCCTCGACGCCGCTAAGATGGGAGCGAGCGAGACCTATCTCGGAGCGTTCGGTGTATTTCTCGGGGGCGCTCCCCTTCAGATAGGGGCACTCGCTACCTTGCCCCCTCTGGTAGGAGCTATCGTGCAGGCACTCGGCATGCGTCTCTGCGAGCACACGAAGAGCCGTCGATCTATCGTTTCAAGCCTCATGCGTCTGCAGGCGCTACTCTTGTTGCCCATAGCTTCAATACCGTTCCTCTTTGATTCCGGCTCGTGGGCCGTAAACGCGCTCATTACGGTAGTTGTCATCTATCACATCACCATCGGTCTCATCGCTCCGATTTGGAGTAGTCTTGTTGGGGATATCTTGCCCCCGCTTTCACGCGGAGAGTTCTTCGGATTACGAAATAAGTGGATGGCGATCGTAACCTTCAGCGCCGTTGTTGTAGCGGGGCAGACGATTCATTGGTTCAATAAAGTTGGTTTCGAGGCCTGGGGGTTTGCTCTCGTGTTTGTCCTCTCGGCGTTCGCTCGTTGGCGGTCCGCCTCGGTATTTCGAGGGGTGGACGACGTATCGCTCCACGTTCCTGATGAATTGAAATTTACCTTCTGGCAGTTCATCGCCCGAGCCCGCTATTCCAACTTTGTGAAGTTCGTGTTCTTCGTTTCATGCATGAATTTCGCGGCCTCTATCTCAGGTCCGTATTTCGCGATGTACATGCTTAAGGATCTCGCGCTCTCGTATGCGGACTACACGATGGTGGTGGCCATGGCGGTGCTCGCGCAGTTCGTGGTGATGCGCTCGTGGGGTGCCATGAGTGACCAATTCGGCAATCGGACTATCTTGAAGGTATGTGGAACCTTGGTGGCGTTCAACCCGATGCTATGGTTGATCTCGTCTAATTTTTGGTACGTTCTCTGTATTCAGTTTTATAGCGGGGTATTTTGGGCCGGATTTACCCTGGCGGCTGCCAACTTTGTCTTTGATGCGGTCACGCCCCCCAAACGCGCGCGATGTGTGGCGTACCAGGCTATCATCAATGGATTTCTGGTTTTTGGTGGGTCGTGTGTGGGGGGATGGGTTGTGCACTTGGTTCCGCAAACCTGGGTCGACCATCTCGGTGTATGGGTGCCGCATTCGAAATTCCTGGCGCTCTTCGTGCTCTCAGGGATCCTTCGTGTGGTGGTTATGATCTTCCTTTTTCCAGCCTTTAAAGAGGTGCGACAGGTAGAGAGCATTCGGAGCCACCAGCTCCTCATCCGAGTAACATCCCTACGACCGTTGTGGGGTGGAACCTTTTCATTTATCTCACAGCGTTATTCGGAGCGGCGAGGGCGCAAGGAGTAGGGGATCGCCTCACGGTGGAGCGTAATTATCGATCGCTCACTGGTTGAGGGTCGGTGCTGCGTCCTGCACCCCGTACTGCCCACGCTCGTTCATGAGCACTCGCGCCACGGCGGTATCGGCATCATGTTGGAAACATACCAGTGCTCCCTCTGTTCGGGCCCTTTCGAGGAAACTCTGCTTCTCAATGAGAAGGGTTTCGGCGCACACATCGTACCCCATGTGGTAGGCGAGCGGCACGTGGTGCGCGGTCGGGATCAGATCGGTAGCGAAGAAGAGTTTCTTCGTTCCATCGGTGATCTCAATCCACTGTTGCCCCTGCGTATGTCCATCGACTCTATGCACGACCAGGCCTGGAACGATCTGAGAGGTACCTTCGTAGAGCGCGAGTTTTGCACTCGCTAACGGGTTTACATTATCTGGCAGGTAGCTTGCGCGATCCTTGAGGGTGGGGTTGTTGGCGTGTTCCCAATTCGCTCTTTGAAGATGTACGGTCGCCTCAGGAAAAGAGAGCGTAACGCCACCTTGCGGTGCCGGGGAGGTAATGCCACCTGCATGGTCGAAATGAAGGTGTGTCAAAATGACATCGGTCACTGATGTTGTGTCGAATCCCCATGCCCCTTTGGGGGTGTTCTTGATGCCGTAGATTTGACGTTGCTTATCGGACCACTTCTCCCCCATCCCTACATCGACGAGAAAGCGCCTTGTTCCGACATCGATAAGAAGGGAGCGGCAAGCGAGCTTGATGCAGTTTTCTGCGTCTCCTGCGATGCTCTTGGACCAGAGGTTCTTAGGAACGGATCCGAACATACAGCCACCATCCAATCGAAAGTGACCGAATATGACCTCTGTAATGGTGAACTCGCCGATCTTCATGATGAATACCTTTGCTCCATTATATTCGGTCTTACGGTGTGTGCCATGAAGGGGCTCGCTTTTGGGTGAACGCGGTTAATCCCTCCGTTGCTTCCGCTCCGAGACTCAGGAGGGCGCTTCGGTCAGCAAGCTCATGAAGAAGGGGCAGATACTCCCGTTCGGTGACATCCAGGAGCGCCTGCTTCGACGCTCTGAGCGCCTCAGGGCCTTGCTTGCTCAGTTTGGCACAGAGGTGTGCGGTCTCCGTGTCGAGGGATGCCTTCGGGTACAACGACGTGACGAGTCCGATCTCACGTGCGCGTTGCGCTGTAATCCGCTCGCCGGTCATAATCATGTGGGTGAGCGCCTTCTTTTGTACCACGCGACTCAAGGGCGCCATTACGACCATCGCGGCGAGTCCAACTCCAACCTCAGGTAATCCAAAGACCGCGTCGTCGGCGGCGAGGGTAATATCACACGCGGCTGCAAGTCCGCATCCGCCTGCAAGAGCGAACCCGTGAACGCGAGCCACAACCGGTACGGGACAAAGGTTAATCGTCTCAATGAGTGAGGCTATCGATCCAAAAAACGTTCGCCGAGCAGCGGGAGAGGGATTTTGTACGAGTTCCGAGATATCGGCCCCTGCGCAGAACGCCTCGGTGCCGGCACCGCTCAGCACCACACAACGGGCCCGTGGATTGGCCGAAACCGCCGTGAACGCCTCGGTAAGGAGGGTAATCGTCTGCGAGTTAAGACTATTTCGAGCCTCGGGTCGGTTGATGGTGATAGAGACGATCCCCGTCGATTCGTTCACGAGAACTGTAGAGGAGGTCATGTCGTTACCTCATGAGAGAGAAGAGTTTTAGCGTGTTCGCTGTAGTTATCGCCGCAACCTCTTCAAGCGACAACCCTTTTATTTCGGCGAGGCGCGCCGCGGTTGCGGCCACAAAAGCGGGCTCGCAACGCTTACCGCGATGTGGCTCGGGCGCAAGAAAGGGGGCGTCTGTTTCTACGAGGATACGCTCGAGCGGAATCGCCTTGCAGATCTCTCGAACCTCCTGCGCTTTCTTAAATGTCAGGAGGCCGGGAAATGAAACGTAGAATCCAATCTCCCATAATCGAGCCGCAAACTCCGCATTCTCGGCGAAACAGTGAAAGACCCCACCTACGTCCCGTGCGTTTCGCTCTTTAAGAAGGGCGAGGCTCTGCTCGCCTGCTTGCCTGGAGTGAATGATGAGAGGCTTCTTTACTCGCTTAGCCACCTCAATCTGTAGTTCAAATCGCGCGTATTGTGCATCGACCGGAGCCCAGTCTCGATAAAAGTCGAGCCCCGTTTCTCCGATCGCCACTACCTTCGGATGATGCGCCAGCCGCTCAAGGAGCTCCTGGTCGATCTGATGACCTGCGTCGTGAGGGTGTATGCCCGCGCTCGCCCATACAAAAGGATACTGTTCGGCGAGGGCGATCGCTCGCCCAGCTCCCTCGAGACCCTTTCCCGTACCGATGGTGAGCATTCGGGTAACTCCCGCCGCTCGGGCTCGCTCGATAACAGCGGCCCGATCCTCATCGAACTCCTTTGAGTCGAGGTGCGTGTGGGAGTCGGTGATATCCATTGAACTTAGCGAACGCGCGCGCCAGACACGATCGGTTTGTCGGGGGTGAGCAGTGCAAGCGTTCCGTCTCCCTCGGTGGAGGCGGCGAGGAGCATGCCGTTGCTCTCTACTCCCATAAGCTTGGCGGGTTTGAGATTGGCTACGATGACGATCTGCTTTCCTACCAACTGTTCGGGGGAGTAGTAGGGGGCGATGCCAGACACGATCTGTCGCTTGCCGAGCTCTCCTACGTCAACTTGGATCTGATAGAGCTTCTTTGATTTCGGAACCAACTCAACGCTGAGGATAGTCGCCGTTCGAAGCTTTACTCGAGCGAAGAGATCGATATCGATAAGTTCTTCAGCGATCGGTGCTCCTGCCGAGGCGCCTTGAGCTGCTGCTGGCTCCGATGCCTGAGGTGGTGTTGTAGGGGTTGTCGGGAGTTTTTCTGATGAGTTTTCCATGCGTTCTCCTAAGGGCGAATAGTGTCGGCCATGCGGGTCTAAAAGTCCAGAGAGATGGTGTCGATCGGGGCGCCGGTGGAGTCTCTACCTGCCATCCATGAGAAGCTCCCCTAAGGTGGGATACTGGTGAGGGGTCACCTGATAGCGTGACGAGAGCGCTCCGTTGCAGCTCTGAAGAGCTTTAAAGATGGTGAGCGTGGGATTTACGTGTCGATCGAGGATTAGGTACTCTGCGTCGAGCGCGTTTTGAAGGGCTACTCCCCACACCGCGGTGGCGTGTGCGTCCGCGCATGTCGCCATGAGGCGTTGTCGTATGGTTGTGCGTAAAAAGGTGAGTCGCTCTTTCAATTGATTTTTATCAGCTCCCCATTCCTGAGCAGCTCGGGCGATCATCGCCTGGTCGCCGGCCCACGCACGTTCCACAACGGCACGGACATCCTCCCACATCTCTGATTGAGCTTGGAGCGAATCAAGGGACGCTGCAGAGCCGTCGGCAAGCAGGGTGAGCGCCTCTGAGATCTCCTGAATGCCGCGTAGGTTTATGATCTGCTTGATTTCGTCAGTTGAGAGTCGATCAAAGAAAAAACGTTGGCATCGAGAGAGGATGGTTGCCGGAAGTCTCGATGGATTAGCAAGTACGAGGATGAAGTAGGTGTTCGGACGGGGCTCCTCAAGGGATTTGAGTAAGATGTTCGCTCCAACGATAGAGATCTCGTCGGCATCGTTGAGGATGGCGACCTTCTTCCCTCCCATGAAGGGCTTGAGGCTCATCTTTTCGAGCGCCTCTCGGATATCATCCACGGTGGCGCCACGCTCGCCTGCAAATGAGAGGGTGATAAGATCGGGATGGGTGCCGGACTCAAAGAGGGTGCACGTTCGACAGGTGCCGCAACCGCCAGGTGGCGCATCTTGTCGCTGCTCGCAGAGGAGCTGTCGCGCCACCTCGCGAGCTACGAGGTTTTTTCCGATGCCATGAAGCCCAGAGAATACCAAGGCGGAGGGAAGCCGGTCCGAACGGACCAGGTCAGAGAGCTCCCTTCTTTGTTTCGTATGGCCAATGATCGATGTCACACCGATACTGTAGGATTAATTATCCTCGGGAGGAAGAGTAAAGGGGGCTAGGAGAGGGATGAAAAATGTTTCCATGGCGAGAGATTCGAGAGTTTTGATGAACCGAGGTTGAGGAGACCAAAAAACCGTGGACCTATCCTCTAAGGTGCGGAAGATTTTTGGGTAGTTCCAACGAAGGGCCACTCAAGCCTGCGCAATTCCCAACACCAGGGGAATGTTCACGAGCTGGCTAGATTCCGCACACCTTAGCCGCTTCCGCACACAGTTCCTGTGGCGATTTTGTGGCGTCCAGAACGAGGAACGGCACGGGAGACTCCTTTGCGCATTCTAAAAATCCCTCCCGGATTCTTTGATGGAACGCGAGCTCCTCATCCTCAAAGGCGTCGCGAGAGGATGAGTTGCGGGTGGCGATGCGTCGACACGCCTCTTCGGGTGAGAGATCAAGAAGGATCACAAGATCGGGAACCGTGCCCGCTGTAGCGAGAGCGTTGGCCTGGTCGAGGAGTCGTCGATCGATGCCTCGCCCATGCCCTTGAAAGGTAATGGTGGAGTAGATAAATCGGTCGGTTAAGACCCAGGTGCCCCGTTCGAGGTTGGGTCGGATGACCTTGTCTACGTGCTCAGCTCGGTCGGCAGCGAATAAGAGGAGCTCTGCTCTTATGGACTTCTGCGCACCGTTCCAGTCGAGCAGGAGTTTTCGAATCTCTGTTCCTAGTGGGGTCCCACCCGGCTCGCGCGTGTCGCAAACGGACCGACCGCTTGTCGTTAGTCTGGAAGAGAGGAGCTTATGAAGGGTCGTTTTGCCGCACCCGTTAATCCCCTCAAAGGCGATGAATGCCGGGGTTTTTGAGAGCGTGAAGTCGGAAGAGATCAGCATATGAAGGGAGAGTGGTACTGTAACTGTGCGTGAGTGTACAGAGACGTTTTGCCACTAAGAGCATGAATTGCGGGTGCCCCTGTCTCTTGATTCGAATTATCTGCTCCTGAGTACGTCGGAGGGAGTAGGTTCTTGTTCGATTGTGAGGGGAGGAGATTGTATCGGCGCTACCCGATAAAAGTGAGATTTGTAGCCGGGATGAGGTGGCCGTAGCTCGTAACTAGCTGAAATGCCACCTTTATTTTTTATATTGCGGCAAGGTTCCGTTCTTGGAATAGTGCTCCACGTGGACGTTAGTCCGTTTGAACGTAAAATGTGGAGATTCGTATGAAAAAGATGATTCTCGCTGCCCTTCTTGCAGTAGGCGGCGCTACAACAGCTTCAGCTGACCCTTTGATGAAGTACACCTATGCTGACGTGTCGTACCAATGGGCGCACGTTGATGCCGATGGCCTCAACGATTCCAATGGCGTTGACACAAAGCTCTCGTACAGCCCTCTTGAGAATATCGCGGCTGAATTCGGCTACAACTATGCTAACTCGGGCTTCACCGGTGCTAGCACAAACATCAACCAGAGCTTCTTCCGTTACGGCCTTGCTGGTTACTACTCATACTGCAACGGTATCGACCTTGTAGCTCGAGTGGGCGCTTCGCACGTTAACATCGACTCCCGTGGCGATGCTGACGATGACGGCGTATATGCAGGACTCGCTGTTCGTCACCAGCTCACTGATACCGTTGAGGTTGATGCTGAGGCTCTCTACGACAACGTAAACAGCATCTACAACGTAACAGGCGGTCAGTGGACATACACTGGAACTGTTCTTAATACGTTGACTGAAGACCTCGCTCTCAAGCTTACAGCTGGGATCGATGCTGATTCAGACGTGTTCCTTACAGGCGGTATCCGCTTGGCAATGTAAGTTGTAGCGTCAAGCTCAACGAAGAAGCGCTCCGCAAGGGGCGCTTTTTTTTTGCGCGCTGTTCTGAAAAGTGAGGTGTTTGTCCGGAAAAGTGTTCCCCTAGCGGCAGCAAGGTGCTAATAAATCGATGTTTTCCACTCATTTAGGTGGCGTATGCCGGTTCAAGCGTGTTGAGCTGTAGTGTGCATGTCTTGTGTCATCTTCGGCTCTCAGCCCCCCTTTGTGCGCAGCAGCGAGTCGCGTTATCAACGTGTGGAGATCCTTTCTCTAGGTAGTTCGAGGAGTTCTAATGGCCACGATTAAAACAAGTCTTCAAAATGAGTCTCGAGATCGATACCTCACGTACGCCCTCAGCGTTGTGTCTGGCCGAGCGCTTCCCGATGTCCGCGACGGTCTGAAGCCCGTTCAGCGCCGCATCCTCTACGCGATGTTGCAGAACCTCAACCTAAAGCCAACCTCAAGTCACCGCAAATCGGCCGCCGTGGTGGGAGAGGTGCTCGCGCGCTTCCATCCGCACGGAGATGTTGCGTGTTACGAAGCGATGGTTCGTATGGCGCAGGACTTTTCGCTCCGCTATCCCCTTGTTGATGGACAGGGTAATTTCGGTTCGCTCGATGGAGATAACGCGGCAGCGTATCGATACACCGAGGCCAAGCTACGAGAGCTTGCGCTTGAGGTTATCGGAGAGATTAATGAGGAGACGGTCTCCTTCCGCGATAATTTCGACGCAACCGTCGTTGAGCCTGTGGTGCTTCCGAGCCGGGTGCCGAATCTTCTCATTAACGGTGCGACCGGAATCGCTGTGGGAATGGCGACGAGTATTCCGCCACACAACCTCAAAGACACCATTAAAGCGATCGTTGAGCTCGCAAAAGATCCAGAGCTTACAACCTCCAAGCTTACGAGCATCATTAAAGCCCCCGACTTCCCGACCGGATGCAACATCCTCAACTCGCAGAAGGAGCTCGTCGAGATGTATGAAACGGGACGCGGATCTGTGCGTATGCGCGGTGAGTGGACCGTTGAGGAGCAAGCCCGAGGCAAGCAGGTGATCGTCGTTTCCTCTATTCCGTACGCAGTGAACAAAGCGACGGTGGTTGAGCGCATCGCTGGCCTGATTGTAGACCGCAAGGTTCCGCAGCTTGTTGATGTTCGAGATGAGTCGACCGATGAGGTTCGGATCGTACTTGAACTTGCCAGTGGCGCGGACCCCGAACTCGCGATGGCCTATCTCTTCAAGAATACGCCCCTTGAGTCAAACTTCGCTGTTAATCTTACGGCTCTGGTGCCGGCTGCAGGTGGGGCCACAAGACCTGAGCTTCTCTCCCTCAAGGGATGCTTAAAGCACTTCCTTGATTTCCGAATAGAGGTTACGGAGAAGCGATTGACGTTTGAGCGTAAGCAGCTCCTCGAACGAATCCACATATTGGAAGGATTGGTAACGATCTACGACGCCCTTGATGAGGCGATCAAGATCGTACGGAAGAGCGATGGTCGTAGCGATGCCGCAGAGAAATTGCGGGCTCGATTTAAGCTCTCCGAGCTTCAGTCCTTCGCGGTTGTTGATATGCGAATCTATCAACTCTCCCGCACTAACATCGATGAGATTAAGAAGGAGCTTGCAGAGAAGGAGAAGCGAGTTAAGGAGATTGAGAAGCTCTTGAAGAGCAAAACAGCACTTCTGGATCTCGTGTGCTCTGAGCTTGAGGCGCTGGCTGAGAAGTATGGTGACCGACGCAAGTCGAAGTTGATCAAAGATAACGTTGATATTGAGTTCGACGAGACCGCATACGTTGTCCAAGAGGATGTGCACGCGATCATCACCGCTGATGGATGGGTGAAACGCATTCGCCGTACCAACGACCTGAGCTCTACCCGATTGAGAGAGGGGGACTCGCTGCTATCAGCGCACGCCCTCACGACCCTTGATTCGGTGGCGCTTCTCACCAGCCTCGGCACTCTCTTTGTGCTGAAGGTTTCGGATTTCCCAGCGTCGAGTGGATACGGAACTCCGATTCAGAAGTTGCTGAAGTTCAAGGATGGAGAGCGTATTGTTAGTTCCTTCGGTATTTCAGCAAATGCAGCCGCCCCCACAACCTCTGCGGGTGGACAGGTGGAGTTGCCTCTTGGCGGTACGGTGAGTTCGCCGTCCTCTCAGGATCGTCGTCTTAAAGATGGTGACACCTTGGTGCTTGTTGGTACGAAGGGAACCGGGTACGCCCTGACGCTTACCGAGTTAGGCGAGACCAAGCGAACCGGCCGCCGTATCATGAAGCTTCGTGATGGCGAGTTCCTTGCTGCTGTGGCGCCACTCTCTCCGATGATGGTGTTTGTGACCCAAGATGGCTCCGGACTGGCGATCCCTCAATCGGAGATTCCGGTTCGTGATAGTGCCGCGGTTGGTGTAGCCCTCATGGGTGTGCGTGACGATGACACCCTAGTCGCATGTTGTGGTGTCGCATCGCCCAAGATGAAGGGAACGTTGATGCTGAACCTGAAGTCCGGCAAGACGAAGGATGTTCCTCTGTCGGAGGTAACGAAGGGACATCGAGCCTTGAAGGGTACTAAGGTGTATTCGCGCGATGAGATCGTTGGCGCAACCGTTGTGGATGGATAAGAGGGTTTGAGAAGGGGAGATCGTTAAGATGGCAAAGGGAAGTTACAGCGCGGTCGATATCGAGGTCCTTGAGGGACTTGAGCCAGTTCGCAAGCGTCCGGGTATGTACATCGGGGGAACCGATGGCCAGCAGGGTCTTCACCACCTCGTGAAAGAGATCCTTGATAACGCGGTTGACGAGGCGATGAATGGTCACGCCGATACCATCACCGTGACCCTCCACAAAGATGGAGAGAGCGTCACGATTGAGGATAATGGGCGTGGTATCCCAGTTGATATTCATCCGAAGTTCAAGAAGCCCGCTTTGGAGATCATCCTTACGACCCTCCATGCCGGTGGAAAGTTTAGCGATCACAACTATGTCACAGCGGGAGGTCTCCACGGAGTAGGAGCCTCGGTTGTCAACGCGCTCTCGGAGAAGCTTGAGGCCATCGTCTGTCGTGACGGATTTGAGTGGAAGCAAACTTTCTCTCGGGGCAAGACAGACGGTCCCATTAAAAAATTGGGTGCATCCCGAAAGAAGGGGACAAAGATATTCTTTCGTCCTGACCCTGAGATATTCAAGACCATCGAGTTCTCCGCGGCTCGTGTCGAAAAGATCATCGAAGAGAAGTCCTTCCTCTACAAGGGACTCAAGATCGTTTTTAAGAACCAAAAGGATGACACCGAGAAGACCTTCTTCTATCCGGACGGAATTAAGTCGTTCCTTAAATCTACCCTCGAGAGCGAGAATCAACCCCCGATGGGTGGAGAGTGCTTCGATCTTGATCGCGCTAATGGGATTAAGATCGAGGTGGCGTTCTGTTGGACTGAAGCAACGCAAGAGCGCATCTTTTCGTATGTAAACGGTATCCACACGAAGGGTGGAGGTACTCATGAGGATGGATTTAAGAGCGGATTAGCGAAAGCGCTGCGCAACTATATCTCGGTTCATAACCTGGCTAAGGGGGTGAAGCTTACGGGAGAGGATATCCGAGAGGGGTTGGTCGCAATCCTTTCGGTGAGTGTTCCGGGAGCTGTGAGTCAGTTGCAGTTCCAGGGACAGACGAAGGATAGGTTGAATAACCCGGAGATCGAGGGGCCTGTGGACGCCCTGACTCGAACCTTCGAGAACATCCTCAACTCGAAGCCGAGCGTCGCCAACGCGATCGTTGAACGGATTACCCTCGCAGCAAAGGCTCGTGCGGCTGCCCGGTCAGCTTCTGCAAGTGTTAGTCGCAAAGTCGGCGTTAGTCATCGACTTAACCTCCCCGGAAAGCTGGCCGACTGTTCTTCAACCAAGCCAGATAACTCAGAGCTCTTCATTGTAGAGGGAGATTCCGCCGGTGGAAGCGCCAAGCAGGGACGCGATCGCGCGATTCAAGCGGTGTTGCCGCTTAGAGGAAAGATCCTGAACTCGGTCGCAACGAGCAATCAGAAGATCGCGGAGAATAAGGAGCTCGTTGATCTCGTGTCCGCCCTTGGATGTGGACAGGGCAAAGATATACGACTCGATAAGCTTCGTTATTCAAAGGTTATCATCCTTACCGATGCCGATGCGGATGGAATGCATATCTCGGCGCTCCTTATGGCCTTCTTCTTCCGCTTCCTAAGGCCGCTCGTTGAGGCGGGGCACCTCTACATCGGTATCTCGCCGTTGTATCGGCTCAAGTTCGGAAGCGGTTCCAAGGAGGAGGATGTCTGGGTGTACTCAGACGAGGAGAAGGAGAGGGTGCTCAAGGAGCGCGGCAATCGATCGAAGCTCCACATCACCCGATTCAAAGGTTTAGGAGAGATGAATCCAGATACCCTCTGGGAGACCACCCTCAATCCTCGGTCCCGAAAGTTGCTGCAGATCACGATCGATGAGGTCGCTGAGGTCGAGAGCATGCTTGAAAGTTTGATGGGCAAAGATTCTTCCGATCGCTATCGCATGATTCAAGAGAACGCGCATCGTATCGAAGTTGATGTATAAATAAATAAAAGTGTAGTAATTGCAGCGTGTTGGGGCGGATATGTCGGGTTCTCCAAGCCGCGCTCTCCGAGAAGTTCGGAGCGACCGCGCTGAAAACGCCGTTGTGTTCATAAGCTCCTAACTTCTCTCCGTATTTACACGGTCATACTGTCTATACTATGAATCATGTGGTTTTAACGGATACTATGAAATAAAGACCGTACGTCGACGTTGCCTGAGTGTGGAGCGCGTACAGTTCATCCGAGAAAGCTGAAGTGATGTTAAGATGTTTGTTCTCGGTTAATTAGGCCCGCATGGCGAAAGGCATTTTCAAGTTCATTAAAGATTCCCTCCCGAAGCTTGGTAGCTCAGAGCCCTTGTGGGTCACCAACGAGCAGGAGCCCACGTTTAAGACCGTGGAGATGGGGGATAAGGGGCCAGAGTTGGTTCTTCTGCACGGACTATTTGGAGCGCTCTCCAACTGGGATACCGTGCAGCCGCTCATGGCTGAGTACTCCAAGGCTATCGCGTTGAGCCTTCCGCTGCTTTCAGCTCACCGATCTGAGGTTAAGGTTAAAGCCCTTGCCATGTACGCAGAGTACTTCGTTCGAAGCCGTGGGTTCGCCCCGGTCAGCCTGTGCGGCAACTCGCTGGGTGGTCACGTGGCCCTTCGTATGTACTTGGCGGCGCCGCAATTGGTCGACTGCCTTATCCTTACGGCTACAAGCGGTCTCTACGAGCACTCTGTGGACGCACTGCCGGTTCGTCCCGGTCGTGAGTTCGTTGAGGAGCATATGAGGAAGGTGTTTGTGAATCACGACCTGGTCACCGAAGAGGCGGTCATGGAGATCGTGCGAATCCTCGAGGATAGGGGACGAGTTCTCAACCTTATCCACGCAGCTCGTAGCGCCAAGAAGGATAATCTCAAGGATCTGTTAGGTGAGGTTAAGGTCCCGACGCTTCTCCTGTGGGGAGAGGACGATCAGGTCACCACGATGGAAGTAGCGGAGATGTTCCATCAGCTGATTCCGAATTCGGAACTGGTGTCGATCAAGAACTGTGGGCACGCTCCGATGATTGAGCATCCAGAGTGGTTCTCTGAGCAGGTTAAGAAGTTCCTCAAGAAGCATTCGCGTCACGCCGCATCCATGCCGGCGTAGTTAAACGCGGCTCCTGAGACAAGGTGGTTCGTTACGTTTCCACAACCGTTTCTACAGGGAGGTAGGTAGTCGTATGGAGAGAGAGACAAGTAGTAGTGCATTTCCACTGGGGTCGTCGTTGCCGCAGTTCGAGTTGTTGAACGTGGATGGAACACGTATTGGCTCGCAATATCTTGCAGGAGCAAAGGCTGGTCTTGTCGCCTTTTTGTGCAATCACTGCCCCTATGTCAAAGGCAGCGAGGATATGCTGATCTCCATCGTGAAGAGATTCCAAGCCGATGGGCTCAAGACCCTCGTTATTAGTAGTAACGACGCAACACAATACCCCGAGGATAGCTACGAGAAGATGCAAGAGAAGGCCGCCGCGCTCTCCTTG
The DNA here is from genome assembly GCA_041178185.1 of Pseudomonadota bacterium. Lineage (GTDB taxonomy): Bacteria > Bdellovibrionota_C > UBA2361 > UBA2361 > OMII01 > OMII01. The sequence continues at coordinate 95,582 of JBEGVS010000055.1, forward strand.
CCTTATCCGTATCTCTACGATGAAACGCAAGATGTTGCTCGGCGATTTGACGCTGCCTGCACCCCCGAATTTTATCTCTTCGATCGTAACGGCAAACTCGTATACCACGGCACTATTAACGACAGTCCGCGTGATCCCTCTCGAGTCACAAAGGATTATCTGTCAAAAGCTATCGAAGCGGTGCTTGAAGGGAGAACGCCCGTCCCGCAATTTGTTCATCCCCTTGGATGCTCCATTAAATGGAAGTAAGTCCCAGGGAGCGCTCTCAGAAAGATTTTAGAAAGGAGAATGTTAGTAATGTCACTTGATCTCGCAAACCTTCAGAAGCTCGCTACTACAGTTCGAACGCTCTCGATCGACGCGGTCCAGAAAGCTAATAGCGGACACCCAGGTCTCCCCCTTGGGACAGCCGATTTTACCTCGGTTTTGTGGGCTAACTATCTTCGCTTCAATCCGAAGGACCCAACCTGGATCAACCGAGATCGTTTCGTGCTCTCAGCAGGTCACGGATGTATGGTTCTCTACTCAATGCTTCACCTCTTTGGGTATGACCTGCCGATGAGTCAGCTTCAGAGTTTCCGGCAGTGGGAGAGCCTGACTCCGGGGCATCCTGAGTTTGGTATCACCCCTGGCGTCGAATGTACGACCGGTCCCCTTGGACAGGGTGCCGCTAACAGCGTCGGGCTTGCGCTCTCGGGTAAGATGCTCGCGGCCCGCTACGGTCAGGATATCTTTAATTATCGGGTGTTTTCGTTGGTGAGCGATGGGGACCTGATGGAAGGTGTGGCAGCCGAGGCAGCATCCGTGGCCGGACATCTCCAGCTCGATAACCTCATTTACCTGTGGGACGATAACAAGATCTCGCTCGCCGGTGAAACAGAGGTGTGCTTCACCGAGGACGTCGCAAAACGATTCGAGTCGTACGGCTGGTTCGTACAGACCATCGATGGCCACGACATGAAAGCTGTTGCGGCGGCGCTTGATAAAGCGACCTCCCAGAAGGGTAAGCCGAGCCTGATCTGCTGCCGTACGGTTCTCGGATTTGGAAGTCCAAACAAGAAGAACACCCACGACGTTCACGGTGCACCACTAGGCCCCGATGAGGTTAAGGCTACCAAGCGTGAGCTGGGATGGCCTGAGGATGCCCAGTTCCTTGTTCCGGATGATGTGAAGGCCTTCTGTGCTGCGAGTATCGAGAAGAAGGTTCAGGGACAGGCTGCATGGAATGCGACGTACTCGGCGTGGCGCTCGGCGAATGGTGAGCTCGCCAATAAGTTAGATGCTCAAGTGACACGTGCAATCGATCCTAAACTGAAAGATGAGCTTCTCGCTGCGTTCAAAGAACCTAAGAAGGACGCGACTCGAAATCTCTCCGGAAAGGCTATCCAGATCATCTCCAAGCACGTTCCCTCCTTCATTGGAGGCTCCGCCGACCTTGATCCATCCACAAAGACCGCGGTGTCAGGTGGTGGGGATGTCGAGCATGAGAACTTCACTGGCTTGAACATCCGCTGGGGTGTTCGTGAGGCTGCGATGGGGTCAGCCTCGAACGGGCTGGCGTATACGCAGGCTTGGATCCCGTACACGGCGACCTTCCTTGTGTTCTCAGACTATATGCGTCCGGCGATGCGTGTGGGTGCTATCTCGCACCTTCAAGCTCTCTACATCTTCACCCACGATAGCTTCTGGGTGGGAGAGGATGGACCGACCCATGAGCCGATTGAGCACACGATGAGTCTTCGTATCATCCCGAATATGTATGTCTTCCGGCCTGCGGATGGGGTTGAGGTGGCGATGAGCTACTGTGCAGCGCTTCAACGAAAAAATGGACCGAGCTCGCTGCTGTTCAGCCGACAAAACTTGGTGCCGCTCACCAGGCCAGCATCCTTTAGCCCGGATGATGTGCTGAAGGGCGCCTACGCTCTCAACGAAGTTGCTCAGCCGAAGCTTCTCATCGTAGCGACCGGTTCTGAGGTCGGTGCTGCTGTCGAAGCTGCTCAGGCGTTCGAAGCAGAGGGGACCCCAACTCGTGTTATCTCAATGCCGTGTGTGGAGCTCTACAAGGCGCAGAGTGACGCATTCAAATCGGCCCTCCTCCCGAAGGGTGTTCCTACGGTTGTTGTTGAAGCGGGGACAACGGTCGGCTGGAGTAACCTCCTCGGCCGCGATCTCCTTGCTATCGGAATCGATCACTACGGCGCGTCCGCACCTGGTGAGGTTCTGTGTGAGAAATTCGGATTCACCGGTAAAGCCATTAAGGCGAAGATCGGTGCGTGGCTCTCGAAGTAAGTCGGAGTTTCGAGGTGTGACCAGGCCCCTGAGAGCGAAAGCTCTTGGGGGCTTTTTTGTATGATTGCTCTCGATTCCGAGGCTTTTAAAACGGCTGCGATCAGCAATACCGGCCGCGCATTTCAGGAGGAGTTTCAAGACGAGCGCGGGGTATCTCAGTAATTTCCAATAGTTGAATGACAGGTGCCGAGTGCCTCTGTTGTACGGATTAATCCTACTATTGAGTATCCAGGGGGAAGCGCTGCGCATCTTATCTCTTGAGAGCCGTTCCCAGGAGCTCTCCGACTTCTTAATGAGGCAAAGCCCAACGTGCGCCGCTCCCTCTACCTCCCGGTCATCTTGGTCGTTATTGCATGGATCTTGATTTCCAATGCTCTGGTGTACGCTGAGAGCAAAACACTGGGGAGTACCACGAATCCCGGTGATATTCAGCTTGTGGTTGATGACCTCGGATCTGTTCGATTCCTCAGTAACGATTCGGGGGTTGTTCACGATCAGTGGTTCTGCCCCGGGACCGACCCAAGTAACGGAGTTGTGATCGGTTTTAATGATGGAAGCGCACGACAGTTTCGAACCCGCTTCTTTACCGCAGGGTCGAGCGTTACGCCGATACATAATACCGTCGTTGGAGGCACGGTAGTAACCGAGTATCGCTTGGGAAGTGGTTCCACGGATCCCTTGGTGACACAGCGGGTATCACTGGATAGCACTAACAGGCTCTATGACATCTCTTGGACGATTGAGGTCCCACCTGAAGGTACTGATATTACGGCCTTAACGTTGGTACATGGTGGTGATACGAACCTCCTCGGTAACGATAGTGGATTTGGGTCGTGGAACGCCGCTGCAAATACCGTCAGCGTGCACCCCGATCTTTCGGTCGGGGCGGGAGAGATGAGCCTGGTGGGGATCACCACGCCACAGGGGTATGAGGCGCGAACCTATACCTCTATTCGAACGGACGGAAACGCACTCTCGCTCACCAATTCCGTATCTGCCTCTACCGTGGATATCGGAATGGCTATGCAGTGGGATGTTGGCGCGCTCGGAGCGGGAAACTCCGTCACCATTTACAGCGTGGTATCGCTCAGCACAACCTCTGCTACTCCAACGCCAACTCCGGGGCCTGGGACACCCTCTGCTACGCCCACGTCTACCCGTACCCCCACCGCGACCAACACTCATACACCGACCGCTACCGCCTCTCCCTCGAGCACCCCGACGAGCACGGCAACGGGTACGCCCACAAACACGCCGACGATAACGCCATCGAGCACACCTCTCATTTCTCCCACTGTTACGCCAACCGGTGCGTTCACAGCGATACCGACAGCTACCGCAACCCCGACCTCCACCCCTACTGAAACTCCGAGCCTGCAATCCACGCCAGATCCGGGGACCCCGCTTGTCGAGCCCCCTGTTTTTGATGAGCCGGGGAGGGGCGGGCGCACCTCTCCGCGGCCGCTCCTGACCGGTATCGCTCCAGCGCAAGCCTCCGTCACTATCTTGATTGATGGCCTGTTCGTGGGAAGGGTTGCTGTGGGGGATGATGGAACCTTTCGCTATGGTGTTGAGTCCCCTTTGGCTGTGGGGCCCCATGAGGTGAAAGGCAAGACCGTTCTCGATGATGGGAGTGAGAGTGTCCTCTCGGTACCCATAACCCTGATTATTCGCCGCGAAGCTCTCCTCGATTTCGATGGTGATGGCGTCACCGATATCACGGGGCACGCCACCCGTCACAATAGGGTACACTTCCGAACTTTTGGAAGTGTTTCACGAGCGGTTGTTCGTGAGTCTCTGGATGGTAGATATCCAGCCTGCGCGGATTATGATGGAGATGGTCAGTGGGACCATGCCGCGGTTGGGGTATCTCAGGGGCAGTTGCAGTGGAGCGTTCGCTTGAGTGGCTCTGGACGCCGGCGTCGTATCGCCTTCGGACGATCCGGAGACACGGCCCTCGTAGGGTGTCGATTTGGGGCGAGCGGCGCCTATACCGTGGCGCTCATGCGCGGGCGTACCGTCCAGTTTCGCACCTTTGACGGCAGCTCTCGCGGCTCGTTCTCAGTTGAGGCCGCCGATCTCCGTACGATTGTAGGGTGCGGAGATGTAGACGGAGATGGAGTAGACGAATTTTTTGTATCGAATCGAGATACAAGAGCCGTTGATCGAGTAACGGCGGTAGACCGATTTGGCCGTCGTCGATACGTGGGACGAATTACACGGTTCTCTCACGGTTTTGTTGCCCGAGATGGATCCTCAGCGGCCCCGCTTCTCGGGGCGATTAGAGGGGCGGGAATGGACGCGAAGTCGTCTGAGTTACGGGCCCTTCGAGGTACGTTTGAATTCCCGCTCCTTCAGCTTCCGAGCTCTTTGGATGTAGCATCGGGGACCTTTGAGCAAGAGGACGGCGTGTCTCTCACTACGGGGGTCACGTGGCAGAAAAGGGGAACGAGTGGTGTTCTGCGCATGCTTGCATATGAGAGAGACGCGACACAGGCGAGTCAGCTTCCTCTTGGGTATCGACTAACTAAGCCGCAGGACAGTAGGCGTGTGGCTGGCTCTCGAGTAAGCAGGTAGTTGCTACGAGATGGGAGCTGCAATTATTCGACCTTTGAATGCCTCACTATTTCTCCACCTACCATGTAGAGAATATCCTCGGCTATATTCGTGCAATGGTCGCCGATTCGTTCAAGGTTGCGAGAGACGGAAAGAAGCAAGATGAGGCGTTCGACGTCCTCGGGGTACTCTTTCAGGGCTTGGATGACCTGTTTGTGAACGCTGCGGTTGATCTCATCGATCTGCTCGTCTTGAGCCCAGACCCACTTGGCGAGATCTGAATCGACGTTCACGAGCGCCTCAAGACTTTTTTGAAGCATCGTTCTCACTTTCATCTCAGCGCCTTGAAAGTCAATATGCGCCTTGGGTGGAGTGGTAAGAGCCGCCATTTTACGAGCTCGGCTCGCTATGTTACACGCGAGATCTCCGATACGCTCAAGGTCGTTGTTGATTTTGAGCACCGCGACGATGAATCGGAGGTCGGTTGCCACCGGCTGATGAAGCGCAAGGATTTTTAAACACTCCTCCTCTACTTCAACTTCGAGCATGTCGATGGCAGAGTCGCCATCGATTACCTTTTGAGCCAATGTTGAGTCCTGCTTCTCGGCCGCATTAAGTGCCATCGAAACGCGCTCCTCCGCCAGCGCTCCGAGTTCGAGGATTCGTGTTTTGAGGGATTCTATAGCTTTGTGTAAATGAATAGACATATCTTCTCTCTCAATTAGCCGAATCTTCCCGTGATGTAGTCTTCTGTCTGTTTCTCTACAGGCTTTGTAAAGAGCTCTTTCGTCACCCCGTGCTCAATCACTCTGCCCTCATAGAAGAAAGCGGTCGTGTCAGAAACTCGCGCCGCTTGTTGCATGTTGTGGGTCACGATGACGATAGTGTAGTCGTTTCGGAGTTCGCCGATAAGGTCCTCAATTTTTGACGTTGAGCGGGGATCGAGGGCAGATGCAGGTTCGTCCATCAAGAGAACGTCTGGATTTACCGCGAGGGCTCGCGCGATACAGAGGCGCTGTTGTTGTCCTCCTGAAAGGTCAAGAGCGCTCGTATGCAAGCGGTCCTTAACCTCACGCCAGAGGTCGGCTCGCATAAGGCTTTTGCGCACCGTTTCGTCGATGTAGTCCTTGTCCCTCAATCCATGAATGCGGGGACCGTACGCAACGTTGTCGAAGATACTCTTGGGAAAGGGATTGCTCTTTTGGAACACCATGCCCACTTTTTTTCGTAGTTCGATGAGATCGATGTGCGGGGCGTAGATATCTTCGTTGTCGATATAGATTGAGCCGGTGAGGGTAACTCCATCGATAAGGTCGTTCATCCTATTGATGCTGCGGAGAAGGGTTGACTTTCCGCAGCCGGATGGCCCGATGAACGCGGTTACCTCGCGAGCAGGGATGGTGAGCGAAATGCCGTGTAGCGCCTTGTAGGCGCCATAGAAGAGCTCAACATTAGAAATAGTAATCTTGTTCTCTTTCGGTCTTTGGCTCACTGCCCTTCCTCCGTCGCTCATGGTCTCTTTTTGCTCTTGGTTTGACTGGGTGCTTTCAGTAGGGAGAATTTTTGCATTGCTCATCCGGTGTTACCTCTGTCTCGTTTGATACTTGGCGCGAATGATAATGGCCAACAAATTGAGCATTATCATAAAGGCGAGGAGAACGGTGATAGCAGCAGCCGCGTTGGTGTGAAACTCAGGCTGCGGTCGAGACAGCCAGTTGAAAGCTTGAATAGGCAGAGCAGTGAATGGTGAAAATACTGAATTGGGAACCTGGGCCACATAGGTAAGCGCCCCCAGCGTAATGAGGGGGGCCGTCTCACCGATAGCCCGGGAGAAGGCAAGGATACACCCGGTGGCAATTCCGGGAATCGCCACGGGTAACACCTGTGTTCTGGTCGTTTGCCATCGAGTGGCGCCGAGCGCGAGTGCCCCCTCTCTATAGCCCTTGGGAACCGTTCGGAGCGCCTCTCGAGAGGCCATGATAATAATGGGAAGTGCAAGGAGTGCCAGGGTGAGGGCTCCGGATAGGAGGCTCCGTTCAAACCCAAGAGACCGAACGAACACCTGAAGTCCGAGGATGCCATATATCACGGAGGGTACTCCGGCGAGATTAGCGATGCACAGCTCTACAAGTTTCGTAAATGGTCCCTTGCTTCCGTATTCCTCAAGGTAGACCGCGGCCCCAACTCCCACCGGTAGGGCGATGGTGATGGTGAGAAGCAGGAGCCAGAGGCTGCCGGTCCATGCGGCGAGGATCCCTGCATTCTCAGCCTTCCGAGATGGGAAAGCTGTGAAGAAATTCCACGTGAGACGCTCATAGCCATCAATCGCGACATCCGCGATGAGTGCGATGAGGGTGAGTAGAGCTACTGAAATGATGCCCCGAGCGAAGAAGATAAAAGCCTTCTCGGTCATGGGATGGGCAAGGAGTGGACGCTTTTTTGCGGTGGAAAATGCTCCGGCGCCTGGAGAGAGTGTTTGGGTAGTAGACGTTGCTTCCATTATCGATACATCCTCTTGGATCTCTCTCGGATTGCAAGGCTAATAATGTTCAGGGTCATGGTTAATAAGAAGAGCATCATGGCGACTGCAAAGAGCGTGTGGTACTCGAGGGTGCCGTGTGGCGTATCTCCGAGCGATACTTGAACGATATAGGCTGTCATGGTTTCGACCGGCTGAAGGGGGTTAAGATGTAGAAGGGGTTGCTGTCCAGCTGCGATAGCTACAATCATCGTCTCTCCAACCGCTCGGGCTGCCGAGAGGATCATCGCCGCGGTGATGCCTCCGACAGCTCCCGGCAGAACGGCCCCAAAAATCATCTGAAGTTTCGATGCCCCTAGCGCGTATGCGCCCTCTCGAAGACTTCGAGGCACGGTGTAAATGGCATCTTCACTCAGCGAGGCCATCATCGGAAGGATCATGATACCCATCGCTATGCCAGCGCTGAGAGCGTTAAATGACCCCATCTCAGGAAAGATAACTTGAAGCATCGGAGTGATGAAGAGGAGCGCAAAGTATCCGTAGACAATCGTGGGGATGCCAGCCAGCAGCTCAAGAACGGGTTTTAAAACCTTTCGCACTCCCTCGCTCGCATATTCGCTCACGTAGATGGCGATGATGAGACCGGCTGGAACGGCGAAGCTCAACGCAATTGCCGAGGTAAGCAAAGTTCCCGCCAAAAGCGGCCAGATTCCAAAATGTTTGTCCAGGAAGAGAGGGGTCCATTCCGTGTCGAAGAGGAGTCGTGATACCGGAACCTCCTCAAAGAAGAGAACGCTCTCGATAGAGAGGACCGCGATGATACCAAGGGTCGTTACAACGGAGAGGGAACTACATACTCGAAGAATCCATTCGATAACGAACTCTCCAGGTCTCCATGTCGACTTGCCGCTGATACTCACGCGAACCTCTCTATCGGACGAACGTTATACAACCTTCCTAGTGCAGCAACTGCGCTAGCGAGGTGCCTGGCTTCTGGGGCTTACCATCGTAGAGGCTCCCCACCACCTTTGAGGCGAAGCGAGACTGGACCTTGGTAAGAACCTCATCGGGAAGGGAAACATACCCGACCTCAGAGGCGAGGCTCTTAACCTGCTCGAGATAGAACGAGACGAACTGCGCCACTTCAGGGCGAGCGAGGGCCTCCGTACGAACGTAGATAAAGAGCGGTCGAGAGAGGGGGCTGTAGGAGCCATCAATCACGTGTGTGGCAGTTGGCTCTTGAGGTCCCGCGCCGTTTTCCGGCTTTTCATCGTCAATCGGCACAACCTTAAGCCGGTTTTTGTTTGCCTCGTAAAACGCGACCCCGAAAAATCCGAGTGCGCCCTCATTTCCAGATACTCCCGTTACGATGACATTGTCGTCTTCGCTACTGGTGTAGTCTCCGCGGCTTGCATCCTCCTTTCCATTGATGACTTCGGTGAAGTAATCAAAGGTTCCCGAGTCTGTTCCAGGGCCGAAGAGCTGGAGTGGCTTGTCCGGAAACCCAGCTCGTACGTCGCTCCACTTGGTTATTTTTCCTTGAGCCTCAGGGCTCCATATCTTTTTAAGCTCGGCGGTCGTGAGGGATGTGGCCCAGGAGTTTTTCGGATTCACTACCACCGATAGTGCGTCGTACGCTACGGGAAGCTCGATGAAGGTGACTCCATTTTTTGCGGCAAGCTCCATCTCAGTGGCTTTTATCGGTCGGGACGCGTCTACGATATCCACCTCCCCTGCAACGAACTTTTTGAATCCTCCGCCGGTACCGGAGACTCCGACGGTTACACCCGTCCCCTTGTGGGTGCGTTGGAATTCTTCGGCAACAGCCTCCGAGATAGGGAAGACAGTGCTTGAGCCATCTACTGTAACCACTCCCTTCGACGTTGGAGAGGCGAAGGAAGGGGCCGGGGCTGCAGTAACCGTCCCTGCGGCAAAAAGGGCGGTCAGAACGAGGGATCTTTTCTTACTTTTCATAGGTCCTACTGATCATCGTTAGTATGGGTTAGGTCGGGCGCTCATCGTATGGTGACGACGAGTGTACGCGCTGAACAACTACTTACGGTGGGGACCGTAACACCGACTTGGATAGCAAGCTGGAGGAGATGTGTTAGAAATTAGTGAGAAAGTCTCGGCAGTGCTGCGAGGTGGAGATAGGACCGAAGACGTGCACGTTGTGCTCTTGCACGGTGCGATAGGTTGGGAAGTTGGGAATGCAATTGCCAAAAAAAAGCGCGAGGGTAGTTTGCTCTTACCCTCGCGCCCTCTCATGTATCGACCGAGATACCTTTAGTACTCTTTATCGATCTCGTCGTCAGACACCTTCTCGCCGTTGATGGCGCGACGGAGAAGCTGACTCGGCTTGAACTTCACTACGCGACGAGCGCGCAGGATGATCGTTTCGCGGGTTTGAGGATTCCGTCCGCGACGAGCTGGCTTCGACTTAACTTCGTAGCATCCAAAGCCCGAAAGCATCACCTTTGACTCTTTATCGAGAGCCTCTTTGATGAGCTCTACGTAGTCTTCCACGATGTCAGCAGCCTTCTGCTTGTCGATATCGATGGAAGCGTAAATCGCGTCAGCGAGGTCAGCTTTAGTTAAACAGTAACGTGTATTGCCCATATAGGAGCTCTCCCCTTTAAGGTATCGATCGGAATTCAATTAACGTACTAACCAAGCAATGACAAGTGGTTACACGCAACTAGCGAGAATCATGTCAATCGCCTGAACAGCTCTCTCGGTCGAGGGTATTGTTAACCTATTGATATTGCACAACTTGCTTGTTTCCGCTTCGCCGAGCAAAAACAGAACAACGCTATGAAATCGGTAGGTTGAACGCTCCTCGAGTGGCACTTTGAGCGCCATTCACCAGATCGCTTCCATTTACTAAGACGCTCGGAAGCAGGGGAAAAGATTCAATAAGTTAGAAAAATTAGTGCTTCCGTACGCCGAAGGGGTGTGCTGGTGAATGGAGGCGGGGGATCTGCGGAGCCGACGTTCGGCACCGGCACGAGCCGCACCACACAGAGTGCTGAGCAGGCACCCTTGTAGGTCCTTGAAAGCTCGTACCGCTGGCGGCTGACCTTACTCCAGTTCGGGAAGCGGACTGAAGAGGTTCTCTAAATCTGCCTTCGCGAGCTTGAGTGTAGAGAGTCCGTTCTCATTGACGAGCGCGTCGACGAGCTTGGACTTCTTCTCCTTGAGCGCCATGATCTTTTGCTCAACGGAATCCTCAGTCACCAATCGATATACCGACACGGTCTTGTTCTGCCCAATTCGGTGCGCTCGGTCGACCGCTTGGCTCTCGACGGCGGGATTCCACCACGGATCGTAAATGATGACGGTGTCCGCTGCCATGAGGTTAAGACCGGCACCTCCCGCTTTCAAGCTGATAAGGAAGAGGCGAACTGATTCGTCTTGCGAGAACTGGTCTATAAGCTCCTGACGGTTACGGGTAGCTCCATCGAGGTAGAGGTACTTGGTTTGTTGCTCATCGAGCCACGACCGGATGATGTTGAGCATTCCCCGGAACTGACTGAAGAGCAGGATCTTTCGCCCCGACTCGAGCGCCTCGGTGGTAAGATCCTTGAGCAAATTGAATTTGCCTGAGTCGTAGCCCGCAAGATCCTCGAAGGCCTCGATCGAGTTCGGATGGTTGCACACCTGTCGCAAGCGGAGCAGGGCGGCGAGAATGGACACGCTCGCACCCGCCACACCCTTCTTCTTGATTGCGTCGAACACCTTGGGGCGAACCTCGTTGAGGATCTGCGCGTACATCTGCCGCTGACTCGCGGTCATGTCGACGTGGAGTACGGACTCGATCTTTGGCGGGAGTTCCTTTTCAACATCGGCCTTGAGGCGTCGTAGGATGAAGGGGCGAGTTTTGCCGTTCAGAAGCTGCGCTACCTGAACCGACGTGCCCCCTTCAAGGATCGGGCGCTCGATATTGGCGCGGAAGAACTCATAGGATCCGAGGTATCCCGGCATGAGGAAGTCCATGATCGACCAGAGTTCCATCGGGCGATTTTCGGTGGGAGTTCCGGTGAGCGCAAGGCGATGGCGAGCCCGGATGGCCTTGGCAGCCTTTGTGGTCGCCGCTTGAGGGTTCTTAATATTCTGGGCCTCATCGAGCACGATATGCGAGAACTCGTATCGCTCGAGGTCATACCGATCAACGCGTAGGAGCGCGTATGAGGTGAGGACGATATCGGTATGGGGGATCTGCTCAAAGAGCGCCTTGCGTCCTGTTCCGTGGAGCATAATGCAGCTCATCTCAGGGGTGAACTTCTTGATTTCGTAGCTCCAGTTGGTGATCACCGAGGTGGGCGCCACGATAAGGATCGGTTTCTTGGCTCCCTTTTTCTTTCCGCGTCTCTCTTTCAAGCTTTGGAAGAATGCCAGGGTCTGAACTGTTTTTCCGAGACCCATCTCATCTGCCAAGATTCCGCCAAGCTCAAACTCGTGCAAGAAATTAAGCCAGCTGACGCCCTCCTCCTGGTAGTGTCGCAATGTACCGACGAATCCCTTTGGCGGCTTCACAGGCTTGATCTCGGAGAAGCTGGAGAGCTTCTGATTGAGCGCAGCGAGCTTTCGATCGAGGGAGATCGAGAAGCCGGTGTCCGTGATCCTTCCGAGGCTAATCGCTTGCGCGAGGGATAGCTTGGTTTTGATAGTGTTACTGACGCGAGCGTTGGGATCTACCATGCCGAGTATCGTGCGCAGATGAGCCATGCTGCCGCCCGGAATCCGCGCATATGCGCCGCTATCGAGGCGAGTCCAACGATCGGTGTCCCCTCGAGCGTTCTTAAAGACCGCTGAGAGGGGGAGGTTGGCGTTGTTTTGTACCACGGACACGTGGCAGTCGAACCAGTCGATGCTTCCGTTGATCCCGGAAGCAGTGGCATTTTCAAGGGCATCGAGGTCTCTCTTCGCAGATGCGCCGGAGAGAGAGATCGCGATTTTAAGCTCGGCAAAACGGAGCCCCTTCTTGATGGCGTCTAGTCCAACGATCTTCCACTGATCTCCGAGTTGAGAGTGCGTTTCATGCACGAAGTCGAGCGCCGCATCTCCGTGGATCGAGTACCGTCGAGCCTCGGTCGTGGTGGAGAATCCAAGGGTGGTAAGGACCGCCGTCATCTCTCGCTCGAGTTGTTTGTTCCTGAGATAGACGACATTTGAGCTGTTTGGGGGGAGGGGGTAAACGAATTCGAGGGCAGCGGAGATCTCGATGCTGCGGTGAGATGTGAAGTGGTCAGATGCGACGTCTCGGCGTTCAAGGTGCACAATGGGACTCGGATCCTTTACCTCAACGGAGGGTTGGAGTCCGCTGTTTTCGATCTTGAGTGACGGGGTTGCCGCTCCCTCAAGCTCCATAAGGACCTCGAGGATGGGCCCAACCTGAGCACGGCCGAGAATCAGCGATTGATTGGTTCCGAAGATAGAGGCGATGCGAGCCCCTTGTGGGGAGAGGCGATAGATTCGGTTGCCGACTAAGGTCCAAAATGGGCCGGTGCCGAATATGTCGCGAGTTCTGTCGATCTCTCGCCCTCCCTCGCTTGGTGGAGTAACCCAGCGCATCGATATCTCAAGATTCGTTGACCTCCAGGCGAGGGTAAGGGTTGCCGAGAGAGGTTCGTGGCTGAGGGTGATCGGCTGAAGGTTGTTGATCTCCAGCACCGTGTCGAATTCTTGAATGAGGCCGAGCACTAGCTCGATACCTTTGCTGGAGTTGATGTACCACAAACGAGTTGACTCATCCCAGGAGCCCTCATCCTCAAGGATTTGCACCAGGAGGTTGTCGAGGGCTCGAGTCGAGGTCGGACGGAATCCATCGAAGATAGTTGGCTCCTGCTCCTGTTCATCGAAGAGCACCTTCATGCCGAGTCGGTCGCTGTTAAGGTCGAGGACGAGGGCGACCTGAGGGGTGATTGTGGAGGCTGTAGAGCTTTGGCCTGATAAATCAGGTGTCGCCGTGTGGGAGTCTAGGGTGTGTACCTCTCTCAGGGCCTGTGCGATCTCCATGGGAGATGATGCGTTCACCCGAAAGGTTGACTCTCGCTCTCCAAAACCTCCGCGTGGCTCAAAGAACTCAAGTTCGGTTGCTCTCCACAACATGGCCACGGCGTGGGCGCACCACTGCTCTTGAAGGTCCTCGCGGGAGCAGCACGAGCAGGCAGCTTCCACCTCATGGGAAGACACCACCTGCAGCGACACCGAGTGTGTCGTGTTCTCGTCTTCGCGCACGATGCCTGAGATGGTGTGGTTGCTCGAGCTGCACTCGGCCACCATGTCTTGAGAGGCCCAGCCAATCCCCCGTTCTACGACTGAGAATGGGGCGAGTTTTTTGAGGTGACTGAGAATCTTTGATTTGGAGGAGGGGTGCGAACCGATCATCCGGATAGACTAGCATAGCCTTCGGGATTTAGGCAGAGGGGGAGGGGGAAAAGGAGACCCACGCAGGCGCATTCGTCCGGGCCGCTCCCGGCACGCCGGTGCCTGGGATGAAATCAGGCACCTGAGCGGTCGGGCGCATGAAAAGGGGGTTTTTCTCAAAGAGTTACTTCCGTTTATGGCCGTGGCGCTATAGCATGCGTCCCATGGAAAAGCGGTATTCGTTCCCACGTGAAAAGATGAAGATCCTTCTCTTGGAAGGGGTGCACCAAGCGTGCACTGACCGGTTCTCGCAAGCGGGCTACCAACCGGAATTGTTGAAGAACGCGTTGAGTGAGGGGGAGCTCTTGAAGGTTATCTCGGGGGTTCACGTACTCGGGATCCGCTCCAAGACGCAGGTAACCAAGAAGGTCTTGGACGCCGCAGAGAACCTCTTGGCTATCGGCTGCTTCTGTATCGGTACGGACCAGGTAGACCTTGCGGCCGCCGCTGCTCGGGGTGTGCCGGTGTATAATGCTCCCTTCAGTAATACTCGAAGCGTGGCGGAGCTGGCGATGGCTGAGATGGTTATGCTAGCCCGACGAGCGGCGCATAAGAGTCAGCTCCTTCACCGGGGAGTATGGGAGAAGTCCGCAGAGGGATGCGTTGAAGTTCGAAATAAAACGGTCGGTTTGATCGGATACGGCCACATCGGCCCCCAGGTGGGATTACTGGCTGAATCATTCGGCATGAAGGTGTACTACTACGATGTGGTGGGTAAGCTCCCGTTCGGCAACGCCACCCCAGTTACCTCTCTCGATGAGTTGCTCAAGGCTTCGGATTTTGTTTCGTTGCACGTGCCTGAGACCCCCGAGACAAGAAACATGATCGGTGCTCGAGAGTTGGGATTGATGAAGAAGGGGGCCTTCCTTCTCAATCTTAGTCGGGGCAAGGTTGTGGATCTTGATGCGGTGCGAGTCGCACTAGAGAAGGGCTCGCTCGGTGGCGCCGCTATCGATGTGTTCCCGGAAGAGCCGGCGTCCAACGACGACCCGTTTTCTACGCCACTTATGGGCCTGGATAATGTGATCCTCACCCCGCACATCGGCGGAAGCACTATAGAGGCGCAACGGAATATCGGCCTCGAGGTAGCTACTACGCTCCTCAAGTTTATTGAGGTGGGGAGTACAACTGGATCGGTTAACTTCCCGCAGGTTGAGCTGCCGATCGTTCGGGACAGTCACCGTATTCTGAACATTCACCGCAACGTGCCCGGTGTGCTGAGTTCGATCAACACGATCATCGCTCAGATGGGTGGAAATATCCAAGCACAGTACCTGAACACGCTCGGAGATGTTGGCTATCTGATCGTCGACGTTGACCAGCAGGTCTCGCAGGCGGTGAAGAGCAAAATTGACGAGTTGCCGACCAGTATCAAAACGAGACTTCTCTTTTAGAAGTATACACCTATGAAAACGGCAGTTATCGGAGGCGGTGTCGCCGGACTCGTAGCGGCACATGAACTGGTAAAGGCAGGGTTCCGCCCCGTCATTATCGAACCTGGACAGTTCGGCGGGATGATCAAAACAAAAATGCTCGATGGTTTTACCCTTGAGCAGGGGCCAAATGTCCTGGTTGAGCGTCCGGCGATGGCGGAATTGCTCTCGGAATTAGGGCTTGGAGAAAGGATTCGCTATCCGGTTGTTAACCCCTACGGTCAGTTCGTCTGGTGTCGTGGGCGTCCGATGAAGGTGCCCGCCGGGCTTGTTGAGTTTGTAGCAAGTCCTCTCTTCTCATGGTCCACGAAGCTCTCGCTGCCCTTTCGTATGGTATGGCCCGGTCTTCTCAAGCCTCGCGCCGGTGATGTGTCGGTACTCGATTTTTTTTCTCCGCTCATCGGCGAGCGATCGGTGAGAGATATGCTCGATCCGGTGCTCAAGGGGATCTATGGGGGAGATGTCGAGAAGCTTAGTGCTCGCACCCTCTTTCCGGGATTGTGGGACGCCGCGGTTAAGGGATTGTCCTTGATAGGATATATGCGACGCCGACCACGGGGTGCTCGTCCCTCAATTATGGTACTGGAGGGTGGAACGCAGCTGGTGACCGACACGCTTGCGGAGCGCATTCGCGGACGGGCGGACTCAATTGAGGCCCGCGTTGAGCGAATTGAGCATCTCTCGCCACGAGGATATCGGCTGTTCTGCTCTAATGGCACCTCGGTTGATGTTGAGGCGTGTGTGGTGACCACCGCGGGCGCCCCGTTGGCCACGATGCTTGAGGGGCTCGATCCGGAGCTCGCATCGGTGGTGAGCAGGCAGGAGTATGCATCTCTGGGTGTTGTGCATCTCGCGGTTTCACGAGGGGAACCTCTCATCAAGGATGCGTTCGGCGTTTTGTTTCAAGCTGGAATGCCGAACAATCTCCTGGGTGTGATGTTCAACTCGCAGCTCTTTCCGCATGTGGCACCTCCTGACAAGCACGTGCTCACGGTGATGCTGGGTGGTGCTCAGGGGGCTGCTAAGGAGTTCAATGAGGCGGAACTGCGAGAGCGATTGCCGCAACAGCTGTCGGAGTTGCTCGGAGTCGGGAGTGCGGAGTGGTTGTGTCTCACCACATGGAGAGATGCAATTCCGCAGCTCAAGGTGGGCCACCATACCGTTATCGGCGCGCTCGACAGGGCCGAAGCAACCCATCCTGGTGTTGTTTTCGCGGGTGTCGACCGCGGTGGGATAGGGGTGACCGACCGAGTGCGTGTTGCTCGCGAGGCAGTGCAGCGGGTGTATCGTCAGGTGTCGGAAGTACGGAGCGTAGCGTAGGAGCGTAGGATGGATACGAAGGCGTGTGAATTTGGGTGTCGGGGTTCAAAAGATAAGGTTGGAGTTCTGATCGCACAGCTCGGCACTCCGGATGCTCCAACTCCGAAAGCCGTTCGCCCGTATCTTCGCCAATTCCTCTCTGATCGTCGAGTCATAGAGGTCAATCGTGTGCTGTGGTGGCTCCTTCTGAATTGCATCATCCTCGTCACTCGGCCAAAACGGTCTGCTCGATTGTACGCTCGCATTTGGGGTAAGGATGAATCTCCTCTCTTGACGATCACGAGGAAGCAAACTCAGGGGGTGGCTGAGCGATTGCGGTCAAAATATCCGAACGTCGAGGTAGAGTTCGGTATGCGCTACGGGAAGCCGAGCCTGGAGAGTGGTGTCGATGCATTGATTGAGAAGGGGTGCTCGAAGATCCTTCTTTTTCCGATGTATCCGCAGTACGCCGCCGCCACTACAGCATCAACCTATGACGCAGTTTTTCCGCATGTGCTCAAGCGGCGATGGGTTCCCACCGTGCGAGTGGCTGAGCCCTATTTTGCGCACCCGAGGTATATCGAGGCTCTTGCAACGACGATCAATGAGCACATCGCCTCGATGCCCTTCAAGCCGGAGCGTTTAGTGCTCTCCTACCACGGTGTCCCCGAGAAGTACGTGACCAAGGGAGACCCGTACTGTTGTCAGTGTGTGGAAACGACCGGAGCGTTGCTTCCTCGCCTCTCGCTGCCTCGCGAAACCGTTATTCATACCTTTCAATCTCGGTTCGGGCGAGACCCATGGCTGCGTCCCTATACTGATGAGACCCTCGAGGAGTTGGGACACTCCGGGGTTAAGAAGATCGCTATCTGCGCTCCTGGATTCACGGCAGATTGTTTAGAGACCCTTGATGAGTTGGGGAACGAGGGCCATGAGCAGTTTACCGAGGCGGGAGGTGAGGAGATCTCCGTGGTTCCATGTTTGAATGACCATCCAGCGTGGCTCGATGGAATGACTGAGATAATTCGTCAGGAGCTGGGAAGCTGGCTCGATGGTGAGGCTCGAAACGTTCATGATTGCGCGATTACCTGTCCCCTCAAGAGTGTCGCCTAAGGAGGCGGGGCACCGCTCGCGGATCGCGAAAAGACAGTCGCTTTGGTGGTATTCCTACGGGACGAATGCGAGAGATTGTGTTGCGTCTGCCACGCTATTCGGTGAGGGCAGGGGGGTGTTATCGAATCAATTTATGCGCTAGGGTAACCGCATGAAGAAGTTCATTCAGCTCCTTGTTGGGTGCTCCATCAGCGCGGCCATGATGTACATGGCGTTTAAAGACCTCGACACCGCGCAACTTACGCAGAACCTTTTGACCATTGAATGGTGGCCGGCCATTCCCTTCTTGGCAGTGTTCGCCCTCCATTTTTATCTCCGAGCGGTTCGATGGCGATTCCTTCTTCCTGCTCCGCAAGGGGAGCGTACGAGCCTTAGAAAGCTTTTCGACTCCATGATGCTCGGTAACCTGAGTACCTATCTCCTGCCATTCAGGCTCGGCGAGTTCATTCGGCCCCTCGTTCTCTCTCGTTGGTCGGAGTACAGTTTCGCTTCATCCTTCATCTCGGTGGTTATCGAACGGTTCTTTGATCTCTCGGCCGTGCTGATCAGCTTTGCGATTGTGGTGCCGATGTTGCCTGAGCTCCCTGGTTGGGCGGTCTTGGGCGCGTATTCCCTTGGAACGCTCGCCCTCGCGCTGCTCTTATTCCTGGTTCTGGGATGCCTCTTCCCAGTCTTTATTCGCAATATGGTCGCGCTTGTGGTGAGTCCTTTTCCCGAGGGCCTTGCGCGAGTAAGCACGAGATTTTTCGGCGATCTTCTTGATGGTGCCGCTGTCATCAGAACGCCGACCCGCCTTGGGGCGATCGTGGTCCTCACCGGACTGATATGGCTCACTGCCTTTCTTCAGTTCTATTCGCTCTTGTTCATGTTTCCCCTTGAGCAAAAATCCTTCTTGTTAGGGGTTACGTTGTGCGTCTTTGTATCGCTTGCGGTGGCCTTACCTTCCGCCCCGGGTTTCGTAGGGGTGTTTCAGATGGGGTGCGTCGCTGCGGCAGCGCTCTTTGCCTATCCAACCGCTGCGGCGCAGCTGTACTCGATTATCGTGCACCTTCTGACCTTCCTTCTGGTCATCGTCATAGGGTTCTGGGTCTTGGCGATCCACGATCTGACGCTCTTTGAGCTGAAGAGGGCGGCCGAGCGGGACTCCTAAATCCTCCGTTGGTATTTCACAGATTGCGTAGCTGTAGGCTCCGTGGTGCCTCATGTGAGGACGATCTTGTGGCCGGAGTTCTCCTAAGGTCCCCAGATCAGGCTTCGGCACAGCTCTTGCCACTATCGTGGTGAGTCGGGCGAGCACGAGAAACTCGCAGATGACAAACACCTTCGCAAAGGACGTAGTATGCGAGTTAACACCACACACCTCTTCTTCGCTTTCGCCTTCGGCTTGGGACTCTCGATCATATTCACATTTCCCAAGGGGTCGAGCGGAACGGTGCGGCTTGAGGGAGAGCCTTCGGCTCTGGCCTCCAGCGTGGGTAGGATCGCTCCCTCAGATGTCGGAGCTCCGCCGCTTGTTGTGATTAGCACCTCAACGCACTCGCTCACTATTCATCGTCGGGGACAATCGCCATTAGTGCTTAAGGCCCAAGGAGCGTACGCGATGAAGCATGGAACCTTCTCTGTGTCGCGGAAAGAGGTGAACCCTCTCTGGCAGGCGCCTCCAACCTACTTTCTTCGTCGGGGCCTTCCCCTTCCTGCCGAGGGGAGTTCCGAACGCGCTATGCGTGGAGCGTTGGGCACTCATGCTATTTTCCTTGATCAAGATCGAGCTATCCACTCCGGTGCGGTATGGAATGAGGATGTTGGAGGTGTAAAGATTGCTCCTCAGGATATGGCGCTCCTTTTCGATGCCATCACGGTTGGAGCCACGGTAGAGATTCGCTAGTTTGCTATCGAGGCGAGCCTCGGTGCGGAGTTTCGATCTTTGATGTGAGGGCATCCTCATCCTCAACGTCTTCGCCGTTTACGCCCTTCTTTTTCGTTTTGATGACCGGCTTCTGAACTGGCACTGGGGACGGACGATCCTGCAGCGCCGCAAGAAGGGATTTCTCAAGGTATCGTACAAGATTCGCCAATAAGGTTATGAAACGCTCAAGGGGACCGCCCTTATAGGGGAAATAGGGGTTGTTGAGTATTCCGTGCTTCTCCCCACGCTTGGATGTTGGCCGCTGCTCTATTTTTTGCTCGGTTGTGTGCGCCACATCTGTTGAGGTTGCGAGGTTCAGCGAGGATAGAGGACGTTTCTCAGGCCGAGAGCTGAGGCGCACTACGTTGATAGATTGAATCGAGGCCGAAGCGAGGTCGGTGTTGGCAGGTTCCGAAGAAGTGGGACTCACAGGGTCCGCAGTTTTCGAGGCGTGAAGCTCCGTGAGGTCGTGTGCCTCAGGGCGCGATCCGCTTACGTGAGAGCCTCGTGTTCGCTCAGACATGATAGGTTTTGGTTAGATACCCTATTCATATATGGAGGTTATGGCTGAAAATGTGCCCTAAAATGGGGGTGAAGTCCAAGGTTAAGATTGGGGGGCGTGGCGAGGTGGCATACGGCTTTTGCGTAGCATCTCGCTAACTCGTTGATTTTAAACCTCTGGAGGGCGTTTTTAGCGATAGAATCATGCTGTGCGGGTCTCTCAGGTGCTACGGTACGCCGTTAGTGCGCCTCTCCAGTAACGCGATAGTGAGCGTTTGGATCATTCGAGTCCTGTCGCTAGTAGGATCCATCGATGTTCGGAGGGAGCTCCACTTCGGCCCGCTCCGATCGAAGCCCAGCTGCGCGCCTTGAAGATGAAGTGAATCATTCCATCGCTTGCACGCGCTCCGGCCGGCGGATTCGGATCTCGCATGCCTGCAGGAACCGCCTGCTTCACAACGGAATCGAATTGCGCGCTCCCCGATCCCTCGATGAGTCGCATCGTTACAAATCGACCCTCGGGAGAGAGGATGGCCTCAATCGTTGTGAAGTCATTGATGCGACGAACTTCGCTCATCGAGAGTTTCTCCCATCCCTGTGAGCGGAGTTGTGCGAACACCTGTACGGCTACTCGGCGAACGAATCCGGCGTAGGTGTTAGCCTTAGCGTTGAGTAGGGTGATGTCGCCGTCGGGAAGGTTAGGGAGGTGATCACTTACCCCTCCGGAACCGACGAAGGAGGCTCCGCTTCCGGGGGGACGAGAGAATGCCTCGTAGGATGAGAGGTCAGGGACTCTCTCCGATGCTTTTGCTGGGGAGGGGGCATTCTTCGCTACATTCCCGAACTTCATCGCAAGGGTTGCGTCATCGAGTTTCAGGTCTTTAAGCTTGAGCTCTTTGGTTTGGTTGTTGTGCTCGGTGGGTTGGTTTCGAGGAGGCGGCTTACCCGGAGTGTCCTGCTTCACGTTGGAACCCTTCGATGCTTGTTGACGAGGCTGATCCTGCGGAGATTCTGGCGCAGGGGGTTGGGGCTTTGAGGGTGGATTGGGAATACCCCCTTCGGTGCCCCGCTTGATCTGCTCCTTCAGAGCGGCCGCATCAACATCCGAGAGGCGGTCGGTATTTTCGGGCGGCCTCTCAGCTTTGGTGTCGGGAGGAGATACGATCTGTTGCTTGCGAGAGGGGGATTTGGGAGCCTCGAACGTCACATCGATCGAGGTTGTCTCGGGAACGGGAAGAACGGGGGCTCGCACCATGAGCAGAACAATGAGGATATGCAGGGCTACGGAAACCCCTAGTCCGACTCGTTGTTCTGTGGAATAGCCCGTAGACTTGCCGCTCTTCATCTAATGGCGTAACCTAGCAGAGCCTAAGGGTTAGTAACAGTCGAGCCCAGGCACAGCAGCGAAAATTACGTTTGTAACCTGTTGGCGAAGGGAAAAAGGAGCCCGAAGGAAATGTTGAGCACAACGCAGTTGGGAGTAGTGGCGCTCTTGGTCGTGATTCTTTTCGGAACAAAACGGCTTCCAGAGCTTGGCACGGGTTTGGGCAAGGCCATTAACAATTTCAAGTCATCGTTCCGCGAAGGGAGCGAGCTCGACGTTACCCCATCCGAGACGAAGGGGAAGGGCGCTGAGGGGGATTCGAATTCGAAGTAGTAATTGAACAAGCTCCTCGCATTTCAAGTATGAAGGGCCCTAAGAGGCCCTTTTTTTATAGGGCCTCTCTCTCTGTTCGAGTACCTGAGACCGGGCCACAGCCGCTCCCAATTCTAGGTCGTGTTTGTAAGAGTTGAGAGAGGTAGGTTTACTTTGGGCGCTTAATCGAGAAGATTCGGGCCGAAAAGTATTTAACCTGTGAAGGATCGAAATCGGTGGCTCCCATCTCTTGGTCGAGTTGGCGCCCGTTCAGTAATGCGATGGTGAAGGGAACCCCCTCTCTCGCTTTGATTGAGCTATCCTTCGCGGCGAGGGCGCGCTGATAGTTTGATACGGTCTCAAGAGAGAGCTCGGAAACATCTTCATTCGAGAGCGCGGAACGAAGCGGCGCTCTCGAACTGGCGATAATCTCGCCACGTCCGTTGAAGCCGATCGCTTCAAGCTCGACCTCTTCGAACGCGCGACCGCTCTCGTTCACTACTCTTCCGGTGATGACAGGGATTATCTCCCGGTTCCGTGTCTTCTGAAACGAGATTCGGAGATTCTTGACCCCTAGGGCCGATGGCGGGGATGTTTGGGCGGACTCCTTCAACGCCGATGGCGTGATGTAATTCATCAGGGCGTCTACGGACTGAGGGCTGAGCTGTGCGGAGTATGACATGCCAAGCAGCACAGCGAGCGCTCCCAGGATCGGGGCTCCCATGGAGAGGAGGCTCTGCGTTCGTATCGAAAAGCGCCGCTGTTCCCCAGCAGTCGAGCCGTGTGTCTCGCTTCGACGGGGCTGCGGCGTGGGCCGATAGCTCTCGGTCTCGGGGAGGGGGCGCGCTTTTGCGATCGTCTCCGGAGCTGCTGCTACAGCTTTGGAGAGGGAGGAGGGCTCTTCTTTGAGCCGGGTTGGCTTCAGCCCATGGTCGGGTAGGGTTGGTGGCGGATCCGCAAGGACGAATTGACGTGATGAAAGGGTTTGAGTTGGCGCCGTGCTCGGAGTTACCACGAAATCCTGTGTAGGGGTTGGCTCCTCGATGCCGGATGTGTTTCGCATGACCGGGGCGGAGGATGTGGGCTGCTCGATAACCGGAGATGTAAAGGTCACCGGCGCTTCGAAGCGTGTCTCCTGGGTGGCTGGGGATTCCTCGATACCCCTTGAAAGGAGTGAGAGTCCTGAGCGGGCTTCAAGCGGTGGCTCCGGGGGAGCGTCGAAATTCGGCTCTATGAAAGCCTTCGGAGGTTGAGTGTCTGAGCCGAGGGAGAAATCCGATGGTTTAATCAGTGACTCACGTATCAGCCCACCACCCCTTGGCTGGGTGGAGTGGCGAAGCTGTCCAGCATGAGCGAGCGATTGAACCTTAACGCCTCCAAGGGGAAGCATGTCGGCCGGGGCATCCTTCATGATGAAGATATCGTCGCATCGAGAGCAGTGAAATCGTGGGGTTTCAAGGGCGGCTACGGCGGCGGTTTCGACCGCAAAGCTGGTCTTGCATGAGGGGCACACCACGACGATATGGGGCGCAGCAGCCTCAAAGCTTAGGGTATCAGACGCTCGTTGTCGGTAGCTTTTCGTACCAACAGACTCCATACGTGACGCCTTTGGAAGCATGCTTAGTTACTACGATAACGCTAGACCAGTAGATATCCCTCTAACTTCCGTGTTTTTTCGGAGAGGGCTAACTACTCTTTCCTAGGTAAGATGCTTCAAGAAGCCCTCCTACCATCCCTGTCGTGAATTTTTCCTCGGGGCGGGTAAGTTCCCCAAGGATTACGCGGTAGTATAAGGTCTGCGGGAAAACAGCACTAGGTATAATCTTTACGACCGTCCCGATTTTTTTGAAAAGCTCCTTGGATCCCTTCCTCGCTAGCTCCAAAGGGGGTACCTTCTGGTGTTCCATGTCGCGCCGTCGTCACCCACATCCGCACCGAAAAGAGTCCCCGTCTCCTCGTCGACAAGATGCTCGTCGCGAGGCTCCGTCGTTCGGGGATTTCATCATGGGTAGGAATTGCCTCGAAGAGGTGATGAAACGTGCTCCTGGTCGATTGCTCGAGGTGTATCTCGCCGAGTCGCGGGATGATGGTAACGGGCGTGTCGGAGGCCGTCGGGCTGATATCGAGGAGCGACTTCGGGAGTTGCGTGTTCCGGTGCGAGAGGTGTCTCGACGAGACCTCGAATCGATGGTTAATTCCGACTCTCATCAAGGGGTGGTGGCGCGAGTTTCTCCCCGTTCTTACATAGTATTTGAAGACCTCGTGGAGAGCGCGAGAGAGGGGGAGTCGCTTTCGATCCTTGCTCTCGATGGTGTTTTAGATCCTCAGAATTTCGGCGCTATCTTGCGAGCGGCCGAGTGTTTCGGTGTTGATGCGGTTCTCTGGTCCAAGAATCGGGGGGCTCCGATCGGTCCGGTTGTGTCCAAGGTCAGCGTCGGTGCGAGCGAGCTGGTGCCGCTGTGTGTTGTCTCCAATTTGCACCGTGCTCTGGAGCAATTGAAAGAGGCGGGTGCCTGGCTTGTTGGAACCATGATCTCTCCCGATGCTACCTCTCTGGACACCTTTGAGTTTCCCGCAAAGAGCGTTGTGGTTATGGGTGCTGAGGGGGAGGGAATTCACCAACTCATCGAGAGGAGTCTCGATTTTAAGGTATACCTCACCATGGCGGGCACTATCGACTCCTTGAACGTCTCGCAAGCCACGACTGTGTTCCTCCACGAGCTCGCAAAGCAGCGTAGACAAAAGCAATCGCTTAAAGTAACTTAAAGTTCGAGGTGCCGAGCCAGATGTCAGCAACTGAAAGTTACAGTCGATTTTTCGAGGTTAAGTTGGAGCTCTTTGATGGGCCGCTCGACCTTCTCTTGCACCTCGTTAAAAAGCGCGAGTTGCCGATAGAGAAGGTCTCCCTCGCCGAGGTTACTGGCCAGTACCTGGAGTGTATCAAAGCGCTTCGATACTACGACGTTGAGGTAGCTGCCGAGTACCTCGTTATCGCCGCTACTATGCTATCGGTTAAGGCGAGCGTTCTCCTCAACGATCCAGTTGAGCTCGTTCCGGACGAAAATGGAGATTTGGTTGACCCACACGAGGTTCTCATTAATCGCCTTAAAGAGCTTGAGGCCTTCCGTGCAGCAGCGGCAAATCTGAGTGACCGTCCCGTTTTGGGACACGATGTGTTCGCTGCTCCGGTCAAAGCAAAAAAGATCGACCCAGCGCTCATTCCGATCGCGCAACACGAATCTGAACTTCTCGTCCGTGCCTTTCACGCAGTGCTCTCTCGCTTGGGGGAGAAGGCTGCGGTGATGTCGATCTCGATCGACCCGGTGACCGTTGTTGAGCGGATGCGCACCGTGGTGGACACCCTCAAGTCCAAGGGGGGAGGAGGGACCTTCGCAGAGCTCCTCGGCGAGTCGTGCGACAGGCGCTCCGTTATCGGCGTTTTTGTGGCGGTTCTCGAGCTGTGTCGACGCGGCATGGTGTCTGTCGCGCAGGACGGAGTGTGTGGAGAGATTCGCCTCTCGCTCTCCGAGGTGAGGGAGGGAGTCGCCGCTCCGATAGAGGACGAGGCGGTCGAAGTTGCGGCGTAGCTGCACCAAAGGCGGAAGTACTGCGTAGGTTAAGGTAATAAAAGATGACAGCTGAAGATGTAGTTGAATCAAAGCAGGAAGATCAAGGAATCTCAGAGAGCGACGTGTGCGTTGATGCAGCTCCCTCGAATGACGCCGAACAATCCACCTCCACTGAGTCGCAAACCTCGACATGTTCATCTGCCGAGGCGGTTGCTTCAGAGTCCAGCGGTGAGACCGACGGAGAGGGGGTGTCGGCGCTTCAACTCACGCAAGAACAGAGGGTCGGTCTTCTTGAAGCTCTCCTCCTTGCAAGTGGAGATCCGCTTCCGATTAGCCGAGTGGAGGAGCTTCTCGGTTGTGAAAAAGCCGATGTGTTGGCGCTCGCTGAGACGCTCAAGGAGGCGTACGCTGCTGAGAGTCGCGGACTTGAGCTCGTAAATGTAGCCTCCAAATTGCAGCTTCGGACCAAGGCGATATATGCAGAGCATGTGCGAAACCTCATCGCCGTTAAGCCCCGTAAGTTATCTCAGGCGGCGCTTGAGACGCTGGCTGTCATCGCTTACCAGCAACCGGTTGTGAAGAGTGAGGTGGACAAGATTCGTGGTGTTGATGTAGCCCCGACTATCAAGACCCTTCTTGAGCGCAAGCTCGTTAAGATCCTTGGATACCAGGCGTCGGTAGGACAGCCCGCTCTCTATGGCACAACGGAGGACTTCCTGAGTATCTTCGGACTCACGTCGCTTGCCGAGCTTCCATCCTTACGGGATCTGAAAGCTCTCGTGAAGGAGCCGGGAGAGGCGCTCGAGGTCTCTGAGGACTCAGAGAGTGACGGAGAGTCATTAGACGGAGAGGGTCTTGAGGGGCAGGAGAGTGCAGATGAGGGAGAGGGATCTCTTGTTCAAGCGGAGGCTTCTCTCGATGATAACGCGACCCCAGTGCAATAACACTCCGCCTACAAACAGAGCATAGCTCATTCAAAGATAGTGGTATGATAGAAGTTAGGCTCCAGAAGTTTTTGGCTGAATGTGGTGTTGGCTCCCGTCGCAAGATGGAGCAATTCATCAAAGAGGGGCGGGTCCGGGTCAATGGACAGGTTGTGACCGAGCTCGGTCGCAAGATCGATCCATCGGTCGATCAAGTTGAGGTAAATCGCCGACCAGTTCGGGCTGCTCCCAAGGGGGTGCTCCTGCTCAACAAACCGCGCGGAGTTGTCTCTACCTTAAGCGATCCCGAGGGGCGTCGCACCGTATCCGAGTTCGTTACAAAACACTACGCCTCGTACTTTCCTGTCGGTAGGCTCGATTGGGACTCAACCGGTCTGATTATCCTCACGAATGATGGTGAGATGGCAGAGAAGTTGATGCATCCTCGCTATGGCTTTGAGCGAACGTACGAAGCGCGCGTTGAGGGGAATGTGCCGCAGGCTGCATTGGATAAACTTCGAAAAGGTATCCGTCTCTCTGATGGCCTCGTCCACGCCGAGGCCGCGATCATGAGCAACGATGAGAACTCAACCTGGGTCGAGGTTAAGATCAAGGAGGGGCGTAATCGCGTCGTTCGAAGGATGTTCGAGAAGATCGGTCATCCGGTGATGAAGCTTAAGCGTACCGTGTACGGCCCGTTCAAAATAGGGAGACTTCAGGTGGGGCAGGTTCGTGTTCTAACCGCCAGGGAATATCTGCAGGTTCGCCGAAAGGTCATGACCTTCAAGGGAGAGGAATCGGTTTCCGCTGAACGTGAGCCAAAAATCAAGCAGGAGCGTCGTCCAGAGGGACGGCTCTCCGATTGGGAGCGGGAGCGACCCCGTCTCAAGCCGTCGCGGGATGAGGACGGTGGTCGGTCGTCGCCTCGGCAAAGGCGCTCGGAGGATCGTCGTTCACGTTCAAGTGAAGGGGAATCGGAGCGACCATCCACTCGACGGAGTGGTGGACGAGGTGGAGATCGCAGAGGTGGTGAACGCCCACAGGGAGAGCGGTCGCGAACTGGCGCCCGAACACGAACGGGCGACTCGTCACGAAGTGGTCGGGTTAAGGCTTCTCGCCGCAAAAGTCGTTCTCGATAGGGTGTATGCCCCTTACGCAGAGGGGGTCAATCCTTGCATAAAATCCCCTCCCAGGAGCGCCGTAGGGAATTTAGGAGGAGTATCCGCGTCGAACGTTTGAGATCCTCGACCGTTAACACCCTTTCGGTTATTTCCCCTGCTGCGACGAGAACACCCCGGTAACATCCCTCCAGAAGGCCACTGGTAACGGGAGGTGTATAGAGCTTGCCGTCAATCTCAAGGCAGATGTTTGCAATCTTCGTTTCCGTTATTTCACCCCGCTCATTCCACAAGATGACGTCGTGCGCGTCTGGGTGTTTTGGGAGGGCGCTGTCATATGCGTGGCGGTCGGTTGTCTTGCGGTAGAGCGATAGATCCGCTGACGAGATCGGGGCTTGAGCGAGTGAGAGCCGATAGGGGGAGGGGAGCGATGCGAGGGGAGAATGATCGGTTGTGAAGGATTGATGCTCGGATACGAAGAGTCGGATGCGGTGAGGGATGTCGGAATGACGTATGTCATTCTCAACCTGTGCGAGAGCTAACAGCGCGCGACCTCGGTCGAAGGGCCAGCCGAAATATTCTGCCCCGTTCGCCATGCGGTCGAGGTGTTGCTCGAGAAGAAATAATCCTTTTGATGGTTCCCACAGTATGGTCTCAAAAAGAGCGCAGTGGTGTGCAGGGCGAGTGATCGCGGCTGCTTTCGAGAGACATTCCTCGTACTCATCGGTGCTTGAGGAGTCCCAGACGATCCCACTCCCTACGCCGTACTCCGTGGTGCCGCGCGTGAAATCGATGAGCGCGGTCCGAATCGCGACGTTAAACCAGGCGCGATCGTTTGGTGCTATGACGCCAACAGCCCCCGTGTAGATACGTCGTGGCGTTGACTCTGTCTCGGCGATGCTCCGCATGGTTGCAGCTTTCGGAGCGCCGGTAATCGATGCGGCGGGGAAGAGTGCACGAAATACCTCGGCTAGTGAGGCGTTGGTAGTTGCGATTACCTTACTCGTCATTTGGAACATGGGGGGGTACTGTTCGATCTCGCACACTGAGGGCCAAGTCACAGAGCCACGATCGGCGATTCGACTGAGGTCGTTTCGTGTCATATCTACGATCATGATGTTCTCAGCTCTGTTCTTGATGGAGGACTGGAGCTGTTGAGCCAGAGCGCGATCCTCTTGAAGGGTGCGGCCACGACGGCTCGTTCCCTTCATCGGGCGACTGACGATTGAGGTGCCGTTTCGCGCGAAGAACAGTTCGGGAGAGGCGCTAGCGATGGCGAACTCTTGGGTGTGGATCAGGCATCCATAGGGGCCCCCCTGACTCTTCGTCATCTGGGTGAAGAGTTGTTGGGGGGGCGGAGTCGTCGCAGTGGTGAGTCGGAATGAATAGTTCGTTTGATAGGTGTCACCGCGTGCGATGGCGTCCTTCACTGACTCGGTTGCTTTCAGATACTGGTCCCTCGTTACGGACGGGGTCCAGGTGAGTGGCTCAAGAGGTGCGGAATCAGGAAGGGTGGTCAGAGGGGTTGGCGGGGGAAAGGTGGCGAACCAAACCTTTGGAAAAGAGGTCTCGTCCCGAACGGTAAACGCCGCATCGAAAGCTGGGGCTGCCTCGTAGCTAATCCAACCTACAGCCCAGCGAGACTCGTTTCTACAGACCTTTTCAACCTCTTCTATGGTGGTAACCACGTCCGCCAGGGAGAGGGTCGTGTAGACACGCTCAGGACCGGTAAAGTGGAGCCACTGCTGGTTCTCTTGGTCAAAAACGATGGCGTAAGCAGGTGTATTCATGTGCTTCGACAAGGGTGGCACTTAATAGGAAGAAAGTAAAAAGAGAGTTTCAGGGGCTCAGGTTGCTTGCACCTACCTGGGTCCCCGTGTATAGTCCCCCACCTGGTCGCCGTGGTTGTTCTAGGCGACGGTTCTTGATGCGGGGTAGAGCAGCCCGGTTAGCTCGTCAGGCTCATAACCTGGAGGTCGTGGGTTCAAATCCCACCCCCGCTTCCATTCTCCCCCTTCCCCCTGTACCGGGGCTAATCCCGGACAGAGCAGAAAATCCGACAAAAATCCCGCAAAAAGTAGGTTCGATAGGACGTCAATCGGCAGCGTAAATAGTGGCGTGTAGCACCGGACATGGGGCGCTAGATACACGTATGCCCTGCGAATCGGAGAACGCAAAAGTCTGGTAGGTAGACAAACTAGCGTACAAACACGTTGGCGAGCTTCGGCATGCAAGGAGGGTACAAGCCGGGGGGATACGGCACTGTGAGATCCCCTAACTTCCACCTCTCTCGAACCGCTCTCGCCTTTTGCATGAGCGCTTTAAAAAAACTGATAAATTCCCGCCGAACGCTGCGCTTTTCTGAGAGGCACCACATACGGCGCCCAGTGCGTCTGGGGCGATAGCTGGTATCGAATGCCTGCGCGATAAGGCGCTCCCTCCCTAGCACACGCTTCTTTTCCCGTGTTCTCCTATTTGTAGCACGGGCCTCAAGCAATCTTATGCGTGCAATCAATTGCTCATTTAGTCTCTGCTGTTGTTGGGGTGCGTGATACCCAAAGGCTTCCATCCATGCGTTCGGTTCAAGGGTGAATGTCTGCACTTCATTGGAATCATCTAGAATCTCCTCTGCCAGCTTTGTATAGCCCCTTAAGTTATTGGCATCTCGTGTGATGGGGGTGAACTGAGGGCGCCTCAAACGCTTCCACTGACGTGTTAGCTTGCCCGATTGAAACATCTTCCACGAAGAGAACCCAGGATATCTGTCGATTGAAGTTTCCAGGTTGTCCTTAGCAGGATTCGCGTAGAGATACGCTATTGCAAGTAAAGCTCTCGTGGGAGTTAGAACGATCGGACTGTCATACCCTTCACACCATACAGTGCGCTTGTCTCGGCCGAGAAGTCCGTTAATCATGTGTGCTGATTCGGCTTTGAAGTAACGAAAGAATGCGCTGACGTCGTCAGGATCTATGACCACCAACACAAGGTGGATATGAGTTGCCTCTACAATGATATGGCAAATTCGCACAGGATAGAGCTCCGTGGCGCGTGCAAGGCAGCTCTTAACGATCCCCTGACATAGTGGATTAGCTAACAGTAGTAATCCTTCCTCGAGGCTGAACGTGCAAAATAGCACGCTCCCATGGGGGTGGTATTTCATCTGGTTGTTGCTCATGAGGGGCTATTCGAAGAGCGGATTGAAAAGTTGCTAGCCTGCTCGCAAAAAATAGCCCGGCTACCGGGGCGAAGAGGGAAAAGTAGCCCGGCTACAGGGGCGGCAAAAATAGCCCGGCTACCGGGGCGAAGAGGGAAAAGTAGCCCGGCTACAGGGGCGGCAAGAAGTAGCCCGGCTACAGGGGCGAGAGAGTAGCCCGGCTACAGGGGCGGGAGAGAAGTAGCCCGGCTACAGGGGCGGGAGAAGAGTAGCCCGGCTACCGGGGCGGGAGGGGGCGCTCGGATGGGGTGGTGTAGTCAGTTCGCTCCGAATTGGAACACGGTCGTCGAACGGAAGGTCTCGCCCGGCCTCAAGATCGTCGAGGGGTAGCTCGGCTGATTGACCGAATCGGGGAGGTGTTGTGTTTCAAGGCAGAAGCCGGCGTGTTTGTGATACCGTGCGCCGTCCTTGCCCGTGAGGGTTCCGTCCAGGTAGTTCCCTGTGTACAGCTGAACTCCAGGTTCAGTGGTTGCAACCTCTATGTATCGCCCGGAATGTGGGTCACGAGCGCGAGCCGCAAATGTGAGCGCTCTTGGAGCATCTGCAAGCACGTAGCTATGGTCGTAGCCAATACCTACCTGCGAAATTCGCTCTCCGATCGTGTGAGGAGTTCGGAAGTCGAAGGGGGTGCCGGTGACCCTTTCCAGAGGGCCAAGGGGTATCGAGGTTTCGTCGACTGGCACCATACGATCTGCGTCAATCACAAGCTCTTGGTTGAGTACCTGTCCCGAGTTGTGTCCGGCCAGATTAAAATAAGCGTGATTCGTCAGATTCACGGGGGTCGCCTTTGTTGTTGTCGCTTCATAGTCGATGAGCAGGGCGTCCTCAGAGGTGAGGGTATAGGTCACCCTCGTTGAGAGATCTCCCGGATAGCCCTCCTCTCCATCGGCGCTCACGTAGGAGAGCTTCAGTTGAACGGCGTTAGGTGTCGTAGCGGTCGTCGCCTTCCATACTTTACGATCAAATCCATGGATGCCACCGTGCAGGTGATTTGGCCCGTTGTTGGTCGCGAGAGAGTATGTCTTTCCGTCGAGGGTAAATCGTCCTTGAGCGATCCGATTCGCAAAGCGACCGGTGATGGTGCCGAAGTAGGGGTGCCGCTCCTCGTACGGAGGGAGGGAATCGAAGCCAAGAACAACATCGGCGAGCCGTCCGTTTCGGTCGGGTACAGTTAGCGTCCGAATAATCCCTCCCCAGGTGAGAATTGATGCGGAGATCCCTCCGGGATTTGAGAGCGTGTATTCCACCACCGCCTCCCCGGCCTGTGTGGTTCCAAAGTGTTGGTGAGTGATAGTCGGTTGAGGTTTTGCTTGGGAAGAAGAATGGGATGATAAAGACATGCATCCTCCTATACTGAGAGATGCGATCGTAGCGATCGCATTGCGCATGATGACACTCATGGCCGAAAGCTGCCGTACCGTGAGGCAGTTGTAAAGGAAAAAACCGATGATGTGCCCGTGAAGTTCAGAAGTGGAGCGGCGACCATTTAGTGACAGGTGGTGAAGAAATCAGCTGCCGGTAGGGTACGTAGCTGTGCTTGACACTCTGGGCGAATAAGCCCCTCCGCAATCAGTGCCTCGCATGCAATGTGATGGCTCTTATGGGCGCCTGCTTCGGTGTAGGGGAACCCAATGAAGAACTCCCACGTCTCTTTACCCTGAACGGGGGTCTCTTTAATCTCGCCGTCGGCGTTGAGAGTTCGAAGGTTGTAGTGTTTTGGAGGCATGTGCGAGACCCCAATAATCACACCGCTGCGTTCGAGGAATCCTGCCCCAGCATGCTTGCGGAAAGCGTCCCTGACGACGTGTTCGAACCTCCGCATATTGGCTCTGGGTGTGCGGCATGCGGGTGTGGTTGCTGCGGGTATCAGTGGAGGTAGATCAATCGCCCATGCTCGTCCCTTCTCTGAGAGCATGTTGACAGTGACGTGACAGAGGCCGCGGTAATCCAGGTCCACAGGCTTGGCGAGGGTCGGCTCTTGTCGCGGACAGTACAGCCGAGGAATATCGGCTTCCATGAAGAGTTGACGCGCTTTGGGCGTTGGTCTCTCGCACAGTTCGTTCACAAACTGAGTTATCGGCTTGCCTGTCGCGGTGATGGCGCGATGAAACGCCTCGGTAAGAAATCCTGAAAAGAGAGATGAGACCCGCCCGTTGGAGACCCTGCCAAAGAGGAGCTCCCGTGCACCGATGAGGCTTAAGACCGGCGCAAGAGTTGAAAATCCGACCGTTCCATCAGGGAGCACGCAGAGGCTTTTGATGAAGTCTCGTCGAATATTACAGCTGTCGATGATATCTTGATGGCCAAGATGGATCGAGTCAGCAAGGAGGTAGGCGAGCCGGTCTGCCCAATCGAGCAGAAGGTAGCTAGGGTTGTTCGAGTCAAAAAGTATACCCTGGATCCTCGTGATCCGCTCATCGCCAAAGTAACGCCGGAACTGATCAGATTCGAAGAGCTGTTTCGTTCGGAGTTCATGGCAGAACGCTGGCCGCCCTGGCGTTCCATCAAATTCCGGGAAGGTGTTTATGGCTATTTCGGATTGGTGAGAGGCAAATATATGGCCTTGATCGTGGCCTGCAGCGGCTGCCACGAGGTCTTTAGCGTCAGTTGGGTCAAGCCCCAGATGTTGCGACATCTCCAAGGCTATCTCAGCGGCGAGAAGGGTGTGAGGAGTTACTCGGGTATGATCGGCACTTTGGAAGGTGTGTGTATGCGCCACGCCCATACATTGGTGAGTTTTCAGATTTTGTCCCGAGGGGTGATTGAGCAAGAATTCGATATCCGCCCGGAAGTGTCTCGGAAATCTCTCTAGCCATTCCTCCTCTTTGCGTAGCATCGCCGCACGAACGTGCTCGGATTCTTGCGGGCTTACCGTGAGGGAGGTGTGAAGAGGAAAAGAGAGCGAGGATGTCGAAGGGACTGAGGAGGGGCGCTGACCAGAAGTGGAAACCCCTTTATCCAACGGCTACTCCTTGGAACAACAGGTGAAGCCGTTTCAAAAGTAGCGCGTCACATTGTGAGGAATATGGAGTCCGCATAGTGATGTATCACAAGGTGTTCGCGCGAATTCCAACGGCGCCCAAAAGGTTCGACCAGAGTGAGTACTGGACGAAGGTCAAAGCTCGTCGGTTAGCGCACAAACGGGTCGAGTAAACTACACTACGAGTGTTCCGTAAATAGTTAGTTTAACCTTTTTAAACAAAGTTGGATGCGCCTGTCTATACGGTGGGCTCATTGATGTTCTCTCATGACAGTCGAAAGAGCTCTGCAGCTTCACGCCGTGGTTGTGGTCTACCTTGACTTTTGGTGGAGAGCATTAAGGGAAGGCTTACCTACCCTAGGGGAGAGGGATCGTCTCCATCCCTGATACCATCTCCATCGGTGTCAGA
The DNA here is from genome assembly GCA_041178185.1 of Pseudomonadota bacterium. Classification (GTDB taxonomy): domain Bacteria; phylum Bdellovibrionota_C; class UBA2361; order UBA2361; family OMII01; genus OMII01. Next base: position 129,436 of record JBEGVS010000055.1, read on the forward strand.
GAGGGTAGGATCGGTGCCGAATCGCTCCCTTTCAAATTCATCATAGAGACCGTCGTGATCTCTGTCGCGGCGTAGATCTCGGACGTGCAACGGATAGTTTGAGGCGATATAGGATATGAAAACTTTGGCTAGCTTGTCGTATCCCTTTGAGGTTGGGTGGATACGGTCGGGAGAGAGATATTTTTTAGGTATGGTATCGAACCGAAGATCGGTTGGAGCGTATATGGTGTTCGACGATCGGAGGATTCCGTTGAGCTCTCCGATCCATGGCACTTGGCGAAGCCGTTTCGGAATCATGAGCACCGCGGTCACAACAAGCGGCGTATGACCAGTGATGCTTTTCACATTGTGTTGAATGCTTGTTTGTATACGTTTCAGGTTGCGCCTGGTCGCGAGCGGAGTTTTATCTGTCCACTGATCGTTTCTCCCAACGTCAAGCACAACAAGGTCTGCCTCAGTGAGGCCAGCTCTCAGCCTGGTGTGTCCACGACCGGCGAATGCACGCTCCACATCAAATATGATATTTGTCGCGGTGGCTCCTCCCTCGCCGAAGTTGTGGAGCCGGACGTCTGGTAGTTGTTCGGCTGCTCTGAGGACGTAGCCTCCCTTACCGCCGTGCAAGGAATCTCCGATTCCTGCTACGAGAGAGTCTCCCAATACCGCTATCACGAGTAAGCCGTCGCAGTTTGAGTCCGGAAGACCCGCCACCAGCGGACAAGCACGAGAAACGAGCGGTGCTGAGAGCACCGTCCCAATAATTCCTAGAGTGGTGAGGAATGTTTTCATGGCGTCCATTACCCTTGCGCGCTGCTAGCTTTTAGCAAAGCTTGCCCGCCCAGATCAACGTAGGGGGGATATCGTCTCGACGGCCGAACAACTTGAGGGGGTTAGCGAGCCGCCTCTAAGCGGGCGTTCCCGCAACTTTTTACCGATAACCTCCGAATATCCTCTGTCCCTGGGGGGAGCTCCGTGAGGTGGCACAGTGAGGTAGTCAGCCTGATGTACCGTTACATGATAGCAACCACATGCGAGCGGGATAGTAACCATGGAAGCGGCGCTCCCCCGTGCCCCTTTTCTAACCATCAAGGAGATTACACATGATCACACTTTCAGGAGTAAATGCTCCCTCTACGGCTTACCCTTCGCGCGTCGAATCCGGTGCTAGATCGACCGACGGGCTGCAGGTGCCCCTCAAGAAGCCCCCCGTTAGTGAATATTATTCGCCTCTGGACGTCTCTGCGCTCAACCAAAGGGGGGCATCTCGAGAGACCCGATCGGAAGAGATTCTGGGACTCATCATGGCAACCATTACGGTAGTGGCGGACGTTGTAACTCTGGCGCTCACGAGGGCTGCAGAAAAACATTCGAAAGCTCCCGCGAGCCCAATCTCTCTTCCCGTCATTCGGGAACGCCCGCTCGAGAAAGCTCAGCCACGTACCCCCGACGCTCGTCCAACGAGCCCACTTGTAACCCCGCAGCATTCGGCTCTGTCCAGTAAGCGTCTCGAAGCGATTCGAGGTGATACTGGCGATATCACCGTGCGCACGTACGATGGATACATCATACGCACGCAAGGGCTGGCGGGTGCATGGTCGATCAGCGGTCCCGATGGAAAGACCACGTGGATAGGTGAGAACGCTCAGGTACGAGAATCCGACGGGGGAGCTTGGTTACTGGCCGACCGAAGCACCTTTCTGTTCGGTGCGCATAAGGTAACTCTGGAGAGCTCTTCGCGTGCGACTGCAGCCCCGGTTCCGAGCAAAATCACGATCTACAGCGGAGGGGAGCGGGTCACCATCAGAGGACTCGATACACGCCTTCCGACGATTGATGCAGTCTCGAGTGACGGGCGCTATCACGATGACTCTGTGTCCGATGGAATGACCTATCTTCGTGCGCAGACTAAGTTTGGAGAGTCTTGGAGCTCTCTCTCGAAAGGTATTCGTCGTGTCATGGGAGCGAGGTAACGAGATGAGCGAGGTGCCGTGAGGACGCATGCCCCTGGCATGCGCATGATCATAAGGGACGCGTGCATAGTCATGCTTTTGTTGTATGAACCGCTGTCAATCGAACCTGCAAGGTGGTAGCGGGGCGTTCGTGAAAGCAATGAAACGTTGATGTTTGACCGTCGTGCTCTCATTGATGTGTGTGGTTGCCAGGGGGATGCGATGGGACATGCAACAGAGACCTCTGAAGAAAGGGACCAAGGCACCGCCTACGGTGAGGCAGGAGAGTGGTATCTTCTGCGGGAAGATGTTGAGATCGGCGAAAATCGTTGCCGAGCTGGCACACCCGTTAGGCGACACACCGATGGTTGGCTTATCCAGGGGCTCTCATCGCCCGTTTCGGTATCACTCGACGAACGGGTGTGCAGGACTGAATACGGCGGGCTCAGCCTCCACGTTTTGAGTCGGGAGCCAGACGGGTCACTTCTGCACCGCCGGATCGGTTCAGACGACCCTCTGGAGCGGGTGCCGGACAGCCGGGTCATCTCTCCCCCTGAATGTGGGCACGATAGGGTCTACCTAGCATTCGGGGACCAATTCTATCCCCTGAATTACTTCGGTTGGTAAGCGCTGTCCCTCGGTACCGTTTCGCGTCAAATCGTTCCTCGAAAGAGGATTATGTATCTACAGCTTCATTTTACTTCAGGCACAGAGCTTCGTCTCTATCGCCTCGACAGTTGCTATGGTTCGGTTCGTCGCTCCTGCTTGAACGGAGACCATCGTGATCGCGGCGAGGGATATGGATTGTTTCCCTGGGGTCGCGGGGTTCGAGCGATGAGCGCGGTTGTCGTGAGAGGGGTTGTTTCCTGGTGTGTTCCCGCGATCGATCCGTATGTAACGGGAGGCCGAGGGAGTCTTGCTGCGACACTGGATGGCGTACTCTCAAAAGAGCCGCAGTGGTTGCTCGATTGCTTCGGTGTTTCTGATCGCGGAACGCCGATCAGTCGGCGTCTCTTTGCCCGGTCCAACCCCGGTCGAAAGAGGGTCGGGCCTGTGGCGGTTGCGCTGGCTCCGCGTGTCCCTCGAGACCGTGTCGCATTATGGTTGAACGGGGAGCTTGTGATATCTCAACACAGGTTGCTACGCCTCATGACAGAACTTGAACAGGTATGGGACGCCTGACTCCTGTCCTGAATCCTAGCCCCCTCTTCATACACTTCAATATTTCAATAGCTTGAGGTAACAGTTCTGGAATAACGTGGGCAAGTTCAAGCTTTGCAAGAAGGACTGGCAGGGATATGGATCGTTTAAAGCTTCATTTCGTCGGAGACGACGATCCCTCGCTCTTTCAAACTGAGTATATCTGCGGTGGGCGGAGTATCCACGCCGTCCGCGGTAAGACGAGTGGTGCCTTCACGGGACAGGGATCCTTCCATTGGAGCATCGCGGTTCGGGCGCTCTCAGTGTTGGCGATTCGAACGGCGATGTCTACCCTTGGACATTCCCATGACCCGATACTCGTTGGTGATAAAGGAAGCCTGGCGGCATCACTTGATTACGCTATCTCGAAGGAAACTCACTGGCTGATTGATATCTTCGGCCTCTCAGAGGGAGACCTTCCAAACTTTCGTCGGATATTTAAACGAACAAATTCGGGTAGGAAACGCTCCGGTCCCGTTGCGGTTTCCCTCTCAAAGCCGTTTTTGCAAAGTGGCGCCATAGCCATTCGACTGAACTCGAACGACCTCGTGACCGTTCAGGACCTCGAAACGCTCGTCCAGAGGGTGAGTGATGTGGAGCTCCCTCTACTGGCCTGAGAAATGTCTTGGATCTTTGACTATGCTCTTCAATCTTGATTTAGGATTCTCGGAAAGGCTAATCAGTCGTACTACTACTGCGGTAGGCCCGGTGCCAGGAAAAGTAGTTCGATATGCTCCTAGGCTGTATCCTCCTAGGTTGTGCTCGGACATCCGATCTCAGGCGGGTTATAACACTCGACGAGGAAGAGTGAGGAGGATGGTATAGAGATGGACACAGTCAAGCTACCCTCCAAGAGATCGTGCGGCACAGATAACGCCCTAGAGAACGGATGGTACCTTCTGCGAAAAAATCTTTTACTGGACAATCGGACCTACAGAGCAGGAACTATCGTTGAACACATCGATGGCCGTTGGTTTACGAGAGACAAGAGGGAAGAGGATGGGGGGCTATCTTTAACCCCTGCGATGGTGTGTCACGCCCATTATGCTGGGGTTTCGCTCTACCATATTGAATGCAACGGGGACGGTTCCCTGTATGCCAAGCCGGTGCTTTCGGACGGCTGCGCAAGTAAGGTAGATCCGATGGTTGTTCAGATCCCCCTCCGGAAGGGTGAGGCACAGGTTTGCGTGAAATTTGGACAGTGCTTTCTACCCCTTGAGTTATTCAATTGGTAGCCCAGCTTGCTAACGGACGACACCCCGATTTCGCCCCGGTCGATTGCTTATCGTTGATTGAACTTGATCTCGATTCGGCGATTGCGAGAAAGCGCCTCTTCGCTGGTACCGTTGTCCAGTGGTTGATGTTCGCCGTATCCGGTCGCTGAGAGCCGTTCCGGTGGGATGCCCTGTTCCACAAGGAATTTCACCACCGAGATCGCCCGTGCTGAGGAGAGCTCCCAGTTTGATCGGAACTGCGGCATGTTGATGGGGCGTTTATCGGTGTGCCCGACTACGTTCAAAATCCAGTTAATATCTTTCGGAAGAGTTTTAGCGAGCTCTTTAAGTGTATCCGCGAGCTTTGCAAGCTGCTCCTTTCCACTCTCCTGAAGGTCAGCCGAAGCGGTTTGGAAGAACACCTCGGACTGAAAGACGAAACGATCTCCCACGACTTTGATATCTGGTCGATTGCCGAGAGCCTTCTTAAGTCGACCAAAGAACTCGGAACGGTATTCGGAGAGCTCCTCTACCTTTTCGAGCATCTTCCGTTTCAACTTTGCGTCGAGGTCCTTGATCTTGATCTCCTTCTCCGAAATGGATGACTTCGCTGAAGCTAGATCGGCGGTCAGTAACGCCAGCTTTTTGTTTAACTCCTCAATTTGGCGGACCATATCTGAAAGTTGGACCTTGATGGCGTTCGTCTCCTGAACCGCTCGGTCCATCTCGCGTTTAGCCGAATCTCGCTCGCCAAGGAAGCCACTGAGTTTTCCCTCGCTCTCGACCAAGCGCCGGCGTACCTCGTTAGCCTCGTTCTCTGCCTGTTGTATACGACCTTCAACTTGTGACCTTTGTCTCACGAGGTCTTCGTTATTTGATTTTTCAAGATTAAGTGCAGCGTTGAGCTTCTGTAGCTGCTGCGCCAACTCAGACATCTGCACGTCTCGAGTGTTAAGAGCGTTTGAGAGCGCAAACTGTGCCGCCATCATGATCACGAGTACGAGCGCCACCATCATGAGCATGGTGGAGAGTGCATCAACGTACCCTGGCCAAATATCCAAATGCCGGCGTCTCGCTTTTCGTCCTGCGTAGTTCATAGGGATTCTTCTTAAGCGTTGCTCTTGGCTTCCTCGGATGCAAGAATTTTGGCGATAATCTTGAGCTCCTCTCGCAGCTCAGTCGCCATTGTGTCAGCAGAACGTGAGACCCGCTCTCCGATCTCTTTCAGGTTAAGGTCGATGCGTCGTGTGTGCTCCTCGATCGTTTCTTGAGAGGTGCCCCCGAGTTTTTCTCCCAGGCGCGTTAAGACGGGCGAAACTTGCTGTTGGAGCTCTGTAAGCTTAACCATGAGACCCTGTTGAGCCTTCAGGTGATCGTCGACGGCTGATACCCCCTCAGAGAGTCTACGTACAGAAGCGCGATCCGCTTCCCGTGATTGCTCCTGTTCTCGCAATACCTTCTGAAGGCGTTCCAGTTGATCGGAGAGGTTTTGAATGAACGCTTCTTGATAGCGCACCGGTGTTGGGGAGGTCGAAAACGCCGGGGCTTCAACGGTGCCATGCTCTTGAACCGAAGAAAGCCAATCTTCAAGCTCCTCACAGAAGCGAGTTTGTACCCGTCCGGTGATGAGATCGTAGAAGCCCAGCACTAGAGAGCTGGCGAGACCGAAGAGTGAGGCACTGAAAGAGATCCCCATGCCAACGAGGGGAGTTTTAAGCCCCTCCTTGAATGAGTCGAATACCTCCTTAAGGTCGCCGTCGCCGACGCTGAGGCCCCCAACAACCGATCCTATCCCACTCACCGTTTGCAAGAGACCCCAAAACGTTCCGAGAAGACCGAGAAGGATGAGGGTATTCATCAAGTACCTTGAGGTCTCTCTGCCCTCATCGAGGCGCGTGTAGACACTCTCCAACAACGATCGCGATGTCGCGATCGAGAGGTGTTTCACTTCCCCCGCGTTTCCAAGCGCCGGGGCTAAGGGGGCGAGAACGGTAGGGAGTGGTCGTTGTGTCTCGCGTTTCTCTCGAAAGTGGGAGAGCCACGAGGACGAGGCTTGTAGTCGGTTCATTTGCTTAAAGGCGACCGTGATACCGAATACCAAAATCGCCAAGATCACCGTGTTGAGTGAAGAATTGGCGAAGAATGCTTTCGAGAGCCCGCTGGAAAGAGCAACTCCAACTCCAGCTACGACCAGCGTGAAGGCGATCATGAGAGCGAGTGCGAGGCGTGGTTGCTTCATGGTGAAGGTGTCTCCGAGAAAAGAGCGGCACAGAGGTCTTTCCGTCCGCACTCATTTGATGCCGTGATGCCGACAGATAGTTCCCATAATGTGCGGAACAGACCCTGAGATAGTGGTTAAAATCAGCGGCGTAAAACGCTGATTGACTTCGCTCGGTTGAGCTGGTCGTTTTCGGCTTAGATCGGGAAGCTGCCCCTCGCAGGATGGAGGTGGGGATGGCGAAAGAAGGGGAGAATAAGGGGGATGATGAAGAGTGTGTGGCCGGCTATGACCCCCTTGAGGACAGGACGCATTTCATTGGCCGGCTAGATCAACAGTGAGAGAACTATACACCCAACCATGGCGAGCGCTATCGCTACCTTCGCTGCTGTCCCAAGGAGAAGGCCAATCCAGGTACCGATCCCCACCTTGGTAGCGTGATGGAGGGAGCCTTGTGCCACGATTTCGCCGAGAAACGCCCCCACAAAAGGTCCGATAATAATTCCCGGCAACGCGAAGAAGATACCCAAAAGGGAGCCGGCCGTCGCACCGAGTACCGCCAGAGAGCTCGCTCCAACTCTCTTCGCTCCCATACTCGACGCGATAAAGTCTACCGCCACACCCAGCGTCGCTAGAACCCCCAAGAATACGAGAATAGGGGCCCCAAGGTTAGAGAAGTCGTGCCACCACGCGAGCACAAGGGCACCTAGAAATATCAGAGGGGTGCCTGGCAGAGCAGGGAACACCGTTCCGAGAACTCCAACAACGATACAGATGATGGCGAACGTCCACACAAGGTACAACATAGTAGCTCTAGGTCGTACGCCACTTTTGCCCGAAGCGCAATCTGCCGGGTCATCCTGAGCTTCGGCACTTTTTGCTCGTCGTATCGGAGCTAAGGTGCTGATCCCTGCTTGTTTTCATTTGGCAGCCGTTTTGCTTAGTAGAGCATCCGTACAACCGGGTGGGTCGTTGCAGGACGCGATATTTGGCTTATGAAAAGCCGCCCCCACATCGAGGATAGACATGATCCGACGCCTGCACGAGATAGAGCCTCCGCCGCTCGCCTTGCCCTCTGAAAAGAGTAACACCTCAGAGGATTCCACCGCTAAAGAGAGCCTGGCCTCTGAATTCAAGAAACTATTAGAACGAGCCCGAAGCGGGGTAAGCGGGGTCAGAGATGAGATCTCCGCGCTCGGTTTCGCACTCTCACAAGCTGTGTCGACCGTTCAGCGACACCAAGCTCAAGTACAAGGGCCAGCCACGAGCGACGTTGGTGAGGTTGATAGTGAGCTCGATCAAGGTGGTGACGACCAGGGAGTCGACTGCTCAGTGCAGCAAGGTATCGTCGTGGTTAAGGATACCTCTCAACGAAAAGAGACCGGGCCGGTTGATGACGGAAACGTTGATGTTGGAGGGGATGAAGATAGTGAGCTTGATGGTCTCGGGGAGGAGTTCGTTGACCTCGACCAAGGGGACGGGGAGATCGCGCTTGAGGAGGAGATCGTCTATGCAGACCTTGAGGACCTTGACCTCGAGGCAGACCTTGTAACGGACGATCAGGGTAGCGGCGTGCAGGTAACGGCGCAGCACCTCCTAATCACGGAAAAGCAGACAGAGGTGGCTCATTCAGTCGACGCGACCGTGCAGCTTGAGGAGGGGAGCGGTCTTCAACGCGTGGTTTTGTCCGGTGAGGAGGAGAGCGACGAGGAGGCGTTGGTAGATGAGTTTGCGACCGATGACCTTATGGCTCGTGTTGGGCCCTCTGAGATGTCTCGCCCCCAGCTCTCTTCAAAACGCGTTCAGGCTCACGAGGGTGAGCACCAATCCACTGGGAATGAAGAGATCGACCGCCTCCTCGCGCGATTCCAAACTGAAGAGGCCCCGGCTTCTCAATCTCTCGGAGAGGAGTATGAGGTGCGCACCCTCTCAGGAGAGGGGCGCATGGGCTCCGATTCTGAGAGGAACATAGTTGCGAATCGCCGAGAGCTCTCGATAGCGAACGATACGGCTCTTACGGCTGGATTCTCTCCGTCTCGTGAGAAGAATAGCGAGTTGTCGATGCAGCTCTCGCTCCTTCGGCAGGCCTATGAGGGTTTGAAGTCACAGACGGCGTCGATGAGTGATTCGAGATCGAAGTCAGCTTCTGCTGGGGTTTCGGGTGTGGGTGCAGCAGCGGAGCCTCGAGCGACCCAGGGCGATAGCGGGCCTCGCGTGGCTAAGTACCTGAATCGCGCGACCTCTCAAAAGATGATGGAGCGTATTGAGACCGCATTGAGAGAGGCCGCTCGCAGCCGTGATGGAAAGACTATCTCCTTGCGTTTGGAGCCAGTCCAACTCGGTCAGGTAAAGTGCGACGTTTCCCTTCGGGATGGGCTGTTACACGCGCGAATTACCCCGCAAAATCCAGATGTTGTGCACGCGGTGCGGGAGCATGCGCATGAGCTGCAGACAGCGCTCCGTCGTCTCGGACTCAACGTCGATCGAGTTTCGGTCCAGGTGTTGAGCGAGAAGGACCCCTCGAGCTTCGCGCAGAGCCAGGGATTCCTGGACGGCAAGAGTTTCCAGCAAGAGGGGAACAACATGCCTGGAAAACAACGCCAAGCTCCTGAAAACACATTTGGCAATGAATTTGCTGATGTACCCAGGAGTGGCGCCTCCGATGCAGGAATTACCCCTGCGGACCACTGGATAGCGTAGTGCATTAGGTATCGAAAATGGCTGATCTAACAACAGGCACAATCTCCGGATATTCACCCACAGCGCTCACCCAGGCTGCCGGTGCGAAGAAGGGCGATGAGATGGGACAGGTGGAGTTCATGAAGCTCCTCATCGCACAACTCAAAAATCAGGACCCCGAAGCGCCAGTCGACAGTAAGGAGTTCGCCGTACAACTTGCGCAGTTCACGCAGGTTGAGAAGCTCACGTCGATTGAGCAAAAGCTGGCGTCTCAAAATCAAAATAACATTAGCTCCATGGCCGGATACCTGGGGCAGCAAGTGAAGTTAAGTGGTTCAGAGGTAAAGGTCAGTGGCGGTCAAGGTGGACAGCTACAAATTGACCTGACAAGCGCCAGTTCGCTCGTGAAGGTTGATCTTCTCGACGCGGATGGCAAGGTGGTTGGTACGAAGACGTTTGAGAACCTCCCGGCAGGGAAGAACTACGTGACCTTGGATGGTCTCGGAGTGAAGGACGGTGGCTACGGCTTCTCGGTATCGGCTACTAGGCCGTCTGGAGCTGGTTTCTATCAACCGCCTGCCTCGGTGAGTGGATTAGTTACGGGATTCGTTCCGGGGCCAGATCCAAAGCTTGTGATCGGTAATCAGGAGTACCCAGTAGGTGCGGTACAGGAAGTGACACTTCCGCAGAAGGTGTAACCGCGCGGAACGGAACGGACCATGGAGGTTGTTCCGAGAGCAGTGCATTCAGGAAGAAAAAATTAGTCGATGACAAACTGCTGGCTGCCACTGAGGCCATAAGGCTCTCGGATAGGACGGCTTATTTTTGGTAAGGGACGGACGCGTGACAAGTATAATTAACGGACTCTTCTCTGGTCGCTCTGGTATCGCTAGTCACGGTATGGCTATCTCAGTAGCCGGTGACAACATCTCAAATGCGAATACCCTGGGTTACAAGGTGAACCGGGCCTCATTCGAGGATATTATCGCCGGTGACGGAATTCTAGGGAAGCAGGTCGGATCTGGTGCGCAGATCGGAGCCGTTCAGACGATCTATGAACAAGGTACCCTGGAGTTCACTGGCCGTCCCCTCGATCTCGGCATCTCCGGCAATGGATTCTTCGTCTTGGCCGGAGGCTTGGAGCGTACCTACACCCGAGCGGGAGATTTTAAGATAGATGCCGCCGGCTTCATCACAAACCAGAACGGCTTGGCGGTTTTGGGTTTTCCTACGAACGGGTCGGGAGCTCTTGAACCCATTAACGTGAATAATATCGAACAGAGTAGTATTGCGACCAACGAGGTAAATATCTCCGGAAATCTCAACTCTGCGGCACCTATAGTGGATGGGGCCGCGATCCCAGTTCCTGGACCAGCGATACCCCCGGTTGTGACCTATGCCGACCTCAATAAATTCGCGGAGTATTCAACCGTTATCGATGTGTTCGACTCCCTGGGCGAAAGCCATCTTGTAAGTCTCATGTTCTTCCACACGGGAGCTAATGAGTACACCGTGCGAGCATACGTGAACAACGAGGACGTCGATCCGACCGCCTCTCTCACGGTTACAGGCTATCCTCGCTTTGTGAGTGAGAAGGTAATTACCTTCGGTGGTAATGGACAAAGAAATCCAGCCTTTGTTGCCGGAACTCCAGATATCACCATGACGATCGATTGGAACAACGGGGCGGATCAGAACGTGACCGATGTTAACTTTACCCCGATGTCTCAGTATGCTGCTGCATCGAACGTGCTTTCGGTAACGCAAGACGGAAAAGGAATCGGATCCGTCACCAGCATCAGCGTCGCAGGTGATGGTCGAATTTCGGCACTTCTCACGAACGGTCAAACGAGCGTTATCGGGAGCGTCGCTCTTGCTAACTTCTCGAACCCGGAAGGACTCTTGCGCTTGGGTAAGAACCAGTTGGGAGTTTCGGTGGCCTCCGGCGATCCCGTGTACGGTAAGCCGACAGCCGGTACCTTCGGAACTATTAAGGCCGGTACCGTTGAGCTCTCGACCGTGGATATCGCTTCTGAGTTCGTGCGGATCATCACCCTGCAACGTGGTTTCCAGGCGAGCACCCGTATTATTACGACAATTAACCAGCTGCTAAACGACATTATCCAGTTGGCGTAATAGTTCCCTGAGCAGTACCATGTAGGTATGAAGTTCACGAATGACGAGTTGGTGGCTCGAACCCTGGCAGGGGACTATCGGGCCATCGCTCGTTTCATCACAAAGATAGAGAACGGCGATCCGCAGGTAGCTCATAGTGCCGCTTCGATGCGGCGAGGAAGTGGTCGTGCGCACGTGGTGGGCGTGACGGGAGCTCCCGGGGCGGGTAAATCTACGCTCGTCGACGCCATGGCTACAAGCTATCGATTGCGAGGAGCTAAGGTCGCTATTCTCGCCGTGGACCCATCCAGTCCCTTCAGTGGTGGCGCAATCCTCGGCGATCGTATTCGGATGAATCAAGCTGCGGACGATCCTACGATCTTCATTCGAAGCATGGCGACACGGGGATCTCTCGGTGGGCTAGCAAGGGCGACCCTCGAAGCGGTTCACGTGCTTGATTGTGCCGGGTTTGATGTCGTCTTGGTCGAAACGGTGGGTGTCGGTCAGGCAGAGGTGGACATCGTTCGAACCGCTGATACCTGTGTTGTGGTGCTTGTCCCCGGGATGGGTGATAGCGTTCAGATCATCAAGGCCGGCTTGATGGAGATCGCCGATATCTTCGTCGTCAACAAAGCCGACCGTGATGGCGCTCTTCTTCTTGAGAAGGATCTCTATACGCTCCTCTCCCTCGAGGAGTTCTCCGCCGACCAGTGGAAACCCAAGGTTCTGAAGAGCGTCGCCACGAGCGGCGAGGGGGTCGCAGATATTGTGGAGGGCGTGGTCGCGCACCTCGCATGGCTTGAGTCTTCGCCCGCAGGATATTCCCGTCGACTTCGTATAGTGGCTCAGACGATCAGCACCCTGATCAGTGAACGGGTGTCGCGAAAGGTGCTGGCAGGAGAGGAGGACGTCCTCAGGGAGCTATCCAAGCGGTGTGTTGCTCGTTCTCTTACGCCCCTTGAGGCAGTTAGTGAATTCCTCTCAACCCGTGTCAGTAAACTTAAGTTTTAAAATAAATAGTTAAGTTCCCGCTAGCCCCTTCCGATCCTAGGGTTGATGGAGGAGCTACTGTTCCATAATTCCAAGATCGTGTCAGTGAGCCTCGCAGTATGCGCGGTGCTCGCTACGATCGGTGCTATGCTTGTGGCGCGAAGGATGCTTTTCATGTCGTCAGCCAGCATTCGCCACTTCTTTGAACTACGATTCCGACCCACGGCTCTGAGGTACACAGAGGAGTTTGAATCCCTATTCGATGCATACCGCGAAAAGGCTCAGGTCTTGGGAAATTACACGCCGGACTATAGCGCCGTCTTTAATGAGGCCAATTGGACTAAACTCATCCTTACGTTGGACCAACTTTCAAGCGCATATCGGGAATTGTGCAATCTTCTTGATCAGGGAGAATCGAAGGACGCGCTGTGTCTTGCGGAATTCCTAATCGCGGCCGGTGATGAGCTCGCTCCGTGGAAGTACAATCGAATCAGTGATGAATGGGCTCCCCTAGCGAACTGGGAGGTGGATGTGCACACTATCCTCTGTGAAGTGGTCGAGGACTTGCGGAACGAGGTGCGGCGCTCTCAAGGCCTTGGAGTCTCCCGGGGTGCCCCGGTCCATGAGACGATGATGGTTTTAGAAAAGATCCGCGAGAAGCTGTAACGAGAGTTCTTGAGATGGCCTTACAGACGTTGAAGCTCTTTCCGAAGGATATTCGTCATTATCTCGCTCGTTCCTCCCCCAATCGGCATGAGCCGTAGGTCTCTCCACCATCGTTCAGGAAGGAACTCGGTGGTGTACCCATATCCCCCGTGGATCTGAATCGCCTTGTCGGCTATCCACACGGCATCGTCGCATACCATCCGTTTAGCCGCTGCTACGAGGGGCCGACAATCACGCGCGGAACACAGCTCATCAAGGGCACGGTGGGCCAGAGCCTCGCCGAGCACGATCCGTCTCTCCATCTCCTTCATGTATTCGGCAATATCAGCAAATTCATGGAGCTTCTTACCGAAGGCCTTGCGCTCACCGGCGTACCGAGTCGCTGCCTGAAGGCACATCTTAGCACCGGCGAGCGAGGTCAGGGTAAGCATGAGACGTTCCCAGTTAAGGTTCGAGGCCGCTTGTCCCCATCCTTCCCCGAGTTTTCCAAGAATGCACGATTCGTCGACCTCGACATCCTCAAATGAAAGCTCCGCGGTGTCTGACGCATGCCATCCAAGTTTATGTAGTGTCTTGGAAACCTTGAATCCCTTCGTTTTGGTGTCGACAATAAAGGTTGTGAATCCTTTATACCCCGCACTCGGATCGGTTTTCGTCAGTACCAGGATAAAATCAGCGCGTGCCCCGTTGGTGATGAAGGTCTTTGAACCATTAATCTTCCACGAAGTGCCATGTTTTGTTGCGATCGTACGAATGTTCGCCAAATCACTGCCGGCACCGGGCTCAGTAAACGCGTACGCACCTATCGCTTCCCCTTTGACGGCCTTAGGTAGCCAGTGAGCCTTGGCGGTCGTTGTTCCAAATTTCTCCAGTGCGTGACTGATCACCAGGGAGTGCATATTGACGCCCACGGTCAGTCCCACTGAGGCGAGCTCGCCGAACGTCTCGCACCACGCGCCCGCCATCTTGTAGTCGCCACCGACCCCTCCGTATTCTTCCGAGATGAGAAGTCCGAGATATCCTTGATCTCCGAGGAGTTTAAAAACATCATTAGGAAAGAAGGTCTCCTTCTCCCACCTCGCGACGTGTGGAATGAGCTCCTGATGGACGAGTTTGGTGACGGAGTCTATGAACGCTTCGTACTCACTGTAGTAGGGGAGTGCTTTCATTGAAGTCTCTCAGCGATAACCTCGGCGATATCTCGAACATCGAGCTTCGCCTCGTTGTTAGTTAGTTTAACTCCGTCTTCCATCATCTGCATACAAAAAGGACACGCCGTAGCCACGGTCGATGCGCCGGTTCCGGCGGCCTCCGCCGCGCGAACCGAGTTAACTCGCTCTCCTATCTTGAGGTCCATCCAGAAATGGCCTCCGCCGGCTCCGCAGCACAGACCGCTTTCGCGACTGCGCTCCATCTCGAGGATCTTAAGCCCCTTGACCGCCGTAAGAGTTTTTCGTGGAGCCTCGTATTCGTCGTTGACCCGTCCAAGGTAGCAGGGATCGTGGAAGGTGACCTCTTTGAGAGCTTCCTCTCTCAGCGGGAGCTTGTCGGCCTCGAGGAGTCGTCGCAAGAGAACCGAGTGATGAATAATCTCCGGTTGTCGTCCCTCTCCGAGATTTCCGAATTGAGGGTACTCATTTTTTATCGTGTTAAAGCAATGCGGGCAGTTTGCCACGAGTGTCTTGAATGAGACCGACTTGAGAAGCTCGATGTTTTGCTTCGCAAGGGTCTGGAAGAGGTTCTCCTCTCCGAGCCGGCGAGCTGGATCTCCTGAGCATCCCTCCATGGAGCCGAGTACGCCGAACGAGAGTCCTGCTCGTCGCATGATGGTGACGAGCGACTTCGCAATCTTCTGCTTTCGAGGATCAAAGGCTGAAACACACCCCACCCAGTAGAGGTAGTCGACAGAGTCTCCGGCTTGGAGCTGTTTCACATCAAGACCATCGAGCCACTTTACTCTATCCTCTGCGGGGCCATACGGATTAGCACGGCTTTCAAGGGAGCGAAGGGTTGCTTGTGCCTCATGTGGAAGTTGACCCTCCATCATCGTGAGGTGTCGTCTGTTTCCGACGATCTGATCGACGTGATTAATTCCGACAGGGCACGCCTCAACGCACGCCATGCAGGTGTTGCAACTCCAGAACGTCATGGGGTCGATGACATCTCCGGCTATCTTAGCGTCAGCGGAGCCTCCCAGGGAGCGGACCGAATTCTGAACGAGTGGATTCTGCGCTCGATACGTTCCGGAAGCAGTAAATCCCTCATCCGTGCGCTTGAGAGAATTGAAGGGAAGGGTCACGTTGCCCATCAGTTGTTGGTCAAGCGCCAGCCCTGGATTCACCCCGGTTTGAGGTGGTAGAGCTCCCTCTGCTTGCAAAGCGTGTGCGTGATTGCGAGTGTCGAGGATGACCCACTTTGGAGAGAGCGGTTTGCCGGTCATGTAAGCTGGGCAGACCTCTTGGCAGCGACCACACTGCGTACATGCGTCGAGGTCAAGGAGGTTCTTCCAGGTGTAATCTTTGATGGTACCTAATCCGAGCGCGAACTCCTCACCGGTCTCCATGAGCTTCTCGATATCTCCGATAAACGGGAGCGCCCCTTTCGGTCGTTGGGTGCGAGCAAAGAAGAGATTGAGGGGACTCGACACGATGTGGAAAAACTTTGTGTAGGGAAGGAGGGCGATAAACGCGTACACTGTAAGGGTGTGAAACCACCACATCACGAAGTGGATATCCTTTGCGCGCTCTACCGAGAGGAACCATACCGATTGAGCGAAGAGCCACCCGATCGGGGAGTAGAGCTGCCACGGGTCGTTCGTCGCGTGAATGCGCAGCCCCTCCAGTGCGAATCCTTGCACAACCAGCACCGCCAGCATCACAAGTATGAAGGAGTCATTCGGACTGACATGCACTGCGTCCGCCTTTTGCATAAAGCGGCGGTAGCCGAAGTAGAGGATGGCCGCTAACAGCAAGATGCCGAAGACATCGCTGAACATCGTCACCCACAGGTAGAACTGTCCTTGGTAGATCTTGATCCCGAGGTCGTGGTGAATGAACACCATGGTCGTGGTGAAGGTGAGTACCAGAAATCCGAAGTACACGAGAAGGTGCGCGATAGCTGAACCGCTCTTTCCACGACTAACCTTCCGCTGGAAAAACCCGTGCTGTATGAGATCGTCGAGACGCCACATCCAAGCTCCTAGGCTCTCGGGGGAGGGGCGACCGGAGCGCCAAAAAAGGGTCCTCTGTAGAATGCCGTTTGCGCCTATGGCGAGCGCAACAACGAGAAGACCGTACAACGCCACCACGTTGGGGAGCGTGTTGAGATTCCACATGATTTCGCGAGTTGGTGTCATGCTGAGTAAAGTAATCTTATCAAGCACTTCGCACCAGCTGTCTTGTCACCCTGTGTTGCAACACCTCCAGGTGCCGGCTTGGATCACCCGAGGGGGATGAGGGAACTGCGTACTGGTCCCGCCAGACGAGTAGGAGAGAGTGAGAGGTCTTCGACATGAGCATTGTAATGCTCTGATATGATGACGTTTTTCCGCTCCGGTGCTTATCGTTGACAACCACTGTTCCCGGCACGGACAATGAAGGAGTGAGTATGGGTACGCCCAATTTCCCCCTCCAAGCATCTTTTCTAGTAGCTCTCCGAACCTGGTACCTCGGGCAGGCCACCGATGTGGTCGCCGTTTGTCGCAGCTAGGGCCAGGGTCTTCACGGTATGAATAGCGAACCTTACCATCCGATAGTTTTCCTTTCTCACACCCTTCCGTTACTGGTGGCGGTGTCTGGGTATATCTTTTTTATCGTAGCATCTTTGGCGATCGCTCGGAGTCGCACCGGCCGCCTTCGCGAGCTCGTGGAGCTGGAGGCGTTCGGTGCCGCAACGAGCGTAAAGATAATCGAAAACTCCGAGCGTTACCTCCTCTCGACCCAGATGGGTAGACTCTGTTCCTCCTTTGGGGCGGGATTCTGTCTGGCCTTTCTCACCGGGTACATCGCCAAGCTTCCGGAAGAGAGTGGGGCTCTCACCCCGTACGGCATAGCGCTCGGGACTCTCTGTGCTGCGGTCGTGATGGTGACCACGTTAGTGGTTGTGCAGGTGGCGAAAGCCTTCACGTTGCAATTTCCTGAGAAAGCCATGTGTGTTGTGGCCGTGCCACTGCGGGTCTTCTTTCTCCTCGTTGGACCGATCCTGATGTTTATTCACAATACGATCACTCGCGTCTTGGAGCGATGTCACCTGCGCCTCACGACTGAGCGCGACATTTCACTCTCTACCGACGATCTCAGCGAGTTCGTCAAGTTAACCTCCGAGTCCGGAACTATCGAGCACAACGAGCAACGGTTAATTGAAGGCATCGTTGATTTCACCGAACGGGTCGTTCGAGAGGTGATGACTCCGCGTAAAGATGTCGTATGGGCAAAAGATAACGCTACCACAGAGGAGCTCATCGCTCTGTGTACGCGCGAGGGGGTTTCGCGGGTACTGATCTGTGGTTCCGACCTCGACGACGTAAAGGGAATGATTCTGGCGAAGGATCTTCTGAAGTTTATCAATAAACCGGTTACAACCGACGCGTGGCGCTCACTACTTCGAGATACGTATAAGGTTCCGAATACGAAACCGGTCGATGATCTCCTGCACGAATTTAGGTCAACCGGAACCCATCTCGCGGTGGTGCTCGATGAGCACGGGGGAGTGGGGGGGATAGTGACCCTTGAGGACCTCGTTGAGGAGATCGTGGGAGATATCTTTGATGAAACCGATTCCGCTTCCGAACGCGAACTCGTTATTCGAGAGGTCGACGGAGCGTGGTTAGTTGATGGAGTGGCTGGAATCGATCAGCTGCCGGAGTCGTTTGGGATAACCCCTTCGGAGGGCCACTACGATACCATCGCTGGGTACGTGCTCTACCATGTAGGTAAGCTCCCGGAGGAGGGCGAAACCTTCGACATTCATGGGCTTACATTTAAAGTTCTTGAGGTGCAGCGACACCGAATCGTTCGTCTCTCCGTTACCATACCTGCGCGAAGCGTTGATTCGGACAAACAAGATGAGCTTCCTGTAGCGGTAAACGGTGGGAGTAGAAGTCCCCGAAAAACGGTAGGATAGCCTCGCTACTCCCTCCTCAATCCCGGTCATAAAACTATTGTTTGAATCCTTTCCCCAGGATTGCTCATCTTCAGAGTATGGCGCCGTATGCCGCCCTCGGTAAGGCGTTGGCGAGAATTTTTTGGTGGCAGCGCATAAATCCCTCATGAGCTGCTGTTTTATCTTCGTTTCTAAGGAATAGCAGGCTGGACCGCCACCTCTCCAGCCGTTCAGGAGCGATACACTATGGATTCGGACATTCTTGAGGGCTTGCCGACAACTGAAGAGCTCACCGGAGAGGCTTCCGCTGAAACGGCACTGCCTGAGTCGTTAACCTCGGCGCCACCTGCGCCACCGGTGGACGCCGCTTCAATTGAGCCCGCGCCTCAAACTGTCGCCGTGACGAATACCGAGGAACGAGCAGCTCCCCTGATTTCAAAGAGCGGGGATGAGATGTCCGCCGCTGATCCTGCCAAGACGGACGCAGGGGTCGCCACCGAAAAGGTAACGGGCGTCGATTCGAGTATGAGCGAGGATTCAAGTAAGAGCGCCGCGACGCCGACGTCGCTTGCCCATATTTCGGATACTCCGCGAGTGGATGTGAGCGCTGCCACGGTTGCACGAATGATGGGTATCGCTTCGACGAGTGACCTGCGCCTTCTTGAGGGACGGGTAGATCTCTTGACCTCAAAGGTTTCAGCGATCCTTACCAAGGTAGACCGATGCCTCTCCATGTTCAGTTCGATCCCCTCGGCGAGTGATATCGGGAGGCTTGAGATTCAGGTCGCAACGATTAAGTCGATGATGAAGGAGCTTCTTGATTCCGTTGGCGCTCCCATCAGTCCCGGTAGGGATCAGGCGGATCGCGCGGCCGCACAGGAGCAAAGTCGAAAGCTCCGAGAGGGCATTAAATCTAATACAGAGTCGTAGTCTTTCATACAAGGAACCATACTATGAGCACACAAAAGAAAGATTCGAAGGGAACCCTCTCGCAGCAGATAGAGAGGAGCAAAACACGCCAAAAGAGCTACGTTATGGACTTACGTGTGCAGAGCCCAGCGTCGATGGGATACCTCGGTGTTGAGGGACTGGATTCAGCGCCAGCGATCGTTCGGCTCGCAAAGGTAAAGGGGCTCGATGTTATCGCAATTACCGACTTCTATAGTGGCGAGTTTATCGATCGCATGGTGTCGGCGGCCAAGAGCTCTCCGCTTACGGTTATCCCGGGTGTGAGCGTTCGATGTCGCGTAAAGACATGCTCTGATGTTATCATCTCGTGCCTCTTCCCTGAATCTATTACGTCGGAGGGGATTGCGGAATTCCTCCGGGAGCTTCAGGTGCCCGACGACGCACGGGGCAACCCCGAATATGTGATGACTGCGACCATGGACCAACTCCTGCAATCGCTCTCGGCACGAAACGGGGTGGCGATACCGAGCCGTCTCGACAAGACCCCACACCGTATGTCCGTTATCCCCGAGTTGGTTGAAACCTACGGATTCCGTGCGTTCGACCTTGCCTACGCGGATTCAAACGCCCACTTCAAGAAACGCTGGCCAAAGCTCAAGTTTCAACTCTTTACGTTCTCGGATGCGAACGCACTAGCCCAGATTGGTAGTCGTAACGCCAAAGTTAAGATGCCGAATCCTGGATTTGAGGGGCTCAAGGAGCTGATCGGTCGGGAGCAGGCGTAAAGTCGTCTTGCCTGAGAGCGTTGTTCCACTCCACAATGCGGGCCATGGCAACATGGCTCGTAAAAACTGAACCGGACGTCTTCTCTATCGACGATTTCGCTCGTTCGAAGGTAACGGACTGGACCGGTGTTCGTAACTACCAAGCTCGTAACTTTCTGATGGCGATGGAGGTTGGGGACGAAGTTCTCATCTACCATTCAAATGCTGAGCCCCCAGGGGTGGTTGGCCTCGCCAGGGTCCACAAAAAGGCCTCGCCTGACCAGACCCAGTTCGATTCCTCGAGTGAATACTTCGAACCGAAGGCGACTAAAGCCAACCCGCGCTGGTTTTGCCCCGACCTGAAGTTTGTGCGAAAATTCATCCGGCAGATTCCGCTGGATGAGTTGCGCGATATCAAAGCCCTGGAAGGGCTCGCGCTTCTTCAGAAGGGATCGCGCCTAAGTGTCATTCCAGTTTCGGATAAGCACTTCGCGACCATAATC
>JBEGVS010000056.1:0-9928 GCA_041178185.1 Pseudomonadota bacterium
CAGGCGTGGGCGTCCGCCCCGCAATCTGAAAGTGAGTGGGTCTTACTACCTAAGAGCGATCCGGACCCTAAGGTATCACCCGATAAACATTTTAGGGGAAAGCGCATAGCTCAGCAGCAGGAGGTGCATACCGAACACTATCAAGAGTACCGAGAGGCAAAGGCGCTTGAGGTTATGACGATGGCGCTGTTGTACGATCTTACCCACAAGGAGCGCCTGCTTCCTGACTATCTTCGGTGCGAGGAGCCAAATGCTTCTGGCGGGCGCGTCTGCGTTGGCTACTTTAATGCTAGCGGCTTGTCGGTCTACGATGGCTTCGACGTCGCCGACGCCGATGTCGACATTGGTCGTGCTCTTGCCCGGAAGTTGTGAGTAGCGGTCAACGCGTGCCGGAGACCGCTACCTGCACAAAGTTCACCGAGCTGTTCTACGGCACCGGTGCAATTGCTACCTCTGTATCCACCCCACCCTCGCTGAGCTCGGGAGCCCCTAGAAGGGGCGGTCTTGATCGTTGGAACTTGGATACTTGGTCCCCTCCGATAGGAGGGGTTGTCCCATTGGAAGCCGCAGCGAAGCGGAGGCGTGGCTGTTTGGTTCTTGGGCGCCCCGCGCCGGGGCGCGGCTGTTTGATCGAAATTTGTGGGGGGCGCTACGTTTGCGCATCGCAATGGACTACCCCTCAACACCCTGTACCCACACGAAGATAAAACGCTAAACATCTGTGGCCAAACAGCCGATCATCCTATCGGGGAGCTACGTACATACGATGGCAAGGGGACCGGATCAAAAAGATACCAAAGCGCAAAACGGGACAACCCCTGTCCCAGGAGCCGATCTCGGGCTCTCTCACCCGTCGAAACTAAAACCATGGGATGACCAAAGCCTTCCCCCCGCGGAGCGACTTAAAGCATATAAAGATCTCGTGTGCGAAAAGGTCTCCGAGATTTTAGCCGCAACCGACCGAGTTAGTAACGACCCAGCGAAGGTGTTAGAGATCCGCGACTCTCAAGCGACGCAGGATTGCATCAAGGAGGCTGCCGCGTTGAAAGGCCTTTCAGCAGAGGATTTCTGCAAGCAGATAGATGGGCGGCTCCGCATGCAAGAGCTTCTGGGTAAGAACTTTTTAGGCACTGAAGTGTGGCGGTCACAAGGAATCGAGGTAGGGTATACTCCACCGATTCCTGACTCAATCACAAAGGAGCTTCTTGAATCTGAGTGCCCACTTCATCCAGGAGAGAAGATAAAGGATACGCACCTGTTGGTGCTTGTCCCGATGACTGTAAACGGCGAGCCGTATACGCCGCTGAAGCTGAATGATCTATGTGATGCCTGGAGTGGTCGCTGTCTCTGGTTGATTGATGATACGACCAGCTATATGACTCGCTGGAAGAAGCTGCCGTTTGCAGCTCTTGAGCAACAAAGGAGCGAGTGGGTATTGCTACCAGTGAGCGATCCGCGTCCCGACGTTGTTGCCAACGAGAGACATTTTAGGAAGAAGAGGGTAGCAGCGCAGCAGAAGGTACACGACGATCACTACCCCGAGTATCGCGAGGCTAAGACCCTAGAGGTCATGACTGCCGCTATTCTCAGGTATCTCGCACACGGTGAGCCGCGAATGCTTAGTCGAAGTGACTATCTTCGTTGCGCAGAGCGAGGCGAGTCTGGCGGCCGGGTCTGCGTTGGCTGCTTCTCCACGGCTGGCTTGCTCATTCTGGCAAATGTTACCGACGTAGACGATGTAATCACGGGCCGAGCCCTGGCCCGAAGTTTGTAGTTTGGTAGGAGTTGAAGACGAGCGAATACCGAAGCTCCCCATGTGGTTTCGACCAATGCCGCTCGTCAGGGCCTTCTCACGTTCCTCTAACTATGCGATTTTTTCGTAGTTCTATAAGCGTGTTACGGATACGCGACCGACGCAAAACCATCGCTACCCCTCTGATATAACTACCTTTTAAAAGTTAGTTTCAACCGGCTCTGATTTGGCTGAAGCATCATTTCGCCCGCAGCTGATATGGGTGTACACGTTGTGCTTCTTTGTGAGGTTGTAAGATGGAAAATCAAGACAAGAATCCAAATCTGTTCGAGAAGTTCGGTTGCGAAGTTAAGTTCGGCGATGTTGAGGTTGGAAACACCTATCCGCTGTACGGAATGATTACAAAGATTCTTGATGATTCTCCCGGAAACGTGGTGGTTGAGATTAACTTCTCAATTAAGGCAAATATGTCGATCCCAGAGATGGATAAGATCGAGCTCTTGAAAGAGCGCGCCTTTGAGCCCGGCATCTTTGTATCGACCGTGACGAGCAAGGACCCTAAGATCGAGGTAGATTGCAGCACGGTAGTGTTCGGTAAGCGACAGGGATTCAGCGCATAAGGAATCTGCTCACAAACACAACTAACAAGGCCCCAGCTACATAACGTAGCGGGGCCTTTTTTCATGGCTTGGTTACCCCTCTGACATTGACCCGTTGCCGCTCGGACGGCTATCCTTGCCTCCGTTAGAGAAGGGGCCCTCACGCGGGGCTAAGAGGTTCCATATGGCAGAACAACAACAACCGGCTGGATTTTGGGCAGAGCTCGTAGCCTTCTTGAAGACCCTGGTTGTTATTCTCGGCCTTGCCTTCCTTATCCGTGTTCAGATCGTTGAGCCCTTTAAGATCCCGTCCGGCTCCATGAAGCCGACCTTGCAGATCGGCGACTACATCCTCGTTTTAAAGTTTTGGTATGGGCTCCGTATCCCGTTCGTTCAGGCCCCGGTGGTTACATGGCATGCTCCGCAGCGCGGAGATGTCGTAGTTTTCACGCGTCCAGATGATCCCGCGACCCCAGGGGAGGATGATTCGGCGATTCACATTATCAAGCGAGTGATCGGGCTTCCCGGTGAAACCGTTGAGGTGCGGGGAGCGCAGGTATTCATAAATGGACAACTTATTTCAGAGCCGTACACGCAGTGGGTACATGGTGGAAGCCCCGAGGGTGACTTTGGGCCACAGACTGTGCCTGCAGATCATGTTTTGCTTCTAGGGGATAATCGCGACGAGTCAAAGGACTCCCGTTTTTGGACCGTTCCGTTCCTCGATCAGGACCGGATTAAAGGCAAGGCTGTGATCGTGTTCTGGTCGTGGGATAGTCTCTCTCGTATCGGCAACCTTATTCGATAATCGTCATGTGGTACCTTCAGCCCGCACCGGTGGTTTTTAAAGTAACGGGTAAGGATGCCCGTCGATATCTCAACAATCGCCTCTCCCACGATCTCCGAAATGTTTCAGCGGGAGCCTCGTTGGCAGCTGGTGCGCTCAGTCCACAAGGCCGTGTCGAGGGGGTGTATACGGTATATGTGGATGGAGACGATCTCTTCTACCTTGTGAGTGACGGTGGTGATAGGCAGCCCTTATTCGCAGCACTCGGGCGTTACATAGTCGCCGATCGTGTCTCAATCATCGATTGCTCTTCAGAGTGTTTGGTGGGGCACCGCACAGATGCGACGTCCCTTGAGTTTGGCGAAGGGGTTGTGTGCTATACTCATTCGCGACGTCGTCTCGGTGAGGACGGTGAGGATCTTCTCATCATTTCTAACAATCCTAGCGACATTCGAGCAAAATTAGGCGCTCGCCTTGGGACACCCCTTTCGACCGCTGAATACGACCTCAAGCGATTCGCCGATGGATTCGCGCAGTATCCAAACGAGATCAACGAATCGATGATCCTCACCGAGGCAGGCTTGCGCGATGCGGTATCGTTCCAAAAGGGATGCTACGTCGGACAGGAGGTAATTGAGCGAAGCGACGCGATCGGTAAGCTCCCACGACACCTCGAACGTATCGTACTGGAGGGCGCCGAAGAAATTCCAGTGCACGCGAGCGTTATTGGAAGGGATGCCAAGCCCATCGGAAAGGTCATCTCCTCAATCGCCGATACCGATCATAAGAGGATGTGTGTGTTTGCACTCCTCAAAACTGGCTCGTATACCGCGCATGATCAGGTTCAATGTGAGGGTAGGATCGGCAGAATTCTTTCATCAGAGGAGAAAAATATATGACAACCACAACGCTTGATCGCGGAGCCGTCGTTGATTTCCTGATTCAGAGTAAGGTGCTCAAGTTCGGCGAGTTTACGTTGAAGTCTGGCAGAAAGGCCCCCTACTTCATTAATGCTGGTGGTTTCGATGACGGTGAAAAGATTACGAAGCTTTCATCGTTCTACGCTCAGAAGATTATGGATCTGGGGCTCGGGGACGTGGATGTCATCTTCGGACCGGCCTACAAGGGGATTCCTCTGTGTGTCTCCACGGCGATGAGCTTGCAGCAGAGCTTCAAGAAAAACATCGGATTTTGCTTCAACAGAAAAGAGGCGAAGACTCATGGCGATGGTGGGGAGTACGTGGGGAGGGCGCTCACGAAGGGCATGCGGGTGGTACTGGTCGAGGATGTTGTCACTGCCGGCTCTACGCTGAACGAGGTTGTTCCTGTCCTGCGCGAGAAGGTCGGTGTTGAGGTTGCTGGGGTAATAATTCTAGTCGACCGAGCCGAAAAGGGCTCCGGAACCTGCTCGGCGGTTGAGGAGGCTGAGGCCAAGCACTCCATTAAGATTCACCCCCTCGTGTCGATTCATGATATTATCTCGTACCTCTCCGGCGCGAACTCATCCGGTTTTCGAATCGATGATGAGTTGAAAACGCGCATTGAAACGTATCGTGCGGAATTTGGTGCTCCATGTGCAGCAGCGTAAGTAAGACCCTCATAGCCCTGTGCGTCGCTCTCATCGTTGGCTCTGCGCAAGCAGACGAGCGTTCCGAAGCGCTTGATAGAGAAGCGACAAACCTCTATCAGCAGGTGTTTAGCCCATTTTGTCCCGGCCGGTCGCTCAACGACTGCCCGAGTTCGAAGGCGGCCGAGTTGAAGGATCAGATGCGTGCGGAGCTTGAAGCGGGCAAGGCACCAGAGGTTATCTTAAACGAAGTATTTCAAAAGTTCGGCGATCAGTATCGCGCGGTGCCGCAGTTCTCGGGTGTGGGGATGCTCGTATGGATCGTGCCGGTCGCATTCGTGGTAATTGGGTTAATCGTTGCAGTAGGAGCCTCAATTCGACGCAGGAAGGGGAATACGACGGCGTCCGGCGCAACCCCTCCAGATCTCTCCGCCGAAGAGGAGCGGCGGATTCAGGAGGAGCTCTCTCGATTAGAGTAGTGGCGCATCACATGGGCGTGGCTGACGCTCCGCTGAGCCATGCAGCAGCACACGGCGGACGAGACGACACGAGCGCCGTGAGTGTACGTCCGCTATAGGCGCTTGCCGCCACTCCCTAGTTCGTCACTAGTTGGTCCGTCGATCGTCAATGCGACGCAGAGGTTTGAGGCGCTCTTCAAAGACCGAGCTCCACAACAAGCGGCTGCCGTTACTTGCAACGTCGGTCGCTAGCCCATCGATCGGGACGGGGATGAGGTCGGAGGTGAATATGCCTGAACGACTATAGTTCGCTAAGTCTTCCGAGAAGGTAAACAACTCTCGGTCTAGATGATTGAGGGCATCCTCGGGTGCGTC
The DNA here is from genome assembly GCA_041178185.1 of Pseudomonadota bacterium. Lineage (GTDB taxonomy): Bacteria > Bdellovibrionota_C > UBA2361 > UBA2361 > OMII01 > OMII01. The sequence goes on from JBEGVS010000056.1 coordinate 5,540, forward strand.
GGGGGAGAGCGCAAAGCCGTTGTCGTTGCGCTGGATAGCGCCGCCTGTTTTGAGGGCTTTGACGATCTTTTCGTAGTTCTCCGGCTCGAAGAGTCCAAAAACAACGAGACATCGCAAATAAAAGACATGGGTTGGATGAAAGGTGTTCATTAAGACGCTTCCGCATTGTATCGCTGTTTCTTTGTCACCTTTCTGCAGGGCCAAGCGTCCCTGGTAGAGGGCCACAAGAGGGTTCTGCGGCTCAAGTGCCCTGATTCGGTCTATAGACCGTTGCACCGTATCGGCATCTCCCTCACTGAGGGCTACCTTAATATTGAGTCCCCAACTCACGACATCATCGGGAGCAAGTTTGAGCACCGTGTTGGCTACCTCGCGCGCGGCTTTGATATCACCGCAGGCAAGCTCCAAGTGCAATTTGCGTCTCCAAGCTTTTAGATTTAAGGGATTAAGCTGGAGCGAGGTGGAAAATGACTCTCGTGCAGCTTCGAGATCTCCGTCGGCACTCTCGATTTGGGCCTTGGTTTCCCAGGAGTGGAAATTTTTCGGATCAAGCTCTAGCGATCTTTCGATCGCGATTCGCGCGGTTGTATGGTTTCCAGCGGCTAAATCGATCTTAGCCTGAAGTCCCCAACTAGGGGAGTTGAGAGGATTACGCTCCACAGCCCGCCGTACGGAAAACTTAGCGGCCTCGATATCACCGGCTGCTAGCTCAACGTGCATGAGAGTTAACCAACTTATGAAATTGGTGGGATCGAGCTGTATGATTTTATTCGCTGCAGCCTTCGCTGCCGTATAATCCTTTGCTGCTACTTCGACCTGAACCTTGCGAACCCAAGCCACGGCCGCCTTGGGGGTAAGCTCAATAATACGGTCGACAGCTTGGCGAGCGATCTCGATATTACCGGCCGTTAGGTTGGCCTGAGCCTTGATTCCGAGGCTGATCGGGTCGGAGCTATTAAGAGCTACCATCAAATCAGCGGCTTTTAACGCGAGGTCGTTTCTATCGAGTGCTCGTAATATGGGGCATAGCTTTGCGTAGGGAATGATCGGGTTAGGGGTATGTTTAATAACCTGAAAATAACACAAACCCGCCTTCTTAAGCTCTCCCTCTCGATAATAGAGGTCTCCAAGAAGCTGCCATGAAAACTCATTCTTGGGGTCATCCCTCAAAATCCTTCTCAGGTGTGAAACCGCACGCATGTGGTAGCGGTCGCCGGCTGTTGTAGAGAGGCCCGCATTAAGTTTGGCGGCCTGAAAGAAGTTCGCCGAGGAGATCTCTGTAGCTCTGTAGGTGTCAGCGATCCGGAGTTCGAGGAGCTCAAGCGCCTCGTGGTCTCGGTTCTCATCACGAAGCTCTTGGATCGAGCGATAGACCATGAAGTCGAGGCTGAAGTGAGTGAAATCCAAAGTATCAGCACCCTCATGAGCATCCTGCATCGGATCGCTGTTGTCTGAAGGTCGGGCCTGTGGGCCATGCGGGAAGTTGTGGGGATTATGGGATCTCATGATGGAGATTGTACTTGGTATGAGAGGGCAACGAAAATTGCTCCCTCGTCTATAATCCCCAAGAGACAAGATCGGACTCAAAGCTACTCGTACACGCATGTCTCTTTTGGGATCTTCTGTGTGCGCTGCCACGCTGGCGCAGGGGCGGTTGCCTCTGAGTATCGAGCGTTTCGGTACAGCTTCTGAAGTTTGCTTAGACCGCATCCTTGCAGCACGATAAGAGAGAGAGAGGAGCAGCGTCTGCTCAATCGTAAGGACGCTGACCACGGAAGGGTGTTGCATGAATCTCAGTTTGAATCGCTCTGAGGCTCTTTTTGGCCTCGGTCATCGTGAGCGACGAGAGGCGCGTCGGCGTGAGTTGCATGCCCTTCTCGTGCGCCCTTTTCGACGATCGATTCGTGCATGTGTGCGTCTCTTGGTGCTCGCTGCGTTTGTTGTCGGCCTGGCAAAGGCCTCACTGGTTGAGGCTTTCTTTGTGCCGTCCCCCTCTATGAACCCAACCTTACGGGTGAGTGACTACATCTTAGTTCCGAAATTTCTCTATGGTCTTCGTATCCCGCTCGTGAATGATGTGGTGCTTTCGTGGGCCAAACCTAAACGTGGCGACGTAATCGTGTTCCACCAGTCTCGTCCAATCGGACCGGGAGGTGCTACTGAGAACGAGGCTTTTGTGAAGCGGGTGATCGGACTGGAAGGGGACGAGATCAAGATTCGAGGCACCCAGGTGTTCCTCAACGGAGCTGCCCTTGATGAGCCGTATGCTCGCTGGTTCGAGCCCGATAGCCACGCTGACTATCTGTTCGGCCCGGTCCGTGTTCCGCAGGGGATGTTGTTCGTTTTAGGTGATAATCGAACTAATTCCCAGGATTCCCGGAGCTGGCCGGAGCATTTTGTGTCGACCTCAGTCGTTGTGGGGAAGGCGGTTATGGTCTACTGGTCCTCTGCTCAAGATAGTCGAGTCAGAACACTTCTTTAGCCCTGGTTTCTTTTAGCCGCCACACGTTGACACGGAGTGGCTCTGTGCCTAAGATCTCCACCTCTATGCCACGTCTGTTGCAAGCAAAAAACGAGAAGGTCTCGGCGTACGTCTGTTTGACGAAGCCCCGTATCTTGACCATGGTTCTGGTCATGAGCGCGGCTGGGTTCTTCCTTGGCGCCAAGAGCCTACAACCGCTTGATACCTTTATTATTATGCTGCTCGGAACCGCATTGAGCTCAGGTGGTGCGGCCGTGCTGAATCACTACATCGAGCGCGATGCTGACCAGAAGATGCACCGCACCAAGACTCGCCCACTTCCTCAAGGGATCATAACCCCTGCTGAGGCGCTTGAGTTCGGTATCACCCTCGTCCTCATGGGAGTTGGGCTTCTGGCATGGCAGGTCAACCTCCTGACCGGATTCCTCTCGCTGCTGACGGTGTTCCTTTATGTTTTAGTGTATACGCCCCTCAAGCGTGTCACCTGGTGGAATACCGTTGTGGGGGCTATACCAGGGGCGCTTCCTCCGATGGGTGGATGGACGGCAGCGACGGGGCAACTTGATGCTGGTGCCTGGATCCTCTTCCTGATCCTCTTTGTGTGGCAGCATCCGCACTTCTATGCGATCGCGTGGATGTACAAGGATGACTATCGACGTGGTGGCTTTAAGATGTTGCCGGTTGTAGACCCTGATGGCATGAGTACATTTCGACAGGTCATTGCGTTTTCTGTTGTACTTCTCCCAGTGTCGCTTCTTCCCGTGTTCTATGGGATGGCAGGGCAGTTTTATGGGTGGGGAATCTTAGTGCTTGGTCTTGGGATGTTGGCGATCGGCATCAACCTATATCGCTCGCATTCTGTTCAGGACGCTAAGAAGCTCTTGCGAGCATCAGTTATTTATTTACCGCTCTTCTTCGCGTTGATCCTAGGGGATCGATCGTTTTAAGTATCACTGCCCTCAGGATCCTCGCATACTGCGCGACGCCATAGCACTCACCACCATATACCCGGAGGGCCCGGCTCCTGACGGGCCGGAACTCGCGCACACTTTGTTGGAGGATCGGGTTGCCCGCTATGTTTGCGCATCACAAAATATCTCTGCCCCATTCAACACGGCGCTCAGAAAAGAGCGACGTCCCCGCCATGACGCCGATGCTCCCCCCCCCTCAACACCCTGAACCCACACGTAGATAAAAGGCTAAACATCTGTACCAAAACAACCGAACCTCACACCGCTCCTCTTCGCGCTAATCCCCGGGGACCGATCTTTTTAAGTATCACTGCCCTCAGGATCATCGCATACTACGCGACGCCATAGCACTCACCACCATATACCCGGAGGGCCCGGCTCCTGACGGGCCGGAACTCGCGCACACTTTGTTGGAGGATCGGGTTGCCCGCAATGTTTGCGCATCACAAAATATCTCCGCCCCATTCAACACGGCGCTCAGAAAAGAGCGACGTCCCCGCCATGACGCCGATGCTCCCCCCTCAATCCCCTGTACATAATTGCAGATAAAAGGCTAAACATCTGTGCCAAAACAGCCGAACATCATATCGCTCTTCTTCGCGCTGATCCTCGGGGACCGATCGTTTTAAGTATCACTGCCCTCAGGATCATCGCATACTGCGCGACGGCATAGCACCCACCACCATATACCCGGAGGGCCCGGCTCCCGACGGGCCGGAACTCGCGCACACTTTGTTGGGGGCAGATAAAAGAATAAACATCTGTACCAAAACAACCGAACCTCACACCGCTCCTCTTCGCGCTAATCCCCGGGGACCGATCGTTTTAAGTATCACTGCCCTCAGGATCCTCGCATACTGCGCGACGGCATAGCACCCACCACCATATACCCGGAGGGCCCGGCTCCTGACGGGCCGGAACTCGCGCACACTTTGT
>JBEGVS010000057.1:0-45998 GCA_041178185.1 Pseudomonadota bacterium
GCTTCGATGCCTGAATTAATTACCCAAGAGGAGAAGTTTAATCGACTCTACGCTCTTCAGGCGAAGCAAGAGGAGATTCAGAGCGCTCGTCTTGAACAATGGGTTGGTAAGACCGCTGAGGTCCTTATCGATAATCATAATCGGATGGATGAGCGGTGTTTCCAGGGCCGTATCTCGCAGAACTTTGTCGTTAATTTCACAAAGCCATATGAGGGTCTCGCCCTAGGGGCATTAGTAAAGGCCAAGATTGTGGGGCGCAAACGTTTTACCCTAGTTGGCGAGATCGAGAGCTAGGTTGCGCTAGCCTTGGGTACGTGGAAATGTCGAGCGCCTCTTCCGGCCCGCTCGTTACCAAGCGAAAAGACTGCAAACACCATAACTCCTTAAGAGATGCAGCAACTGTGCCGATGCTTTAGACGAGGCAGGATAGGAATGGCAAGGGGACCTAAACAAGGAAACGGCACCGACGGGGCACCGACCGATGCTACGCATATCTTTCAACAAGATGGTGCGCAATTACCTTCGGGACTTGAGCCGTGGAACGATAAGGCCCTTCCCCCCACAGAGCGACTTGAAGCGTATAGAACCTTTCTTCACGAGAAGCTCGCAGCGACCCTAGCCGCGGTTGACGCATGTCAAGGTGATGTGACGAAGCAGCTTGAGATCCGCGACGCCCCCGAGACGCAGCGCTTGATGAAGGAGGCTGCGTGGGTGAAAGAGGCATCGGCTGAGGAATTCTGCGAGCGAATGCGTGCTTGCACTCCTCGTGGGGTTGCGGAGGCCATGGTAGCCTCTTACAGGTTTGACAAGAGCACCGGCGTCTCAACATTTACAATCCCAGCAGGAGTTTCTGATATCGAGGCGATGAGGGCGGTGAATGAGTACTATAGTAAGCGCAGGCTGCTCTTCGAGAGAGATGCCATCTATGCTAAGGACTTCAGTTGGTACGAGAACAACCTACCGGATTGGGACATGACCCAGCCGCGTGAGGTTGCGATTACAGCCGTAGTGGAGGGAACCCGCCATCGAGACCGAGCCACGCAATCGGAGGTGCTCGCCTCCCGGGGATTGCGGTTTGCAGACGTAAGAGAACAAGCGCTGGCGGCGGCGCTCCATGCGTGTGTTACCGGACAGGACCTGTTTGGGTACTGCATGGTGCGGGGGGCAGTCTCAGGACTCAAGCTGACCACCGATTTGGGCGTCGGTATCAGCCTATACGTCGACGACGGCTTGGCCAAGCGCTGGGTTGCTGCGTCTGGCTCTCCCGTCCTGGAATAAAATCCTCAATCCGTAACGCCGGATACAGTTGCGGTTTTTCCCGGTCCGAGATTCGAAGTGGCGCGAAGGGTCCGCTTTCCCGATGGTTAGGTTTTGTGGCTCCTCTCAGGAAGATTTCTCGTGCTCGTTTCTTATCCCCAAGGGTATACTACTGGGAACGTGTGGTTTAGGGCCGCAAAAAGTTAGGATGTCTTCCCCATGGTGCAAGAGGCTGCTATTGAGATGTTCGTTGGTGGTTTGGTGGTGGACCCAACCACGCAGGCGCCGATCGTGGTTCTTAAAGATGAGACCGGTAACGTTACCTTGCCGATCTGGATCGGAATGACGGAGGCGACCTCCATCGCCAGTGCCATCAAGCAGATATCGATGGCTCGTCCTCTCACTCATGATCTCTTCTATGACCTTTTGCAACAGCTCGGCATCACGGTTCAACGTATCGTTATTACCGAACTGCGTGAGTCAACCTATTTCGCGGAGCTGGTCCTTGGGCAGGGTGATAAAGTGCTCGTCCTCGACGCTCGTCCGAGTGACGCAATCGCTATGGCACTGCGAGCTTCGGCTCCGATCTATGTCGCGCAGCAGGTTCTCGACCAGGCCAAAGTAGCCTTTGCTTCCCAAGGTGAGGGGGCTAGCCCGCCTACCGACCAGGGAGAGGCTCAAACCGCCGGAGAGGGAACGGAGACAGAGGAGCACTCTTCGAGCGATTTTCAGGCCATTGATAAGGCCAAGTGGGAAGAGATCCTCAGTCAGTTAGATCCCGATGACTTTAAGTACAAGATGTAAGGTTAGGTTGAGCCTGTACTTTTAACTGCTCCTCTGCTACGAAACGAAGGTGGCTTCTGCGAAATCCCCAGGAATGCTGGTTTCGCAGCAGTTCTTCCTTAGCGTCTAGGAAAAGAGGTTTAGTTGTGTCGACCAGTCCAGTAACCAACGAGCAATCTCAGGGCAAGGCCCCTCGAACCCCTCCTCGTAATATCTTCGAAGATCCGGCTATCGCAGCTGCGGCGCAGAATGACCCTTTTGCTCGTTGGGTCGTAAAGCACTGGCGGACGATTGCGGTGGTGTTGGTTGCGATCGCCGCGAGCATGATGGGTTACAATAGGTTCACAACGGTGGCGCTCGAGAAACGGTCCGCTGCGACAGCTGTTTTAAACTCCGTTCAAGAAAGCTACCAACAGCTCGTGGTGAAGGATGAGGCCCTTGTTACCCTCCGGGCCGATGAAGCTGCTCAGACTGACCCTGCTGAGAAAGCTAAGATAACGGCGAAGGTTGAGGCAACGGCTCGAGAGGTCGACCAGCTTAAGGACAAAGTTACCTTGATGGTTGAGTCGCTTGATTCTTCTGCGCCATTCAACACCCTCAAGGAGCTCTACCGAGGACTCCTCGCCGCGCGCTTAAAAAATTACGACAAGACCCAAAGTGCCCTTGCGAACGCATCGTGGCAGCAGGTTGGAAAGCCGGAGTCCTCCGAGCGCTTCATGGCGGAGCTGCTCGCCTTTGGTTTGGCGCGCGCTCTCATCGACTCCGACGCTCACCGCGCTTTCGCCAGAGAGCAACTTGTGTTGCTTGCGCAGCAGGGCTCGTTCGTTGCGGTACCAGCCGCTACGACCCTTTCCCTCATAGCGGTCTCTGATGCCGAGAGGACCCAGGCCCAACAGATAACATCGACGTTGCGATCGAAGTTCCCGAGCCAGCAGCGGTTTCTCACCAACCTTGGTGACAGCGAGTCCTAATGAGCGCGGGTAGGCTCCCGTATCGGCTGATAGGGTTTCTCACGCTCATCAATATCCTCAATTTCTTTGATCGATACATCGTTCAAGCGGTGGAGCCGCTGCTCAAAAGTGAGTTCGGGCTCACTAATCAACAGTCCGGGCTTCTCGGTTCGGCGTTTGTTGTTGGCTATACGCTTTTCTCTCCCATCTTCGGATTTTTTGATAATCGCATCGACCGACGCGCTCTTATGGCTTTCGGTCTCGTTGCGTGGAGCTTGTTCACTGGGCTTACCGGCCTGGCCTCTGGTTTCCTCTTCTTTGTTCTCGCGCGGATGTTAGTGGGGGTTGGAGAGGCTAGCTTTGGGGCAATCGTTCCGAGTTTCCTAAAGGGCAGGGTTCAAGACATGGTAGCGTTGAACTCGGCTCTCTCGATATTTTATGTCGCTATTCCTGTTGGCTCCGCGTTGGGATACATCGCTGGAGGCCAACTTGCAGCAACGTGGGGATGGCGGCAGGTATTTCTTCTGGCGACCATTCCGGGATTGCTCCTTCCACTTGGGTTTTTGTTAGTGGCAAAGGAGGATCGAGCTCAGGTTTCTACGGATGCGCGGCCCTCGTTTGTGAACGGCATCAAAGCGATCTGGGGATGTCGGGTCCTTCGGCTTTCGATACTTGGTTATGTCCTTCAAACCTTCGCTTTGAATGGCGTTGCTATGTTCGTGGTCCGACATGTTGCTAATCTTGGAATGTCGCCGGAGCAAGCGGCGCAATATTTCGGGTACAACCTAGCGCTCACGGGCTTTATTGGGGCCTTAGGTGGCGGACAACTCGCGTCGCGTTTGGTTCGGGGCTCGGCGATGCAAGTGAGAGGGCTGCTCCTCTTTGTTGCTCTGTCGACCTTCGTCGGAGTGCCCTTTCTCTCCGGTGCGATCCTTTCATCGTCCCCGTTCATGTTCTTAGTTTTGTGCTTCGTGGCGCAGATTGCGCTCTTTGCCGGAACGGCACCCCTCAACTCCGTGCTCGTTGCTCGGGCTCCGAATGGTCTCGAGGCTTTTACCCAAGGAATGACTATTTTCGCAATTCAACTCTTCGGTTCGGCACTCGCTCCCGTGTTGATAGGTGGCGTCGCTGATCTTCTCTTATGGGTGGCGGGCCTTCCTGAAGCTCGAGCGCTCGCGCTTGGATTGCAGATATCCTCCGTCGCGATGCTCTTCGCTGCAGTGGTGTGGCTCAGAGCGGCCCGACTTGAGAAGCAGGAAATTTCCGTAGCAGCGATGAAATAACCTATGAAGCTGCATCGTGTGTGAGGTACACTCATAGTAATAGTGGTCTAAAGTAGCTGTGCACATGTGCGGCGCGATCACTGAACTTCGTTGATGATAGCTCAAGCTCTTCCATCATCTGTTCTTATCCGGGAAGTAGGTCCTCGTGAGGGCTTTCAGATCATTCCCCGAGTTTTTGAAACTCACAAGAAGCTCCAACTTATCCAAGCGCTCATCGATGCTGGTCTCTCAGAGATAGAGGTGACCGCGTTCGTGCGCCCCGATAGAGTCCCTGCCATGGCGGATGCGGAAGCTCTTGTGGCTAGCTTGCCACGAAATGAGAGCATCGCCTTTACGGCGTTGTACCTGAATCTGAAGGGCTTCCAGCGAGCGGAGTCGTGCGGAGTTCTGAAAAATAAGGGGTGGCTGTACTCCTCTCCCAGCGCGACCTTCCTGCGGTCAAATAATAATACTACGATTGAGGAAGCGCTCGCCTCGGTGCCGCAGTGGAGTGATGAGTTTCATAGGGCTGGAAAGCGGGTTCACGGTCTCATGGTATCGACCGCTTTCGGTTGTGGATTTGAGGGAGCCATCAAGCCAGAGGCTGTCTTGAATCTCGTTGAACGGTACTGTGAGGCCCTTCGAGCAGTCGGAGAGGGGCTCGCTGAGGTGTGCCTTGCCGACACCGTTGGGATGGGCCATCCCAACTCGGTACGAGCTTGTATCCAACTGTTGCGGCCATTAGGAATTCCTCTTTCGTTGCATCTACACAACACCTGGGGGCTGGGGATAGCGAACGTGTACGCAGGCTTGTGCGAGGGTGTATCGATATTTGAGACCTCGATCGGGGGCTTGGGAGGTTGTCCATTCACGCCGGGCGCGTCTGGTAACGTTGCAACAGAGGATGTAGCCTACCTCTGCCAGGCTCTGGGAGTTTCTACGTCGCTTGATATCTCGAAGTTGTGTCGTGCCGCCGAGTTAGCTGAGGCTATCATCGGTGAGCCGCTCTCAAGTAACGTCTACAAGGCATGGAGGCTCTCTGGGGGAAAGATGTCGTAGAAAACCAGCGGTTTCAGAGTTGAAATGTGGAACGCGCATGATTAACCTTGAGGTACGTATGAACAATTTCTTCGTTCCCTACACAGGTAAAAAGCCGGCTCTTGTGAACATCAATGGCCATCGCCTCGTGATCCTGGCGGAAGAGAAGGATACTCTTGAGGAGGATCTGGATCTGCTTGGGGCGGATCGAGTTAAGAAAGTGAAGGTGACGGGCTCTGAGTCTGAGCAGGAACAGATGCTGGGTAAGATAGCCCGTCAAGTTGACGGCGGTGTAGTGATAGCGCCCTCGGGGCTCGGGCTGCGAGACGTTCTAAAGAATCTTGAGAACGAGCTGCCATGGTTCCAATAACCGCTATAGGGTAGGGGACACATACCTGTGGCGCATTCGATGGTTTGTGTGCGACTTCGTTGGGGATAGCGCAGAGCGCCCCAAATCCTCATAGCCCAACCTTTTTGCGCCGCTGGAAACGGCGAGTTCTCTTCTCCAGGTTTCGAGGGGCGAAAAATTTTCATTCGATAGCGACCTCATCGTACTCCCCCTGTCTGAAACTTTTGTTCGATTGAGCCCAACTGACCCTTGGTCTAGGATGTCAGGGGAAGTAGGGAGCGTTTTCGCCTGTTTTTACGTCAGAGGGCTCTCTTAGAGCGGTAGTTTTCATGTCTCAGGAACAACACAACAAAGATTCGGCTCCTAGGGGGCCAGCGGCGTTGGACCCGTTTGCGATAGCGGCTGGGTTATTGAGGAATGATATTTCCATCCTCCTTCCGATGTTGGTTGTCCTGGCCCTCTCATCCCTTCTGCAAGGATTGAGTTCGCCAACTCGCTTTAGTGAGCTAGGGGGGTTGATGTCGATCGACCGTTTCCTCCAGCTCGTGGTGGTAAGCTTCATCGTCTTGCGATGGCGACGAAAGCTTGAGCATGTAAAGGGCAGTCTCGGGAGTCCGTTCGTTGCAGCCGTGCGCATCATCACGGCTGGTTTTGTGATATGGGGAGCGCTCACCATTCCGATCGTGAGCGCTACCTTCGCTCCCGTCGCGTGGGCAGCGCCGGTATTTCTCTTCATTTTCTTCCTCGCGGTATTCTGGAGTTTTCGTTTCTATTTCTACTTCGCTGCATTTGGTCTTCTTGGTGGCACGACGCGAAACGCATGCGCCGCGGCCCTGGAGCTTGGTCGTAAGGAACCGTTAGCAGCGGTTCGTTCTCTTGTGGCACCGGTTGGCGTTACTGCGTTGGTTGTTGGGCTCCTGTCGTATCCCTCTCCAGATGGACGCTCGCTTTTTTGGGCGACCGCTAGCTCCGCAGCGGAGGGGATTTTTTGGGTGCTCTCCACCTACACCGGACTCGCCCTTGCGCTTGTGATGATAGATGAGTCGGCGTGGCGGTCCGCTGGACTCGATCCGTATCGTCATCAACGTTTGCGCACGCTCGAGGCTCAAGGGAGGGCGAGCCGATTCAATTGGCTCTCCGTTAGAAGTGGAGTGAGGATACTGCTCGTAGCGACGTGCGTTATTGTCGGTAATCTCGTTCAGGGTTTTAGTTCGCCACCTGCCGCGCACATCACGGTTGAGAGCTACACCGTACGAGACCGTACGGTTTCGGTTGTACTTGAGCTGACGGATGAGCAACATGCTTTTCGCGGGTTCAATCCCTATGCCTTTTCTCTAGCTTCACAGACCGGATTCGACGTTGTGAGCACCGGTATAGCCAAGGCTTCATTGACGCCCGAAGGGGAGCCCTTGCGAGGGGCGTTCCCCTCCCAGCCCGGTCCCGTCAAGTTGTACATCGACTTCACATCCACTAAGACCGACGATGCCCTGCGAGGAATGGATAACTTATACCTCTGGTATAACCTCAAAGCGGTGGCGCCCCTTCGCCCACTGGACGGCCCCTCGCCTCGGGCTCCGTCCCCGGAACCCTCACGGTAGGACCTATCTCGCGGTTACGCGAACGGTGGATGGGGGCAGTGGGCGCTTGTGAGTGCCGTTGGTTCGCCTAGTTAGCTGATGCCGCTGAAAAATGAGGCCAAATCGGTTTCTCTGCTGAAGTAAAAGCAACCGCCAGCCGATTCTTAATGGGACTCGATTTTTCCGAAGGGATAGGCAGCTACGCGCATGGACTCAATTTTCTTCATGGGGGGAGGCGACGATAGTCTCCGGACATTTCTTCAACGATTGGGATACTCCATCGTCGAGCCCGAGCAGAATATCGGGCTCTCCGACGTTGTTTCCAAGGCCTCTATGGATCTCATCTTGATCGATGGGCGTATGGTGGACGACCCGACTGGTTTGTGTGCCTTTTTTCGTGCGCAGCCGAATACTCGCTTGGTTCCGATCGTATGCATCTCGGATGAAATCATGGAGGTGGAGAACCGTGAACAGCGAGATGGTCACATAGAGGTTGTTCATCCCCCGTTCTCAGTTGGTGCTCTAGCAAGTCGTATCGCACTGATGTTGCGACTCAGAAAGATCGCAGGCAGTGATGAGAAAAAGAGTAGTCTGGCAGAGGTCAACGCGAACCTTCGCGATCATAACTCACGTTTCAAAAAGGAGCTTGAAGAAGCTCGGGCTATTCAACAGAACTTGCTGCCGCGAGCACTTCCTCGAGATCCGCGAATCGAGCTGGCGGTTTCGTACGAGCCTCTCGATGAGGTGGGCGGAGATTGGTACTTCGCAGATAAAACCGCTTCACAGCAGATATCTCTTCAGATCGCCGATGTGTCGGGGCATGGCCTCTCGGCGGCTTTCATCGGAAGCATGGCGAAACTCGCTATGACCGCTGCAGCGAAGGAACGACCCGATGAGCTCTTGGAGGCGATGAATCGGCTGCTCGCTCCTCAACTGCCACAGGGCCGATTCGTGACTATGGGCAGTTGTCTGTACGATCCCGCAAGCGGTCGGGTGGTGTGGTCTCGAGCTGGACATCCACCAGCACTGATCCTGAAACGCGCTTCACAGGAGGTCGTGCGGCTGCTTGGCGATGGATTTGCGGTCGGCTTCTTTGAGGACTCAACCTACTCGCTATGTGAGGATAGGCTGGAAGTGGGCGACGCCCTGATTATGTTCACCGACGGAGTCACGGAGGCTCAAGATCTGTCGGGTGAGGCATTCGGACTGGATCGGTTGGCTGCCGCTCTCCAGAGTACAGATGCCCACCAGTCGAGCGCTGATATGTTGGGTGCAATTCTCGACATCTTTAATACGTTCCGGGGCGAGCGACTTATCCGTGACGATGTTACGGTGGTCCTTCTCAAACGCGCTGGGTAAGGCTACGATGGTCGCCGGGCGCCCTTGAGAGGGTGTTACGTTCGCAACAGACGGTATCGGTTCCTCATGATAGCTCTTCATCCTCCATTGAGTGGCATGCCTCTCGCGTTCATCGTGATGCTGTCGTGCATTGAGCTCTTGAGGATCCGGCCTGGATGGCGGGAAACGCTGCGAGTGAGTCGCGCTGTTGCATTAGTGGCCGTAGTGGTGAGCACCGGCATAGCGTTCTTATCGGGCTATCAAGCGAGTAGTCCGCTAGGAGATCTTGCTCCCGACATTCAAGGGGCGTTAGGGACCCATCACGCCTACGGACGCCTGTTGCTCATCAACGCCCTCCTCATGGGCACCTTCGCGTGGCTTGAGTCGCGGGCTTTACGTGGAGGAGCGGTCTTATTTCTTCTGTACCTTGTCACGCTTTTCGTGCAGGCAGGCTTGACGCTCTTGGTTGGCTACCTTGGGGGGGAGCTTGTATTTACCCACGGAATTGGTCGTGCCGTTACGATGTAACGACTACCTAGGGGAGTGCCTGCCGCGATGCTCCAGGAACCCACAGGAACTCCTTGCTTCCGACCTGTGCTGCTGCGGCACGGCTCATCACAAATAAGAGATCACTGAGTCTGTTAAGATAGTGACGGGTATGCTCGTTCACCGATTCGCTATCATCAAGCGTTAGAACTGACCGCTCCGCGCGCCGACACACCGCACGTGCAATATGGAGATTTGCATTTAGGCCCGTTCCGCCTGGAAGAACAAAAGATTGCAGGGTGGGAAGGGGACCATTCAATTCATCAATCCAGTCCTCCAAGCGATCAACTTGTGCGGAGGTGGTTGTCGGGATCGACGTGCTTGTGGATCCGCTCGGACAAGCAAGCTCAGAGCCGATGTCAAACAACTCATTTTGGATGATAGAGAGCTTATCGACGAGGGCGTGGAAAGATATCTCGACCGCGAGGGTAACGCACAGTCCGATATGGCTGTTAAGTTCGTCAACATCTCCGTAGGCAGCGACACGGATGGCGTTTTTTTTGATCCGAGCTCCACCGATTAAACCTGTGGTGCCGTCGTCTCCGGTTCTCGTGTAGATCTTGTTGAGGGTTACCATCGCGTCTCGCTGGAAAAGATGAGTTGCTTGTACCGGTCATTCTCGATGCGCCGGCCGATACTATCCTATCACACAAAAGGTATGAAGGCCCCGTCCATTGAGCCCCATGAGGCGGCGCTGATGCAAGAGGGCCCCAATTTTTACGTGTTCCGGACCGTTGTCGCCTTAGTTCGACAAAAGTTCCTCAATTTGGTCGAGAGTGTCATCGCTGTTTCGACCATCGCCGGTGGAGGCTTCCGCTGAGGGGGGATCAAGGTGTTCCTGTTCCAGGTGTGTACTCGACCGGGTGTGTTGTGTGGAGCGTAGACCGCTACAACCGGCATACGGCGCCAGTAACAGGAGGACAACTCCACCGAGGAGCGCTAGGGAAACTGTAGTGGATGGAGATGATTTCACAGCGGAGGCTCAATCTTTGATTTTGGAGACATGATTGTGGATGAGGTTATAGGGTACTCACCGGCGCCTAAGCAAACGTGCGGTGGGGGCTACCCACTTCCTTTACCCCTTGGGGTACTCAGGTCTAATAACAGCCTAATGTTACAGCACAAAAAGGGGCGGTCGCCTATCTTTGAGGCATGCACAGCGGGCCTCTCTCAACACCTCTGTCGTAAACCGGCGTTATTTTTAAAGGTTTTTCGTAATTCAACGACTCGCAACTATTTAGTTGGTTCGTATTCATGCCGACCCCCACCCTCAGGAAGCATTAGGATCTGAGCGTCATTCGTGGGGGAATGTTGTAAGAAACGACCTTCACGTTGATGGGCGCTCGATCTCTGAAAAGGTTCCGAAAGGTACGTGGATCGCAGGGTGATGCTACTACAAGGGGAGTCGAGCAAAAATAAACGCAAGCGCGCAAACCTCATGATTGAGGAGCTGCCCGATCACGCCGCTATGAGCGACATCGGATTGGAGCGAGTAATCAATGAGGATAGGTGCTCGGTGATTTCCACCAAAGCGGGAGTTTGCTTCCTTGTGCTCGATGGCATGGGGGGAGCTGAAGGGGGAGAGTACGCCGCACAATCGAGTGTCGACATCATTCAACGATATCTCACCCAGAGTGAGCACCCGGATCTTGTAGACGCTCTTAGGAACGCCTTGACGGAAGCGAATCAGAATATCGTATTTCGTCGGCAGAACCCGCTCTTTAAAGAGATGGGTACGACCATCGTGTGTGCTTTGATAGAAGGTTCTGTGGTCGCTATCTCTCATGTTGGAGATTCACGTGCCTATCTTCTGCATGGCGACGAGATACGCCAGCTCACCGTTGATCACACCTACGTTCAGCATCTTGTTGACCAACAAGAGATAGCTCCTGAGGATGCGCTACCACACCCGCAATCTCACATTCTCACGCGGTGCCTCGGCTCTTCGGCAGACTTGGTGATCGACGTCGACAGATACTGGATCTGGCCACTGGAAGATGGAACCGCGCCAGACCTCCTTCTGCTGTGTACCGACGGACTCTACAGCTTGATCGAGGAGGAGGAGATCAGTCGAGTTGTGAGGACGTTGGAGCCCTCTGAAGCATGTCAGGAATTGATTCGCATCGCCAACGATCGAGGAGGTTTTGACAATATCACGGTCTCCATCATTCCGTTGTTTGGACATCTCAGAAAGGAGGAGCTGCCGACACAGGTGGAGCACACAGTACCTCAAGAGCAAAGGAGGAGAGCATCGTGGTGGCAGCGCTCTCTCATCGTGCATGTCATGCTGGCCTGCATGCTTGCAGCGGGAGCCTCGTTACTTGCTACAGGAATTTTTCTCTATTTCAAGGTTTTTGGCGGATTTTAACAGGGAGCTAGTATGAAAGACGATACAGGACGTTCAGGCGGTGGAGAGAAGGGGCTTCCCTCAGGAGCGCGCGTTCGGAATCGCACGGTGGTGCTTGGGACTCGCAATGTCCAATCCCTTGTGGACCCTGTTGGGTCCGCACAGATGGGGACGCCTGCGAGCGATGCCGAATCAGGATATCAGCAGGTCGATCCACTGGGGCTTGGTGAGTTTGAGCGGGAAGACGCTCCGGCGCCCGTCTCGTCGGAGGATGATTTTTCGAGCCTGGACGAGATATTTGGAGTGGTTTCCCAGGGGCACAATGAGAGGCACGCCCAAGAGCAGTCTGACCCCTTTGGGCTAGATCGTCCTGTTGAGCGAGATGCCTCATCCACGCGTATGAATGCAGTTGAAGAAGATCCATTCGAATCAGTTCTGGATGTCTTCGAGCCGTCTCCCGGAGTTGTGCCTCCACTATCGCAGCCCCGAATTGTGGGTTCTGCTTCAGATACCGGAGAGTCCCCATCGCAGGAGGCCCACGCAGATTTTTTCGATCCTTTCGCTGCAATGGAGAGCGAGGAGTCTCAGACACCGCCGGCTTTCGAGGCTCAACGACGGCACCCACTACACGAGGGTGATGACGTAGTGGTACATCCCCCTCTGTCTGACCATATGCGGGAGGAGTCATCGGGAGTCAGCGCTGCTCCGAAAATTGTCCGTCCGGGAGAGATGGGGGCGGCGCATCAGCGAATTATTACTCCGTCGTCTCATCAAGGGGCACCGGCCCCAACCTTTGACGAAGTGAAGTCGAAGGGTAATGTTCCGCCCCATCAACCAGTACGTACACCTAAAGTCGCAAAGGAGGGTGAGCTTATGACCGAAGCACGAGACCAGATCTTTTGGAAAAACGAGTCTCCCCTCGTTGGATTCCTGGTGACCTACGACCATGATACGAGAGGGGCCTATGTTGAGCTTCGACAAGGTCGTCTGATGGTATCGAATCAGCGAGAAGAATCCGGAAGCTGTTTCGTTGTTGCGGGGGAATCGGTGTCACCGATGCACGCGATTATGCGAGTAGCTGCGGATGGGGTTGTTCAAGTCCTGGATCAACTCTCGGAGGCAGGCACCCGGGTAAAACATATCGGACAGTCAGACGAGGAATTTCTTTCGGGTGAGAAGAGCACGCTGTCTCACGGCGACATCGTTTTCTTCGGAGACCGGAAGTTCCACGTCTTGCTTGTTGCCGCTGAGATGGATGAGGCTTAACCTAGATTCGTATGAGTGAAGAGCACACCATAAACCTGCAACCCGGTACCGTCATCGGCGGTAAGTACGAGGTGGTCGCCTGTCTCGGTTCGGGTAGCATGGGCTCCGTGTATGCCTGTAAGAATCAGGTTCTCCAGGGGCAGCTCGTCGCGGTTAAAGTGCTCTTCTCTGAGGTCGCGTCCGATAAGGTCGCGTCTGCTCGATTCAAGAACGAGATCTTGGCCTCGTATGAAGTTTCCCATCCAAACGTCGTGCGAGCGTATGAATACATCACAGATCGAAACCTGGTTGCATACACTATGGAGTATGTGGGCGGGGGTGATTTAGCGTCAAAGCTGGACTCTGATCAGAGGATGTCCATATCCGAGATCGTGCGACTGTTGAGCCAAATGTCCGCCGGCTGTCAAGCGATTCACGATGCTGGGATTGTGCATCGAGATTTAAAGCCGGAAAATATCCTCCTCACGGCGGACGGCAATGTAAAGATTGCTGACTTTGGAATCGCTCGTAATCGCCACGGACCCAAATTAACCGAGCACGGTGGTGTTGTAGGAACCATCGATTATGTAGCTCCCGAATATATGCTCAAATCGCAGGTCGATTGGAGATCCGACATCTATGCCCTGGGCATTCTGGCCTATGAGATGGTGACCGGGGAGTCGCCATTCAAAGGCGAGAGCGTTTACGCCACGATGACGAAGCGCTTAAAAACGGATCCTCAGCCTCCAAGCGCGCTACGTTCTGAGTGCCCTCACGAACTTGATCGAATCATTCTGAAGGCGATGCAAAGAGACCCCGAAAGTCGATACCAAGCATCGATAGACATGTTTAACGATCTTCAGCAGCTCGTTAAAGATATCGGCCTTGACGACGCAAAGGCTCAGCCTCACGGAAAACCAGCACGCGCAGCCATCCCTCCCCAGCGTCGCGGACCTTCGGTCGATCTGGTATCTGGTGAAAGGCTAGACGTAGCCAGCGGTTCGAACGCCGAAGGGGCAAGTGTGCATGCCGGTGCTGCATACAGCTCGGATCAAGGTGCTGGTGGGCGAGGAGACGTATCGACCACAGTTGCGGGCACATCGCGCGCCTCGGGGGAGAGGGCGAGATCCGGTGACACCGCGGTGCTCTCCGAAGTTCTCACTCCAGCCTCAGTGGAGGCAGATGTCATGACGGGCTCTCCCTATTCAGCCTCTGAGCCTCTGGTATCGAGTGACTCTGCGCTACGATCGAAGGGTAAGGTCGATGACTTTCGCTTCTCTCGAACAAAGGAGCGACCACGACGAACTGTGGAAAATGAATCAAATTGGGGAGAGGTCGTTGCGCTTGTCTTCGCCGCCGCTGTAGGAATTGGGTGTGGTTTTATGTTTCTGAAGTTGTTTGCTCCCTCGTTGTTAGCTAAGTGGAACCTTTAAGAGAGTTGGAATATGAAGCTGCTCATCGTTGATAAAACAACAGAGGCACAGGCGCGATGCGCCAAGAGAATTGAATCTTTTAGCCGAGGTGACTTGGAGATGCTCGATCTCAAAGTCAAGTTGGTAAGCGATAAAGATTTCGCCGAGCGCGTCGCTGACGCAGATGTTGTAGTAATAGGGTCCGGGATGGGTGAGTCGGGGCTCGCTCTTGCTCATCAAGCAAACGCACTCTCTCCTCGTCCCCAATTAATTATGTTCGTCTCTGATGACGCATATGGGGGAGGCGCCTTTCGACTTGCCCACTCCGCAGGTGTGCGCAAGGTCTTTCCAGAAGGGGGGAGCCCACTCGATTTTCTCCAAGAGCTCGTTGCGATCAACACGGAATTTCGGCGAGAGGGGCGAACGCATGAGGGCAAGGTCGTTGTCGTAGCTCACGCAAAGGGCGGAGTTGGAGCGACCTCCGTGGCAGCGGCGCTTGCGGATGTGTGTGGACAGTATGGAAGACGGACCCTGCTGTGGGACCTCGATGTTGAAACTCGAGATCTCAGTCGCGCTCTTAAGGTAAGTGGTGATGAGGCTCGTGTCATCAGCGCCTGGGTTAGTGGTGAGCAGGAGGTAAATCGTGACACTCTGAGGACAGCCCTCATCCCCATAAGTAATGATGTGGCTGTTCTTACTACGCCTGACCGGCTCGCAGAGTCGATGGACCTGGTATGCCACACCGAGAGTATGGCGATCGCTCAGCGCATAGCTGAGGTTGCCCGAGCCGACAACGATGTTGTGATTGTTGACACCGCTGGCCGCTTGGGGCCCGCAACAGGCGCTTTGATCCGAAACGCTGACACCGTTCTCGTCGTGATCGACGACTCAGTTTTGGGGGTGACCGCGGTAGATCTCTTCCTCTCATTTGTGAAGTCGGTCGTCGGAAGTCCCGAGAGGATCTGTTTCTTGGTCAACCCTGCGTCGGGAGCTCTATCCAGCGTTGAGCAGATCGCCGGAGAGCTTGAGCCGGCTCATCGCTTAGGCGAACGCCCATGGAGATTGGCGCCCCTTTCTCGGGATCCAAAGGGGGCTTTGTGGCCGGGTAGTGGCAAAACGCTCTTCAGCATGGGGGGGAAGGCTATCAGGCAAAATTTTGAAGTTGTCGCCAAAGAGTTAGGTCTCTTAGGGGCCTTAGAGCCTGAGGAGATAGCTGGTGACCCAGGGATAAGTGCCGACGAGAGCGGTCCAAAGTGGTTCCAACGAATTTTTGCCCGTAAAAGGGACGGAACCGTGGGATAACCCCCTAGAAAAAAGTTCTTGCCGGAAGTGTGGCTCGTGTTTAGCATACTAATCTACAGCTTCGTGCGCAGGCCCACTTGCCCGACTGAGAGACGTTTTGTGTAAGGAGAATCAAATGGAAATTATTCAGCCAGAGCAGGTTAAGAGCGTGAATAAAGCTGAGAAGGGTGCATCGCTTGTCGAGTACGCCCTCCTAGTCGCTCTGATCGCTATCGTCGCGATCCTTGCCATCCGGACATTAGGAAATACGATCAGCCAACAGTTCGCTAACTTGAGCGATCAGCTTAGCGGTGCCGGTACTGGTGGTGGAACTGGTGGTGGAACTGGTGGCGGAACTGGTGGGTAATCAATCGACCACTGTTAGAGTGTTCAATCCGACGGCGGTAGCCAGTTTTCAGGGTTAGCGCCGTCGGTTGTTTTTATGACTTTGTTTGCGGGCTTTCGGAGCTGCATGCCGGTCAGTAGAGGGCCGACTCGCGTTGCTCCACCGCTCGTGTCACTGTAACGTACCGGTTTTGGTCCTCGGTTTTTTGCCTCCATCGCTTCACATCTCAGAGGGAACTAAATGCCTCCAGTCAGACCCGCCGGCGGATTCACCAGGAAAAAGGGCGGCGAATCATTACGGGTTGCGCTCCTTGGAGGGTCACTTCTGGTTATCGTTGGTGCAATCTTAGTCGTCCAATCGATGTCCGTTACTCAGCCCTCTCCCCCGCCCGCACAGCCTACCCCCGTACCTGCACCGTTGGTAGAGCTCATTGATTGTCTCGTTGCTGCCGAGAAAATAGAGCCTGGCACCCCCCTTGATCCTTCGAGATTTAGAAAAGAGACCCGCCCAGTCATGAGCGGAGGAGCAACCGTCGTAACCAGTTTTGATAAGCTGCGTGGAGCGTACGCCGCTTCATTCATTGCGGCTGGGCAGCCACTCCTTACGGACTACATGACCACTAAGGCTCCTGTAAATGAGATTCAGGCTAACATTCCGGAGGGCTTTAGAGCCGTCGCCGTCGCAGTGGATGATGTCTCGAACGTTGAAGGATGGGTTCGCGCCGGCGCGAAAGTTGATGTTCTGCTCGCCTCGCAGGTCGCGAACAAACCGGCAATAACCCTACTCGCTCAGAACGCTCAAGTTCTCTCAACGGGCAAAGTCAGTGGTGGTAAAAACGGGAAGGGAGCCGGAGGCTCAACCACTATCACCATTATGGTTACGGTTGAAGAAGCCACAAAGATTCAGCTCGCGGCATCCACTGGGGTAATGAGTCTCGCCCTTCGGGGAGACGAGGATACCGTTGAATCGGCGGATAACCAGACCGTGAACCTTGATGCGGTTTTTGGGTTATCACCCTCACAATCGTACTCAGGCCCCCCCCGCGAAGGCCGAATCACCTTTGGTGGACGGAATTATGTCATCGTGGGCGGAAAGCTTGTACCTGAGGAATCAGTTGAGTCCGCTCCGGCCAAGCCGAAGTAAGCGACGTCCCAAGACAACGGTTTACCGTTCACTGCCCAGCCGAGCTTCCAAGGTAGGGGCGAGTTTTGCAGGGGACCACCCGTTCCGGAGTATATAGAGCCTTAAATAGATTAGGGTTACGCCTAACAAAGACCGTGCTGCTCGTCGTTGCCGCTTGAGGGGCCAGGAGAGCTGACGCCTTCCATACCCACCTCTATCCTAAATCGCTGTTCTGTTTCTATTTTTTGGCGAGATTTCCTAATCCTTACTCAAGAATCAGCCGATCAGGGGAGTGGGAAGGGTGTTTCCACTTAAAGGGGGGACTATGGCTGGGTCTGATAAGGACGGAAAGGACGACTTGCTCGGGATATTCTCCGCGCGAGGAACGCAAACGCGGATAGCGCCGATGAGACCTCCCACGCCCGAGCCTCCCGCGGCAGCCCAACCCGCTGCTCCCTCTCCCGCGAATCCCCAAGGTCTTCCGGCAGTTCAAAAAAATAGTGCGGACATAATCCAAACGCCCGCTGATAAAAATCGTGTCGCGGTGAGACCACCGGTCGCGAGAGCGCCCGAGTTCTCTCAGACGGCGTCAGTCGTGATGCGTGAGGTGCGTCGAGAGCTGGGAAGTGATCTCTCGCTTCAGCAGCAAATGAACAGTCCCGCCATGACCGAGAAGGTCATCGCGGCTGCGGTCGACAAGGTTCTGAAAAAGCGTGGGGAAGCGATCGATGATATTGAGCGAGCAAATATCATCATCTCGCTGCAGAAAGACCTCGTCGGATGGGGCGTACTACAACCTCTTATCGATAACAAAGAAGTTACTGATATTCACGTGTACGACTATAAATCGGTGGTTCTTCAGCGCGGAAAGATCAGCGAGCTCACCGGGCTGAGTTGGCCGAACCATCAATCGTATGTAACATTCCTCGACCGGCTCCTCCTTCGACTTGGTAAATCACTCACTACTGCGCAACACACTGTCGATGCCTCGTTTCCTAATGGAACGCGCATCTGCGCAGTGCATGAGAGTGTGTGCGGACAGCGTGGGCCGTTGCTCTGCATTCGAGTGCCCAGAATGTCCATGGTTGCCCTCGAGAATATCGTCACCTATCAAGTTGCTCCACCGCTGATTGTGAACTACCTCGCATGTCTCGTTCGCAGCGGGCTCGCGACGATGATGGTTGCCGGTGAAACGGGAACAGGAAAGACGACCCTCATTAAATGTTTAGCAACGCAGTTTGGACAGGATGAGTCGATCGTTGCGGTCGAAGACACCCCGGAACTGAATTTTAACCATCCGTTCTTCCGCTCTCTGGTCTCTCGGGCAGCTAACGCCGAGGGGGTTGGGGAGGTCACCCTACAAGAGCACATCAAGACAACGCTTCGAATGACGCCGACGCGTGTCATCCTCGGCGAGATGAGAACTCCATTCGCTGCTGAAGCGTTCTTGGAAAGTGCGCAAACGGGCCACGTGGGAATGTCAACGATTCATGCCCGGAACGCGCGTGAAACCTTGGTGCGTCTTGAGAGCCTTCTTGGGCGCGCACAAAAATCGGTGGCGATAGACATTATTCGCCAACAGATCGCCCTGGCGGTCGACTCCATCGTTTGGTTGATTCGCGAGAAGTCCACCGGAAAACCCCGTATCGCTGAGGTTGTTGAAGTTGGGCACTTTGTGGAGGGACAGATTCAGGTTCGACCGATGTTCACGCTTATTAAGCAGGGACAACGTCCAGTGTGGAGGGTCGATTCCTGGACCAGTAACTTCGATGAACAGCTGAAGGCCGATGGGATCCACCTTGGGGAGTCCCCTCAGGAGATAACATTCACTGCTTCGCCGCGACCTGCTGGAAACCCGGGTAGTAAAGGAGGAGGAAGAGCTTAACGTATGTCGCTCTGGCTGCTCATCGCCGTGATACCAATTCTGGGTCTCGTCGCCTACATGGCGAGGGGAACGATTGGCCTTGGCGTGAGTTCCAATGTTGCTGTTCGTCAAAGCATTCGCAGCATGGTTGCTGCCCAGCGTGAGGAGAAGACAGCGCGAGAACGGAGCGTTACATCATTTACAACAAGTAGTGTGGGTGGGGAGGGCAATCAAGATGACCTCTCTACGTCGAGTGTCGAAAACAAACTGACCCTCCAAAAGCGACTGAAGTTTGCCAGCCTCTCCCAGTTTCCACCCTTCGTGTTCGCCATCGCGCAGCTCCTATTGAGCGTTTGTTCGTTTTTGATCGCCCGTCAGTACTTCTACGTGGTGCTTCAGATCCTATCTCTCGCGATTGGGCCTCTGGTGGTTAACGCTTTTATCAACTACCGCATCAACGCTCGATTTAAACGATTTGACCGAGATTTCCCACAATTCCTCCTCTCCTTTGTGGGTATGCTCAAGACCGGACTGAATCCTTTGCAAGCCCTCGAGGCGTGCGCCATTAACCTTGAGGACACTTCACTTGTTCGCCAAGAGGTAGAGCTGATGCTCGAGAGACTTCGTCTCGGTGTTAGTGAAGAGCGCTCTATAGGCTCGTTTGGGGAGGATATCAACCATTCCGAAATTGAGTTGTTCGTGCAGGCGCTGCTCCTCAGTCGTCGAGTAGGTGGAAACCTGTCCGAAACCGTGGATCGGTTGGCGCGGCAGGTCCGAAAGAGGCAACACTTCAGAGCCTCTGCTCAAGCCGCTGTTGGATTGCAGCGAGGGTCCATCCTCTTCATTCTCGGCATCCTCGTTTCGTTAGAGGCGTACCTCTACCTGGCTTGGCCTGAGTGCGTCATCATCACCTGGACCGATCCTTCGGCTTCCAAGGTAGCTCAAGGGGGATTAGCCATGATCTTACTTGGCATGTATTGGGTTTTGCAGGTAACAAAGATAAGGGTGTAGAGGGCATATGAACAAGGAGCTGCTCATTACGTTTCTCACCATGTTACTTGGAGTGGTGGGGTACTTTACCGTCCGTTACCTTAAGTCGCTGGAGCAAAGGGAGAGCCTTCGCTCGCTCATGGGACAGCGATACTCAGAGGAGATAGTTCGAAAGTCAGATGATTCGGATGATTTCTCTGATGGTTCCCAAAGCGCCGAGGATGAGATCCTGTCGAGGCTTGCCGCAAGGAAAAGCGCCTCGAAGCGTCCCTCGCTTACTCTTGAGGAACGGATGTTCCAAGCAGGATTGTTCTCTGAGGAGCAACGTCGTGATTTTCGGCGCCTTCAAGTTGTGATGCCCTCGGCGGGGGGGCTTCTCGGTGCCGCGTGGGGGAGTACGAGCGGCGATCCCATGAACATCATCTTGTTCGCCGTGATTGGAGGTATGCTCGGCGCCTACATCCCACTCAAGCGTCTTGATAAGTGGACCAAGTATCGTCAGGAGGAGATCACCTTCTACCTTCCCCTTGTTATCGAGCAGATCTCGATAGGAGTCAGTAGCTCTCTCGACATCGGTCCGTGTTTGGCGCGGGTGGTCCAGATGGCGGACGAGCGAGACACGCACAACCCAGTTACAGAGCTTCTTCGATTCGCGCAGGCATACATCAAATCGGGTGTGAGTTTGCAGGATGCTCTCAATGAAGTAGGGCGGCAGTCGGGTAGCAATGAGGTTAAACATTCCTTCAAAGCCCTCGCCCAGGTTGCCCGATACGGAGGAGAGATATCCAAGCAGCTTCAAGACCTCTCAGAGTCAGTCTCCTCGGAACGTGAGACAAAGATAGAAGAGAAGATAAAAAAGCTAGAGCTCGCCGCAACGGGTCCCGTGGCGATGGTTTTCGGCGGTTTCTTGTTCATCCTCCTGGTGGGATTCGGTAGAACGCTGCTGAGGGCGATGGAGGGATAGGGGAAGAGCTCATGTTGAGAATGTTCTCAGGACGCATGCGGTACTCAGAGATAGTTCTTTTGGCTTTCGTTATAGCGATTGCCGCGATGCTGATCGTGCCGTTGCCTACTCCGCTACTTGATATCCTCCTGGTTATCAACATCTCCTTCTCCATCCTCCTGTTGTTGGTCGGTCTCTATGTCTCCAATTCGGCAGCGTTGTACACCTTTCCCACTATTTTGCTCTTAAGCACCCTCTTTCGCTTGGGGTTGAACGTAGCTTCATCGAGGCTGATCCTAAGCCAAGGAGACGCTGGCCGAGTGATCGAATCATTCGGCACCTTCTTGATCCGCGGAGAGGTGGTGGTCGGAATTATTATCTTCTCGATCGTCACCATCGTGAACTTTATCGTTATCGCAAAAGGCGCTACCCGCGTGTCCGAGGTTGCGGCTCGCTTCTTTCTCGACTCGTTGCCGGGTCGGCAGCTAGTCATAGATAATGACGCACGTTCCGGTGTGATCTCGGCTGAGGAGGCCCGACAGAAGCGGGATCACTTACGACTTGAATCGCAGCTCTATGGCTCGATGGACGGAGCTATGAAGTTTGTCCAAGGAGACGCCGTGGCCGGGATATTCATCATCTTGGTGAATATCGTGGGCGGTGTGTACATGGGTGTTTCCTCCGGTTTGAGCATCGGTGATGCGGTGCAGACGTACATCGTACTCACCGTGGGAGATGGACTTGTTACTCAGATTCCGAGCATCCTGACCTCCATTTGCGCGGGAATCATCGTCACGCGAGTCTCGTCGTCCGATACCTCTAGCCTTGGAGTAGATCTTCGTACCCAGTTATTCTCTCAGCCTATCACCCTTCTGGTCACGGGACTTATCCTGGTCGTTTTCGCAGCGATGCCGGGAATTCCCGCGACTCCGTTTTTACTGGTAGCTGCGATTTCAGTAGCGGTCGGCGTCCTTCTCTTGAAAAAAGAACGTGAGAGGCCCGTGCGGAGTAGTGGTTCGGGTGAATATGGGCGTGCTGGCGGCGGGTCAGAGATGCGTCACGAACGGGGGGTGCGTGAGATCGGCGAGGGAGCGCTTCGTCTCGAACTGGACCACAATATTCTGTTCAAAGCGTATCGGGCGCAGCTTCAACGATATACCGATGCGTGGGAGCATTTTAACGAGGGCTTTCACACGGATGTGGGTATGGTGTTGCCTGACTTGAATGTGACCCATAACGATCTGCTCGCTCCATCCTCCTATCGGATGTCTCATTCAGGGGTTGAGATGATATCAGGGAGTGTGGCACCTGATGCCCTGCTCGTCGAGGTCTCGAGCAGTCAGGCGGCCGTTCTTGGGTTGCCGATCCTTAAGGAAGAGGAACATCCTGTATCCGGACACCGAATTTTCTGGACGCGAAATACACCTCAGATACGAGGTATTCTTGATGCCGGCTCGATTAGAAGTTACGACTTCTTCGAGTACATCTGTCTTCGCGTAGCCAGCTTCAGCCTACGACATCCCGAGGAATTTCTTTCAGTAACGGATGTTCACTCACTGTTGCGCCAAATTGAAAAACGATATCCGGGCTTGATTGCAGAGGGCTTTGGAAAGGAATTCGTATCGGCCCCGCGTCTTACCGAGTTGCTACACGAGCTGGTACGTCAGGGTGTCAGTATCCGCGACTTTAGGGGCATTATTGAGGGGGTCGCATCTTACTGCTCTGCGCATCGAGTCTCGATCGATGACGATGCTGGTCTCGATGTTGCCGAAGTGGTCAGGCATCTCCGTGGAGCCCGTCGTAGACAAGTTTTGCGGGGATTTTTGGGTTCTAGTGAGAGTCTTCATGTTGTTTCGCTCTCTGATGACGTGGAGAGAACGCTTCAAGAGGCGGACTTTGATAATAAATCGTTGCCGATCGCTGTGGAGGCTCCGGTTCTTGATGCTCTGATACAGGGATTGGCAAATGTGCTGAAGCCAACCCTTGAGTTCGGAATCTTACCGGTCGCGCTTCTGTGTTCTAACGACGTGAAGGAGAAGGTTCTCTCTATCACCCGCATGACCCGGCACTCGTTGTTCGTGATGACCTTTGAAGAGTTAGATCCGAATATGTCAGTGCAGCAAGTTGGAACGTGGACTTTGGCTGGACGGTAGAAACACTATGAAGCGGCCGTCTGACGAATTTGAAAAATTGTCGGGCTCTCTTGATGAGCGCTTCGAGTTTTTGGAAGCCGTTGCCGGGACATTGACCGCCAAAGCCTATCGAGCCGTTGATGTCACAACTAAGCAGGAGGTGACCGTTTGGCGTACGCGGGGGCCACTACAATCCGCGGAAATTTCAAGATTTCAGGAGCGACTCACCGTACTCTATGACATACCGCGAGTTGGGCCTATTTTTTGGAGTGGCATAGATGCTCGTGGTGTGGGCTTCGCTGTGCTTCCGGCCTACGACGGTCGAAGGGTGGATTGCAGCGGGGAATCAAGCGAGGAAATTCAACAGCGCTTCGACGCCTGTGCGGCGGTGCTTGAGGCGCTACACGATCGTTCGGTGACGTGCGGTGATCTCTGTCTTGAATCCTTCCTCCTTAGCGACCGCAACGGGGTATCTCTCTTTGCGGTACTGGGAGATGTTGCTCTGCAATCTCAGGATGAGGAAATCAACCTCTCCCGATATGAGGCTTTCCGCCCCCGTGGACAGAAGAGAGGAGGTGCTCAACCTCCTACCGTCGATGTTTACGCTCTAGAGCGGATCGGAGAGGGGCTCGCGGCCGTTCCCGTAAAGGGGAATGTGCCGAAGCCAAACTCCCAACCAACCTGGTATACGCGAATGCTTCACTCGATCTCTTCGGAGGGCCCTCAGCCTGAGCAGCGTTCGGTTCGAGCACTTCGACGAGCCCTCACTCCCCCTCAGAAAGATGCAAAGTCTGGCACGATACATGTTAGCTCGACGAAAAAGAGGGACGAGAGGCCGAAGGTTCATATTCCTCCCCCTGGTAAAGACGGCAATCGACCAAGTGCGGAAGGAAAAGGGCCCCACACGTTCAAGGGGCGTTCGGCGGCTCCCTCGAAAGGGCCCGGTAATAGGCCGAGTCCCAAGCACTCTAACAACCTACCAGCTTCTCGGCTCTTCCTGACGGCCGTACATGACCTTGTTGGGCTTTTGAGGCACCCAAGCCGTGTGCTCGTGCTAGCCGTTCTTAATATCGGAGCTTTGGGGGTATTGTTGTACTCCTATGTCGCTGGGCGCGTCGTAGAGGTGCAGGTTAAAGCGCAGCAAGTCGCAGCGGACACCAACAAAAAGGAGAACGCCTTTGTCGTGTCACTGTACGATTCGCAAGATCCCGGTGCGTATCAAAAGCTTGTCGACTTGTTGTCTGAAACGAATGAACCGTTCGGACGAGAAAAGATCCTTAAAGTCCTTGTCTTCAGGGCGAGACGGCAAGGATTTGCACGGACCGCGGATGTTATTTTGGATCAGCTCTCACACCAACAGAGCTTGACTACGTTTGGGCGCGATGAGTTGTCTAGACCGCTCGTGCGAATGCTCGATACGACGCTACCGAGCAACGCTCGCCTTGATGAATTGGCAACGTTATACCCACTAGCTCCACGGCTCGCAGCTATCCTCGCTGCGGCGAGTGTGCTCGACACCGGAGAGGTTGAAACGTATCGAGGTCTTCTTGTGAGGGCTGTCTCGGACCAAACTGGAATCGCTGATGGCGTTGGGCATAGTTCGTATGCGCTCATGTTGCTACTTTCTGATGTGCATGACCTCTTTTCGCAGGATATTATAGAACATCAAGAGACGATTCCGGCCTCAGACATCGTCTGGCTCCTCGCTGAGCTGGGTCGCCAGGGGCGACCAGAGGTTTCTACGGTGGCTCAGGTCGCGGAGCGTAGGGGAATCACCTCCGGGGCTCATGTTGTATTTTTAAGGGAGTTGCGACGGTCCGCCGCCCTCAAGCAACAGATGAGAAATTCCTTGGTTTCGGGGGCGCTTGGAAAGCTCTCCCTCGACGACGTTCGGCGTTTCGGTGCGTGGTACGGAGCAGGGTCTCCCCGAGTGCTTGAGGCAAGTATTTTGACGGACAACAACGAGACGGTGAAGAGTGCAGCCTTTGACGCTTTGAGCGGAAAGCCTATCGAAGATCCTTATGTGAGTAGGCTCTTGGAGTTCACGCGAAATGCCTACGGCGCCGAGAGCTCCCGTTACGGAGGGCTTGTTGCAGCGGTAGCTCTGCGTGACGTTGTGGGGACTGACCCATTGCAGCGCGAATTCGAGGTTCTCAATGAGGCACCTCGGCGAGCTGAACTTCTTCGCCAGTTGGTGAATGGAGCTCCTCCAGAGGTTATTGAGATGGTATTGCAGCGGTACGGCTCCTCTCTGGATGTGTTGGACATCGTCGATCTTCTGAATCACGGGTCGCCGCAAGTTCGGATCGCCGCGATCTCAAGCCTGACGGACGTTAACGACATCTTGCTCTTAAAACTTATTACGCAGAGCTATGATCAAGAGACCGATCCGCAGGTTCGTGCCGCCTACGAAGCGAAGATCTCCGTTATCAGAGAGCGTCTGTAGCGACCTATCGATAGGGAAGTGTGAGGTAACGGAGCTGAGATTTGAAGCGAGAAACCCCTCAGCATGAGGGTGCAGGGCGTTCCTGGAGTAGAGGTAGCGTGGGTGCGCCGTTGAGTGGAGTGTCGATGGGGGTTACGTTTCCCCCCATAATCAAGTAGGTTGGATCCGTCGTCGTAGACCGAGACGTGTATCTCTTCTGATGGAATTGCCATGAGACCCTTACTTTCTTTTTTGTTGGTGATGTTTGCGTTGGCTTTGACAGGGTGCTCGGCTATGGACAGCAACGGCAAAGAGATGATCGGACAGGAGGCGCCAGAGGCTCGTCTCATGTTCTTCGATGGATCCGAGGTCCCTCTGAGCGCATATCGTGGCAAGAATGTCTGCATCATTTTCTGGGCGACGTGGTGCACGTACTCTCGCTCTATGATTGAGCGGTACGAAAATCTCGCCCGTCGCTATTCCAGGCGTGGCGACATGGAATTTATTGCGGTCAGTATCGATAAGAATGAGGATTTCGAGGTTCTCAAGGGTCGTATTGAGGAGCAGGGATTGAAGCACATGACGCACATATTCTCCGGGAACGATTCCTACGATGACGCTTTTGTAAAATTAAAAGGTAGGAACATACCGTACGTGCTCTTTGTCGACCGAAACGGAGTCCTTCGATTGGCGGATCATGATCTTGCCCCTCTTGAGGAATACCTCTCAATGGAGTTCGGGCTTCACTAGAACAGGATGCATACGATCCTTAGCCCTCCGCTCGGCAGGGTTCATCGAGCTTTTGACCTTAGGGAAGCGCTGACCAGAGGGGGGTGCTGACCTTAACGGGGTCTGAAAAAGCTCTGAAAAGGTTAAAAGGTTTTGAAAAGGTTACTGTCCTGAGGCTGAAAAGGTTACTGTCCTGAGGGATGTATGCGGGAGGGGGGACTTGAACCCCCAAACCTTGCGGCACCAGATCCTAAGTCTGGCGTGTCTGCCAATTCCACCACCCCCGCACGAGGGTACAAGTTTGATGATCGGGCCAGGCTCTGCAGAGCGCCAGTCCCATCGGAACTGCGGCTCAAGTGAGGGCCTTTTCAACATTCTTGCTGATTTTGATAACGGTTATAGTGAGTTACCTCGAAAGATTGTCTCGCCGTGACCGCTGGGTTGAAGCCCGCCAGTTCCATGGGAGGAGATTTTCTGAGTGAGGGTTCCCCCACATGCTGCACCATTACTTAAGCAGCTTTTCCTTCCAGGTTGGCTTTATAAACCCGCGGGGAGCATATATAATCGTCGTCCTCGTTGCAATAATTACTGCGGCCGCGATGAGTTACAGAAGCTAGGTAATAGTAAGCAGGTGAATGTGTCGAGTTTGGATGGGAGTGCCTTGCCGCAGCAAGTGACCGCGAAGCCCCCGGCACCAACCTTCAAGATAGATCGGAGTTAAGATGGATTTTCAGTCGTCAGTTGTAGATATCGATGAAGTAACCAAGCAGATCTCTGTAACCGTTCCGCAAGAGCGCGTAGCCAAAGAATACGAGACCTCGGTAAAGAGCGTCAGCCGAACCGCGCGGCTCAACGGATTTCGGCCTGGAAAAGTTCCGCGCCACATGGTTGAGCGCCTCATGGGAGATCGTATCCGGTACGACGTCGCTAATCGTCTCATCAACGAAGGTCTTCGGGGCGCATACGAAGAGCACAAGCTTGAGGTAGTTGGTGAGCCTGAAGTTGATCTCAAAGAGATGGAGCCTGCGAAGGCTCTCGAGTTCACTGCGAAGGTGGCGCTCTACCCACAGCCAAGTATTTCGAATTACCTCAATCGCTCGATTGAAGTAACGAAGCGAACGGTGGGTGACAAAGAGGTTGCGGATTCCCTGGAGCGTTTGCGTGAGGCTCGCGCTGAGCTTAAACCGATTGAAGACCGGAAAGTAGCAGAGAAGGGTGATGTAGTTGCTCTCTCCGTTTCGATTCAGGTTGAAGGCGGAGAGTTCTCGCGTCCGGAGCCTTTCGTTGATGAGCTGGGTTCTGGAAAGCTGTCGGCGGATGTTGAGGCTCAGGTTGCGGGGATGACCGTCAACGACTCAAAGGAGATCGCGGTTGCCGCTTCGGCAGACCACGCGAACCCTGAGATGGCGGGAAAAAATTTGGTCTACAACGTTACGCTTCATGGCATCTTCACCAAGAATATGCCGGAGCTTACCGATGAGCTGGTGAAGACCTTAGGCTTCGATGTTGAGACGGTCGATGCTCTCAAAGGCAAGATAAAGGAGCAGCTCGACAAGCAGGCCGAAGAGGATATGAAGAACGAAGCGCAGGGCGCTCTTCTCGACCTCCTTGTGAAAGAGAATCCCTTCAAGGTTCCTCAAGTTCTTGTGGATGAGGAGATTCGGGGAATCGTCGCTCGATACGGGTTTGCGGGGCGTGATGTAGATCCGCAGACTATCGATATCACTCCCTTCAGAGGTCAATTTGAGGAGTTCGCTCTCAATCGAATCCGCTGCGCTATCATTATCGATCGCGTGGGTTCGACCGAGGAGATCAAGGTGGAAGAGGCGGATCGAGACAAGATGATACAGCGCATCGCCGAACAGAACGGATCGACGGTGGAAGCGACTCGAAAAGCCTTGCTCGACAAGAGCCGTATCATGTCGTTCTTGCTCGAGGTTCGGCGCACCAAGATATTGGAGCACCTGATGTCGAAGACAACGGTAGCGTACGTTGACGCCCCGAAAGGTGAAAAGGAAGAGAAGAAAGCGAAGAAGTCCAAGTAGCTTTTTGGAAGGCTGGCGGAAGGGTCCGCCAGTCTTCAGATGACGCTTCTTTTAAGCACATTTTGTGCTACCTCTCCTCGCATATTGTGTATAAACCTCTCAACTAATTGGGTCGCGCGGGGAGAGGCTTTTTGCTACGCGGATCAACACTTAGGTCTTTTTACCAGTGTTTCCCCGTGCTAAGTTCCCATCGTCTAGTTAGCCGCAATCTCAAGGGTTTTCTCCATGGCGTATATTCCATTCGTAATCGAACAGACTGGGCGAGGCGAGCGCTCGTATGACATCTACAGTCGTCTCCTCAAAGAGCGGATTATCTTCCTTGGCACCGAGGTCAACGACATGGTTGCCAACCTTATCATCGCCCAGCTTCTCTTCCTTGAGAGCGAGGATCCAGAGAAGGATATCTTCCTCTACATCAACAGCCCAGGCGGCGTGGTTACCGCAGGCATGGCGATATACGATACCATGCAATATATTCGTCCAGATGTGGCCACTGTCTGCGTAGGACAAGCTGCAAGTATGGGAGCTGTGCTTCTCGCCGGTGGCGCGAAGGGCAAACGAGCTGCGTTGCCGCATTCCCGAATCATGATTCATCAACCACTTGGTGGCTTCAGTGGTCAGGCCTCCGACGTTGAGATTCATGCCAAAGAGATGCTGCGAATCAAGCAGGAGCTCACGGAGTTGTTGGCGCATCACTGCAACAAGCCGGTCAAGCAGGTCTCTGAGGATAGCGATCGTGACTTCTTTATGACCTCGATGCAGGCCAAGGAGTACGGACTCATCGATGATGTGTTTGAGAGACGCGTTGTTGAGGTTAAGAAAGACTAACCCGTACGGGAGGATGACGGATGAGCAAGTCGGGAGATAAAGGACGACATACCCTTGTGTGCTCTTTCTGCAGTCGTTCGCAGGAAGAGGTTCGAAAGCTCATAGCTGGTCCGTCAGTTTATATCTGTGATGAGTGCATCGATCTCTGCAATGACATCATCGCGGAGGAGGTAGAGACAGAAAGCGTTCTGCCCTCCCAATCAAAGGTTCCTAAGCCAAAAGACATAAAATCGTTCCTCGATCAGTACGTCGTAGGACAGGACTTTGCCAAGCGCGCTCTCTCCGTAGCGGTTCATAATCACTACAAACGCCTTGAAATTAAGGGCACCCAGAGCGATGTCGAGATCGCTAAGTCGAATATCCTTTTGATCGGTCCTACCGGAACAGGCAAGACCCTCTTGGCGCAAACCTTAGCGCGGATCCTTCAGGTGCCATTTACTATCACCGACGCAACGACGTTGACCGAGGCTGGTTACGTTGGAGAGGACGTTGAGAATATCATTCTCAATCTACTTCAGAACGCTGACTACGATGTGGAGAAAGCTCAGCGAGGGATCGTGTACATCGACGAGATCGATAAGATCTCACGCAAGGCGGAGAATCCCTCGATCACTCGAGATGTTTCCGGTGAAGGTGTTCAGCAGGCCCTGCTCAAGATGTTGGAAGGGACGGTTGCCAGCGTGCCTCCAAAAGGCGGGCGTAAGCACCCTCAACAGGAGTTTTTGCAAGTTGATACGAGCAACATCCTCTTTATTTGCGGAGGAGCTTTCGTTGGACTCGAGGATATTATCCGTCGTCGAGTCGGAGAGAAGAAGCTGGGGTTCGGCGCGCACGTAAAAACACAGAAGGTATCGAAAGAGAAGGAGACGGCTTCTCTCCTTGCACAGGTACAGCCAGAGGATCTTTTGAAGTTCGGTCTCATTCCAGAGTTTATCGGACGTCTTCCGATGATCGCCGTTTTAAGTGATCTTGATGAGGGCGCCCTAATAAAGATCCTCGTAGAGCCAAAGAACGCACTCACCAAGCAGTACAAGAAACTCTTCGAGATGGAGAATGTGCAGCTTCGATTCACTGAAGGCGCATTGCTCGCGGTAGCTAAGCAAGCGATCGAGCGTAAGGCCGGAGCCCGTGGTCTTCGAGCTATTCTTGAGTCGACTATGCTTGAGGTGATGTACGAGGTTCCCTCCGAGCCCGATATCAAAGAGGTTATCGTCTCTGAAGATACGGTAACTAAGGGCGAAAAGCCGCTCATCGTGTATCAACACGCAGAATCAGCATAGCTCTCGCATCGCGCGGGAATGCCCCCATCGAGAGGTTTAGAGGTACGAGACGAACGGCTTTCAAAAGCCGTTTTGTTTTTTGCTGTATGTTTTACAGCAGGGTGAGAATCTCACCTTTAAGGCGAAAATATCGCCGTTTTATGGGCCTTTTCAGAGGCTGAGTTCGTTGAATTGGTTCATGAAAGCCGAGGCAAACTCAGCCATAGAAACAAACTTTCTATAACCGCTTCATTATTGTGATTTTTCTAGGCGTCGACTAGCATCTTAGATCACAGGTGCAGAGATTCTCTAGTTAATCTCATGGGGTTACGGGCTCTTCAGGGCTCTGCCAAACGAGATGTGAGTAGCGAATCAGCTGTTGTTCGGCGGTCGGGGTAGCGAAAGCTACGCTGGATCATGCACCTCACGCGGTTCAGTTTGGGACCCAGGCTGGTTCGCGAGTAGTAGGTTAGTAGTAGTTAAATCAACGGGTTTACTCTCCGCCATCCCCGGTTTTGCCAGGGGAGGGATGAGGAGGACCAACGCCACTAGGCATCTGAGAAAAAGATGAAATCACCACTTAATAATCCAATCCCGCTTCTTCCCCTCCGCGAGCTTGTTGTGTTCCCACAGCAGGTGGTCCCGCTCTTTGTCGGTCGTGAGAAGAGTGTGCGCGCAATCGAAGAGTCCCAGAGAGAGGGTAAGTACATCCTTCTCGCCGCGCAGAAGGACGCCCGGACGAGCAATCCAGGGCCGAAAGATATCTACACCATCGGAACGCTCGGTGAGGTAGTGCAGCTCATCAGGCTCGCCGATGGTCCGATTAAGGTTCTTGTTGAAGGCAAGGCTCGAGCGCGAATCAAGAAGTTCGTGCGCGAGGATGACTTCATGCTCGTTGATGTCGAGGAGATTCCGATGTCGACCGAGGTGTCGACAGAGCTCAAAGCGCTCATGCGTTCGGTGAACGTGACCTTTGAGAACTACGTGAAGCTCGGCAAGAAAGTTAATCCTGAGACGATCATGCAGGTCAACGCAATCGAGGATCCATCTCGTCTTGCAGACGCGATCGTTGTCCAGCTCAATATCAAGCTTGAGGATAAGCAGGAGATACTTGAGTGCATCGAGCCGCAGGAGCGACTTGAGAAGATTCTCGGCCACATGAAGTCTGAGATAGAGATCCTTCAAGTTGAGAAGCGTATTCGAAGTCGCGTTAAGAAGCAGATGGAGAAAACGCAGAAGGAGTACTACCTCAACGAGCAGATGCGAGCGATCCAGAAAGAGCTCGGCGAGAAGGATGACTTCCGAAATGAGATTCAAGAGCTTGAAGATAAGTTTAAAGCCAAGGACATGCCTGAAGAGGCTCGCGAGAAGACCGAGAAGGAGATTCGCAAGCTTAAGATGATGTCCCCGATGTCAGCTGAGGCTACGGTCGTTCGCAATTACGTGGATTGGATGCTCTCCCTCCCATGGAACGAAACCTCGAAGGAGGAGATCGACATGGAGAAGGCTCGCGAGGTTCTCGATGAGGATCACTACGGCCTTGAGAAGGTTAAGGAGCGTATCCTTGAGTATCTGGCTGTTCAGAAACTCGTTGGTAAGATTCGTGGACCTATCTTGTGCCTCGTAGGCCCTCCTGGAGTAGGTAAGACCTCTCTCGGTAAGTCGATTGCCAAGTCCACAGGACGTAAGTTTGTGCGCGCCGCCCTTGGCGGTGTGCGTGATGAAGCTGAGATCCGTGGTCACCGACGAACCTATATCGGAGCGCTTCCTGGTAAGGTCATTCAATCGTTGAAGAAGGCTGGAACCAGCAATCCAGTGTTCCTCCTCGATGAGATCGACAAGATGTCGACCGACTTCCGAGGCGATCCTTCATCGGCTCTTCTCGAGGTGCTTGATCCTGAACAGAATGATTCGTTCAACGATCACTACCTCGACGCCGACTACGATCTGTCGAAGGTAATGTTCATCACGACAGCGAACTCGCTTCATACGATTCCGCAGCCGTTGATGGACCGTATGGAGATTATTCGCCTCTCCGGATACACGGAGCTTGAGAAGATCGCTATCTGCAAGAAGTACCTCCTTGAGAAGCAGCTTGGAGAGAACGGACTTTCTCCGGCGAATGTTAAGATTGAGGATCAGGTCTATTCTGACATTATCAATCTGTATACCCGTGAGGCTGGTGTTCGTAACCTTGAGCGCATGATCGCAACGCTCGCCCGAAAAGCGGCGATTGAGGTGGTTGAGCACGGACCAGATAGAGTCGTTGATATTACCTCGCAGAATCTGCCTAAGTTCCTTGGACAGCCGAAGTTCCGCTTCGGAAAATCCGAGGAGCTCGATCAGGTTGGTCTCTCAACCGGATTGGCGTGGACCGATAAAGGTGGAGAGCTTCTCGTAATCGAGACAACGGTACTTCCTGGCCGTGGACGTCTGCAGATAACCGGTAAGCTTGGGGACGTGATGCAGGAGTCCGCGAGGGCGGCTCTTAGCTACGTGCGTTCTCGTGCCTCGGTCTTCGGATTGCCTCGATACTTCTACGACAAGGTGGATATCCACGTGCACGTCCCAGAGGGTGCGATTCCGAAAGATGGGCCATCTGCCGGTATTACGATGGCAACTTCGATCGTATCTGCCCTGACAGGGATTCCGATCGATAAGCATATCGCGATGACCGGAGAGATTACCCTTCGAGGTAATGTGCTCCCGATCGGAGGACTCAAAGAGAAGGCTCTCGCTGCGCATCGTGGTGGAATCCGTCGTGTGCTTTTCCCGAAGGAGAACGAGAACGACATCGAGGAGATCCCAGCTACC
Organism: Pseudomonadota bacterium; assembly: GCA_041178185.1. Classification (GTDB taxonomy): domain Bacteria; phylum Bdellovibrionota_C; class UBA2361; order UBA2361; family OMII01; genus OMII01. The sequence continues at coordinate 32,883 of JBEGVS010000057.1, forward strand.
GTTCGCAACGAGCTTGAGCTCATTCCAGTGTCTCATGTCGATGAGGTGCTGTATGAGGCTCTTCGTTGTCGCAAGCCAGATGATTTCTCGGCGCTCTTGGCCGCGAATGCCGCTCGTCATGAGCTCCTCTTCGCTGAGGATAAGAAGAAGGACGAGCAGGGTGACCGCGAACAGCGTGACGAGAAGGGTCAGAGCGCTAGCATCGTAGCGCACTAAAAGCCTGAGTTCTTGATAGGGTGAGGCCCTGGAGGCTCCTTAGGTGGAGGCTCCAGGGCCTCTCTCTTGTCGGGTAGGGTACCGATGACCGTTGAAGGTGAGCTCGCAGGGCGTCGTGGGAAGAGCTGCAAGAGGGGCACGGGGGGTGATAGGAAACACTCAGCGCTGGTTCGGATAAGTCCCTAAAATTTGGGCTATTATTCATGACCTGGCGCAGTTGACTTTGTAATCCGAGCTCGGTAATCTCCCTCTCCTCGCGACGGAAAGGTCCCTTTCTGTCATCAAAGCGGGCGCTTAGCTCAGTTGGTAGAGCGTCAGCCTTACAAGCTGAATGTCGTAGGTTCGATCCCTGCAGCGCCCACCAGTTTTTCCCGCTCGACGCTCGTGTCCAGGGGCTTCGCCCCTCTCCCCCTGATCGGGGGTTCACCCCACCCATATCTGCGCTAAGTCTGGTACGTGGTAGAATTTTGGTTCCGTGTCTACCGACTGGTACACGGTAGATTGTGCTTCGTCCTGCTTGAGCTGGCTTTGTGAACCTGTGGGTGGTTGCGAAATACGCGAACAGCCAGAAATTTCCAGCGATGAGGTTATTAGGTCATGGCCGAGCGCCCTGTATTCCAAACGATTTGTAGAGTGCCTGGCATTTTAGTGGGTCTGTCGCGAATGAGACGCTCAAGCAATCTAACTCCACTCAGCATGAAGGAATCTACTTGTGTCGAAGATGCACGAGCCCCGAGGGGCTTACAGTCTAGTTTGAGACATCAAAATACTCACAAGTCGTACCAGTATAACCAATTCAGCCGACTAACGAAGCATAGCGCTAATCGCTGTGTTAGGGTCTGCCCTGAGGACCGTGAAATAATAGCGTCGAGTACTCGCTTGAACGGGAGACGACAAGCTCCGGGGCCATCGGTAAATTTCATGGAAGAGACGTATACTAACGGGGACTTCGAGATTCGAAAGCCAGAAGACTCAAGCGGAACGCCTCAAACCTCAGACTGAGAACTGAAATCATACGCCTCGTATAAAAGTGATAAGTCGCTATATGCGCAGAAGTAGTAGGAGGCTCTGAATATGGGTAGCGCTTTACTCACAAGTAAGTGTTCCTTATGGCGATGGGGGACGTCATCTATGACTTCGTTGTAGATATGCTCGGCGAACTTCACCGCTCGTTTGGCCCCGCAGGACGGGCAGACCCCTCGACGCTTGCAGGAGAAGGCAATAAGGAGCCCCAGTATTTCTCTCAGTGACCGCGCGAAGCGCTGGTAAGTCCTTGAGTTTATGAACCACGCGCGGTCTGTGAGAGAAATACTAGGGAAATACTAGGGGTGCCAGTAGCTGGGCAATTGCACCTCTTACATCGCCTCCTTGAAATGCCGCTGCTCGCTACACATTTTTACTCTGTAGTGTGGTTAACCGCCCCGGAAATACTCGGCAGCATGGAGACAGCGAACTCCATCTCGCTCGATCGGAGTAGGTATCTTACAGAGCAGTGCCCGCTCTCCCAACCGTTGAGTTCGACTGCGTCCTAGGACATCGGCTGTTTCGTTTAGATTATCGATCCACCTAGAATCTGGTGATTCGGTCCACTTGCATTCAAACAGATCAATCTTTCCTGATGAAACAGTTAAGAAATCGATCTCACTGGCCTGCGCATCACGATAAAACCACAAGGTCGTGGCGTTGCTGCTATTTGCAATTTTCTTGCGGAACTCCGCGTAAACAAAGGTTTCCCAGATAGCTCCCACAAGTGGCGTCGATGGCAGAGATTTCTCGTCAAAGCCCAATAGGAAACAGAGCATCCCAGGATCGTTGAGATACAACTTAGGCGACTTGACCATACGCTTGCCGATATTTTCGAAATAAGGCTCAAGCAGGCTGACCTGATTTGATGCTTCTAAGACACTTAGCCAATCTCGCGCAGTTTGAGGCTTAATACCCACATCACGCGCCAGATCAGACATATTGAGCAGCTGCGCGGAACGTGTGGCACAAGCGCGAATGAATCTTTCAAAATCTCTCAGGCTGTGCACGTTCAGAATCTGACGAACGTCACGTTCTAGATACGATGCTAGGTAAGAGGCATAAAAGGCGTTACGGTCCATTCCGGGTTGTCGCCACAGCTCTGGATAAAACCCTCGGGACAAAATATCCAACCACGAATCGTGACTCGTTAGCTTCAACTCAGATGAAGAGAAATTCTCGAGATTTAGAATAGCAGCTCTTCCGGCAAGGCTGTCCGACACCTCCTGCATTAACGTAAACTTCTGCGAGCCAGTAAGGATGAACTGCCCCATACAATGGCGATCTTGGTCGATCTTTGATTTTAGGTGACGGAAAAGTCCGGGGGCGTACTGAACCTCGTCAATGACCAGTGGTGCAGGGTTGGACTGCAAGAAGGCCTGGGGTTCGTTCTCGGCTTGCTCCGCCAGGCTGGGCAGATCAAGTGATACGAAGCCATGGTCGGGGAATAGCTCTCGCAGCAGGGTTGTCTTCCCAACCTGCCTAGCACCAGTCAACACAACGGCAGGAAACTGCGAGCTCAAAAGCTTTAGCTTAACCGCTATTTCACGAGTAATATACATATCATAGCAATTCTGCCGCTAGCGACTGAAAATGTCAACATACTATCTAAGGTGTATAGCTTTAACAGACTCGAGGCGCCATCCACTGGGACCATCCACTGGTACCACCATCCACTGGCACCCTGTCCCCTGTGCCTTAATTGGAATTTAGTCGGACGCTACTCTATGGACTGTACGATTCGGAAATTCAGATGGTTGGCCAGTAGTTGTAAGGTTAGTTGTAAGGTACAGGGTACCAGTAGCTGGAAGCTCGGAAGTCAGCGGTCCCTTGGGACTTCATGAAGAACACTTACTTGTGAGTAAAGTGCTACCCATATTCGGAACCTCGTACTACTTCTGCGCGTGTAGCGACTTATCACTTTTATACGAGGCTTATGATTTCAGTTCTCAGTCTGAAGCTTGAGGCGTTCCGCTTGAGTCTTCTGGCCTTCGAATCTCGAAGTCCCCGTTAGTATACGTCTCGTCCCTGAAATGTACCGATGGCCCCGGAGCTTGTCGTCTCTCGTTCGAGGGAGTACTCGACGCTATTATTTCACGGTCCTCAGAGCGGATCGTAACACAGCGATTAACGCTATGCTTCTTTAGTCGGATGTATTGGTTATACTGGTGGAACTTGTGAGTATTTTGCTTTGTCAAAAAACTGGGCTGTAAGCTTGATGGGGCTCGTGTTTCTTCGACACAAGTAGATTCCTTATAGACAAAGAACCAAAAAGGGAGGTAAAATTTGGTTCGTGTACCACAGATCGCTTAACATCTTAAAATCACAATCTTTTTTTCTCTTTGGTCCACGCGGGACGGGCAAATCGACCTTCCTGGATAGCTTTTTAAGCGATAACGAGAAGGTCACGATTGATCTGCTCGATCCTCAGCTTGCCGACGAGCTTATCAGTTACCCGAATAATCTACTCGCCCGTTTAGCACCACACGAAGGTAAGCGAGAATGGGTGGTTATCGATGAGGTACAAAAGGCTCCGCAGCTACTCGATATCGTCCACAAATTGATTAAAGACCGGAGATTTAAATTCGCGCTCACCGGGTCAAGCGCTCGCAAACTAAAGCGGGGAGCGGCGAATCTTCTCGCTGGGCGCGCTCTCGTTTACAACATGTTCCCTTTGACCTGCGAGGAATTGGGGAAGGACGCGAATCTGATGGAGATACTAAGATTTGGTACCCTGCCTGAGATCTTTGGCCTGGATAGTCCGATAGCAAAAGCCAAGTTTCTCAAAGCATATGCGCAGACATACCTTAAGGAAGAGATCATCAGTGAGCAGATCGTGCGCAACCTTCCGCCGTTCAGGCGATTTCTCGATGCTGCCGCGCAAAGTGACACCGAAGTCATTAGCTACAGCAACATAGCCAGGGACATCAATTCAGATCCCAAAACGGTCTCAAACTACTATGACATCCTGGAAGATACGCTCTTGGGTTTCCGGCTACAGTCCTACGACAAATCAGTTCGAAGAAAACAGAAGAAGGCGCCAAAATTCTATCTCTTTGATACCGGAGTAGCACGTGCGCTAGCGGGGCGGATCGATTATGAAGTTGTCCCAAAAACCTTCGAGTACGGGCAGTTGTTTGAGAGTTTTATCGTTAATGAGATCCAGAGACGGTTAACCTACCTAGACAAACAGTTCTCCCTCTCATATCTGCGAGTCGGTGAGGACGTTGAGATCGATCTAATTATCGAGCAATCCTCTAAGCCCCGATGGATCATCGAGATAAAATCCACTACCAGTGTGGATGAACGCCACGCTCGCGCATTAACTACATTAAGGGACGACTTCAAGGGCGCCAAGGCGCTGCTTATCTCTAACGACCCAACTCAGAAAGATTTCTCTGGAGTGCGCGCGCTGCACTGGACTGAGGCCATTAAGAAGATTGTTGCAGATTTCTGAGGCAGGAGGGCAGGACGCAAGGAACACTTACTTGTGAGTAAAGCGCTACCCATATAAGGGGCCTCGTACTACTTCTGCGCATGTAGCGACTTATCACTTTTTCTTGTTGCCAATTTTGACCGGCTGTCAAAGTGTAGTGGCGTTCACAAGGCTTTTGAAGATGCAACTCGGATTCGCCGACGTGCTCAGGCAGAGAATTTCTGCTATTCATAATCTGGGTGAGGCACTTAATGCTGTAGGGAAACTTGATGCATTGCTTTCTTTGGCCGCCCTTCCTGATCGATTCGGAAGCGATGGCTGCTACCCAGATTTAGGGGATGGCAGCCAGTTTTTCATGCAGTGCAGATCAATCCACAATCCCGTCCTATACCTTAAGGGCGCTTCGATCGGAAACGATTTTGAGTGCACAGGAGGAACTCCCCGGCTGCTAACGGGTCCCAACAGTGGCGGTAAAACAACCCTCGTCACCTCAATCTTCGAAAGTCAAATTTTAGCGCAATTGGGAACCGCGGTTCCTGCTCTTCAGTACGAAGCTACCGTTACCGATAAGTTTGTCTTCCAAGGACCAAGCTTTGCGGCTCTTGATGAACACGGGCGATTTGGGACTGAACTCCTGGCCACTCGAGAGGCATTTCTGCAGGCAACTCCGCGGAGTCTTGTCGTCCTCGATGAGGTTGGCGATGGCACTACTGCTGAGGAGAGAAATGACTTTGCAGCAGCAGTCATTTGGGGGTTTTCTAAAATCAGATGCGGTGTATTCCTGGTTACTCATAACATCGCTCTCGCAGACCGACTCTCCCGGGAGGGAACCGCGGAGGTGTATCAAATGGAATTCGATCAGGCGCACCCGACCTTTAAGGTAAGGCCGGGAATTTCACGATGCAGTAATGCAGAGAGGGTTGCTAGGGCGTTACAGTTTGCTCCGGAGGATATTGATAGGATTTTGCGCGAACGGGGATACCACGCGACTTAACGCGGAGCTCTCTCGAGCAGGGAAATATCGATGAAAATAGCTAGTGCAATCTCTTGTCAATCCTATGAGTATGAGTGGGAGAATCAAGCGCTTTTTTGTAGGTAGCTGATTTACAGTCGAAGTAGCCGGGCTAGAGTCGAAAAGGCTATGACGAACTAGCCAAGGCGCTGTGCAAGGCAAGAATCTGTTTTCTTAGTGCCACCGTCGTGAGGCCCTCTTGGTACACTCCTGCAGAGACGAAAGCGCGTAGCAGGACAAAATCCAGTTTTGAAGGATAATAATCCACACTCATGAGAAATTTTCGGTATTTTCGCAACTCGTCTTTCTGCTCGCTTTCGGATAGTAGCTCCAAGCCTTCAAAAGTAGCGTCCTTAAAGAACAGGACAGGCTTACCAGCGCAATTTGAGATGAGCGCTTTTTTGAAGAGTATTTTGTATGGGTCTCTCGTCTCTACGATCTCAGAACGAAAAATCTCTCGACCTAAATCCAGAAAGACACGGTAGGTGTGCGCGTATGCAAGCTTAGAAGGTCTGCCGTGCTTATCCTCTATTGTGATGGTGGGGATCTCCACGGCGCCAGGCAGCGAAAATAATCGTGTCTGTGCGCATATCTCAAGAATATTTGCGAGGTGAGGTTTTTGCGCTTCGTTTAGAATCTCGCCTATCACTACGAAGTGGTTATTCTTCTTTCTTAATAGATCGACTGCAGACCCGTTGCTCCGATGAAGGATGATTTCGGCGGAGATTGTAGCTAATTCACCGAGAGCATTCCCAGCATAGCTACCTTGTGAGGGGATGTACACCCGGTTGCCAACAGCAATCGGCCTAAACCTTGCACTCTCAATGTGCTTGAGGGAGTGAGATTCGGATTCTTCACGCGGCTTGTCTCTTTGCGCGAACGATGTGTCGATTGTATAGGTTTTTTTTCCCAAAAGATGAATCATTTCATGGAGCGTCGTAGCGGCTAAGTCTAACCGAATCTGCTCGTAGAGCGCCTGCGATAACTGACCTGATTTCCTATCCTCCGCAGTGATGGCCTGAGAGTCGGTTTTAGCATGTTTCTGCTCACTGGCATCTTCAGCCTGTTCGAGCGAATTTGCGATGTGTTTGCTCCAGACTCGTTTAGAAAATGTTATACAGATATCTTCGACTTGGCCGTGACAAGGGTGAGCATGACTAAGCCTTGGTTCAAGCACTAGAGCGTCTTGTAGAGCCTCAGGAATATGACCTCTGACCTCCTCTAAGAGTGCTATAAAAGCTTCCTTGGCGAGACCATATGCATCCTTCCAAAGAGCTTCACTGATATTCTCGATAGAGTTGACCGGATCGCAGGATGCTTGCTCATCGAGCAAAGAGAGTAAATGGTCTCGCACTCGATGAGCTACAAGATCTCTCTGCTTGCCCCCACAAATAGAGATATTGTTGTGAGCCAATGCGTCCGCAAGTAGTTCCTGAGGTCTTTCAAATCCAGTCTTAAATGAAGGCATGCTAACACCAGATACCGTGACACTAGGTCTCTAATCCGCTTTCTAGAGAAATTGCTTCCGGAGAAATGACAACTCGAACGAAAAATCAAAAAAGCCTGGAAATGGCGTCTGTTTGTCTATTAAAGATGTTAGGAAGCCAGACAAAATCCCTCCCTGCAAGAAATACGTAGCCGTGAGCGAGGATAAGGAACACTTACTTGTGAGTAAAGCGCTACCCATGTAAGGTGCCTCGTACTACTTCTGCGCATGTAGCGACTTATCACTTTTGTACGAGGCGTATTATTTCAGTTCTCAGTCTGAGTTTTGAGGCGTTCCGCTTGAGTCTTCCGGCTTTCGTTTCTCAAGTCCCCGTTTATATTCGTCTCGTCCTTGAAATTCACCGATGGCCCCGGAGCTTGTCGTCTCTCGTTGGAGCGAGTACTCCACGCTATTATTTCACGGTCCTCAAAGTAGATCGTAACACAACGAACAACGCTATGCTTCCGTAGTTTGCACTATTGGTTATACTGGTGGAACTGGTGAGTATTTCGGTGTCTCAAATTGGGCTTTAAGCCTCACGGGGGTTGTGTATCTTCGACACAAGTAGATTCCTTATGGGTAGCACTTTACTCACAAGTAAGTGTTCCTTTCGTGGGGCTTGGAAATGACGTAAACTTTAGTTAGCCGAGTTGGAAAGATCTAGCGCGCGAGCGCTTTGAGAGTCTCACTTCGAATTATCCACTATGTTGCCGCTTTTATTACCTAACCGTCCTCTGGTATGGGTGAGTTCCTAGCTAGCGCACACGCATGAGTGTGGGCAGCATACCAGAAGAGAGAGTTGGTTTGGTCGAGAGGCGCGCGTTACATGCAAGCACATGGTACCGAGGTAGTGGGTCCGGCAGCTGCTAGGACGGTACCCGCGGCCCAGACTCTCAACCCCGAACAGGAAGCTCGCCAGTCACAGTTCGACAGTGTCCGCGTCTCACCTTGGGGAACCAATCAGCCAGTGCCTCTTCCCAAGACAATCGATCCCGCGAAGCTCTCTTGTGGCGCGCTCCCAAATGTAGCAAGTCACCTCTTTCGTGTTAGCGAAATTCTCGGCGGTCTTGGGAGGGGAGAACGTCTCATGGATTCTGTTCTCTTCATCCCATCTATCGCCATAAACATCGTTAATAAGCCACTTCAGGCGCTGAGCCTTCTGGCGCTGAGAGTGGCGGGGGCGAACGAGATCCTGAAACGGCTCAGCTACGATTCTACTGAGTCCGATGTGCGCCAGGTTGCCTATACTGGTGGCCTTTACTTTCGTACCGCGAGTCAGGAGCAGCGCTTTGAGCTCGCGCAACACTGCTTGGCGACCGCCATCGCGACAGGAAATAAGAGGGCCGAGTACGGCTGCTATCCATCAAATTTCGGTATAACCAATCCTACACTTGCCAAAGAGCTCATACGAATGAGGTTTGAACACGGGACGCCTGATGAATACCCGACTAGCTTTCGGATTGGAGCGCATACACTTAACGCTCACGACCGAGAATTTCGTGTTGAGATGTTATCAAGGATTCTAGGACATGGTGGAGAGCCCTGGCAAATCCTCAAAGGCATCGATCTGGATCAATTGGGGCATCTGCAAGCGCAAAAGCGCCACCTCGAAGAGCTGTCCACAAAGCCGTCTCAGCAGCGCCGCAGCGGTCAACTCGCTCACCACAGCGAACTTCCGATTAGTGATCCCGAAATTCGGGTTGAGCTCGCGCGCGAGTACATGAGGCTGCTTCCTCAGCAGACCTGCTTGGCCATCGCTAACTTTCGCCTTGAAGACGCTGAGGCGCGCTTTGAACTCGCGATACAGGCCGCGACCCTAGGTAGCGCGGAGGTAGCGCGCAACCTAGCGAGCTTCCGCCTGACCGCCGAGCAACGGGGCGAGGTAATCCAACGCGTTCTTGAAACGAACGCCGCCGGGGCGCTTCCAAACATGTCAGCCGCGATCTTTCCACTACCTACAGATGCTCTTCAAAAAACCTTCAGCGCGGCGATCGAGCATGGCAAATGGTCCAACGCCATGAAACTCTGTGAACTTCAGCGTACTGGAAACACGAGCATCGCCGATCGCTCCGTCATAAAATCTGATTTCCAACGCCTTTTTACGCTCGGGAAACAAAATGGCGGTATAAGCGAGGAGAGCTCGGCTGTGCTTGAGAAGGTGCTAGCGATTGGCTGCGCGCCCTCTGACTCTCTCGGGCACAGCCTCAAATATTTCGGTCCAGCGAATCAAGAATTCCTCCTCGAAATTCTGCGAGGTAATGGTGAGAGCTTTGGCGGTTCGGTGCTGAATGAACTCGAGCGCATCTTTCCACCGGAGACTCCACTTGACGCTCGAGATAGAGACTCAATTCGGAATTTTCTCAGTCATGGTTTTCGCGGATTTTCTCCGAGCACCTATCACGCGTTTCGTGAACGCTGGGAATCGTCTCCGGCCAAGGCCGCTTCGCTCATGAAGGAGTGGAAAGACCTGACACAGGAGATTCTTGACGGGCGTCCGACACGGCCCGAAAGCGCCTCAAATCCGCTCTTCGCTGAGCTAGTATATGCCGCCTACCGTCCAACAGGATTCAACTTGAGCCACGCTCGGTTGATTCTAGGCTCTCAGCGCGATCAAAGCGCGCATTGCGCCGATTTCAAAGCGCCTACGAATGGCTATCGGATCTCCGTGAGGGAAATTTCAGCTCGAGCCGTAAAAAGTGGGTCAGAACTACATCTTGACCAGTTGAGGTCTCACGCCGATCGGGCAATCGCCCCGCTTCCTGAAGGAGAGTTCACAGAGGTCCATCTGCGCAAGCTAGGAATTCTCGCGCTGCAGGGAAATTTTAAGTCGCTGAGAGAGTCCAGGGAAGCGCTGCTTCAATACCTTGTCAGTAGTGGCGGCGAGGGCAGGGCGAATGTCCTCGTATCGGAACTTCGCGAGCTCCGAGATCGCGGATTCGGTCCCGCAGAGGCGTTTGACGCGATCCCGCGCTTGATAGAACTCCAAGGTGTTGTCTTCAAAGATCTTCTTGCGGAGCGCCTGACGAATCTCGTTAAGTCAGGAGATCTTAGGCCGGGAGCTAAGCTGCAAGCTCAAGTGCGTACGATCCTTAAAATTTCCCCTGACCGAGACATTAAAGATTCCGATACTCTGGAGGCGTTAACGGTTCAGTTCAGCAAGCTATTCTCAGAGGACCTTCGTTTCCTTAAAGCTGAGCGACAGAAAATAGCTTTGACACTCGGCGACAGAGGCCAGGAGTTCGATATCATTCTCACCAAAAGTCTACCGTCTTTTTTTGGACGAGCCGGCGCTGGACTCTGCACGGCGCAGGATATTTGGAGTTGGACGAGCAAGACTTTCCTTCAGATGACAATGGTCGACCGTGAGGCGCGAAGAATCGTGGGAAATATCCAGCTTCACCTGTTCACTGACCCAGCCGGAAAAGAGGCGATCATAGCCAGACTCAATCCGGTAGAAAGTCTGCTTAGCAAGGTGGATAGCCGAGCGCTCGCGAAGGAAATGATTGGAGCGGTTCGACAGTTCAGTGATGATAATGGGCTGACGCTCTACCTGCCAGAGAACACCTCGTCGCATCTGTTAACAAACCGCGGTGGTTTCGTCGCGCCACTCCAAGCCTATTACGGAGAAGCCATACAGTGTGCCGTTAAGTTAACAAGCGCTTACACGTGCGTAAAGGCGTATCGGTGTCTTGAAGCGCCAGAGAGTTAGATGTGGGGAGCCGTGATTCGTGTACGACAAGAACCCGGCAACGTATGACACGCGGTCGGACTATCCACCGCCGCTACAGGCCGGCCCACCGTGGACCTGAGGGTAGGAGCCGCTCTTTCAGACGCTAGAGGACGGGAAGGATAGGAAAACCAATTGCTTTTTTGTAAGTAGCTGAACAGTGGTGGCTAGCCGATGATGGTTCTGCCGATAGCATTCAGAGTAGGGTCGAAGTGAGCGGGCTCTAGCTCCGGGGTAGGGTTTCGATGGTACAAGGAGAGCTGAAGGTGTGCTGCCAAGTGGCTAAAAATAGCATTTCACATACACGTCTCCCGTTCCATATATGAGGATTTGGAGTTTAGAAGTCATCAGGAGCCGGCTCAAAGGAGTCGTAAGGGGGTATTTCATCGATAGCGTGAGAGGTATCGATGAACTTAGGGATGGGAGGGAGTGCTCGGAAGTCAGCGGTCCCTTGGGACTTCATGATGTCCTTGATTGAGTGCTCATCCTGGATGAAGGCTATGATCCTCATATGCGCTTTGCACGTGGGGCACTCTAAAGGGTTTATTTCGTAGATGCGCTTTATGCACGCGGCCCAACTACTCCGACGTAACTCCCGCCTATAGTCGCTCTCTTGTTCTTCAGGTGGAAGAGGGGAGAGCTTAGCTCGTTCCCCTCTGCGCCTACAGGAGTACCGTCCGTAATACCTGGTGATTGACTCATAGGTCTTCGGTATATGACACGAAAGCGCCGCTAAAAACTCGAGAGCGTCAAACTCATGAGCCGCCCCGTCTTTGGAGGCGTCGGGTCACGGATTGTCTAGTGAGCACTCTGCAACTGCATCAGATTCCTGCTATTGGTTTTGTTAACGAGCAAAAACTTGGCGAACCTGTGCCAAACCCTGACGACGTGGCCTTACTTGAAACCTGGCTCGATGCGGGATTGGAACTGGGCAATCACACATATTCCCACGCGAGCTTGTTTTCTATGCCCTTAGAGGAGTTCAAGCTCGAAGTCCTTCTGGGCGGTCGAGTAACCGGAAGGTTACTGGAGGCGTGTGGGCGACGGTTGCGGTTCTTTCGACATCCATTCCTCAATACGGGCCCAGATCACGATATCAAACGTTCTTTCGAAGAGTTTTTGGAGGGGGAGGGGTACACAGTAGCTCCGGTGACCGTCGACAATTCGGAATGGATTTATGCGGATGCCTATGATGCCGCAAAAACGCGCAGCGATACCGCACTCGCCTTGGCTATTGGTGCTGATTACATACGGTATATGAGGGAGATGTTCGAATTTTACGAGACGCTTTCTCGAGACCTGTTTGGGAGAGAGATTTCACAAGTGCTTCTGATACATGCGAATCAGCTAAATGCGGACTACCTAGGCAGTCTCCTTAGCATGGTTGAGCAGCGAGAATATAAGTGTATTTCTTTAGAGGCTGCCCTGAGGGATCCAGCATACCGATCTTCTGACGACTATGTCGGCGAAAACGGAATTTCGTGGTTGCAACGATGGTGGATTACCAATGGCAAGTCATTCCGTCACGAGCCGGAAGTGCCCGAATGGATTGAAGAGGCACGCACTGACCAGAGGGTATGACAGGATGTAGGTGCAGAAGACTATCGTCACGCTACGCGACGCTTCTTATCCTGCGATGTAAACGAGATCTCTATTCCTAGAGCGTTAAGCACGGTCAGGAGGCTTGAAACAGTTGGATTGCCTCGCTCCGAAAACATCCGATACATACTTTGCCTGTTGAGGTTAGTGACTTTAGCTACAGTGCCGATACCACCGTGGGCTTCGGCCACGCTCTTAAGGGCAACCAAAAACCCCTCGAGGGATCCCTCTCGCACCGCGGTCGACAGATACTCGGCCGCCATATCAGGGTCTCGCAATTGTTTCTTAAGAAAAGAATCGTAGCTACGGCTCTTTGTTCGTTTTTGTTGCTTAGCCATTTTGGAACTCCTTCCAGTAACGTTGCGCGATGTTAATATCTTTTGGCTGCGACGCCTTATCTCCACCAATTAGCAGGAGTACAACCTCCGATCCCACAAGTCCGAAGTAAACCCTATACCCTGGTCCAAAGTGAACGCGTAGCTCAAACACGCCCTGTCCTACGCTTTTACAGTCACCAAAGTTCCCGAACTTCATAAGGAACACTTACTTGTGAGTAAAGCGCTACCCATATTCAGAGCCTCCTACTACTTCTGCGCATATAGCGACTTATCACTTTT
>JBEGVS010000058.1:0-72520 GCA_041178185.1 Pseudomonadota bacterium
CGAGGTAGATCGACCATCCCAGGAGGAGAAGGGCGCTCAGCCCACAGTAGGGGAAGAAGCTCGGAAACCAAGAGGCCTGGGGGATGTAAAGAGCGAGCATCGAGATTGAAAAGCCGTAGAAAATGAGAAAGATCCATTTGCCACCCTCGTCCCAATACGCGCCGGGCAGAATACTGTAGAGGAGAGAGCAGCTGGCGATGAAAAAGAAGGCGCAGTAGGGGCCTCCATTGGCGATGAGAGGGGGCAGCACACGGGTGCTTGAGCGTTTAACGAGGTCACGGATGAGGGCAGCAACAAAAAAAGGTGCGATAAGGACGACCGCACATAAGGTGGGGTTGATCGGGAGATATCCCATCCGTCCTAGCGGTTGGTCGGCTATGCTTAAAAAGAGAGACAGCATAAGAGTGCTGTACAGCCCTACGAGACAGGAAATAACGGTGGTAAGAGTTCGCATAGCGCTCCATGGTAATAATCGAGTCGAGCGTTATCAATCAGCGAGTGATGAGGCTAATTCGGAACATGATAGAGATCGTTCGCGCGTTTGATTGATGATGTTCGCCACCCGTGCATGAGATAAAGCGTGCTAGGGTAGCCGCCTCATGATTACGCAGCATCGCTCGCTCCTGTCATCGGTCGTTAACAGCATAAAATGGGTTGGTCTTGGCATCGTTGTGCAGATGGGGCTGCGGGTTGGCGTTTTGGCTGTTATGGCCCGACTGGTCGCTCCACGTGATTTTGGATTGCTGGCCATCGCGTTTGTTTTTACCAGTTTCGCAGAGCGTCTCGGACAAGTTGGTGTAGGAGCCGCTTTTGTCCAAAGAGCCGAGGTTGACGCGGATGATCTCAAAACCGCCCTTTTCTTATCCCTGGGCTCCGGTATAGCGATCGCTGCTGCGTTGTGCGCTATTGCGCCATTCGCAGCCAATTTCTTTCACGAGGAGGAGCTGCGAGCGATCATTGTAGTTTTGTCGATCGGGTTCGTACTGGATGGGATAGGAGTGGTCTCTGATGGTATGCTGCAGCGAGAGCTTCGTTTTCGCGAGATAGTCAAGGTAGAGACAGCTTCCTTTGTGTTCGGTCTCGTTCTTGTAGGAATCGTTCTTGGTGCACTTGATTTCGGGGTGTGGGCGCTTGTTGTGGCCAACCTCGCTATGCGAGGCAGTAAAGCCGCGCTCCTTGTAATTTCCCGACCGATATCACTGAGCGGTCGATTTTCGTCGATGCGCGCAAAGAGGCTGTTGTCTACCGGAATAGGATTCAGCCTGGGGAAGGTCCTTAATTTTCTTTCCCTGCAAGGAGACAACTTCGTCGTTGGGCGTCTCTTGGGAGCGGAGGCTCTCGGTATGTACACGAGGGCCTACCAAGCGATGACCCTTCCTGCGATGTACGTCGGGCAAGCCTTCGAACGGGTGCTCTTTCCAGCACTTTCCCAAAAGCAAGATGATGTTTCGACACTTCGCAAGGGCTTGCTGAGCACCCTCGAAATATCAGCGCTTGTGGCTCTCCCGGTGAGTATAGGCATGTATTTTCTCTCTGAAGAGATAGTTCTCGTGCTGTTCGGAGAGATATGGCGACCCATAATTCCGGTGCTTAAGGTGCTGTCGTGTGGCGTTTTCTTCAGAGCGGCGTATAAGTGCAGCGATGTGTTGATACGCTCAAAAGGTGATGTATATGCCTACGCCGCTCGACAGGCGGTCTACACCGCCGTTATCGTGCTTGGCTCTCTCTACGGGGGATGGATGGGTGGGTTACAGGGGGTGGCCTATGCCGTTGTGGCAGGAGTCATTACTAATTACCTATTGATGACGCACCTAGCTGGAGGAATAGCTGAGGCTACGACCGCCGAGCTCGTCCGAAGCCATGTGCCCGGCTCATGGGTTGCGCTTTGGGTTGGTATAGCACTGGCATCGGCGCTTCCCGTGCTCCGGGCTCAGGCCTTCGCTCCCTGGCAAATCCTCATCATCGCCGTGCTCGGTTCCCTCGTTGTTGGTATCGCTTCATGGCTCTTGAGTGGGCGCTTGGCGACAGGTTCGCATGTGTACGCTCTCATGGCAGGACTACTGCGTAAGCGGCAATCGGTTGGTAAACCTCTGGGATAGAGCTCGGCGAACGTCGCACGTTGCCATAGAGGATTCTTGTAAACCTGTCGCTCCGGGGTATCTCCGCAGATGGTTTACGCATCGGTTCCTGTTGATTTCATATCGTATGGTGCGCTGGTGAATGAGGGAAAAAGGGATAGCGCGTTCGCATACGCCTCGAGAACCCTCTTCTCATCAAAGATCTCCTCAGAGCGCTTGCGGCTCTCCCGACCAAACGAGGCGAGCTCCGACTCGCAGCACACCGCCATGTGACGCATCGACCGATAGAGCGATTCCCCGTCACGCGGAGGAATGAGATGACCATTTCGTCCATGCTCTACGGTCTCACGACATCCTTTCCAATCTGTGGTGATGATCGCCTTTCCACTCGCCATGGACTCCAAGAGCGACCGCGGCACCCCCTCGTTATAGGTGGATGGAAGTACCACCACATCACTCTCATAGAGGAACGGACGCACGTCATCGCTACTATGAAGGTAGCGCACATAACCAAGGGCATGAGCGTCTTGGATTCGCTGCAGCAACTCAAGCGAGTCATGGCGCTCTTGGTCGGGAGCCCCGAGTATCCAGCACGTGACCTGTTCGCCAAACTCAGCGTGGAGCCGCTTTGCCGCGGTAAGGTAAAGGTCGTATCCCTTTTGGGGAAGGAGGCGACCGAACATGAGAAATGTTCGGGGCCGACCAGGCTTTCGTGGGGTCGGAACAAATGCTGTGAGGTCAACTCCAGAGCCGGGAATCACTTGGGAACGTTCTGGTGCTACCAAATGGGCTCGGGAGCAGTTCAAAAGATCCTCCCGATTTTGAAAAAAGATGTGGTCGGTTGGGCTCAGGGCCAGCTTGTAGAGCGATTTCGCGACCAAACGCATAAAGCCTGGTCGTTCAAACGCGATTCCGAGACCTGAGATGTTCGCGACCTGAACAAAAGGAAGGAATCGTCTGCACAGACCAGCGTAGAGGTTGCATTTTATCGTAAACGAGAGCACGGCATCTGGCCGCAGCAAGGTGAGTATCCTCTTGATCGCTCTGAAGGTGTGGAGTTCGGTGATTGGATTAGTATTTCCCGGTTCAAGGGGAATAGAGATATGACGCACCCCGAGATTAATCAGACGCTGTGTATAACCGTCGCGTGGCGCGACAACGATCACCTCGCAACCCGCCTCTCGTAGGATGGCTATCAGGTTTCGGCGTAACAAGTACACATACCACGAGGTGTTATACAGAATGACTACACGCATAGGTTCCCTCGGAAATAGAAAGTAGAAAGAGATATACCGCATCGTCTCATTCGCGCGTGTGACCACAACTAGGTTCCTTACTAGCGCGGGATATGAAGGACGACGTGAGCTGGTAGGGTGAAGATGCTGGCGATTCAACGTAAACGTATCCAACCGAGAGGAGCTATGAAGCCAGTTATACGACTCTACCCGAGAGAAAATCGGCACTTCGCACAACCCGAAAGTGAGGTATCGACGTCTGTCGATGCCCCCGCCGTCTCGTCCACAGGAGGATATGAGGGGATAAAGCGCGCGGTGGATATCGCTGGTGCGCTCGCTCTGGGTATGACGCTCGCTCCCCTTATGCTCGGTGTCGCCGTAGTGGTTCGGGGTAGCTCGCCGGGGCCGATCATCTACCGACAAAAGCGATTGACAGAGGGGGGGCGGGAATTCATGTTGTGCAAGTTTCGCACCATGCGACAAGATGCCGAGCGTGAGACCGGCGCGGTTATTGCACAACTCCACGATGTGCGTGTCACGCGAGTCGGCCGATTTCTGCGCAAGACAAGACTTGATGAGTTGCCCCAATTATGGAATGTGCTGCAAGGAGACATGAGCCTCATAGGTCCCCGGCCTGAGCGTCCTGAGCTCGCAAGAAACTTTGAGAAAAAGATTAGGGGCTTTCACCGAAGGCTCGGAGTTAAAGCCGGTTTAACGGGACTGGCGCAGGTGATCCAGGGATATCCGGAGTATACTGACGGCTACCGACAAAAATTGGCCTTGGATATTTTGTATATCAAAAAGAAAAGTGTGTTCCTCGACATGTGGATAGCCTTAAAGACAATAGGCGTTGTCATGAGCGGCTCCGGGGCTCGGTAAGAATCAAAGAAGCTGGGTGAATGCTCGGCGGATGTCGTTGCTCGCCACTCGTCGGCAGTTTCGAGGGATACCGGTATTGGCTACGTTATCGCACTCTCCCCACTATCGGTAACATAGCCACCATACATGACGTTGTCCCGTTCGTCGGCTGAAATGTCGAGGTCATTAAGCACTACACCGAGTATTCGAGCGTTGACCCGAAGAAGGCGACGGCGAGATTCTTGAGCAAGATCTCTCTCAGTTGTCCTACTTCGCACGACGAGAACAACGCTATCGACCACCCGGGAAAGCGTCAATCCGTCCGCTACCGGGAGGATGGGTGGTGAATCAACCAGCACGAAATCATACGAGTCAGAGAGGCCGGCTATGAGCTCTCGCATCGAGGTGGAGCTCAACAGCTCTGCTGGATTCGGAGCGCGATTCCCGGCGGGTAGGATATCAAGTCCAGCTACGGGGGTTGGACGAATGACCTGAGTTAGTTCGGCCTGACCGGTGAGATAGTCGGAGAGCCCCACTCCAGCTGGGGGTTGGTCACGACAGAAGAGTTTGGTAAGCCCTCGCTCTCGGAGATCCCCATCGATCATGATGGTCTTGTGGGATGCTTGGGCTAACGTTGCTGCTAGGTTGTAGAGCACCGTCGTTTTCCCTTCTCCTTTCATGGCGCTGGTGATCATGATCACCCGGGGTGGATGGTCTGCCGAAGATAAAAGGATTCCTGCACGGATCGTCCTTAGTGCCTCCGAGACTATATCGTTAGGAGCGGTAACAGAAACTATCTGTGGGCTCCGTGCGTCATACGTTGATGGGGAGGCCTCTTCCGATTCGGCCTCCGTTAGTTCGTCAGTGCTCTTCTCCAATCTGGGCAATGTGGGACGCTCTTGAGGGGCAATAAGGTTGTGTCGTTCGTTAAATTCAGGAACGGCTCCCAGAAGGGGAAGATCGAGCGCTCCCTGAACATCTTCGGTGGATTTAAGGGTTGTATCGAACGCCTCTAGCACGAGTGCTAAGATAAGGCCCAGTGCTATGCCCAGGATAGCAAAGAGCGTTATGATGAGATTTGTCTTTGGGGCGCTTGGTGAGGTTGGAAGTGAAGCGTAATCCGTTATGAAGACGTTAGATGCTGCACTTGATGCGCTGATCTCGATCTCCTTAACCTGCTTCAAAACGGTTTGGTAGAGGTCTCTCAAGGATGTAGCCTCCTTCGCCAAGACGTTGTACTGAATTAACTGCCTCGACATGTCCTGGGCGAGCCCCTTTTCATCATCAATTTGCGCTTTGAGGCGCGACTCTGCGCTCTTTTCGTTGGCGAACTGGATGTGGATGGTCCGGACGGCCCGTTTCCTGTCGTCAGCGATGGCCTCCTTGAGAGAGTCAATTTTGGCTTTGAGCTCCAACATAGACGGGTGCGCTGGCATCACCTTACTTCCGAGCGTCGCATACTCCGATTGGGCCTGCTGAAGCGATGTTCGCAATTGCCGCGTGCCTTCGTCATCGGTAACGGAGAGGTCCTCTACCTTTTTATTCTGAACCTCTGCTAAGAGACTCTCGGTTTTAATTCGTCGTCCCGTGGCTTCGGCCAACAGGGAGGAGAGGGACTCTATCTGGCGCGAATTCGTAATTTGAGCCGCAGCGTCCCCCACCGCGAATATCTTGTTACTGGACGCGTAACTTGAGAGTTGTTGCTCGGCGGAGGTAACGCGGTTTTTCAACTCCTGCGCTTGCCGTTGCAGGAGCTGAAGATTTGTGGTGATGACCTCCTGTCTCTCGCGCTGGAGGTGCTCAATAAAGCCAACGGCATGCGCATTAGCCAGCCGTTGAGAGAGCTCTGGCTGGGCTGTGGTAGCTTGCAGAGTGACGAGGTTGGTCTCGTGGATAGGAGCGATCTCGATCAGGCTGAGATACTTGTTCACAACCGAGGGTTTCATCAGGAAGAGTGGGTCTGAGCTTTTGATTGAAGCCCTCGTTGTTGTTGCTCTCAATGGATGCATGAGGTTGTGTGCTAATCTGCCGAGTATTGAGCGACGAGTGTCCCAGTATTCCTCAAGGTCCTCTGCAAGTCTGTTCTTGGCTAGTACCTGATCGGCTAGACCTTGAAGTTTGAGTTTCGCGATCGTGGTTTTTTGGTATTCGATTTTACGGGTGTCGTTTCCGAAAAGGGTCTCTGTTTGATTGGTAGCCAGGATCGGTGCGTATCCTTTTATCTCTATGGTGGTCGTTGCGGTGTAAAGGGATGGCGTGAAGAGACAGTAGAGCACGGCGATCCCCGTCGTGGCGCAAGCGGTAAAGATGATAAGCGAGAGATGTTTACGCACAAGGCGAAGGTAGTGCGCGAACGAGGGGGACTCCTCTTGAGCCGCTGGTATCCCTTGCGAGGTAGCGTGAAGGATCTGTTGCAGGTGAGCCGGTAATAGCACGGTGTGAGGAATGGGATGATTGTCTGAAAAACCGCTGTGATTCATATCGTTAATTCCTGAAAATGTGACAAATACCGGTCTCGAAGACGAGCGTAGCTCTCAGTTGGCGCGTCGGTTGACGCTCACCCCATTAAATAAGCTGTTGAGAGCCTCAACTACTTGTCGCTGGAAGAAGCGACCGGGTTCACTTGGCACGCGAACGAGATCTCCCGCTCTGAGCCGTATGTCTCGTCCCCCCCGCAGCCCCACCTCCTCTAGGTCAAGGGTTGCGAGAGCCTTTCGCCCCCCGCCTATGTCACGAATAACCTCAACTTGCTTAACGTTAGCTGAGTAGGTGAAACCGCCTGCTGCAGCGATGGCCCCGATGACCGATGTTCCGGATGTGAGCTTAAAGGATCCCGGTGTTTGAACTTCGCCGTCTACCTCGTAATTGCCGGCTTCGGGCACAACAACGGTGTCGCCAGCGACGAGAGGTATCAACAGGGGGCGTTGATCGATCCGTCCGAGCAAGGCCTCAATATCAATTTCGACCCCGACGCCCGAATCGATAGGAGGTGCTGGGAGGGAAGATGCGTGGATGGACGGTGAGGTTTGGTCCAGTTTTGGCGCAGGCAGAAGAATGATGCGGTTACTGGCCATTTGGTTCTTTCCGCCCGCTTCAGAGATAAGCTCCGTGATAAGCTGGCCGTTCCTCCGGAGAGGATACATTCCCGGTCGTTGCACCTCTCCGATGACTGAGACTCGATTCGATTGATACGTTTTTATTGATACATCAACTCGTGGATTGCGAACGTATCGACCGTACAGCCCGCTAAGATGCCTTTTGAGTGATGTGACGTCGCGCCCCTTAACGTCGGCTTCTCCAACCAGGGGAAGGGAGAGCGTTCCTTGAGGGGACACCTCGGCGTCTGTTCGAAGGTCGCCGAATCCGTAGACATCAACTGAGATGACATCTCCCGGTCCGACCGCGTATCCGTTGATGGATTGGCTCGCTGTGAGGAGGTAGGAGCGCTCCGAGATCAGACGCTGAAGGCGGTCTGTGAGCGATCGTTCATATGCGTTAAACTCCTCCTCGGATGCCAGGTTAGGGCCGAAAGATGAGGTCCCACCCCTGTCTCTCTCAAGCTCCTCTCGGGAGGGGGTATATTTAATACATCCTTGGAGTAAGGCGATGGTCGCGATGAGCAAAAGGATAGAGTGTAAGCGCGCAGGGAGGGTTGGGGTATTTGAGGATGTCATGAGCGGAATATGACAAGAGAGCCCATGTATGACGCTGTGCTCGGTCATTCACCGATATGAAAAAGGTAGCCAACGAGGTTTTTTCCGGTTTCAGAGCTTCGTTCTCATTGCGTTCCCACCCGTTTGCCATCAAAATGCCGGGGGTTAGCGAAAGGAATACCTTTATCCATGAAGAAAGTTCTTGTTACAGGCGCGGCTGGATTTATCGGGTCTCACGTGGCGGAGGCGTTACTCGCGCGTGGGGATGCGGTTGTTGGGCTCGATAACCTCAACGACTATTATCCGGTCACGTACAAGAATCGGAATGTCGATGTCCTCAAGAAGAATATCAACTTCCATTTCGTTCGGGGTGAGCTAGAGGACGCGAATCTTCTTGATGAGCTATTTCGGAAGCATGACATCACCCATGTAGCGCATCTCGCCGCTCGGGCAGGGGTCCGTCCCTCGATTGAGAACCCCTATATCTATTCGAGCGCTAACGTTGCGGGCACCTTGACCCTTCTTGAAGTTGCTCGACGGTATCAGGTAGAGAACACAGTTCTTACGTCCTCCTCCTCTGTCTACGGGAATTCTAAGAAGATACCTTTTCGAGAGGATGATTCAGCAACGGATAGACCGATCTCTCCGTATGCTGCCACAAAAAAAGCGACAGAGGTGATGGGATACACCTACCACCACCTGTACGGCATGAATGTCAATGTCGTTCGTCCATTTACCGTGTATGGTCCTCGCGGTCGGCCGGATATGGCGCCGTGGCTTTTCCTCGCAGCTGCCCGTAATGGCAAACCGATAAAAAAGTTCGGAACAGGTGAAACTCGCCGAGACTACACCTTCATCCGAGATTTCACGCAAGGCTTTGTCAGCGCTATCGATCGGCCCCTCGGTTACGAAATCTTTAACCTTGGAAATTCCTCTACGGTATCGCTGAATGAGGTTCTTGATATCATGGAGCGTGTAACCGGCAAGAAACTTATCATCGAGCAGTATCCTCCGCAGCCTGGTGATGTGGATTTGACGAACGCCGATGTGTCCAAGGCTCGGGACCTTTTAGGGTATTCACCATCGACATCCTTCGAGCAGGGAATGCGGGAGTTTAACGATTGGTTTGGTGCCAACGTCTAGCTGCACGCGACAACGCCGTCGTTTAGGTACCTGGTTCTCATCAACGTGTGCACCTCTCTGGTGGCTTTACCGTTCGACCGCTATCGCCCGGGCATGAAGCCAGTTCTCCAGGTTCGTATATCCGTCCCCATTAGAGTCCTTGAATGGATGTCGGGGGAGCTTGATGGGGCGAAACGAGTGCGTCGAGAGGGAGAGTTTACCGGTGGACCGCGGACAACCTTCTGTACAATCCTTTAAGGTTCCCGCGGAGAGCTCTACTTCACGAACGATCCGTGCATCATGGCGATCCCGGGCACGAGGTCTGCTTCCCGCAGTTGAGAGCACGCGATGCACCGTTTCGCTCACCGGTATAACACTCGGCAGCGCCGATGAAACCGGTGCCTTACTGATGATTCCGAGAGTGGATGGGAGCGCATGAGTGGCGGCTACGGTTGCTGTCATAGGTGATGCGGGTCCGATATTATCGCGGGCATATATCTGGCTTCTTCGATCCAGTTTCTTCGCGTAAATGGGGGGAAGAATGACGGAGGAGGGGGCTGGGCGATAGACGTTGCCGACAAACGAGAGAAAGATCGGTGCGTCTCGATCGGTGTTGTTTGAAAGGTTGCACAACGACCAACCTCCCCGAGATCCCCATCCGTAGACGACATTATTGACGAACTCAACTGAGGTTCCGGGTTTGAGGTAAGGATTCCTCTCCTCATTGAACGCTACAAGGTTGTTCCGGAATGTGATGTTCTTCGAGTCATCACCGACCATGATGCCTTTGCTGTGTGGTCCTTTCGGGTGAATGGAATCGTGAAGCCCCTCAGCGATGATCGAGTTTGCAACGGTAACATCTCGTGTGAGGGGATAGGCGGTGGCAAAATTCTCATCGATAGCCCAGGTAAGGGATACGTGGTCGATGACAACGTGGTGGGCGGAGCGTGGAGGTTTAGCGCCGACCGACATACCATCACGTTCGGATGGTTTGGTACCCTCTCTTCCGTCTCCCGGGCGGATCGAGATGTGTTGGACAAGGACGTTGTGTGTCGCGATCTTGAGTCCGGCGTTTGTCAGGGTGACCCCCGGAGCGGGAGCGGTTTGACCTGCAATGGTGATGAACGGAGCCGAGATTACGATGTCGCTTGAGAGTGGAATTACGCCCCCAACTTGGAAGAGGCACGTTCGGGGAGAGCGAGCCTCGGCACACGCTCTGAGACTTCCTCTACCCCGGTCAGCCAGGGTAGTGACCATATAGATCCGAGCCTTGGGATTCTTGAGATTACGACCACTGCCTGCGACCGTTGAGGTGCCAAATCCGGTTAGCTTGGGAATGATCGGGGGTCTCGGCCTAGCCTCTGTGGTACGCGCTGCAAAGAGGACCAGAATAATAAGCAGAAGCGCCAAGCTCCTGCAGGGGCGAGCAACGGCACCACGTATTCTTCCAGAGAGCGACATCCTCGCATTCTAACGCTGAGTATGCCGGCCTAGAGTGATCGGTATCAGTCCCTGATTATCCGACCTGACTCAGCTTCTTAGCCTTCGCGCTCTTTCGAGCGGAAACTGATTGGGTGGCGGTTTCTGCGTCGAGGCGCTCTTGAACCAATCTTTGGGCCCGAGAAAATGAGGTCATTGCGACGGTATTCTCTCGATCGCCGCCGAATTTGTCCCAAAGCTGGTCGTTTCGCTTATCAAGTTGGGCGAGTCTGAAAGCGGTGTCCTTAATCTTTTTGGCTTCATCTGCTGGAATGATGATGGAGTTCTTACCAAAGAATTCATCCATCACGTCATTGGCAGCGCGCTCGGCTGAAGCCTCCCGATATTCTCCCTTCGGCTTGTCTGTCATGGAGAACTTAAACAGGGTTGTCCAATCCTTTGCGTCTTGCTGGCCGTACTTCTGTTTAATTTGGTGGACGATCAAAGCGGCATAAAGTTCCTCTTCGCTCACCTTGCTGCCCTTGTATTTATTGCCTAGCAGGCTCTCAAGGGTTTTGCCGAACTCGTTCGGTGGCTCCTCAACCGGCGCAACCGTCGGTCTTGAGGGTCTTCTTGAAGGACTTGAGGGTCTTGCAGGGGTTGTAGGCGTCGTCGGCTTTGGCGGAGTGGTCGCGGGAGGAGCCGGTTTTCGCGGTCTTAAGAGGTCTGGAATTCTTAATTTCATAACTGTGTACTCTCTAGCAGACGGGGGCACGACAAACTTCCAGGAACTGTCAGCAAGAGGTGTACCAACACAAGGGAGCGTCGGGGCTAGGGGCAACTGTAGAGCGTAGAGGGTAAGGCGTCGACAATGCGACCGAATCGGGCGATCTCTCCTGGGATACGCTTTTTAACCCGGGCAAGGCCACGGGGAAGGTTCTTTGGAAAGGCTCGAGAGAAATCGCTTTTAATGGCGGCTTTGTTGAGAGGCTTCACCGAACATCTAGTCTCCGATGGAGGAGTGGTGCACGACTGGAGGTTGGTTCCCATCTGTTCGATGGTGAGGAGCATCTTTTTCAGGGCGGACGAGCCAGCTCTCAGGAACGGCTCTCGAATAACCCCCTTGGGTTTCCACTCTCCACGGGCCGCTGCTTTAAGGCTCTCCTGGGAGAGGTTGGTGATACTTTGTTTCGTCTCTCTGAATATCACCGAGAGATCGAAGGATGAGCAGGAGGTTGGGAGTGGAGTTGCGGGGGTCCCACGCTCGGCACACGGAATAGGAGACTCGGGAATAGATACCTGCGCTGCAAGAAACTCCCAGGTGCCGACGAGTGTAGGCCCCGATTCAAAGTGGTAACGGGGGAGGATAAAACCATTCCCGCTCTCACCCGGTGCGAACAACGCGGCGGGGGCTGCCAGCCCTGAGGGAGATAGGATGCGGTTGAGACGATGGAACGATAGAGGAACGGAGAGGGCCGTATCGCTCAGAGATGAGTAGGGGAAGAAAAGATGCGGAACGTTTGCAACGACTACCGAGCATATCTCAGGGCTAGGAACGATGAGGCGTGAAGCCTCTATGAGCACCGTTCGATTGTGAAAGCTCGCCGCTTCTCCCGTAATTGGAGTGAATGATACCGCTGGTAATCCTGTCTGCACGGTGAGGAGCGAGGTACTGGAGACCGTCGTCGAGGCGTATCCCTGGGTATCGGTGTTCACAATGTCAGCCCCCAGGTAGACGGGGAGAGCAGGAACAGGGGTTTGATCAATACGGACCTGAACGTTCACAAGGGCGACGGAGGGCGTTGGAGTTGCGGTTCCCACCGCCGGTGTCGGTGTTCGGGTGGGCGTGCTCGTTGGGGCAATTGGAGTGGGAGTTGGTGTTGAGGTTGAGGTGGGGGTGATTGTGGGCGTTGAGGTAGCGATCGGGGTAGGTGTTCGCGTGTTAGTTGGGGTGGGCGATGGAGTGGTCGGTGGTTGAGTTGGGTCGTAGTTACCGATGCAGTAGATACGGTACGACACCGCACACGAGGTGATGAACCCGCCTATCCAATTAGAGGATCTATCGTTTGTTGCTCCGACCGTTCCGTTACCTGAGGTGCTGGTCCAGTTGCTGCACAGTGAACCTGTCTTGCCTCCCGTGGAGTTCGTGCCTGTGAAGACGGTATCGTACCTCGTCGCACCGGTCTCGGTCCCTTTAACGCCGGTAGTTAAGGTTCCTCCGCTCCAGAGCGATGCACGATTAACGGCGATGACAGAGCGGTCAATATTGTAAATTGGGGCAGAGGCCGCAGATTTTCCGGTCAGGGTTGAGGCGTCGTAGGTCGAGTCCGACAGGAGCGGATACCACGCTGTCCCCGCGAGTGCAGGTACCGCGTCCGCAAGTCGCTGGCACAACGCGCGCGCGCCTTCCAAGCCTCCGAGATTGCCGGTTTGGGTTGAGGAGGTCGCAAAGATCGTCAGTGCTTGGGTTGTATTCCAGGGTGGAGTGAAGCTTGTCGTCGCATAGCCCCCATCGTTGCTCGAAGGAAGGAGGGAGATGCCCGGATTCTCTCCCTCAGAGATCAGGGGTGTCATGTCGTGCTCAGCGTACCCCTCCTTGGAACCGAATACGGTGATGAGGAAGGGGAGCAGGACGCAGAGGGTTACCATCGCCATGCGGAGTTGTGACGGCGGTGGTGGGGCGTTCCCCGAGGCCGAAATAAACGGGGCCTCACTATGATTGCTTACGAGATCCATCCTGTCTTCGATCATCGGCAGATCTCACACCCTAGTTGACTGGAATGATTGGCTTTTCTAGATCGTGCCTCGCCACTCAAAAAAGGTCCTTGTGTAAAGGGGTTAGCGAGCCTCGATTTCCCTCAGGATGCATAGGCGCCCTTGAGCCTCGATGAACGTGAGTTGCCGGGGGGGTGAAAAGGCACTGCGAGGACTATGATCTTTCTTTTTGAAAAAATGCATCGACTCGCCGAAAATGCCGCTCTGCGCGGGGGCTTAGAAGATCCCTCTGAGCGATGGAAATCACCTCTTCGATGGTGGTGCAGCAGCCGTGCGGTAGGTATAAAGAGGGATTACTTACAAGCGTGAGTCCCGTGGAGTACGTGTATGTGTGGAATCGTTGGATATGTCGGTAATCGTGACGCGCTCTCAATCATTATTGGAGGTCTGGAGTCGCTTGAGTACCGTGGGTATGACTCTGCGGGTGTCTCTGTCCTTGAGGATGGAAAAATCGAAACGACACGAGCTACAGGGAAGCTGAGTGAACTCAAGAAAGTACTCGCCTCAAAAAAGCGAAATGGCACTGCGTCTCTCGGGATCGGCCACACCCGGTGGGCTACCCACGGCCGACCCACTGAGACTAACGCGCATCCTCACACCGCGGGGCGTGTGAGCCTCATCCACAACGGGATCATTGAAAACTACCTTCCTCTCCGCGCGATGCTTGAGAAGAGGGGGTGCGTTTTTCTGTCGGAGACCGACACTGAGGTGGCTGCTCATCTCCTCAATACGCTCCTCGCCGACGGGCTAGAGCCGCTTGCTGCGATGCGCACGATGTGCGCTCAGGTGAAGGGAAGTTACGCGTTTCTTGCGGTCGATGCTCAGCATCCCGATCGAGTTCTTGTTGCCAAGAATTCGACCCCTATCATTCTCGGCCGAGGGGATGAGGAGAATCTGATCGCGAGCGACATTCCGGCGGTACTTCAACACACGAGACGAATTATCGTGTTGGAGGATGGGGATCTCGCAGAGGTTACGGCTTCATCGGTCTACATTGAGAACGGTGGGAAAGAGGTGACTCGCAAAGAGGAGCGGGTTGCATGGGATCCGATTACGGCGCAGAAAGGTGGCTTCAAGCACTTCATGCTAAAGGAGATCCATGACCAGTCTCGCGTGGTCGGAGACACTCTCAGAGGGCGAATATCCGAGCACGACGCGTCAGTGAAGCTTCCGGAGCTTGATCTTCTTAGGGAGAAGGCCACTTCGCTCAAACGAATTGTGATGGTCGCGTGTGGAACTGCGTGGCACGCATGCCTCGAGGGAAAATTCTTTCTTGAGGAGTTCGCCGGCATCCCGTGTGAGGTCGATTATGCCTCTGAGTTTCGATATCGCTCAGGTCTGATCGACAAAGATACGCTTGTAATCGCCGTCTCTCAGTCGGGTGAGACCCTCGACACGCTCGGAGCTCTTGAGTGCGCAGCAGGGAAGGGGATGACCCTCGCCATTTGTAACGTGGTAGGGGCGTCGATCTGCCGAAAAGCTGACATGGTTGTCTACACCCACGCCGGACCGGAGATAAGCGTTGCTTCGACGAAGGCGTTTACGACTCAATTGGTGGCCCTGCAGCTTTTAGCGCTGTTCCTGGCCGAGGAGCGTTCGACGATGTCGGCCGCCGCCAGAAGAAGGGTGATGCACGCCATGGTTGAGCTACCTGCGGCCCTGTCGCAAACCCTCAAAGTTAATGATCCGGTCGCCGCGGTCGCCAAAAAGTTCTTCCAAGCCCGGGATTTCCTCTTCTTAGGGCGGGGTCGTTGTTATCCGATCGCCTTAGAGGGGGCATTGAAGCTCAAGGAGATATCCTACATCCACGCCGAAGGTTACCCTGCAGGAGAGATGAAGCACGGACCGATCGCTCTGATCGATGAGAGCATGCCGGTTGTGATGGTTTTGCAGCGAGAGAAGCCGCTCTTTGAGAAGACCCTCTCAAACTTGAAAGAGGTCGAGGCTCGTGGAGCGCGGGTTATCGTTGTAACCGATGCGCCTGAGGAGGAGACCCATGGGATCGCCACGGAAGGACTCATTCGAGTTCCGTTCGTTTCGCACGAGCTCAGTCCGATACTTTTGAATATCCCTCTTCAGATGCTCGCGTATCACGTCGCTGTGTTGAACGGAACGGACGTTGACCTCCCGCGAAATCTCGCCAAGAGCGTCACCGTGGAATAGGGCCCGCCCCCCCCCTCGTTGTTTTTGTATGCCCGTCTACGGAAGACCGGGGTGGGGGAGGATGTCCCATGCCCTCTAACCTATCGGGCTCCTTTGGGATTGCACGCCATTGCTTTAAGCTTCTTAAAATAGCTAAAAATTTTAGTTGTTTACCGCTTTTTGTGGATTGACGGAACTTCCCCGTGCCTTGTAGGTTTGTGGGAGATGGTGGGTTGAAGTGGTATGATCTCCCATTGGGTTGCAGTTTGGTTGGTTCAGGTTAGAGCAGTGTTTGTAGTTCTCCTAGGCGACGGTGGGTGACTTCATGAGCGATAAGCCTCAACAGGATAATCCTGGCGAACGGGAGCATCGTTCGCAGGCTAGTCGTGCCTCGAAGCGCCCACTGCACGTCTCCTTTCGCGGCAATTGCGTTCACTCCGTTGATGATAAAGGTCGCGTGAGCCTCCCGAGCGAGTTTCGGAAGGTGCTCGGGGAGCGCGAGCAGCGCGGAGTCGTTCTCACGAACTACATCTCCGAGGGGTCGCGTTGTATCGAGGGATTCGGCCTCGATGCATGGGAGGACTTCGAGGCGCGGCTTCGAGAGAAGAGCCGCTTTAGTAGCAAATTGCAGCGCCTTGAGAACTTTTACCTCAGCCGAGCTTCCGAGTGCGCGATTGATAGTAATGGCAGAATCTTAGTTCCGGCGTACCTGCGAGCGTACGCTGGTTTGGAGAGGGACGTGGTGTTCACCTCCTCAATTCACGGGTTTCGAGTGTGGGATAAGCGGGTGTGGGATTCAATCTTCGAGGCGTCTGAGCAGGCGCTCCTTGAAAACCCGGACCTCTTCGCAGATGTGGATATATGAGCAGTACGAAAGTTGGGGTTCACGTCCCTATCATGGTTGATGAGGTTATCGACGCCCTTCAGGCGACGAAGGGGGGGATGTTTCTCGATTGTACGTTCGGAAGTGGTGGTCACACGAAGGCTATCCTTGAGTCGAGTCCCGACGCGTGGGTAGTGGCCATGGATAGGGATAGTCGGGCTATCCAGCGAGGGAGCGGGCTCGCTGCCCAGTATGGAGAGCGACTTGAGCTGGTGCACGCTCCGTTCGCTGAACTTGAACGCGCGGTTTCCTTCAAGGGATTCGACGGGATTTTAGCTGATTTGGGTATGTCCACCGACCAACTTAAGGAGGGGCGCGGTTTTTCGTTCGTTGATGAGGGATCGCTCGATATGCGCATGGACGAGAGTTCGGGGATGAGCGCGCAGGATTTTGTGAATACGGCGCAAGAGCGGGACATTTACGTGGCGCTCGCTGAGGGCGGGGTAGGGCAAAACGCTCGTGTCCTGGCGAAGATTCTCGTAGAGGAGCGACCGTTTGAGAGCGCCCGCCACTTAGCGGACGTTATCAAGCACTCTCATCTTGGTAAGAGGAGCGAGTCAAAGGTGCATCCGGCTACGGTAGTGTTTCAAGCGCTCCGAATGAAGGTTAACGATGAGATTGGCCAGCTCGAGCACTTCCTGCAGGCCGTGCCCAAGGTATCCAAGAAGGGTACGCGATTTGCGGTTATCACCTTTCACTCGATTGAGGACAAGATCGTTACAAACCGCATGCGCAGTTGGGAATCTGCGGGAAGTTATCCCGCCTCATGGCGTGGCGCTCGTACGGAGGTTCGGGTGGGTCATGTGGTGCATCGCAAGCCGATCGTCCCCTCTGATGAGGAGATTGAGCGCAATCCCGCTTCGCGGAGCGCGAGACTTCGCGTGATGGAATTTGAAAAAGATTTTTCGAAGTGAGTAGTAAAAAAAATGAAAGCGCTGTCACTTTTGGTAGCGACAGAAAACTAAATTGTCTGTACAAGGTCTAAAGAGAGTTGGGGTTATATGGCGGTGTGTTTACAGTATCAATCGGTTTACGTTAAGCGAGAGGCTTCGCGAGTTTTAGGAAAGCTGCAGCTGATAGGAGCTGTGGTGCTTCTGGCTCTCCTGGGTATCAAGGTGTGGGCGAAGCTTGAGGCGACTGACCTCGGATACAGTCTGGCGCGGGAGCGTCAAAAGACGGTCGCCCTTGATATGGAGCGTCGGGAGCTTGAGCTTCAGCGCTCGGTATTGATGCGTCCGGATTCTCTCTCTCGAGCAGCGCGAGAGAAGGTGGGGCTCTCTGAGAACAGCCTCGGTCAGACTCTGAAGGTGAACT
The DNA here is from genome assembly GCA_041178185.1 of Pseudomonadota bacterium. Classification (GTDB taxonomy): domain Bacteria; phylum Bdellovibrionota_C; class UBA2361; order UBA2361; family OMII01; genus OMII01. The sequence continues at coordinate 17,480 of JBEGVS010000058.1, forward strand.
ACTAATTAATCGCGTTCGCTCCTTTTTACCCTTCCCCGCGAGACGGGGAAGGGTTACTTTAAAACAGTAACTTACTCTCGCCATCTGAGTGGTGTGTCGACCATCTTGGGCGGTTCCGTAGGATATTGAGCGGACGCATGTTTCCCAAACGAAAGCAGACCGATTTTCATCTTTCACCATTAGATCCCGCCAACAGGGATACCTTCCTAGGCTCCGAGTCGGCTGCCAATGTTGATAGGTCCTCCCGGGAGGCAGCCGAGCGCAGTGGGCTGATCGGTCGGGATTTCGCTTTTTCACGGCGCCCGGCGGCGGCGTCCCTGGCGATCGCCAACCAACGGCCGATGCGTCTCAGAATCATTGGTTTCTTTGCGCTCGCTTGGACGGGACTCTTGCTCTCTCGGATGTGGAGTCTTCAGGTATCGGATTTTGAGACGTGGCAGGATTGGGCCATTAAGCAACATGTGGCGGAGGTAGAGATCGCGGCTGAGCGTGGGCCCGTTCTTGACCGGAATGGAAAGCTGTTGGCGGTGTCCGTTCCTGCAGAGTCTGTGTATGTGCGACCGAAGCAGGTGAAGGACAAAGAGGTCGTTGCCCGCGAGCTCGCCGGGCTTCTGGAGATGAAGCCCGCGGCTCTCAAGGAGAAGCTCTCATCTTCGCAGCCTTTCGTATGGATTAAGCGACAGGTTCCCCGCTACCAGGCAGAGAAGGTGGCGTCGCTTAATATTCCGGGGATGGGAACCGTTCTTGAATCTCGGCGGTTCTATCCTTACAACCAAGCCGCGAGCGCGCTGATCGGGAAGGTGGGGGTCGATGGTAAGGGGCTCTCGGGGGTCGAGAGCCTGTACGAAAAGAGGCTCCACATGGATCACCTCAAAACGAGGGGCACTCGTGATGCTTTCGGGAAGGTTATTCAGGTCCATCAGCTTGGAGATGAGGGTTCATTCGAGGTTCCGAAGGGGGATGCGCTACAGCTGACTATAGACGCCGATCTGCAGCTCATTATGGATGAGGAGCTAGAGGTGGGCCGCAAGGCTGCCAACGCCAAGCAGGCGATGGCTGTGATGATAGATTCCAATACAGGGGAGATCATCGCGTTGAGTCAGTCGCCGAGCTACAACTTCAACAACCCAGCTACCGACTCAAAAAATGCGTTGCGCAACCTCCTTGTCGAGGCGGTATTTGAGCCTGGCTCCACGATGAAGCCTATCGTCGCGGCTGCTGCGATAGATGCGGGCGTGGTAACGCCATCTGAACTGATTAATTGTGAGAACGGGCGGTTCAAGTATTCGACACACACGGTGAAGGATGTGCATCCGTCCGGTACCGTGAGCTTCTACGATGTCGTAGTTCGCTCCTCAAATATCGGCATGACAAAGGTCGGATTGCGCCTCGGTCCTGATCGTTTATACCACTACCTCAAGCGCTTCGGTTTCGGCACCGATTCGCAGCTAGGACTGGCGGGAGAGTCCGCCGGCATTCTGCGAAATGTATCCTCATGGGCCAAGATCGATGTGGCGACGCACTCCTTTGGTCAGGGGGTGGCGGTGACCCCCCTTCAAATTGTTCGCGCCACCGCCGCTTTAGCAAATGGGGGTGTCCTTCCAAACCTCTCTGTAGTGATGAATGAGCAAGGGGTTGACCACGGCGTTCGGGTGGTATCAGAGAAAGCTGCTTATGCCGCTCGAGATATGATGTACGGCGTCGTCGAGGACGAGCACGGGACCGGATCTAATGCCAAGATTGAGGGGCTCCGAGTTGGTGGAAAGACCGGCACCGCTCAGAAGGCCTCTCCTAAGGGTCGTGGATACATGGCTGGATCCTACGTTGCTTCGTTTGTGGGATTCGCTGACGGCAGTCCGCTCGGTGTTCCTCGAAATATCACCACCATGGTGATTATCGATGAGCCCAAAGCCAAGAGTATATACGGTGGAACGCTCGCTGCGCCGGTGTTTAAGAAGGTGATGGAGCGTAGCTTTAAGTTCATGGCCACGAAGAGTCAGCTTCAAAACGCTACTGACTCCGAGGCCCAGGTTCCGGCAGCCTCCGAGTTGGGGCAACTAGAGGGAGAGCTCCAAAAAGCCTCCTTCAATCCGTAGCTTCTCCACCTCAGACGGGATAGAACCATCCTCATGGTAGACCTTCTAGTGACCGAGATAGCCCACCAGATCGGAGGGCGGCCTGTTCACACCGATCCCGAACTACGGGTTTCCAGGGAGCTCTCTGCGTCGAGTGCGTCCGTCGTCCGGGACGGAATCTTTGTCGCGATTCGAGGAAACGCCGCGGATGGGCACTCCTTCATCGATGATGCCTTTTCGCGTGGAGCCGGGGTGGCCGTTGTTGAGGATTCCGAGAAGCTCAATGGGCGTCCGGGAATCGTGGTTGCCAATTCGCGCCTCGCCTTGAGTCGACTCGCGAGTTTTGTGTATGGGGACCCTTCGCGCCACATGCGGGTCATAGGTATCACCGGGACGAACGGGAAGACGACAACAAACTGGATCGTGTACCACGCTCTCAACCGTCTGGGCGCGGGAGCGCTTCGGATAGGTACCTTGGGGACCGAGTATCTCGGACAGGTGACCCGCGAGGGGATGCTCACGAGCCCCGATCCTGTGTCCCTCCATGCCGTGATGGCGCAGGCGTTTCAGGCCGGAGCCCGTGCGTGTGTTATGGAGACATCCTCGCACGCGCTCGATCAGGCCCGCGTCGAAGATGTTCACTTCGATGTAGGGGTCTTCACCAATCTTACACGTGACCACCTCGACTATCACAAGACGTTCGACCATTACTTCGCCTCTAAGGCCCACCTCTTTGAGCTCCTTGCCTCTGGTTCCAAGGGCACACGGGGGGCGGTTATCAATCTCGACGATCCGTACGGGGTTCAGCTGTGGCAACGGTGTCAAGGCATGGGGCTGGTGGATCTCTCGTTTGGGCGCGACGAACGCGCTGCCTTTCAGATCGTGAGGGTCGAAGAGACGCCGGGAGCGATGGAGATCGACGTTCGACTCCCTAACAGAGTGAGGATACGCAGTCTGTCAGCTCCCTTTATAGGTCCTCACAACGCCGAGAACGTGGTTGCAGCATTTGCCTCGCTCGTCGGGCTTGGATACGACGAAGATAGAGTCGCCGAAGCGTTGTGTAGCTCTCCGCAGGTTGCGGGTCGACTTGAGCGGGTAGGGGAGGGGGCTCCTCGAGTTTTCGTCGACTACGCCCACACTCCGGATGCGTTGGAGCGGGTGTTACGCGCTGTACGGGTATCAACGGTAGGAAAGGTTTGGTGTGTTTTTGGGTGTGGTGGTGATCGAGACCGCGGAAAGCGTCCAGAGATGGGACGGATCGCAGCCCTGTGTGCTGACACCGTTGTGGTGACATCTGATAATCCGCGCACCGAGGATCCCAGGGCGATCATTGAGGACATCCTTGCTTCGGGGATAGCGCCGGCGGTGGTTACGGTCGATAGAGCGTCCGCGATCTCGGAGGCCATAATGCGCGCAGCTCCCGATGACACGATCGTTATCGCCGGAAAAGGGCATGAGAATTATCAGATCCTTGGAACAACAAAGGTTCACTTCTCCGACCAAGAGGAGGCGCTCAAGGCGCTCTCCTCTCGTGGTTCATCTTAAACCGTTGGAGTTATCCCGAAACTGAAGGGACAAAAAGTTCTTTGACCGGCCGAAACTTAGGTCTAGACTGCCCGATAGCACGCCTAACCCTTCCCGGGTGGTATGCTGATGTCGCACCTCCCCCGTATGCTAGACAAAACACCGCAACCAAAAATGGATGTCGAGGCTCCTCAGACGGAGGGTATCGTTGTCACACCGTCCCCCTCGGACCTTCGGCTTCTGACCTGCTCGGTTAGCACTGCGGAGGTGGATCTCTCTGATGTGGAGCTCTCATCAATAGGTGGCCCTCTCTCGCTAAGGGAGTCTCCCGATGATCTCTTCGTGGGTGACTATCGACCGGTTCTTGGCCAACGACCCGAACTAACGATCCGTAAGCTTGATGAATTGCAGGGGGCGCTGCACCGATTCATGACAGCAGGAGAATCCTACATCTCTGAGAGCGCGCAAGGGGATGAGGAGCGATCTCTGGAGGTGCGGACATGTGAGCAGTATCTCACCTCTGATCGCCGTGATGTGTGTTGGGTACGGTATCTCGATACCCGAACCGAAACGTTTCTCGTGCCGAACCTCCTTGTGTTCGATGTTGCTCATGAGGGCATGCCGATCAACGTGCTCGGAGACGCTCAACGCATGGAGCGTTTCTTCGCCGGTGAGGTTCGAGTGGTTCTAACGAGCGGGAGCGAGGGAGCCGAGGTGGGCATATTTGCGACCCCGGAGTGCGGCCCCGAGCTGGTCGAGCATTTTTTGGCCGCTATTCGTGGCGCTGACCAGGCCTCGTACCTCTTCTATCTTTGGCAACGTGAATTGAGCGCCTTTTTCAACGCTCATGGCTTGACCATTTTTCAGGATGCCCCTGAGGACTTCGTCCGGGACGAAACGACGACCTCATGCGTCTCTCACGGCTGTGGCCCTCTGGCGGGGAGCGATTACCTTAATCTTGAGGTATCGTTGCGCGACCCCTGCAATCCGCTCCTTCTCTCCCTATTTGGCTCTAGGAGCATAGCTTGTCGCATGGTTTTCAATGCCCAATCAGGGCGGAGCTGGCAGCGTCCCCACTTTGAGTGGCGCGTTTGAGGGCTTGATCATTCGTGCTGTCAGCCCGTTGCCCCGCTCTCTTGATGCGGGGGCTGGTCAGTTATCGTGTTCGAGAAAGTAAGCGGTCAAAGGTCAGAGCTTCCCGTGTGAATGCATCGGGTTTGAAAGAGTCAGCGCTCTTGAGCGTTGCAAAGATCGCTTTAAGCTGGTTCTCGTAGAGCTTTGAAAGAGCTGGTGACGAAGCCACGCAGGCTTGCATTCCCATGCCGAGTTGCTCAGCGAGCTCAAATGGTAGCCATGGGGTGGCCGCTGCGTATTCTGCCAGAGCTTTTAGAGCGGTATGAGCTGTCGATGGGTCGGTAGCGCGACCTTCGAGTAATGGTTCGACCTTGGTGGCTATGAGGTTTTGAAGCGAATCGATAGCTGATGAGGGATCCCCCTTCATGTAGCCATCATGCAGCGACTGGATCTGTTGACGGAGCTCCTCTCCGAGCGGGGGATTGAGTGCAGTGGTAGTAACCTGTACCGTCATAAGAGCGGGGAGATTGAGCTCTACGCGACCGGGCTTTCCTCCGTAGCTTCGTTTCCTCCACTGACCGTCTGCCAGCGGATGGTGACACGAGTAACAATCGAAGAGACTCAGCTCAGGAAGGGCCCCGTTCTTGGATCGAGTAGGAGATTCAAGGGCCGCAAGAGCGGCCTCCGCATGGTGCAGCTGTCCTATCAACCACACCCGCAAAGGTACATAGGGACCCTTTCTTCTCTCATAATCCGCGTCAACGACCCAGTGTTTCGGTTGGAGCACGCCAAACGTATCGAGCTCAAAGGTCAGTCGTGGATGTCCCGCACCGTAGAGGGTGTGGTTGACGTATCTGTCGTCGGTTCCAAAGTGACATGAGAGGCATAGTGTAGCTCGGGTGTCGATGTTGGAGAGATCGGTTAATCCGTTCTTTACGTTTTCCGCGTGAGTTGCCCCGGTAATGGCGTGGCTCTTGAGGTATCCCTCTGCGGCTCCGTGGCACGCCTCGCATGAAACGCCATCCTCAAGCCGGAACCTCTCGCCATGTTGTTCGGTGCTCTTCGAGTACGTGGAGTGGCAGGCAAGGCAAAGGGGTTCCTTGGTGGGGTCACCGATTCCCAGGTTGCTCGCTATCTTTTTTGAGTCGGTACTCTGAAGCGAGAGGTAGGCCCTCGAATGACGGTCGTGCTTGCTCCACGTGATGTATTCATTTTGTAGTACATTCGATGAGTTGCGAGGTTTTATGTTGCCGTGACAGTTGGAGGAGGAGCATGACCCTGGTCCTTCAAATCTCGGGCTCGCCGTCAGCACCTCAGGGGTGAGAGCGGCGATCAGGGTGAAGAGAAGGGGATAGAGATGTTTCGTAGCAGTGGCCATGTTCGGTCGGCACCGATAGTTGAGGGGGAACGAGACCCCATGTCCATAGTAGCGGGAGGAACGGCTGTAGCTGTAATTCCCTAGGCGTGCACTGCCCACCACCGCAGTATAGTCCACAGGTACGGGCGAATAGCAATCGGACATTTTATGGGTGATATCCGGTGTGCAAACCCATTTAAACCTTCTTTAAGAATCGCCAGGGACGTACTACTATCGCCTCGAACAGTTTTTGGCCTAGACCAATCGGCGCCGTAGTTCATGACTAATCACTTCGAAATCGCGATTATTGGTGCGGGGCCAGCTGGTATCGGAGCGGCTACCAACGCGGCGCATCATAAGATCTCCCATATCCTGATCGAGAAGGGGCAGGTCGCCAACACAATTTTCGACTACCAGCTACGGAAGCATGTGATGGCGGAGCCATCGAAGCTACCGCTTCGCGCTCGGTGCCGTTTTGAGGCGGGAAGTAGGGAGAAGATCCTGGAGGACTTTGCCTCGGATCTGAAGACGTGTTCGGTCAACCTTGTCAAAGGTGAAGTTTCAAAGATCTCGAAGAAGGGCGAACTTTTCGAAATTCATTACCAAGACTCCATCTGCACCGCTACCCACGTGATCTTGAGTATCGGAGTTCAGGGTTCCCCGCGAAAGATTACCGCACCGGGAGGAGAGATGCCGCATGTGGCGTATACGCTCGCAGACCCCGGGGCCTTTACAGGGCAGCACATCGTGGTTGTCGGAGCGGGGGACGCCGCCATCGAGAACGCCTTGGCCTTGAGTGCAGATAATACCGTGTCGCTGATCAATCGGGGTGAGGAATTCGCCCGAGCGAAGGAGGGCAACTCCAACCTGATTCTGAACGCGATACAGGCGGGAAGGATTAGGTGCTTTTACAATTCAGTGGTTGCTCGTGTTGAATCGGATACCGTAACCATCACTACTCCTCATGGAGAGATAACTGTTCCGTGCAATCACGTGATCGCTCGTCTTGGCTGTGTGTTGCCCCGCACGTTTTTGGAATCGGTGGGCATTGAATTTCCCAGTCAGGACTTGTCTTCCGTTCCTCGGGTATCGCATCGGTATGAGTCGAACGTCCCCAATCTCTTCATTCTTGGTGCGCTGATCGGATACCCACTGATCAAACAAGCGATCAATCAGGGCTATGAGGTAATTGAACACATTCTGGGCGTTCCGGTCCAACCGGCAGACCAGCCGCTTTTGGAGGAACGATTTGAGGGTCTCGAGGGCGGTTTTGAGGTGAACTTTCCAAAAGTGCACGCCAATCTTCCCGTGTTTAGGGACCTCAGCGCGCCGCAACTCCGCGAGATGCTCATCGACTCCACATTCCATGTGAAGAGGGCGGGCGATGTTGTTTTCGAGAAGAACGACTACACAGACACCTTCTGGAGCGTGCTGGAGGGCAGTGTTGAAATTGAGGTCGCTCCTCACCGCGTGGTGAAACTTGAGAGTGGTGATTTTTTTGGAGAGATGGGGCTTATCTCCGGTAGGCGACGGACGGCCACCGTGCGAGCGGCAGAGCATGGAGCGCTCCTGCTTGAAACACCGCGCAAGCAGATTCTCAAGCTGATGGCGTCAGTTCAGTCAGTGCGGCGTCGGCTCGATGAGGTTTTTATCCTTCGTGCCCTTCAGACCTCCATTTTTCCGGAGGTCGATAGAGCTTTTCTTGAAGCGCTCGTGCGACGAGCGAAAATGAGGAGCTTCAAAAAGGGGGATATACTTTTTAAAGAGGGCGATGTCGGGGATGCCCTGTATGTCGTTCGAAAAGGCTCGGTGAAGATCTCTCGAAGGAACCGCGCTGGTGTCGATGTGGCGCAGACCTACATAGCAGCAGGAAATTACGTGGGAGAGATGTCGATTCTCTCTGAGAAAGAGATGCCCCGTTCCGCAACGGTGATGGCAGCGGTTGCCTGTGAGACCATCGTGATAGATAAGGCCGATTTTCTTGAGCTCCTGAGCACATTTCCGGCGGCAGAAGACCGGATACTCCGCCTCGCACGCGAGCGAAAAGTAGAGAACGTCGTGACGAATTGGGATGAGAGGTCGGGGTCTCTCCTTGATTTCATGACCAAAGAGGGATTGACTGACGCTGAGAACGTACTTCTGATCGACTCGGACCTGTGTGTCGCGTGTGATAATTGTGAGGCCGCCTGCGCTGCGACTCACGGTGGTCACTCACGACTTGATCGGCGCGGGGGGAAGAGCTTCGCTTCCATTCAGCTTCCGATATCGTGTCGTCACTGCGAAAATCCTCTGTGTATGCTTGAGTGCCCACCCGATGCGCTCACTCGTCTTCCTGACGGAGAGGTCATCATTAAAGATTCCTGTATTGGGTGCGGCAACTGCGTTGGTAATTGTCCGTACGGGGTTATTCACATCGTGCATGAGCATGTTCCAAAGAGTGGGGGGCTCCTTTCGTGGTTTGGTTTTGGTGAGGTCGTTGAGGGGCCCGCCAAGGCTGCAAAGTGCGATCAATGTCACGACTTATCGGGAGGTCCGGCGTGTGTTCGAGCTTGCCCGACGGGAGCGGCGATGCGCGTCGATGCTGAACAGCTTATTCGGATAGCCCAAGCAAAGAGGATGTAGGGTCGTGAGACAGGAAACCTTTATCTCATATCACGGATATCGATGGCTCATACTGACCGTACTCGCCGTCGTGATGTGTAGCGCCGTGTATCTTATCGACGACCCTATCGGAGGGCGCAACGGAGGGACGATCGTTGGGTACACCTTTGGAACTCTCGCTACCATCGGAGTTGTGTGGCTGATGTCGTATGGGGTGAGAAAGAGGGCGTATTATTCCTCCCTTGGGAGTGTCCAAGGATGGCTTTCGGCGCACGTCTGGATCGGCACTGGTTTGTTGGTGCTCGTGCCACTTCACGCTGGATTTAGCTTCGGATGGAATGTGCATACCCTCACATTCCTTCTGATGGTGGTGACGATAGTGAGTGGAATCTGGGGGGTGTTTAATTACGCAACCCTTGCGTCCCGTATCGAGTCGCACAGAGGAGGAGGTAAATCAACGCAGATCCTTGAGCACCTACAAACCCTAAGCTCCGACGTGAAGGCCCTTTGTAAGGATAAGAGTGAGGCTTTTGTGTCGGTGGCTCAACGACTCAATCCGCCGTTTACGGTCAACCTCATGATGCTCCTCCGTAAGGCGCCGATCGCTCATATTGATCAACGAGTGGCTGGAGCGGCGCTCGCGACTCTCCCCGATAGTGAGCACGATGAGGCCCTCCGTCTTTTCGGCATTCTCGACCAGAGGTGCGATCTCATTAATGGGCTGCTTGAGGAAGCTCGCGTTAAAGCTTTGCTGAGGATTTGGCTGTTCATCCATGTTCCAGCATCGGTCGCTCTGTGTGTCGCATTGGCTATCCATATTCTCTCTGTGTTTTTCTTCTGGTAGGTCATGAAGTTACGTTTCATTCACGAGAGGATTAGCCCTGATGGCGCGGTGGAGCGTACCTCCGCTGACTTCGATCAGAACGAGGTCGTGATCGGGAGAGGGGGATCCTCCGATATCGTTCTCTCGAGTCCACAGCTATCTCTGGTGCATGCCAAGGTGTACGAAGAGGGTGGTCAGGTTCTGATAACCGAAATCGATTCGCTTGTCGGGTTGCGAGTTAATCAAGTTCGGGTGGCTCGGCAAGCCCTTAACTCGGGCGATACGTTTCAGCTCGGAGATCTCTCCTTCGAGGTGCAATTATCTGCTGAGTCAGTGCTCCTTACCCTGCGAGTCGACAATGAGAGTGCGGTGCCGGATGCTGAAGTAGTGGCGCGAAATACTCGAAAGCTTGAGCTTGATGCGTATCTCCCCTCCATTCGCGTCCTCTCTTGTATCGCCTCGATTATCGTTCTTGCGGGGTGCTTCGTGTATCCTATTGTGAGGGGGCGCTACAGCTCGTGGAGTAGCGGTCCCGTTGCGAATTCGCACCGAATGATTGAACACGACTGTCAGCGGTGTCACCTTTCGCCGTTCGAGCGTGTCGAGGATAGAGAGTGTTTGAATTGTCACACCATGTCGGACCACTCGGAGGGGTTTAAGGAGTTCGTCGGAACGCACCGGGATCTTGATGTGAGGTGTGCTGAATGCCACATGGAACACAATGGTGACCACGGATTAATTCTGCGTGATTCGCGTCAATGCATCTCTTGTCACGCTGGCATGAGAGAGCGGCAAACAGGACGGGATGTTCTGAATGTCGCTAGCTTTTCCACTCACCCCGAATTTCGAGTATCGGTAAGCGACTCGGTCGGCGCCATACGGCGGGTCAGTCTTAGTGATACTCAGAATGTTGTGGATGGGACCCCGATTAAGTTGAATCACGCCGTACATCTCAAAGAGGGGTTGCGAGGTCCGCAAGGACCGATGACGCTCCAGTGCAACGGATGCCACCAACTCTCCAAGGATAAGCGCGAGATGTTGCCGATTCGTTTTGATACGCACTGTCGGGAGTGTCATAGTCTCGGGTTTGATGAGCGACTTGCGGATAGTGAGGTCCCTCACGGAGATGTTGACCTGGTCTATCCAACTCTCTTTGCTGAATACGCCAAGCTTCTTCTCCTTGATGGGGAGCGTGGATTGGGCCGACCATCGGAGGCTGTTCGCGCACTACCGGGGACAGGTGAGTCGCCGGATGAATCTCGGCACTTGACTCCTGACGCCAAGCTCGCTCAGGCCAACGCACGTCGCGCCGAGGAGGAGCTCTTCACTCGAACAGCATGTTTCTTGTGTCACGACTATCGCGAAAAGCCGCTCTCCGAGCAGCGCTCGGACGGATCCCGCTATACAATTACACCCCCTCGCATTCCAGAGGTGTGGATGACCAAGGCGCGATTCGACCACGGGGCGCACGAGGAGGTTTCATGCGAGTCGTGCCATGAAAAAACTCGAAGGTCTACGGATACCAGAGACCTGCTCTTACCCTCGATACAGGTGTGTCGTGAGTGCCACCTGCAAGATGCTAAGCCCGGATTTGTGAAATCGGAGTGCGCTCAGTGCCATCCCTATCACGCCGCTCTTGAGGTTTCCCGGGAAAAGAAGCAAAACCTGAATGAGTTTCTCCACACCTTGATGCGATAGAAGGAAGTATTCATGAAACGTCCGACGATTAGCCGATTTCTCGTTGCCACAACAGCCTTGGTCACATTTGGATGTGGTGGTGGAGGTGGCGGCGGTGGTGGTGGTGGTGGGCAGAGTGGTGGTGGTGCCAACTACGGGTGTGATGGGGGATGCGCCTACCAGGCGCTGACCTCAGCTGACGTGAACCTCGTGCTGCAGCAAGCCGTGACGGCAACCCGGCAACTCGGCACGGCGGGAACGTTCGCTGTGCTCGATCGTGTGGGTAACGTCCTCGCGGTGTATCAGATGAACGGTGCTCCGGCTACCACTACGATTACTGGACAACTTGGCGCTGGTGGGGGGCTTGAGGGAGCGGTTGTGCCTTCAACGCTCGCCGCTATCTCAAAGGCTGGAACAGGAGCGTATTTGAGTAGTCAGGGGAACGCTTTTTCAACGAGAACGGCGAGTCAAATAATTCAAGAGCACTTTGATCCCGGACAGAGGAATGCGCCGGGTGGACCTTTGTTTGGGGTCCAGTTCTCGCAACTCGTGTGCAGTGATGTGACCCTCAAGGGATCTGGGTCGGCCGGACCTCGCCCCCTTCCGCTGGGTCTTGCGGGGGATCCCGGTGGAATACCGCTGTATAAGAATGGTGACATCGTTGGAGGAGTCGGGGTCGAGTTCGATGGGGTCTACACCGTAGATCGTAACGTATTCGATACCGACGATGATCTGGAGGAGCGGGTCGCAGTAGCCGCGTCCCTCGGTTTCGAGGCTCCTTCCGAGAGGGTCGCTGACAACATCTCCGTAGCTGGAAGGTCGCTTCGATTCTCAGATATCTCGTATGGATCCATATCGCTGCCACCTGCTCTTGATGAGCTTGAAAGTGGCGGGCTCAAAGCCGTTCCGGGATTTTGTGGAGCTGCTATTCGCGGTGGTGTCACCTTTGGAGCACCCGAATCTGGTATTGCAGTAACCTCTCGTGCGGGAGTTCCGGCTGCTGTTCTTACCGGACGGTTCGGCACCAAAGCTGGGCGGCCACTCCCCAACGGTGCGCAACTTCAGGCGGGAGAGGTCGAGGCTCTCCTTACCTCTGCGATTGTCACGGCATCCCGTACCCGAGCTGCGATTCGATATCCGCTCGATACCAATGCGCGTGTGTCGATCTTTGTCGTGGACGATGTAGGAAATCCACTCGGATTTGTTCGCTCGCAGGACGCGCCGGTGTTTGGCATAGACGTATCGCTGCAGAAGGCTCGAGCCGCAGCGCTCCTCAGCTCTGCTGATGCGGGATCGTTATTGGCACAAGGGAAGGGATTTGGTCGGAACTACGGAGCAGAAACGGTCGCGTTCACCGGTGTCACTCTTAACGGCTCGTACGCATACGCCGCCCGTTCAATCGGAAATATGGCGCGTCCTTTTATGCCGGATGGGATCGACGGCACGGGGCCTGGACCTCTCTCTCTTCCATTTCCTGGGGTTGGGAACACCTGGAGCCCCTTTAATACAGGGTTCCAACTGGACATCGTAAAGGCGGCTCTTCTAGCGCCGATCGTAAATCCGGGCGCGGTTCCCGCTGGCTGTGCATCAGGCTCAGGGCTTGGAGGACGGGCTCGTAACGGCATTCAGATATTCCCCGGAGCGGTGCCGCTGTACAAAGCTGGAACCCTTGTAGGAGCGATAGGGGTCAGCGGTGATGGTATCGACCAGGATGACCTCGTCGCGTTCTACTCCTCAAGTCGTGCCGGATTGAACTACGCAGGGCAGACCACAGTAGGGGATCCCGATCTTGGGTTTAACGCGCCGCAGCAGATTCGGGCGGATCAGATTAACGTAGCCCCTGTGAACGTACGTTTGAGGTATGTAAACTGTCCCGAGGCTCCATTCATTCGCGATAACGATCAAAACGTATGTGAGAATTTTTAGTTGGTAAGGAATGAGGACGAGTCAGGGACGACCTAAGGGGGGAGAGTCATATCGGGAGGAGAGCGTCTGCTCTACGTCCCGTCTCTGGGCGTTCCTGGTTGCGTTTGGTGTATGTCTTTTATCTTCGCTGGTGCATGCGCAAGAGACCTTGAGCTCCCCCGTTGAGGGTGCTCAAAACCTCGAGCCGGAAAAAATTCCTCAAGAGCTCATTGAGCGCTCTTTCGCTGATCGAGAGACTGAGCGCTTTCCTGAGACCGTGTATGAGTCCGTCCAACCCATAGAGAGCTCGGCTTCGGGATTTATTCCGGTCCCTGATCGATGGCGGATGTTTTACGCTGGAAAGTGGTACGACCCCTACAATCAGAACGTTCTGAAAGGGGATCTCCCCGTGTTTGGGTCTCCGGCTGAGCCTTGGTTCACAGAGGTCTCTATTATCTCGGATACCTTTTTCGAGGCTCGGCGGGTACCGGTGCCGGTTGGTTTCGCTTCAACGCGGCGCCCGAACAGTAACGACACCTTTGGCGATGGTGATCAAGTTCTCTTTGGGGAGACCGTGATTATGTCGTTCGGGTTGATCAAGGGTAATACCTCATTCAAGCCCCCCGATTTCGAGCTTCGAATTGCGCCTATCTTCAACTTCAACTACGTCAGCGCTGAAGAAGATGGAATCCTTTTTGCGGATCCCGCTCGGGGAAACACGAGGTCCTACAATGATTTTGGATTCCAAGAGCTCTTCGCTGATGTTCACCTCGCGAACCTCTCCGAGCGGTACGACTTTGTGTCGATGCGCGGCGGTATTCAGCAGTTCAATGCGGACTTTCGAGGATTCCTCTATAACGACAATCAACCCGGCGTTCGCTTTTTCGGTGACTATGACAATAACAAGACTCAGTTCAACCTGGCTTGGTTCAATCGCCTCGACAAGAACGTTAACTCGGGAATCAACTCTACCTTCGACAATCGGCATGAGACCGTGGTGGTCGCCAATACCTACCGCCAAGATCTCATCGCACCGGGCCACTCAACAAGCCTAAGTGTTGTGTACAGGGGAGATACCTCCGGGAACCACGGCTACGTGTATGATCAGAATGGATTCCTGACGCGACCAGCTCCTATCGGGGATGAGCGCCCAGGAAATATCTATTCAACCTACTTTGGAATCGGTGGGGATGGGCACATCGATAGAATTAACACTACGACGCAGATCTACTACGCGCTCGGATCCCAAAGTCACAATGAGATCGCCCAGCAACAGGTGGATATCAATGCTGGTATGGTAGCGCAGGAGTTTTCCTACGACATCGATTGGATCCGGATCCGTGTATCGGGGATGTGGGCGTCGGGAGATAGGGATCCCTATGACAACAAAGCTACCGGATTTGATGCGATCTATGACTCGCCGAACTTCGCCGGCGGAGACCTCTCCTACTGGCAGCGTGAGGGGCTTCCCTTTGTGGGAACTGGCGGAACGAACCTCGTGAATCGAAATAGCCTCCTCCCAAATTTTCGTGCCACTAAGGAGATGGGCCAATCGAACTTTGTGAACCCAGGACTCCGGCTCTACAACCTTGGTGTCGATTTCGAGCTCCTTCCTGAGCTTAAGCTCGTAACGAACGCGAGCTACCTCCAGTTTGACCAGACTGAGAGCCTTGAGGCGGTTCGAATGGATGGCTCTATCAGCCGAGATATCGGATGGGATCTCTCTGCAGGATTCCTTTTCAGGCCGTTCCTCAATCAGAACGTCCTCGTACGCGCTGGATCCGCGGTTCTCCTCCCGGAAGCGGGTCAGGAGAATCTCTTCGGAAATCAAACAAATTACCATGTGTTTACTAATTTGATTCTTCAGTATTAAGTCCAAGTATGAATTTCACCGGGGCGACATCACGGATAGGAACACGGCGAGGAGGGGCGATGCGATGGCTGGTCCTTGCCTCGCTATCGCTCCTGTGTGTGTGCGGGGCGCCTCGCAGCATGGCGGATGACGCCGAGTATACGAATATTATCCGACCAGGTGGCTCACCGGAACAGATGGAGGCGACAAGTGTAGGATGCAAGGATTGCCACACCAAGACCGATGCTCCAACGATGCATCTGAATCCCGCTGTTCACATCGGGTGTGCAGAGTGTCATGGGGGCGATCCGCAGGTGAGAGCAAGCGGGGTGCCGAAGGGATCTGCGCTCTACGATGAGCGTATGCGTCAGGCACACGTGCTTCCGAAACACCCTGAGAACTGGCCATCCTCGGCTAATCCTAAGCATTCCTACACGGACTTGCTCAAAGAGTCCGTCGAGTTTGCACGGTTCGTCAATCCGGGCGATCTTCGGGCAGCTCCGTCAGCGTGTGGAGGTTGTCACTCCGAGATTACGACCGCTGTTAAAAAGAGTTTGATGACGACCTCGGCGATGTTGTGGGGTGGAGCCGCCTACAATAATGGGATTCTGCCTTACAAAAACTATCTTTTAGGAGAGAGTTACACCCAAAACGGACAACCCGCGAGCATCGTGCATGATGGACGTCCCCTGACGAAGGAGATGCGGGCGCGGGGAGCGCTGGAGAAGCTCTTGCCGATGCCGACCTGGGAGGTCATTCCGCCGGCGGATATCTTTAGAGTCTTTGAGCGCGGCGGCATGTTTGTGAAGACTCAGTTCGCAGAGATCGGAGTTCCTAATCCCCTAGAGGAGCCGGGTAAGCCGGATGTCAAGGCTTCGAATCGTGGTCCGGGCACGGGGGCCAGGATCGCTGTGCCGGTTATAAACATACATAAGACCCGCTTAAACGACCCGCACTTAAGTTTCCTAGGAACCAACGATCATCCGGGTGACTATCGCAGCAGTGGATGTACGGCGTGCCACACCATTTACGCAAACGACCGCGATCCTCGGCACTCAGGTCCCTATGCGAAGTTTGGACACGAAGGAAAGACCCAGACGATAGATCCTACTATCCCGAAGAATGAGGAGGGCCACCCCCTCAAGCATCTCTTCACCCGGGCTATCCCCACCAGCCAGTGCATGGTGTGTCACATGCATCAGCCGAATATGTTCGTGAACACCTATGTCGGGTATACGATGTGGGATTACGAAAGCGATGCACCGTCCATGTGGCCGGAGAAACAACGGTATCCGACGATGGAAGAGACCTACCGGTCGTTGGAGCACAATCCCGAGGAGGCCGCCATCCGTGGAAAGTGGACCGACCTCGATTTCCTGAAGCGAGTCAGTGAACTCAATCCTAAGCTCAAGACCACGCAGTTCGCAGACTACCATGGGCACGGATGGAACTTCCGCGCGGTTTACAAGCGTGATCGAAAGGGGCATCTTCTCGATAAAGATGGCAAGATAGTTTCATTCGATGATCCTCAGAAGTTTAAGAAGGCGGTGCATCTTCAAGATATCCATGTGGATTTTGGGATGCAGTGTGTTGACTGTCATTTCAGTCAGGATGTGCACGGGGATGGAAATATCTACGGCGAAGTGGCTCAGGCCGTTGAGATCACCTGCGATGATTGTCACGGTACCGTGCAAGGGTACGCCACGTTGAAAACCTCCGGTCCGGCCGCCGCTGAGGGGGGGCGTGACCTCGCGACGAAACGGACGCCGTGGGGTGATCGCCAGTTCGTCTGGAAAGATGATGGGCTCTATCAACGGTCACTCGTCTCGGAGGGACTCGAGTGGCGAGTGAAGCAGGTGAAAGACTCAGTAACCCCTGGCAGTCGAGATTACAACGCCAAGTCAGCGAAGGCGAAGCTTGTGAAAAAGATAGCCGACGGGGCTGATACCTATACGGTAGCCACCGCCGCAGAGGTGGCCAAGGTTGAAGATGAGGAGAAGCTCGCGCATCCTAACAGCGACATGTCATGTTTCTCCTGCCATAGTTCATGGACAACAGCATGCGGAGGATGTCACCTTCCGATTCAGGCTAACTGGAAGAAGTCAACGAATCACTATGACGGAAAGCTCACGCGCAACTGGGCGACCTATAATCCCCAAGTAGCACGGGATGATATGTATCAACTCGGACGTCACGGTCCAGCCAAGAAAGGGAAGATCGTGCCCGTGCGCTCCTCCAGTGCGCTCGTGTTGAGCTCAACTGATAGCAATCGTCAGAAGATTTACATTCAACAACCGCCAACATCGTCGGGTGGGTACAGTTCCCAAGCGTTTGCCCCACACTTTCCGCACACGGTGCGCACCAGTGAGACGAAAGATTGCAAGGATTGTCATATCTCTCAGCAGAATGATAACAACGCGATCCTCGCGCAGCTGATGTTGCTCGGCACCAATTTCGTGAACTTCATGGGGTACTATACCTGGCTCGGCTCCGCTGATGGTGGAGTAGAGGCGGTTCAGGTAACGGAGTGGGATGAGCCCCAAGCGGTTATCGGAAGCTACCTCCATCGATATGCCTATCCCGATTACTACCAGGCGCATCACGCACGTAGTCTCGAACTACAGGAGAGCTACGCGCATCATGGTGCTGGTGGCAGGACCCATGCCGTTCAGATGCGTGGCGAGTATCTCTATACGGCAGCGGGATCGGATGGCTTCAGGGTGTACGATATCGCTAATATCGCAAACAAGGGGTTCTCAGAGCGTATCGTAACGAGTCCGGTCTCTCCCCTTGGCCAAAACATTCATGTGCCCTCTAAAAACGCGACCGGATTGGCGCTTCCCACGACGATGCCGGTTGCTCCGTTTAAGGAACAGCTTCCAGAGAATCTCGAGACCCCGATGCATCCCATCTACCACTACGCCTTCATATCCGACAGCGAGGAGGGTTTGATCGTGGTCAATGTAGATACCCTGCAGGATGGCGAGCCACGCAATAACTTCCTTGAGCGGGCGCTGACGTGGAACGAAAATGGCATTCTGACCGGGGCGCGAAATATCTCGCTCGCCGGTGCCCGAGCGTTTATCGGTACTCAAGACCGTGTCGTGGTGGTGAATCTGGAGGATCCTCTTTCGCCCCGAGTGGAGTCCACATGGTCGGCGAGTAGCCCGACCGCCGTCGCGGTTCAATTTCGCTACGCCTTCATGACCGACGCAGAGGGGTTTCACGTCATCGATATTACCTTTCCCGAGAAGCCCCGGCGTGTTGAGCAGGCTTCGATTACTCTTCCAGACGCACGAAACGTCTATATTGCCCGAACCTACGCTTACGTTGCGGGGGGTAGAGAGGGGATCGTTATTATGGATATCGAGAAGCCCGAAAAACCGTTCCTGTATCAAAAGTTCTCCGCGGACGGCCTTCTCAATGACACCTACGATGTGAAGGTTGCCACCACAAACGCGAGCTTACTGGGGTATGTGGCAGATGGGGAGAACGGACTTGTTGTCCTTCAGTTGACCGATCCGGAGCGGGTTCCCGGGTTCTATGGGTTCTCGCCGCCGGTTAAGCCTAAGATTATTGCCAAGAAGAGGACCGTTGGACCGGCAACTTCGATCTCTAAACCCCTCGACCGTGATCGAGCGGTCGATGAAACCGGTAATCAGGTGAGTGTGCTGGGCCGACTAGGGTCTCGCCCCTTTACCCGTGAGGAGATGGACAAGATGTACCTCACGAAGGAGGGGAAGGTATGGAAGGTAGACTAGTATCCCTTTAAACCCACGTAAAACCCACGTAGCTGTCCGGGAGCCGATATCACGTGATGAAGCTCGGGGTGATGCCGCGTTATCTCTTTGTTACCTTTACCGTCTGTCTTGGGCTGAATCGGGTGGTTATCTTTTTACCCGCCGAGGTCGTTCCACTCGCCCGATACCTGACCGTATAGGTTCCTGGCGTGATGTTGCGTAGGGTGATTCGATTCCTCGTCGTGGTGATCTTTCGCTGCTGCTTGGTTGTGGTTCGCACTAGTCGAACGTCGTACGTCACCTTGGAGGCGAGACTTGAGAGGTCCTCTAATGAGGAAAGTGATGGTGGGAGGGTGAACTTTTGAAACCTCAGGGTTACTTTTCTCGGACCCGGTACCACATCTGGAGGGGTCTCAATGACGGCCTTGTCCTCAAGGGTGGGTGGCGGGAACGAGATAGTGGAGCGGTACACCTCCCTCACCAATCCGAGGCCACCGGACGAATGCGGATATTGAAGAAAGGCTGTACCGGAGGACTGGAACCCTACGGTGAGAACCTGACTATTGTACCCTAATGTGCCAAGCCATGGACCTCCGCACACGCCGTCGGTTTCTTGCACACCGTTCGCCCCGACATTGACCCGAACTATCGCCCCCGTTACCAGATCTTTGACAAAGATATCCTCACGCTCGTTTGTGTCTGTTCCAGCCGCAAGGTAGTTATCACTTGAATCGGTGAATGTTGCGAATCTCCCCTTGGGGTCGAGTCTCACAAACTGAAAGAGATATTGATTGCCCCGCTCGCCGAGCTGGTTTGAGTTGATCAGAGAGAATTGCTTCGAAGTAAGATTGTAGGCGACGAGGGATGGGGAGCTTGAGGTGGCGTTTAAAATGTTTGGAGCGCTCGTCTTAAAGGCCACCACATTTCCATCAAAGCTCATGGAGGGCGAGGTACTACTTTCGAAGCCTGGACTACCATCAAGAGGACTGCGACTGATGAGTTCAAAAACTCCTTTGTTAGCTTTCGTTCCCATGACCACTTGGTACGTAAAAGCGTTGGGGTTATCCCATCCAAGCTCCTCTGAGTTGGTGAGAAAAGCCATCTTGGTGCCAGAGCCATTCAATACCGGATCAAAGAACTCGACCTCCGGGTTATTTGTGGTCCCTGCTCGGAGCGCATCGAGCACTACCTCGCCAGTAGAGGCGTTAACGGTTGCTATGTATATCCGCTTCGGAGGCGCCGAGCCTCCCGCTGGAGGTGCCGCACCCTGCACTAGGTTGAACGCCTGCGAATGAAAAGCGACCATGAACTTCGCTCCACCCTCAAGAGACACAACCGATGGATGATCGCTGCTTCCTCCCATCCCAGCCACAAAGCCGGATCCTTCGTATCCTCGACTTATGAGAATCGTTTTGTTGAGGTGGGGAAGGCGAAGATACACCTGTCCGTTTTGCGCCTCTTCATTCGTGATTCCTTGAACGAAATTTGATGCGTTGGACACGAATGCTACACCGTACGCCCCGTTTGGCTCTAGTTGAGAGAGGGCAGCTCCTCGACTAGATCCATTTGCTTGAGCTCCGTCACCGGATACGCTAACTCTAGAGATAACTCCGTTCGTGCCACGCACGAAGACATCGGATAATTGGTTCGTGTCCCCCTGTACTAAGTTCGATGCCATGGAGCGGAACGCGACGATATTGGCGTTAGGAGACACAACGTTTTCGTCACTTTCGTTGTTCGTAGCGGCTGGCCCGAGTCCTACAGATATTTGTGTCGGGATAGAGGGGGTCAGGGTCTGAGCCCGGGCGACGGCCGGGGTCAGGGAGAAGAGGAGGCCCGCCATCACCAGCGGGCGTACGTTGATGCTTTTTTTCATACTAGGTGCTTGCTACGAACTTTCACTAGAGGCGGGGAAAACGGATCCCTACCAGACAGGGTACAATCTTTCGGAGCAGGGTGGCCACAGGTAATGAGTCGGCAGATGGTGCTTTTCCCTTGATGAAAGGATTTGCAATAAAACCGGGTTACTTGCGGTCGAAGTCTAGTTCGCCCATCCAACCCTGAGGAGGAGGGGTAGTCCCGTACTTAAGCGCCTCCTCCCGATAGAGTTGGATAGTAGTTCCAAGACGCACGTCCCTCGAGGCAAGCTCCTCACTCTCCTTCAGAAAATCGGCAAAGTTGGCCCTGCAGAAGGCGCCGTAGGCCCGGTCCCAGCCCTCTCGTGTCGAACTATCAAGGGGGGGCTCAAAGCATGAGTAGAGGGGAACAGCCTCCCTCCGACCTTTGACCCTTACGCTGCCGATGAGGACCGCGCCAGCGAAACCACCGGCATCTTTACGGGTGGCTTCGGTGAAGAGGATGGTTGTTCCGAAGTATTTATTGAGTCCCTCGATGCGAGAGGCGAGATTTACGGAATCTCCGATAGCGGTGTAATCGAATCGCTTGGTCGATCCCAGGTTTCCAACGAGCATCGGTCCTGTGTGGATCCCGATACGGGTTTTGAGGGCGGGGAATCGCTGGGTGGCATTGAAGCGGGAGACCTCACGATCAATCGCCATAGCGGTTTGGAGGGCGAGCTCGGCGTGGTTTTGGGTTTTTACCGGAGCTCCCCAGATCGCAAATATGGCATCGCCAATAAACTTGAGAAGGGTCCCCTGATTCTTGAATACGACCTCCATGACCTCGGTAAAGTAGGCGTTGAGCATCTCAGAGGTTCGTTCGGCTGGCATCTCCTCGGTAATCGAGGTGAAATCCGCGATGTCAGTAAACATCGCCGTAAGCCACATCTTTTCTCCCCCAAGCTTAAGTGCTCCACCCTCTTGTTGTAATCGGGGTACCATCTCCGGTGATACGTAGAGCGACATCGCGGAGCGCAGGCTCTCCTCCGCCTTTCGAGATGAGACGTACGAGATAAGAGCGCTCACCAAAACCATTACAGGTAGTACGATGAGGGCGCTGGCTGCACCGGACAGAAAAAATCCCTGAGCGAGCAGGAGGAAGGACGCCAGACACCACAGCACGGCTACAATCCCACAGGTCATAGCGAGGATCACTGGGGTCGTGGAGAGCGCCAGGAGCGAAATTGCCGAGATACCTACGCCTTGCGCAACTACCTCCAACACCTTCGATGGGCGCGAGATCCATCCCCTGGTGAGAATGTTTGCGACAACCGTCGCATGCACCTCGACACCAAAGATCATCGGTGGCCCGAAGGGGGTTTGGTACGAATCTTTCTGAGCCCCCCCGATATCGGAGCGCATAGAGAGTCCAACCAGGACGATCGCTTCGTTAAGCAACTCCTTGGTGCTGGGAAGCGGGTCCTCGAGTACCTCCCAGTAGGAGATAACGGGAAGGGACCTTCCCGGTCCGTAGTACCGAATCAGATCCCGAGGGCCGGGAAGGGGAAGGGTATCGGGTCGCACGCCGGCCGCCGCCTGGGACAATGTCGCGAATTGTCGCTCCTGCTCCGAACGTGGGCGGGGAAAGGAGCGGATCGTGCCTTTGATATCTTGAAGTCCGATCAGGGCCTCCTGAGCTACCTTGCGAAAAGGCTCATAAGGACGATCGAGCTCCTCAAGTTGATAGCCACCCGCTTGGTTGCCGACGGTCCGCACAGTGGACTCTACGGCGATAACTGAGGGGATATTGCCCAGGGCTTGAGAGAGCGAGGTGTCGGCGTCGGGCTCTGAGGAGGCGCCGGTGAAGAGGATGTCGAAGGCTACCCGTTTCGCCCCAAATTCCTTGAGTCGATTCAAAAGCTTCGTGTGCAGGGACCGGGGCCACGGCTTGTCGAACGATGCTTTGAGCTCTCGATAGCTCGGCTCGTCGATTGCGACGACTACGACCTTCGGGGGCGGAGCCTCACGTCCCCGAAGCCGCATCCACTGGTCGGATACACGAAATTCGAGGTCCTCAACCAGCGAGGTTGCAAGGATAAGCGAACTCAGTACTCCGATACCGAGCGCGATGGCGATCCGCGTAACAAGCTTCATGGAGGGTTTTTATCACTCGGGAGGATGTGGCGCGAGAGCCCTCTTTTAGTCGGGCGGCATTCCTGTGCTTTACCATCTAGTGGGGGATTACGGGGTCGGCTAAGATCAGCGCTGTAAATCGTTATTGAGCGACAGCCGTATGAATAAATATCTCGTTATCCTATGGTGCCTCCTGGTGTGTGCGCCATATTCCTTCGCTGATTCGACCCCGGTCGCCACGGTCTTTTCTCTTCAAGGGGAGGCCTCCGTTCATCGCGGAGCCGCCAAGATAGTGGTGCGCGAGGGGATGCCTCTCGAGGGGGGCGACGAGATCGTCGTCGGGGAGCCAGGACGGGTTGCTCTTTCGATGTCAGATGGATCGTACCTACGACTGGCGTCTAACACTCGGCTCTCGCTCGCCGAGACCACTAAAAAGATAGGGCTCCTTGAGGGAGCGTTGCACTTCTTCAGCCATTCTGAACAACATCCGACCGTTGTAACCGAACATGTGACAGCAGCTATACGTGGGACGGAGTTCTCGCTCACGACCGATGCGCGCGAGACCACCATAAAGATGATGAGTGGCAACGTTCAGGGAGAGAATGCGCATGGTGTCGCTGCGTTGGGAGCGGGCGAGGGAGCGCATTTCTCCAAAGGTAAGGCGCCCCAGGTGTACGCTCTGATGCAGTCGGACCGAACCGTTCAGTGGAGCGCATTCGTGCCTTTGTTCGCAGCAGAGGAGCTTCAGAGCCCCGCGGATGCGCGGGCCTTGCACCTTGTGCGGGAGGGAAAGAGTGCAGAGGCTCTCAAACTTCTCCCACAGCGTGAGCGCCGGTGTTCCATGGAAGGGGTTCTTCGTGGTCGAATCCTCGTTTCGCAAGGGGATATCGCTCGGGGCGTTCGTGAACTAGAAACGTGTGTGAATTCCTCGGGTGAACCCCGGGTTATCGCAGCGGCCGAGTCCACCTTGTCAGCGGTTGCGTTGGCGCAAGGTAGGGGTGACGCTGCCAGGACCCTCGCACGAAGCGCGGCAGAACGGGCTCCCAGCAGTGTATCGGCTCGCCTAGCGCTCTCATTCGCGCTTCAGGATCAGGGGGATCTCGATGGAGCTTTGGAAGCGGTTTCGAATGATGAGATCGTGAGCGATGAACTGACGGCTCGCAGAGCTGAGTTGTTGTTTATGTTCGGTCGCGTGCCGGAAGCCCGTGCGCTTCTTGAGAGGTTGTCGAATCGATCGTGGTACGCTGAGACCGTATACGGTTTCGTCTTGATGGGGGACCGATCTTTTGATGAAGCTGAGGGGGCGTTCACCCGAGCAGCCGACATGGAACCAGGGGCGGGACTTCCTCAGATGGGCCTTGGTCTTCTCGAGGTTAATCGCGGGAACCTTGCAGAGGGGCGCCATCGCTTTGAGCGGGCTACGGTGTTGGAACCCTCGCGTTCGCTGTATCGCAGCTATTTGGCCAAGAGCTACTTTGAGGCCGATTCGTACGATCCCGCTGAACCGGAGTACGCGCGCGCTATCGAGCTTGACCCCAATGATCCAACCCCACACCTCTACCGAAGCTTTATGCGGCTGGCAGAGAATAAACCGGTGGAGGCACTTCGGGATATCGAGGCCGCTCGGGACCTTTCTGATAAGCGTGATGTATATCGCTCCAAGTTCCTCCTCGACGAGGATAGCGCCACGCAGAGTGCCTCGCTCGCGCGGGTCTATCGGGAGCTAGGCTTCACCCAGCGTGGGCGTATCGAGGCGGTATCGGCGATCTACGATGACTATCAAAACGCGAGCGCTCACCGACTCCTTGCGGAGACGGATATGGCCGTTCTTACCGCTCCCAGCGCTCTTTCGGAGCGTCGCATCGCAGATCTCTTCTCTCCACTCAGTATCAACGTAGCAGATTCGATAGGTACCAACGTATCGCTCAATGAATACTCCGCGCTCTTCGAGCGGGATGGGTGGCGTACCGGGATAACTGGCAACTACTCGAGTTACGATGATCAGTTCGTTGAGGGCATTTTGAGCGCTAACAAAAGTGGCAATGTCCTCACTGCTCTGACTGCAAGCGGCGTTCAGGGAGATGGGGCGATCGACGATCCTCGAAGCAACGAGGGTAGGGCAGGCATGTCAATTCAAGCACAGCCTACCTGGGGAGATCGATTTCTCGGAGAGGTGCGTGGAGTATTTTACGATAGCGACCAGACCGAAGAGAACGATACCTACGCGAGCGGATCCGTGAACGGTTCGTACCTCCACAAATTCTCCCCTGAGAGCTCAATCATCGCGCAGACCTCATACCGCCGCGGCAAGGACCGTGTTACTCGACCTGACAATGACTCTGCGCTTCACCTTACCTCACCCGATGGATCCCTCGATGAATTCACCGGTGCGCGCTACGACCAGAGGCAGTCTCAGTATGAGTCCGCCGCTGAAAATGAACTGCAGTTCATCGACCGCACCGGTATTGTAACCTCGGTTCTCACGGGGAGGTATTCCAGCTACGATCTGGATGCCTATGATCATTCCACCTTGCGCAACGACGACGAGGGGATTCTCGACGATTTGGGTGTAGAGTTTGAAAGCTCTGCGAATAGTGATGTTGTTACAAGTGGTGTCGATTATCTGGCCACGGTGCGGGCCACTGACTCCCTGAGTATCAATGTGGGAGGTGATTACTCGCATGTCGGATTTTCCGCGCGACAGGAATCGCCGTTTGTGGATGATGACCAACGTAACGCCAAGCTTACACCCCAGGGAGGACTCGTGTTTAAACCGAGCAGCGCCTTCCTTGCTCGCGTCGGATATGGACAGAGCCTTGGAAGGAGCTCCTTCAGCTCGTTGGCGAGCGTGGAACCTACCTTGATAGGCGGTATCTCCCAACGGTATCAGGACATCAACCCAGGCGTGATAGCCGAGAACTTCGGGACGGGTGTGGATTTTCAGCCGTGGCGTTCGACCTATATCGGGGCCGAATGGATTCGTCGCTGGCTCGACGATCCGCGAGTACCAGCGGTGTATAACGCCGACATCGACTTTGATACGGCAAGCATTACAACCGATGTTGAATATGCGGATCGAGATAACGTTTCGATTCAGCAAGACTTCGTATCCGCTTATGCGTATCAGATCGTAACCGATCGGTTCGTTCTCGGTAACGACTATCGGTACGCGCGCAATACCGTTGGCTTTCCAGATGATTCATTCCTGAAGAATCATCGCAATAGAGCCTTCGGTCGGTATTTCTTTACCAGTATGTTCTTCGCGCAAGCTGGAGGAACCTATCTCTACCAAGACCGTACAGGGTATGAGTCGGAGGGGGTGCCGAACGGGAGCGAGGCTGGCTGGATCTTTGATGCCGCTATCGGATACCGTCTTCCCACGAGACACGGCTTCATCACCGCAGGTGTGAATAATATCTTCGGTCAGAATTTCGTACTCGAGCAGGCGGTGTTCAATGACAACGCGATCGTCGTAAACGATCCGATATTCGAATTGGCAGCGAGAATAAATTTCTAAATCGGGGTGTCGCTCCGCCGTGGTCGAGAGTCGTAGGGCGATACCAGTCCTTGCCCTCTCGAGCAAAGCTATTTCTTGGGACAGAGCGCCAACTGGCCATTCTTTAGGCAGTACCGCTGACACCCATCCGGGATGGTGAGGGAGGTTTTTCCGTTGACCCGATACGGAGCTCCCTGGCTGTTTGTAATTTTTACGGTAACGTTCTTCCCGTAGGAGCATCCAGGTTTGGAGAAGCGGGCGAGATTCGCGTAGCCGTTGCCCCCACTAAAGTCCTGGCCCGTCTCGCCGTTGACCGTGATGACGGTATCCCCCGGTGTCGCGTGTATAGCGAGCTTCCCATTGCTGTCTGATATCGGCTTCCACAGGAACGCCTCAAGCTCTCCCGCGAAGTTCTGAGCGGCTTGTTCTTGGAGAGCATAGTAGCACGAGTAGATCAGAGAGGCATCGCATCCGTCTCCCTCCACCCGACCATAACCCTGATTGATGAGGGTCTCCGAGTAGCTCTTTCCGCTTGCGGTGAAAACCTGGCCTACCATGCCGGTGCTTGTCGAGATAGTAGTTGTGCAGGATTCCGAGGCTGGGAAAAATATAGCCTCCTCCTTCGCAAGCTCCTCAAGTGTTCTCTTCGCTCCATTTTGAAGGGCTTGATTGTACGGAACTCCAAGTGCGTGGAGCTTGATTAAGATAGGCCCGCCCGTGGTAGGGGTCATGATGAGGAGGTTAGCGCCTGTAACGGTGACCTTGCCCTTGATACCCCCCTTGGCCTCGACCGGATTGTCGAGCGACCCGTTGCTCACCGTTCCGCAGTCAGTGTGAAAAGGTTGCATCGTCGACTCAGAGGAGTTGCCAGCGTTTGAATCGGTTGAGTCGTCATCCTCTTTCTTTACACAACCAGAGGAGAGCATCAGTGTTGCGAGGAGTGAGAGGGTGAGTAACGTTTTGGTCTTCATAACAAAACCTCTTCATCGGTACCGTGGGCTCGTCCGTGGGCTCGTCCGTGGGCTCCTGACGTCTTGCGGTACCCGTATGAGTGGTATGCTGAAAAGCCTCAAAGCGTGCTGTTTATGACCCGTGGATGTTCTGTTTTCAGCTGGTTAGCCTGTCTGTTGGGCTTGGTTCGGAAGAGGACCTGGTATCTGGGAAAGGGTGTTCGAACCGGTAAGTATCTCGACGGTTTAGAGGTCGAGTGCTACGCTCGGCATGAACTTTTCATAGGATCTCCCTCACGTGTTGTACCATCTTCTCTACGCTCTCCACGACACCTATAGCTGGCTCAATGTATTCAAGTATCAAACCTTCAGAAGCATGTTGGCGTTTCTGGTCGCGTTTGTTTTCGTGCTCGTCTTGCAGCCCGTTTTCATTCGTTGGTTGCAAAATCGGGGTGTAGCTGGCCAGCCTATCCGTGAGGATGGTCCTAAAGCCCATGAAGGAAAGCGCGGAACACCGACGATGGGGGGTATGGTGGTGGTTGCTGCCGTACTGTTATCGACACTCTTGCTTGCGGATCTCACCAACATCAAGGTGTGGATGACGATAGTGATCCTATTGGGATTCGCCTATCTCGGCTTCGTCGACGATTGGCGAAAGATCGAAAAGCAGAACTCAAAGGGCCTCTCAGAGCGCGGAAAGCTTATCGTACAGTTCTCCCTGGGAGCGGGTTCTGCGCTTATCTTGTGCATGCTTGGGTTCTCTACGGACCTGCACGTGCCGTTCACCAAGGATTTGTTGATTCCCCTTGGTGTTATCGGCTTCATACTTTTTACCTCATTTGTGCTCACCGCAACCTCGAATGCCGTCAATTTTACTGATGGGCTTGATGGGCTCGCGATCGGTCCGGTCATGACCGTTGCTGGCACGTACGCGATCTTTGCCTATCTGACCGGGAACGCGAAGTATGCCGAGTACCTAGGCCTCCCCTACGAAAGTGGGGTTGGGGAGCTGACCATTGTATTGTCGAGTATGTTCGCTGCCGGACTTGGATTCCTCTGGTACAATACGTTTCCGGCGCAGATCTTCATGGGAGATACGGGATCGATGGCCTTGGGGGGAACGCTTGGGTTTATCGCGGTGCTCGTAAAGCAGGAGCTGATATTAGTGGTAGCGGGTGGTGTATTCGTGATGGAGGCTGCATCAGTTGTCATTCAGCGCTACTACTACAAGTTCACGAAGCGCCGAGTGTTCCGGATGGCACCTATCCACCACCACTTTGAACTAGCGGGTTGGGCAGAGCCCAAGATTATCGTGCGATTTTGGATCATCTCTATCGTCCTTGCGATGGTAGCTCTCACGTCTCTGAAGCTCCGATGAAGAACCTTCGCGAGACCTTGAACGATGTGCGTTCATCCGGGAGCCATGCCCTGGTCGTGGGCCTTGGAAGACGTGGGATTGAGAGCGCGCGGTTTCTTGTGTCTCAGGGGCTCAAGGTTCGGGTTGTTGAAAAGAACCCTGAGCAAGCCTTTCGGGAGCACTCTCAATTCACATCGCAGCTCTCCGAACTGCAATCGGTTGGAGTAGAGGTCCTGTTCGGAGTAGATGGTGAGCGAGCCGCTCCGTACCTCAACGACGTCGCCCTCGCGGTCCTAAGCCCCGGTGTTCCACTCGAATCTGCAATAGTGGGCACATTGAAGCGGCATGGTATTCCTTGTTGTGGTGAGCTCGAGTTGGGAGTTGAGCTGTATCCGGGGAAGGCTATCGTGGTTAGTGGGAGTAATGGCAAGAGTACCGCTACCGCGCTGATCAGTCACATCCTTGGGCGAGCAGGTATCTCTTCATATCTGTACGGTACCGTCGGTGGGCCGGTGCTCTCGCACACAGAGCTTCGTGGAGGAACTGAAGCTGAATTCCCCGTTATCGTGGTGGAGGCCTCAAGCTATCAACTGGAGGGATGCGCCTTCATAAAGCCTCATGTCAGTGTTGTGCTGAACATACGCGAGAATCATCTCGAGCGTCACGGGTCGTTAGAGCGCTATGCGGCGGCAAATGAGAGGGCGCTTCGCCTCCAGACTGCGGCGGATCTGGCGGTATTCAACGGGGACGACCCGATGGTCGTAGGAATGATGGGGAGGTGTCGCGCCTCTAAAGCCGTATTTGGTACCGTGCATGAACGAGAGCTGGCCAAGCTATCTGGCACGTGGGCGCATATATCTCCCTCACATGATACTCAGGGAAAGATAGTGGTGTCGCGCGCGGGAGCGCTAGAGGAATACACTACTGCCCACGTACGTCTGCTTGGAGCCCATAATCTTTACACTATGGCGGCCGCTATCCTTGTTGCCCGGCACGTGGGCGTTTCTCACGAGGTTGTTCAGATCGGAATAGAATCGTTCCCTCCGTTGGAGCACCGGCTTGAGATCGTTCATAACCTGCATGGACAGACGGTGATCAATGATTCCAAGTCCACAACGGTGGCCGCATCGGTGGCAGCGCTCTCAACTGTGCTCGAGCGCTATCCACAATCTCGGGTGGTCTTGATGATCGGGGGGCTTTCGAGGGCAGGTTCGTGGGAGCCACTCATGACGAGCATCTCATCCCTTGCCTCAGCGGAGGAGATCTCGGTGATATGCTTCGGGCAGGATGCAGCCCTCCTTGCAAGCCACTGTCGAGCCGCGGGTATCCCCCACGTTCTTGCTCCTGGTCTTGAAGAGGCCACGGTATCGGCGTTGTCGATGACAGTTGGTGGGGGCGTCGTGCTCCTTTCGCCGGGGTGCGCGAGCTTCGATGAATTTACGGACTTTGAGCGTAGGGGCGCGGCGTTTAAAAGATTTGTACGTTCCTGCTTTCGCGATGAGGAGAGGACCTCTCTATGAAGATACTTATAACAAATGATGATAGTCACCGGTCCCCGCTCTTGCAGCTCGCGATCGCCTACTTCTCTCGTTTTGGGGATGTATCGATTGTAGTTCCTCTCCACGAGCAGAGTTGGACCGGTAAGTGTGTGACCCGTTTTGATCCCGTTCACACGCAGGAGGTTGAGCTGTTCGGTCGCAAGGCGTTTACGGTGTCAGGTCGGCCTGCGGATTGTGTGAACGTGGGCGTCTACAACTTACTTGATCAGCGACCTGACCTCGTGGTGTCTGGTATCAACGCCGGGTTCAATATGGGGATCGGATTTGTATTGTCATCAGGGACCGTGGGTGCGTGCCTTGAGGCCAACCTCGCAGGTATTCCCGCTATCGCACTCTCCCAGGCCTTTGATACCGCAACGCGTGACGAGTATGTGGTCGATTACCTGATCTCAGAGGAGCGGATGGCGGTTTTTGACCGACAGATTACGGCGATCCTTGATAAAGCGGTCGGGGTATTGCTCTCTGACGCGCACCGACCGGAGGTTCTTGCATCCCCAATCACGTGGAATATCAACTGTCCCTTTGCGCTCACCGATCCGCACGTAGTGCGATACGCTCCGTTAGGAAACGCCCGCTACGGTCGGTGTTTTGAGGAGGAGGGGAGCTCAGGACCTACCCTGCGGACATTTCGACACGCGGCGTCTGAGTTGGTTCCCGATCACAATCCTTCTGTCGATAGCTCTTTGCTACGAGGTGGTTCGGGGACGATATCGGCGATAGATCTCTGGTCGCTCAGTGGACAACGGCCTCGAGAACTCGTTGAGCGTGTTGCAACGGCGCTTCCCTAGTTGAGCTATCCCTTACGGAATATCCACAGGTCGCTGCTTTGCGGTGTGAAGTGACCCTGATACTTCATCTTTTGAGCGAACTCGTTGACAGCGCGATTCACGCCCTCCCACCGATAGTCGTGTCCAGTAATGAGACCTCCTGGCCGGACCTTAGGGAACCAGGTTTCGATATCCTCTTTGCACGCCTCGTAGGTATGCTGCGCGTCGATAAAGACAAAGTCTAGAGACTCGTCGGTGATGACAGGGGCAGCTTCAACGGAGGTGCATTTCATCATGATGGAGCGAGCACCAAAGGGCGAAAGCTTACGACGGGCGTCGGCCTCGTAGGAGGCCATGTGGGTCGCTGTTCTATCAGGTTCGTCGTAGGGGAGGTAGGGATCGACTGAGTACAGATTGAGGTTTGAAATCTCATTCAGTAGGTGAAATGAGGTGTCCCCATACAGCACCCCGATCTCAGCGCCGGCTCCGTATTGAATCGTGTTGGTATTCTTAAGGATACTCGCAAGAACGTTGTAGTTCATCGAGCCGAAGGTGGTCTCTTGCATCATCATGAAGTTCGCGTCCTCTAGGGGGTACGGGGGAAAACGGATACACGCCTCTCGTGCCTACTCACTGGTAGGATAACGAAGCTCGCCAGGTAGATTCGAACTTTTGCCCTACTGATTGAGAGAGCTTCTAACCGCCTGACGTAACAGGAAACTTCTCTTCGCTCCATCGGTAACCTCAACGAGATTGTCGTAGAGCTTAGGATCCACGAGGAGAGCGCCAAGGGTTCCCGTTCCATGCGCAAGAGCGTCCGAGGTGACCTTGAAGTTTTCAGCCGCCTTAGACAAAGAAGCTAGGATCTGTTGGATCTTCGTCGACACCGTTCCCGGCTCAACCGGGGTGTAAATCAGGTCGTGAAGAAGTCCCGTGCCTTCGCGTGCCTCTTTCAGTAAGAGCGAGAGGTTTTGGCTTGCAGCAGAGACGTTGTGGGAGGTTTCGTAGAGCTCGCCCACGGTTTTCTCCCCTGTGTCCGAGTAGATGAGGGCATGCAGGAGTCCCTTTCCTGCACGAATCTCTTTCAGCACCTCGGCAACATCTTGACCCGCAGAGGTAAAGCTATTCATGAGCTTTTTGCCGTCGCCTTCAGAGTAGATCAGCCGATGAACAAACCCGTTCTCAGTCTTCACTGCACTCGCAATCTCGGCGATGTTTCGGGATGCGGAAGCGATGTCTCGGAAGGTGTCAGGGGAGAGGCCCTCAAGGGACTTATTTATCCGTTCGGTGATCTGAGAGGTATTGTCTACCGCTGCTTGAGCCCGGGTTAGGATCTGCGCGAAGTCGGAGATCTCGGCGGAGGGAAGCTGAGCGCCGGTTGGCGCGACCTGCTCGACATTGCCGGGCGAGAGGCTTACGTACCGATCACCGAGCAGCCCCTGGGTATCGATCATGACGGTGCTGTCGGTCTTTACTTGGTCAAGGTAGCGGTTATTGATCAGAAGGGTAACGTGAACTTTATACTCTTTGTGGGTTCGGTCGAATGCCACTTCCGCAACCCGTCCGATAGGGATACCCCCGAGCCGAACTGGTGCTCCCACGGAGAGCCCTTTGACGTCCTTAAAGAAGGCATGAAATTCGCTCTGTTTGGCGAATATTTGACGCTCTCGTCCCATGATCAAGATGAGTGCCCCTACTAAAAAGAGGCTGGTAAATACGAAGATGCCAGCCTTGAATTCATTGCGTAGTTTCATACCGCTTCCTTCCACGAACCTGAGACGAAATCTCGTACGAGTTGATTGTTCTCTGCAACCTCGGCAACGGGCCCATCCGCAGCGATGACCCCTTTACTCAGCAGCATCCATCGATCTGAGACCCGGCGCGCGCTCTGAATGTCGTGTGTTACCACGAGCGAGGTGATTTTTTGCTCTCGAGCGAAGGTGATGATGAGATCGTCGATCATCCTGGTTGAGGTCGGGTCAAGCCCGGTGGTGGGCTCATCGTAGAGCATGATCGTGGGTGAGGTAGCAAGAGCTCGAGCGAGCCCTATCCGTTTGCGTTGTCCCCCTGAAAGCTGCGACGGGAGCTTGCTCTCGATTCCCGGTAGACCGACCATGCGTAGTCGCTCCTTGACGATGTGGTCGAGCTTATCCTCGTCCTTTTCCCCACGCTCCCTGAGCCCATACGCAATGTTCTCAAATACCGTGAGTGAGTCGAAGAGTGCTGCCCCTTGGAAGAGCATGCCCGTATTTACACGCAGGGCAGTGAGGGCAGGTGTATCGAGATCTCCCACCTCTTGCCCCATGACGCGCACCGACCCTTCAGCGGCTCGCAGAAGTCCGATTATCAATTTGAGGATGATGGTTTTGCCGGCGCCGCTTGGACCGAGTAGGGTTGTCACCTCGCCCGGTTGGAGCGCGAAGTTAAGCCCGCGGTGTACGTGGTTGGCACCGAAGCGCGTGTGCACGTTTGAAAACTCAACGGTGGGCTGAACAGAGGTGCTCATTTAAATTTTATGATGATCAGAAGTTTGGTGAAGAAGAAATTTGAGATGAATACCATGAGAGAGCCGGTTACCACCGCCGCGGTGGTGGTGAGACCAACCCCCTCAGTGCCTCCCCGACACCGCAGTCCCTTAAAGCACGCAATGGACGACACGATAAGTCCGAAGCCACAGCTCTTAATAAGACCGTCAGTGACGTCTCGAATCTGCACCGCATAGAGGTAGGAGCGATAGTACTGGTGCCCAGTGATACCTAGCTCCAACACCGCTACGGCGGCGCCACCGAGAATTCCAGTTATGACGGCTAGTCCAGCAAGGAGGGGCATCGAGAGTGTGCCGGCCACAATTCGCGGGGTAACGAGTCTTCGGATAGGGTCCCCGCCGAGGGCGCGAATCGCGTCAACCTGTTCGGTAACAACCATCGAAGCTATCTCGGCCGCAATTCCAGCACCCACTCGCCCACATACCATGACCGCGGTTAGTACGGGGCCAAGTTCGCGAGCGAGCGCAAGCCCGACCAGATTTCCAACGTAGTTCTTGGCTCCGAAACGGTGAAGGCCGTACGCGGTTTGAAGGGCGAGTACCATGCCTGTGAATACTGCGGTCAAAAGGATAATCGGGATCGAGCTGACCCCTATTAGAAGTATCTGGCGACTGACCTCACGCATGTTGACCCCATGCTTCAGGATGTCTCGAATAACATCGAGTAGCAGGAGTGCATAAGCGCCCAGCGCTGTGAGGAGTTCCTTAGCTTTCTGCACGCGGAGGCTCCTGAGATGGAACGAGGGTGGCAACAAGGTCTTTAGCGATCGAGGAGCTTACCTCTGAAAATTTCGCCGTTTCTTCAGTGGACGGTTTGAGACGGGTGGTTCCCCTCCATACAACCAGGTCGGTGATGCAATCGTTTTGGTGAAAGGTGTAGATGGACATGATGAAAGGATCAACATCCATGGTCCCGTGAACGATTGAATGGAGTGTTTTGACGGAATTCAGTACCTCGGGTTCCTGACTAATGACCGTGAGGTCCATCACACCCACTAGGAGTTGTCGGGTTGTCGCCTGAAAGGTGAACTTCTCCGGGATAGAACAATCCTTTACCGTGGTAACGAACATCGGGCCAAGCTCGCTCTGGCATTGGTAGATGTTCGGGCCGTGCACGCTCCTCTGTTTCTCGCAGCGGACCTCCCGCACCTCGGGTTGGTTCAGGGGAACTGACACCGGAGGGGTCGAGGTGCCCGAGGAGCAACCGGCCACCGTAGCTATCAGGAGTAAAAATGAGGTGCTAGCACCACGGAACAAAACGGGATACATGATACTTATCCACCTGTTTTTATAATGGGCTGAACTTACCGCAGCGGGGAAAGAACACGCAACGGTTTAAGGCCGCTTACGTATCGGATTGTGACGATAAAACCCCGATTGCGCCCCTCAAGGAGCGTATGGCGTAACTAATGGACGTTACATGATACATTTGCACAACGTGTCCAAGTTCTACCCTCCGGACCAGACCGCCCTGAAGGGGGTGGACCTCAAGGTCTCAGAGGGGGATTTTCTCTTCATCGCGGGGGCCAGCGGCGCCGGTAAAAGTACCCTTTTGAAGCTCCTTTTTGGCGCTCAGCAGTGCACCACAGGGGAGGTTCTGGTAGGGGGAAGGAACATGGCTTCCATCGGTCGGGATGGAATCGCCTCGCTACGGCGTGAGATCGGGGTGGTGTTTCAGGATTACAAGCTCCTTCCTCGGAGAACGGTGCTCGACAACGTCGGATATGGCCTTGAGGTGCTTGGGGTAGGGGTACGGGAGCGTCGTCGCCTCGCACTGCTCTTACTCCACGCGATGGGGCTCGAAGACCGGGCTGAGGCGTACCCCGTGACCCTCTCGGGAGGAGAGCAGCAGCGTGTAGCTATCGCTCGGGCGCTTATCCGTAAGCCACGGCTTATCCTTGCGGATGAGCCGACTGGAAACCTGGATCATGAGATGAGTCGACGTGTCTTTGACCTCCTCTTAGAGGCGAACTCCGCGGGAGTGACCGTCGTCGTCGCGACGCATAATCTGGGGATGATTGAGGAGCTCAATAAGCGAAGTATCGTGCTCGATCGCGGAAAGATCGTGGGGGATTTCTCCCAAGCGAGCTCCTTTCGGGGGGCGCCATGACAGCGAGAGAGCGATCAACGATAGGATTGCAAAAGATCTGGAGCGAGGGGCAGGGTGTTGAGAAGGTTTCGCTGTTCGCGGTGATAGGTCACGTGACCCGTCGTGCATGGGAGAACCTAAGTCGCTCCCGCATTACAAGCTCACTCACCGTAGTGACGATCGCAGTCGCTCTCTCTGTGCTGAGCTTTTTTGCTTTAATCGTGGGGAATTGTGCCGTCTCCGTTCAACGAGAGAGCGGCGAGATGATGGTGATGGTCTTCTTGCGAGATTCAGTAACGCCGATTGAGGTGGATGATATCAAGAAGGAGTTGAGCGACCTGACTCAGGGTTTGAAGGTTTCCTACATGGACAAAGCCGCGGCGCTTTCGTCGTTTCGAACGATGCTCGGAGAGGACGCGAGCATGCTCGAGGGAATCGACTCTCAGAATCCCCTACCAGCTTCGATTAATATCTCCATCTCTGATCCGCAGCAGGCTGATAAGCTTTTTTCTGAGGTGTCGGACCGGTTAGCCTCCAGCGGTTTGATTGATAGTATTCGGTACAGTCGGAGTGGTGTGCAGCAGTTGAAGAAACTCCTCCGGATCGTTGAAGTGGGTGGAACCGTCGGAATGGCCTTCTTGCTCGTCATAACTGGATTTATCATAGCGAATACCATCAAGCTGGCCCTCTACAATCACCGCATGGAGATAGAGATCATGGAGCTTGTGGGAGCCCGCCGGGGCTCGATCTATGCTCCCTACATGCTCGAAGGCTTGGGACAGGGGGTTTTCGGTGCATGTATCGGTATAGGATTTGTGTTCTCTGTCTACCTGCTCATATCTCATTCGATGGCTCAGAGTGAGCTGCTGCAGATGGTGTTTCCAACCTTTCACTTCCTTCCTCTCAATATACTCGGCGGTATCGTACTCGCTGGAGCCTTGGTTGGGATGGGTGGGAGCTTCCTGGCCGTTCGCCGGTTTCTCGCGGAGCAGTAGTGATGCGAGCGTCTCGTCCGCTGACCGTTCGAAGAAAGTGGGCTCAGTCGCTGTGGGTGTCCATGCTCGTGTTTGCGTGGCTGGGAGGTCTGCCTTGTTCGTTCGGTGAAGATGAACAGCTAGCTGAGAAGCTGCGAAAGATCAAAGCCGAGGTGGAAAGTGCTGAAGGGGAGATCTCCAGGATGAAGGGGGAGTTCAATTCCCTCCTTGCAAAAAGAGCTCAGTTGGAGGAATCGCTCAAGCGGATCAAAGATGAGGACCGGGGGCTTCAGAGGAAGATCTCGGAGATGAAGGACCGGGCTGTCGTGTTGGCCGGAGAGGTTGCTGAGTCTGAGAAGCGCGCCATGGAGCAGCAGCGAAAGATTCAATCCCGCGTCAAGGCGATGTACATAAACACTTCAGTGTCGGCTAATCCGATGATTACCGGCAAAGCGGGGAGGGGAGACCTCGAAAGACTTTCGCTTTATGCCCGCAAGGTAAGGGATTTCGACTCACGACTCTTCAAGGATGCGTCGGACGCCGTCGCCGCCCTGACTCGGAGTCGGGCCGCTCTTGAGAGCGCGTTGGGAGCAGAGGAGAAGTTGCGAGAGCAACTTGCTGTTAAGCGAAAGGATGCGGAGCGGGAATCGGTAAAAATAAAGGGGGTCACTGACGAGTTAGTTGCCAAGCAGAAATCTGCTCAGGAGTCCCTCGCGCTCCTTCAAAGCGAAGCGAAGAAGGTCGAGGAGATGATAACCTCATTGACCTCAGGTGATGAGCCTGATGAGGACGAAGAGACCCCTGCTGAGGAGTCGGTCAAAGGTAGCTCTGAGGATGTCATCGTCCCGTCGGTGGTTGCCCCGAAAGATCTGGTGCATCCGAGTCTCTTTGACACAAGCTCACGGGTCGCAGCTCCCGTTGAGGGTGAGGTTCTGCAGACGTTCGGTAGGTCCAAGTTAACCAACTTTGCTGACATGGTTAGGAGTAAAGGTATCGAGTTCTCGACTCCCCAGGGCAGTGATGTTCATGTAGTCCAACGGGGAAAGGTCGTTTTTGCGGGAATGATGCCGGGATATGATCAGGTAATCGTGGTGGAGCACGGTGGAAGGAGCTATTCGCTCTATGGTCGGCTTGGAACGGTTGCGGTTAAAACGGGAGATATCGTGGAGCAGGATAGCGTTATCGCTACAACCTCAGCAGCGGATGCAAAGGGAAGGAATTTTTACTTCGAGATTCGCAAGAACGGCTCCCCGGTCGATCCCAAAACCGTTCTGGTGAAGCTTTCACGATAGACCGATTAGGGCACTTTTTAGGAGCCTTTGCCGCGCAGGGGACGTAAGGTGCAGGAGGTCGCCTGTTGTGGTCGTATCCGACAGAAACTAGATCTCGCGCTGCGCGCTCTCACAGCCGTTCATACGTGACACACCAATGAGCTTGGTTCGGGTCACCGTTGTCAGGATAGAGGTCCATTTTTTCACGCGCAGTTTGGCGAAATCCGAGCTCAGTAATACATGAGTAAATATCGATTCCATCGTTTACCCAACCAAGGTCGCAGGGAACGCATCGTTTCGGAGCGTTGACTACGTAGAACGTCCCTCCTGGTTTGAGTGCTCGTTGAATCCGTTTTATCTCCTCGTAGGGATGGGCGGCATGTTGAAGGACCCACACTGCGTAAGCCTGGTCCACGCAGGGGGCCGCGGTGCTCTCCTGATCGAAACCCTGGGGCGTCATGACGCGAAATAGCTCCGATTGCACATACTCCTGAGCCATCCTCCTCATAGAAGAGCTGATATCCACCCCTATCACCTGGC
Organism: Pseudomonadota bacterium; assembly: GCA_041178185.1. Lineage (GTDB taxonomy): Bacteria > Bdellovibrionota_C > UBA2361 > UBA2361 > OMII01 > OMII01. The sequence continues at coordinate 55,627 of JBEGVS010000058.1, forward strand.
AGGAATGCCTCTCAATGAGACCCTTTGCCAATCGTCCGATTCCGCATCCGAAATCCAAAATGACCGAGGTTGCGTTAGGAGCGAGAGCGATCGAGATCTTGTCGACGAGGTAGGGTGTCTCTCTGCGCCACCGCTCGTTGGAGTCCATGGAGCTATTGTTGGTAAGGATCAGCTCTCGGGCACGGTTTGGATCTTCGGTCTCGAAGAAATCGGCGATGTAGGTTGCGACGAGCTTAGTATCCGATGGCATGAAGAGAGAGTAAGGGGTATTCCGTGCTCTAACAATCAGGAAGTGAAGATCGGCGAGCGTGTATGGTGGTGCGTAAGGTGTCTGTGCCCGACTATCTCGGTGGGCATGCTCTCGTCACGGTTTGCTTGAAGGGGTACTGAGAGTTCTCAAGAGTTCGCTCACGGAGCCGGTCCCCGCCAGCTCTCTGATGGCCTCTACGTGGCTGGTTCGGAGAAGGTGGATCGATCGCTCCAGAGCGTGTGGGACCGTGATCGCTAATCGGGTCAACAGATTGATGGGGTTTGATGGTTGCGCGAATGATACATCCTCAAGGTACGAGAGTACTCCGAGGCGACCAAAGGGGCGAAGGCCCTTAGCCCGTGCCAAGAGGTGAGCAACAAATGGTACCGAACTGGCTTGCGGCTCAAGAAGCTGTGTTTCAAGACTCGATCGAAAAACGTGCCAACCAGGAAGGTCTGCCAGGTTCTTGAGGCACCGCTCCTTATGGAGAGCGTATGGGCTTTGTTGGGCGAGCAAGAGGGTGCTGACGAGAACAGGGTGCTCTAAGGCGAGCTCTTGAATCGCGAGCCACGCGTCTCGCGATTTCGCGGCCTTTGGGCTAGCGACCTCTTCGAGCAAAGCTCGTACCTCGTTCGAGCGCTCTTGAAGCCCTGGCCACACCGTTTTGATATCGGCTGGTTTCAAATGAACTCTGCTATCCTCGAGGGTGAAGGCTCGCAACGGTTGATTGGTCAGGGGCGAGACCCCGGGGGGATAGAGACCGAGGTACCGTGTTCCATCGGCGGAGCTGCTGGCATGAACAATAAGTGAGTTTAGAGGGTACCACGCGGGTACGCTCATCTGCTTGCCGAGTAGCACCCGTTGTTGGGTGTGTGCTTCACTTTTCTTTTGTCGGTAAACCTCGATATCAATCGATGCAGGGAGCACCGATGTTTTTCCTCGTAGGTAGCCCGCCAGTGTTTTGAACCGTTTGAACGGAGAGGGAGCGACATCTTTTGCCCAGGTGATGAGCGGAACCGGATCAGGTTTCGATGGTATCGTCACCGTCGCTATCAGCCTCTTTGTGGTATCTCCGTAGAGCAGGATTTTGTTTTGGCCTGCTGTCAGCGCCTCGCAATCTATCTTTGGGGTGAGATGACAATCGTCAACTGAGGGCGGAAGGTAGAGGTATCCCGAGGGGCTCGACGTATGATTTCTCAAAAATAGGCAGACCCGTTTCGACCCAACATAATCGATCCGCCGAGGCTCGAGAGCTTTTTCGAGATGCACAGGACCTTGTCGGTCTAAGATGTTCCACAGTTGTCGATTCGAAGAGGCGAGTCCACGGGCGACCTCCTGCGAATCCTCGCTTGGGGGTGCCAGCATGCTTCCGTCCGGGAGAGCGATGAGAAATGTCCAAGTGTGGGGGGCCGCGTGCACTCGAACGGCGAAACCCATATTGGGCACGAAAACGGGTTCAAGGGTACCATGGTCGAAGAGGTGATGAGGAATCCTCAGTTCGCGGGCGAGAAGTTGGAAAGCATCCTTCGCGAATGCTCGGTTACGAACATCGAATGCGACCCGCTTAGGTGTTCCGGTCATCGAAGATTCGCTTCCTGATCTAATCCAGAGCTCCACCTCATGACGAAACGAGATGTAGCGGATCTGCTCGAGGCTGAGACGAACATCATCTCGGGAAAAGCCTCGATCTTTAACCGCCTCAAAGAGAGCGGAGGTTGCATTTGCTCGGTGTTGAAATTGGGTCCTACGTTTGTCTGAGAGATCGGGCACCGTCGGCATATAGAAGGTGCGCATGAAGTGGTGCTGCGTGTCCGTGAGCGTTTGTCGGAGTTCGGAAAATGGGGGTACAAGGGCGGAGCGTAGGAGGAGTGGAAGGGTATCTTGGGCCGCTGTACATGGAAGTCGTGGTTCCTGGGACGATGGGGAAAGGCGGGCGAGAGGGGGGGTGTTTTGCGAACGTCGTGTCATAATGCGGTGAGAGAGAGTACCGCAAACGCCTAACCGTTCAAGATCAAGTCGACGGCAGGGCAACGAGATCGGTACGGGTAAAGGCGATATAGCTATATAACTATTTGGAAAGGTTGCTTTTTGTTGCGGATCTGCTTGCGCCAAGCCTTCGTTTCGACGGAGTCCCCGTGGTTCGTACCTCCTCCTCTGGGCTATAGGTTACCGCCCCCGATGTCGATAAGATCCCCGAGAGGTCTGGATAGAGCTGGAAACCCCATGAACGTCCCCCCATCATCGACATTAGGACGCCCCAAAGACCGTGCCGACAAGGATGCGTCCCCACGGGTGCACGTTGCGCCCGCGCCTCTAGGGGTTATCACCGAATTGCGGGGGATACGGGTGTCCGTCGGCATTAATCCAAAATGTGCGCCGACCTTGAAAATGGGGGACCTTCTCACGGTCAGGATAGCGACGGGACAGGTGGTAGGTGAGGTCGTGACGATTCAGAGGTTGCAACACACCGCGGCTGAGCTGAGGTTGATCGCAACTTTGGAGGAGGGCAGTGGCGCTATCACTCCGGGGATTTGCGAATTTCCATGTATCGGTGCTCATGCTGAGAGGTGTGACGCGAGCATCGTACGAGCCCTCTGCGAAGACCGGGCCGATCTGCGGGATGAGTACGATAAACAGCTCCTCCTCGATCTCGCCTGCTCTACCCGTGATACGACGATCTCGTTGGCATTTCCACCGGAAAAGATCTTCGGGAGACACCTGGCGGTGGTGGGGAGTTCGGGTAGTGGTAAGAGCTGTTCAGTCGCGCGGTTGGTTGAGCAGTGCTCACAGCACCGTTCAAAAGTGGTGCTCCTTGATCTCACCGGTGAGTACGAGCCCCTCGAGGGCGCGGTGCTCCATACCCACCTCGGGCTGTCCAACCGTGAAATGACCAACTCCTCGTCCGTCTCTCTCCCATTTTTTCAGCTCACCGAGGCTGATCTTGTAGCGATTCTTGAACCTGAAACCCCTCTTCAAGTGAGTAAACTGCGCGCTGCAGTCAAGACACTCAAACTTCTTCATCTCGAACCTAAATTGGCAACGGAGGGCGTTTTTCCGAAGGCGCATAGGGAGAAGCGGTCGTACGATCAGGCGTTGGATGATTTTAAGCATGAGTTGCAGGAACCGGAGAACCTCTTCGACATTCATCGGCTGCCATTACAAATTGAGCTTGAATGCGTTGATATGTATCGCAGTCAGGTGGAGACCGGATTGTGGGGCGGGATAAATAACGAGGAGTTGACCGCGTGCGCTGGCCTGATCCACCGGGCTGAAGAGGTGCTGACACGCGGAGATTTCGGACCGATATTTTTGCCGCATGCGGCTCCCTCGCTTATAACGACCCTAGACTCCTTTCTTGTCGATGAGAGTGTTTCAGTTTTGCGGGTGTCCTGTGAATTTCTTCCCTCCGTCCACCATATTCGCGAGATAGTTGCTAATTCGATTGGACGTCGCATGCTGGAGCTCGGTCGTCGACGGGTGTTTATGGAGCAGCCCGCGCTTCTTGTCATCGATGAAGCGCATCAGGTCTTACACGATAGCGTTTCGGAATATAATCGCGACTTTCCCCTCGATGCCTATCGAGTTATCGCCAAAGAGGGACGGAAGTACGGGCTGACGTTGTGTATCTCGACCCAGAGGCCGGGAGATATTCCCGATGACATTTTAAGTCAGATGGGAAGCTTCCTGGTGCATCGACTGGTTGGAAGCGCCGATCGAACGATCGTCGAGCGGTCGACCGGTGTGTGCGATAAAGAGATGCTTGAGGACTTGCCAGCCCTAGCCCAGGGCGAGGCCTTGATGCTCGGCGGATCCTTCACACGCCCGCTGCGAGTCCGGATGAAGTTGCCCCATCGGCAACCATACTCTCACGGTCCGAACTATCAAACTCTGTGGAAGAGGTAATCCCAAGGGGGCCGTAGTCACCCTCCATCTTCGGCATGCCGTTTGTTTGTTGAGTTTTTAAATCTTTAACTCCCATCCTGAAACCCCGACACACCTGCCTCTTGCAATTCCTCGTAAAAGCGGGCAAGTAAACCCGACTCGAGTATGACCGCCATCATGTCATACGTAGAGGGCCGCACCTTTTGGAGTGTTTCCCGGTGACGTGCCACGACGTGGGTAACCATTTGGAGGAATAATGATGATAAGAACCGTGCTCCGTGTGTCAGGATTTTTCGGATTGTTATGTGCAGCCCATGTTGCCAGAGCAGAGGACCTGTCGAAGGATCTCAAACAGCTCTCCGCTCCGCCTCCGAAGGCCGCAGCGGCGGTTGCCTGTGGGGAGCCCGCTAAGGATCCCTCGGTATGGGATAAGAGCCTCAACTTCGGACTTAACTATACTGACGGAAACAGTAAGACCACGAACATTTACGCTGGAGCTCTCGTTGCTCGTGACTATGAGAACAACGCGTGGCGATTCCAAGCTGATTACAACTACGGTGCAGCAGCAGATAGCGCCGATGCTCCGAAAGAGGAGAATAAAAACAACTTCCGAGCTCTCGCTGACTACCGGCGGGTGCTTGAGAATGATTGGTTTGCGGGCGCCGGTACAGCATTCGCGCACGACGAGATCGCGGATCTCAAGTATCGGGTGATCGTGAGTCCATCGGCCGGTCGTTACCTCATCCGTGACGAGGTAACCAAGTTTAGCCTGGAAGCCGGTCCTTCGTATGTGTTCGAGAAACTCGGCTCTGAAGATGAGGATTTCGCAGCTGCTCGTATCGCGGATCGTTTAGAGTGGACGTTGTCGCCAACATCGAAGTTCTTCCAGTTCGCTGAGTATCTCATCAGCTTCGAGGATGCATCTCAGTACCTCGTTAATGCTGAGGTGGGAATAGAGAGTGCGCTCAACTCTTACTTGAGCCTCGTGATCTCGGTGAGGGACTACTACATCAACCAGCCGGCTGAGGGGCGTGTGCCAAATGATATCATCACCATCACCGCTCTAAAGGTGACTCTCTAAGGAGAGGATCTAACCCTTGCGTGGGTAAGCCCCGGAGTAGCGCGAATGCTACTTCGGGGCTTTTTTGTGTGCGCAGTGCCCTCAGTGCGTAGCCCAAACTCCGGAACACCCTATGTATGAACCCATCCCGAGGAGTCAAGGAAGAGTGGTTTGAAGGATTGAAGTGGGCGCTTGTGGTTGACTTCTCCAGGGCAACAGGGGAGCCTGCAGGAGTGTAGTGGGCGCACATGGGGAGGAATATGTTCTCAAAGCGTGGTTTCATCACTCTCGGGAGATGGGAGGCATTTTCACTGATCGCGCTGCTCGGAGTTGCGATGCCGCTCAAGTATGTCTACGGGTATCCTTTGGCGGTCCGAGTTGTTGGAACAGCGCATGGCCTCTTGTTCATGGCCTATGTGGTGGCGGCCTTCGCGCTCTCGCGGCGTGATAGGTGGAGTTTTGTGAAACTTTTCTGGTGTTGGGGGGCCTCGTGTCTTCCTTTTGGCACCCTTCTCTTCGAGCGACAACTCTCCCCGCGTGAGTAGCATCTTGAATGATGATTCTCATCTCAGGGTGCTTTTATGGAGGCATGACCTGTAAGAGAGACGGCACCTGCCCTTCAGATCGGAAAGGGGTTCGGAAGCAGCGCCCTCATATCTCAATCGACTCCTACTTGATTGAGTTAAGCTCCTTGCTCTTCCAGTACTTGGTCCCCGTTAGGTCGGCGTCGAGCATAATCCCGGTTTCCGAGATCTGGTAGTAGGCCATGCCGTTCGTAAACTTCGCTTGCGCTTCAAGGGTCGTTTTGCCCATCGTGGCCCCAGCGGTTGCGTCTGCTTGCCATCCCTTGTTGATGAAGCCATTGAAGGCGTCTGCGGTTTCGAAGAGGAAGAGCCCCTGGTAGAACTGTAAACCAGCTCCCACATTCACGCCTGCCGAGGCGACATGCATGTAGGTCCTCTTGCCATCAGCCTTTCGGACCGCCACGCCAACTCCACGTCCTGTGGTTATCAGAAACGACGCTTTTCGGGAATCGAATACAGCGTAGCCATAGCTCTTTTCGAAGAGCTCCCGCGCCCCTGCGCTGGAAGCTAAAACTTTTGAGAGGGTGGATTCGGCTACGGCGTTTATCTCTCGTCGGGTGGTAACCGGATCGTTTGTGCCAGCGATATCCTTTGCCGTTCCAGATACGCTCTTACCGACGGCGACCGCGGTGTCGCCGACCGTCTCACCAACATATCCCGCCGCGTCCCCAACGGCGCTTGCGACCTCACGCAGGGGGCCGGCCCCAGCAGGGATGGCAGAGAAGAGTGAGAGGCATGCAACGAGGGTGATGTGAGGTAGGTGTTTCATGGGCGTGCGTTCGTGCAAAAATACATATCTGTCCAGCAGTGGTGTTGGTTGGTTCCACATCGCTGACTGCGTGATGGGCGTATGTCCCTTCGACGCTGTTGAACGGTTGTACGGTAGCACACTGCACGGAACAAGTCCTCAATCTTTCTTGTCATCGTTCACCAGTTTCATGCCCTCCAACAAGAGACCTCCACATGAGAATGAGGAGCCCGGTGCGGTTTAGGATGGTGAAGATGAATAGGGTGACCTGCTCGTTTGGATCACTACCTGGGTGATACCTAAGGCTGGGTCGTCCCGCCATCGGTTCGTCTCTAACGGGGAGAAATTAATCGGAACTCGCGCACCTAAATCCGATATGAGACATGCCGGTGTCCGATGGAGTTCCCCTTCGCGCCGCTGGCCGATAGCTTTCGCAATAGCTCACGTGACACAGAAAGCTTCCCCCCTTTGTTACCCGCTCGGGGGAGGCGGGATTGGCTGGATTAAAGCTGTGCTCTGGGCCTTTAGGGTTTTGACAGGAGTGTTGCGTGCTACGCTGTGCGTAGGTATCGGGACGGTACCAATCACTACACCACTGCCAGACATTTCCTGCCATGTCGTAGAGGCCGTACCCATTCGGAGGGAATGATTTGACCGGTGCGGTGCGGATGAACCCATCGTCCGCGGTGTTGTCATAGGGGAATTCCCCCTGCCATGTGTTGGCCATGAACTTCCCACCAGGTCTGAAGTCGTTGCCCCACGGGAACTTTTGCTTCTCCTTCCCGCCTCGGCTTGCGAATTCCCATTCCGCCTCGGTAGGCAGACGTTTGCCCGCCCACGTGGCATAGGCCAAGGCGTCGTCCCACGAAACGTGAACAACGGGATGGTTCATGCGATCAGTGATGGTACTGGTTGGACCTTCCGGATGCCGCCAGCTCGCTCCGGGAACCCAGCGCCAGAAATTTCGCATATCCTGTCGATCCACCGGGCCATTCGATGGAGTGAATACCAACGATCCCGGCACGAGCAGGCTTGCGTCCGGCTTTGGAGCGCCAGGGGGAAGCTGCTTTTGAAGTTCTTCCCAACTTGGTGTCCGTTCTGCGGTTGTGAGGTAGCCGGTCGCTTCAACGAATTTTAGAAATTGAGCGTTGGTCACGGGGGATTCATCGATCCAGAAGGGGTCCACCTTTACCTCGTGAGGAGGGCCCTCGTTCATCCGACTACTGTCATCGTTGCTCCCCATAGTGAAGGTGCCGCCCGGTATTCGAACCATGCCCTCGTGTCCCGCTGTTGACCCAGCTCGTGGCGAGCAGCGCCCAATTGATGGCCCTCCGATGACGAGCAGTGCTACTAGCCAGTGGACGATGAGAGTACGGAAATGGGTGGTCATAGTCGGAACACTACACCGAGAAGGGGGCCCTGCGTAACGGTATCGTATTCGAAGTAGCTTGACGTGTTTGGTGCGCCTGAATGGTAGTCGACACCGAGCGCTTTATAGAGCACGGTCACCGAGGTTGTGTCGGATAGGTCCCATAAAATTCCTGCTTGAGCGCACCACGAAAACTGTGAGGCGGCGCCGAATCCTCCTACGTCACCCTGAAGGAGAAGACGCCACTCGGTTCCGATACGAGGTAGCCATCGAGCACCAAAAACGGGATCGACCCAGTCCTCATCCCGAGTGTAGCTGCGCGAGCCAAGGGGGGTGTCCGCATCGACATCCAGGTTGATATCCCACCACCGAGCCCCCGCGTAAGCGTCCAGTGTGCTCTTTTCGAAGACGAAGCGGTACGTTCCGAACCCCTCGAGGATCCCTTGGAAGATATCGGCTTGAACGTGAGTAAATCCGAGGGGGCCATCGGCGTTCTCGCCGAGGTCCATGAAGGCGTAATTGACCATCGCTCCAAAGTTTGAGGGGTGACGTGCCTCGAGTTGAAGCATCGCCCCGAGGTCGAGGGAATCAAGGATATCCCCGGTGCTCACATCGACGTCCACATCATCTACCCGTCCCACCGAGGCGTCGCCGGAGATGTTTGGCATGAGAGCGTATGGTGCGATTACGAAGCTCCAGTCATCTGACCGAGCCTCCTCCGTCCGATGCAGGGTGAATACGGCGAGGACAGCGAGAATAAGGAGGGGTCTCATAGGCTCTCTGAGGTAGAACAACGGTGTGGCGATAGGCGACCTTTCACGAATTAATGTCACGATCATTGCTCAAAGAAAAGAGGGGTCTTTGGGAGTTTTTCGAGGAAAAAAATCCTTGTGTTGCTCTCAAAGATGTCAGACATTCGGGCACGTTGCTGTTTGTCAAAGGAGCTCTCTGTGAGAACGCGATTGTTTGTAAAAGTTTTCTTGTCCGCGGTGCTACTCGCTCAAGCGTTTGCGCCGGTACCGGTTGCCGCGCAGCCGGCGAAGAGGCCGAACATCCTGGTTATTTGGGGTGACGATATCGGGCAGTTCAATGTGAGCGCCTACAATAATGGTATGATGGGTTACAAGACCCCCAACATCGATCGAATCGCAAAAGAGGGAGCGCTCTTCACCGACTGGTACGGACAGCAAAGTTGCACCGCGGGGCGGGCTGCGTTTATCACGGGGCAATCTCCGATTCGCACGGGGCTCACCAAGGTTGGGTTGCCTGGCGCTCCCGAGGGAATGAAAAAGGAGGACCCAACGATTGCGACCCTGCTCAAGGCTCAAGGATACGCCACCGGACAGTTCGGAAAGAATCATCTTGGTGACCGCGATGAGATGCTTCCAACGGCGCACGGGTTTGATGAGTTCTTCGGCAACCTCTATCACCTTAACGCCGAGGAAGAGCCGGAAAATCCTGATTATCCGACCAATCCCGATTTCAAGAAGCGATTTGGCCCTCGCGGGGTTATTCATAGCTTCGCAGATGGCCGGATCGTGGATACCGGCCCTCTTACCAAGAAGCGCATGGAAACGATCGATGAAGAGGTGAGCGCCAAGGCGATCGATTTCATGGAGCGCGCAAAGAAGGCTGACAAGCCGTTTTTCATGTGGTGGAACTCAACCAAGATGCACATCTTCACCCATCTCAAGGATGGGGTCGCCGGAAAGACCGGCCTCGGTATCTATGCGGATGGAATGGTTGAGCACGACCGTCAGATCGGGGAACTCTTGGCGAAGCTCAAGGAGCTTGGCCTGGAGCAGGACACGATCGTGATGTACTCGACGGATAACGGAGCTGAGGCGTTCACTTGGCCAGATGGCGGCACGACGATGTTCCGCGGAGAGAAGAACACCCAATGGGAGGGAGGCTACCGTGTGCCGTGTGCGATCAAGTGGCCTGGTGTTATTAAGCCCGGAACCGTTGTTAACGACATCGGTGCCCACGAAGATATGATGACAACGCTCCTCGCGGCTGCGGGTGATACGACCGCGAAGGAGGATCTGCTCAAGGGGCGCAAGGTGAACGGAGCGACCTATAAGGTTCATCTGGATGGCTACAACCTGATGCCCGCTCTCAAGGGTGAGGGCTCATGGCCTCGAAAGGATTTCATCTACTGGACCGACGATGGACAGCCCGCGGCGCTCCGCTATGAGAATTGGAAGATCACCTTCCTCAGGCAGAACGCGCACGGGTTGCATGTGTGGCAGACCCCATTTGAAGAGCTGCGAGCTCCACTCATCACCAACCTCCGCATGGATCCCTTCGAGTTGGCTCACGACATCGGAATGGATTGGCAACGGTGGTATCTTGAGCACATGTTTGTGATAGCTCCAGCCGCCGCCTACGTTGGTCAGTGGTTGCAGAGCTTCCGGGAGTTCCCTCCTCGTCAGAAGCCGGGGAGCTTTAACCTAGAGCGTGTGATGCAGCAGGTAACTGCGACCGGAGGAGCCTCCTAACGTGACGCCCACCAGACGGGCTATGCTCGTCTGGTACTGCGTAGAGCGTGGGAGGTGAGCTCTTGGAAGTGGCGCGCTGAAGTGTCAGTGGCCAGGCTTTGCGATATTCTCAAGAATTGTTGTCGCATGACCGCTTCGATGGGCACCCCTATGTCAGCTAAGCCGTTCACATACGTTGACAGGGCTGGAATATACGAACGTAGTGGCTCGTGGGAACCGTGGTCCGCCAACACTGACGTCAGTGGGATGAGCCCCTCGAAGAGCAATCCCCGTACGGAGCCTCCGCCCCTGCACGAGTCGATTGTATGAAGGATATCGCTGGTGAGCTCGCAGATATCCCCTTCATCGAGCTCTCGTTGAGTTGCTCGAATCGCCAGCCCAAAACAGCTTCGTGGACACCGACCTGAATCGAGTCCACGCATGTGAACCTCTCGGAGAAAATGGATCGTGGAGTCGAGCGCTTTATAGACATTTTCCAAGGGTAGGATCGGATTCAACCGCTCAAGAAGGGGTGCTACGGCGTGATGGAGGATATCAACCTCATGAAGCCCAGTTCCGTCTCTGTGCTCCCGAGCATAGCGAGCGAGGGATGTGAGATCATGGGTGAGATCGTTGTCCAGCACAGTTCCGTATCGTGAAACGAGACGTTGAAGTGGGATAGTCACCGGTGTAAACCATCCGTCCCACAAGAAGCTTCCGCACGTCGTGATGCGCGCGGGGAGTCCACGTTCATACTCGATGGTGACTGGCTCGGTAGCGGCGGTCCCAAAGGGGACAAAGATAGCGTTCCACTCGTCGCGATAGTGTGCAAGGAGTCCTGCAGCTTCAGCAAGGGACTCTTTGGTGAGTGAAAGTCTGATATAGCGGGCGAGGTTCTCCTCTCCCTGAGACTCGAGGAGTTCTGCCAAGGCTATTCTGGGCAGATCGTCGCATGGGTGGAGAAGGGCCTGGTCGCTGATAAGCTGGGCGTCCACGCCGAATCTCTTGCTGATTGTAGTGTGAGTAAAGAGTGGGAGGTGATGCCCTTCAAGGCTCTCTATGGGGGTTTGTACGTGGGGAAGCCGCTCTGACATGAGCTACACATAACCTACAGCACCACCCTCCTTAAAGATTGATCCCCTGAGATCGCTGAATCCCTGTTCCGGTCTGTCCTAATGTGTTCACCTCGGTGCTCATTTCGCGGCGTACCGACCCTCCGAATCGGCGGAGGCGCATGTAGTTTTCGGGGTCGCTTGCGCGTACGAGCCTAGGGGCTCAAACGTATAGCATCTCCGCGATCTTCCCCCAGCGCTTGGAGCTCTCCCGTACAGAAACCTTCGATGTTCACTGCGGGGCACGGAAAATAAAAAGCCCCGACTCTCTCTCGAGAGTCGGGGCCTTCTTTTGAGCCGGGTCCAACCTAGCTGACCCACTCCTTGCCGTATAAGGTGTCTACAGGGGTCGAATAATCGATCCCTGGAATCTCGAAACCGAACAGATTAAGGAACGCACCGCGTAGAGCGGAGAAGTGCGTGTCATCAAGAACGGTTCCAGCCTGAAGGCCGCTCATGCGCTCGGTCACTATCTTTTGGATCTTGGCATCGAGCTCACGGTCGTCAGCGCGAAGTGCGACGCTTGTGTCAGCTCCTGACCTTTCTTGGCCGAGGAGTTGTAGCATGCGATAGACGTGATCGAGGTTGTCCTCGAAGAGTCCATGCTCTTTCATGATCTTTGAGTACACCGCCACGTAGAGTGGAACCGTTGGGATTGCGAGGCTCGCTTGAGTCACCGTCGCCTGCAGGTATGCGACGCGCGCAAGACCGCCGCTCTTGGCAAGCTCCTTGTTGAGCGTGACGCACTTCTCTTTGACGTCATCCTTTGCTTTTCCGATCGTACCATCTTTGTAGACCGGCCAGCTGAGGGATGGGCCTTCATAGGTGTAGGCGACAACCTTGAGGTTGTCCTCAACAACACCCTGTGATTTGAGGTAGTCGATCCACAACATGAGATCCTCGCCACCCATCACCTTGGTGGTGTTTGCAATCTCCTCTTCGCTTGCCGGTTGGAGGCTCGCCATCGAGAGCTTTCCACCATCCAATTCAACGGTGAGGCCGGAGTAGGGAGCTCCGATTGGCTTCAGAACCGAGCTGTATACCGTCCCAGTTGCGGGATCTTTACGACGGGGCGCAGCGATGCTGTACACAAAGATGCCGATCTTTCCAAAATTTTCCTTGATAAACTTTACGACGTTCTCTCGAGTCTCTTGCGCGAAGGCGTCGCCGTTGAGGCTGAAGTGCTTGCCGCTTCCCTTATGTCGTTGATGGAAAGCGTAGGTGTTGTACCACCCCGCTGTCCCGGGACGACTCTCAGATGCGGCTGCGTCGAAGCCGACGGAGATAGTCGATGCGTTAAGGTTCTCCGTAAGAATAACTCGAGTAGCGAGTCCGTAGCCAGTTGTTCCGCCCAGAATGAGCGCCTTCGGATTTGAACCGAGACCGGTGATCGTTGGCTTAGACTTGGCTCGCTCGGACCACTCGGTGACGCTCTTCGTGCATCCAGCCGGATGGCTGTTGATCGAGATAAAGCCTTTTGTCTTAGCGGGGATAACTTTGAGATGTGGATTAGTGTCTGTCATATGGGGCCCGATTAAACCCTTTAAGTGGGGGTTCCGTCAAAAGGGTTTGTTATTCGCGGGCGGTAGTCGATTACAGCACGGAATTTTAGGTAGTTAGGGGAGCTGAGAGCACCTCGTACGCCTCTTGCAGCTCACAGAAGCGAAGGGCGGCGGTTGTAATCGCTTGTTCGTCACTCCGTGCGGCTATCAGGTCTGGGTGACACTCCTTCACTAAACTCCGATGTCTCGCTTTAATCTCCGAGGGGGTGGCGTTCTCGGAGAGTCCGAGACGTGTCAGGGCGTCCGAGCGTGAAAGTGAGCGGCGAGGATCGGGCCGAGAGCGGCGCCGTGAGTCGGAGGTTGTCTCTGGGTCGAAGAATGAGAAGCCTTCTCGCTCGACACGAACGCCAAGCGTGTGAGCTAGTGTATCACGCAGAACCCAAAAGGCCCGGTTATGAACCCCGAGCGTTTGGCGGGTGTAGTCTATGATGTGACGTTTGAGAACCGAAAACTCCCCCTCGATGAGAGCGACCCGAAGGAGGATATCGAGCACCTGAAGGGGATCGAGCCACCGATCTGGTTCGCTGAAATCGCGAAATCCATAGAGTTGAAAGGCTCGTTTTACAACCGCCTCGCGCATCTTAGAGATCGTTGTGCCGCGAAGAAAACATGAGATCGCGAACTCCCTCTCTGACGCCGGAAGGTTCGATGCAATGAAACGCTCTATCTGGTTTATGTCGGGCTTCGGCTCCCACCGCGTCGTCGTCGCGACCATACCGAGGAGTTCGAAGAGCGCCTGGATGTCCTCTCGGCGAGCGTAGGAGAGTAGTGCACGACCGATAGGGCGCCGTTGCGCAGAGCGGCGTATGAGTGGCGGTAGTTTCATCATCGACCCGTCGTAAGGGGGGTGAGGTGATACGCCCCCCCTCTCCAGAGTACCGTACCGGCAGTGCCTAGTCTCTGCTTTTAAGGGAGATTTCTCATCGGTGTAGTATGAGCTTATTTTCCGGTATATACTGCGACCTCGTTATGGCGCTCCCAAAAGGCGCCCTGGTGTCGGTCACCATCTCTATCCACGGAGTCGCTTATGAACCAGACCCCCCTCATGAACACCTACAAACGAGCGGCTGTCGATTTCGTACGCGGAGAGGGGGAGTACCTGTATGATACACATGGACGCCGGTTCATCGATCTTCTCTCCGGCATCGCGGTTGTGTCGGTCGGTCACGGAAATCCGCGCGTCGCAAAGGCTATAGCTGATCAGGCCTTGAAACTCACGCACGTTTCGAACCTCTTCGGCAGTCTCCCGATGAGGAGACTCGCCGAGCGTCTACACGCATCGACGGGTGGATGGGGCCGTGTTTTCTTTTGCAACTCAGGCGCCGAGGCTAACGAGTGCGCTATCAAACTCGCGCGTAAAGCTGGGGGTGGAAAGCGATACAAGATCTTGGCCTCTGAAGGGGGCTTTCATGGGCGTACACTTGCCACCCTCGCTGCTACGGGACAGCCGGAGAAGTGGAAGGGGTTCGAGCCGCTTCCGCAGGGGTTCGTTCATAATCCATACAACAACCTTGAGGCATTTGCTGCGGCGCTTGATGATTCGGTTGCCGGTATCTTCGTTGAGCCGATTCAGGGAGAGCGTGGAGTCATTCCCGCAACTCCGGAGTTCCTGCGGGGGCTTCGAGATCTCTGCGATCGAGCCAAGATTCCCCTCATCTTCGATGAGGTTCAAACCGGTGTCGGGCGTACGGGTTCCTGGTGGGCATTCCAAACGCTTGGCGTGAAGCCTGATATCTTTACCTCGGCGAAAGGGATCGCAAATGGGCTCCCGCTCGGCGCGTGTATCGCTGATGAGCCGTACGCCTCGGTGTATGGCCCCGGCGACCACGGTACCACTTTCGGAGGTGGAGCGGTTGTGTGCGCGGCGGCGCTTGCGACCTTTGATGAGATCGAGGAGCGAGACCTCCTCGCGGCGGCACGCAAGCAAGGAGACCTCTTAGCGCAGCTCTTGCGAACAATCACTGAGGTTCAGGAGGTTCGCGGAGCGGGCTTGATGCGCGGGGTGGTCCTCAAGTCTCCGATCGCCTTCTCGGTCGTGTCGACTGCTCTTGAGCGTGGGCTCGTCATTAACGCAACCTCCGATAGCGTGCTCCGTCTCGTTCCTCCACTTGTTATTTCGGATGGGGCGATCGCTGAGGCTGTGGCTACTTTGAAGAGCGTTATCGAGGATGTGAAGGTTTCGGGAGTGGTTCCGCAGGCCGCTGGAAGCACCCCTGGTTGGTGATCGGTGCTCGTACGGACGACTGCGGTGAGAGGATACGGTAAGCAGATACGGTGAGTAGATAGTGGACGGGAGTGGCCCGATTAAGCGCGACCAACCACGTATGCAACCCACACCTGACACGGCTCTCCCTTCTCTTTGCGGTTGAAGCGCCCGCTTCCGCGACCGTTGCGAGAGGTCCCCTCCCAGTACACCTCAACCTCGGCAAAACCAGCATCAAGCATGACATCACGAAGTTCAGGTATGCTCCACATACGCCAGTCATAGGTGAACGCGCGCTTGCGGGTTCGTCCGTCCCTCGGCTTGAAGTGGAGGCTAAACCGAGTTCGGTTATTGATAGGATCAAAGTTCTCTTGCTCAAACATGTAGGTAAGTCCGGGGAGGCGCTTCTTGTCGAGCGACGGCTCGCCGGTTTGGGGACCACCGAATGCGTCAACTATGAAGAGACCGTCAGGTCGAAGGGATTGACGGCAGGCCTTGAAGTAACGCAGAAGGGTAGCGCGCTCGTGGAAGCAAAAGTAGCTAAAATTGAGCGCACAGATGATATCGGACTTGCTCCCGTAGCGGGAGAGGACGTCGCGCTGCAGCGTTTTGACCCTTCCTTGCTGCGCGGGAGTTAGTTGAGAGAGGTAGTTTGTGGCTCCATACTCGAGCGGCTCCGGATCGATATCGAGACCGATCGCTTTTTTCGTTTCGTCAAGCTTCACCCATTCGCAGCACAGCGCAAAGGTGCCGCAGAAGTCCTCTCGCATGATGGTTGGCTCAGCCGAATTGAGATTACGATAGACCAGGCGCATGAAACGGGCATCTTCACGGGGCGACTGAACGGATCGAGCGTAGGCTTCGTATTTGTCGAACGAGGCGGAGCGAGCTGTAGACATAGTATTACTTTGCAGAGGGTACTCACGTTTCAGGCGGTTCCGATGATCGGACCGCCCGCAGTATCTCATATCTTTGCGCGCTAACCAACTGATGCAGGTAAGGGTTTCATGGTGAAGGTCATGTCGGGGCAGGTAAGGTGTCCTTTGATAAGAAGTGGTTGGCGGAAAACTCTACGAGGTGGCAACAAGAGCAGGTAGACTAAAGGTACAGGGAACATTACCGGGACTGTACTATGATGTGTCGTGTGTGTCGTTCGCTTGGTAGGCAGGGGCTCGTGTGCCTCGCTGCGCTCGTGCACCTCACGATCATAGCGGGGCCGCAGATCGCGCTTGGGGAGGGGCGATGTCTTCCGAGCGCTCACCGCGGTGAGCGTGGTCCGGCCTTCGATAACAGCCTTGAGGCGATAAGGGCCGCCAAGGGTCTACCGTACGTCGAGATCGATGTGCGGATTACCTTTGAGAATGAACTCATCCTTTTTCATGATAGACGGCTCTCTGCTACGAACACTGTTGGAGTATCTCAAGGTATCGGAAGGCGAATCGAGTCGCTATCGAGATCGGAGCTGACCTCCATCCGCTTCCCCGATGGATCGAAGATTGCGAAGTTGCGCTCTGCTCTCTATGAGGCAGAGAAGCTTGGTTTGACCCTGATGCTTGATGTGAAGTCTACGTCCCAGCGCGATTTTAGAAGGGTTATGGAGGAGGTTGTTCAGGCCAACGCCGAATCACGGGTGATAGTGCAGTG
>JBEGVS010000059.1:0-8546 GCA_041178185.1 Pseudomonadota bacterium
GCCTTCTGAGGCGGATACCACCACCACAGCCAGGAGTACGAGGGCTTTGAGGAAATTCATAGTGTGACTATCGGCTGAAGGAGCGAGTAGCTCAAGGGGTTCTAACGCATTGGAGTTAATAGTTTTTCCGTTGACGCTGGTGCCAGGTTACTGCGGTCGGCTTTTAGAGTAGGGCTCGGTGAGGCGTCACTGAGGTGAAGGCTTGTTTATCTTGTCGGGATGAACCCTTGACAGGGCGCCGTACACAGCTCAAGAAGAACTCTCAGCTTGCAACCATCGCCCGTATCCCCCCTCTTATTGCTCGTCACATGGCTCCTGCGAGTAATAGCCTTTCCTGTGATTACAATTAATCAGCTACTTATAGAAAGGAGAGCGATTCGCCCCTCGTTCAAGTTTTTCGGTGGAGTGGAAGCTAAGCGCAGGGGGTGCCGAGGGGGTATGGTAGAGGGCGGTTGGGCTGCGTTGGGTGACAAAAAGCCGCCTATCGTAATGACTCCTCTAGACATGGTCGATACCACAGCATGCGAATTGTATGGGCGTACATTCTCATTCTGCTTACGAGCGTGCCGGGAGTTGCGCATGCACAGCCAGTGAAGACCCCGTGCAGCACTATCGCGGGTCCTCAGCAGCTGCCCGGAGCCCCCATAGAGGGACGAGAGGGTTGTTCCGGGAACAACTTTGTGGATCTCTCCCGAAACTTACCACTGCGTGCCTATTGGAATTCCCAATTCGTTGGCAAGGCACGACCTGATCAGGGCCTCGGGGTTGGAATAACCTTCTTGGATATGGCGCGTGTTATTGACGCCCGAACAATTGAGGTTCAGCGAGCTGAGGGAACTGTGGTTCGCTATTCGAATGGAATTAGTGAATACGTTTTGAGGGATGATACCTCAACTATTCGTGGGGCCTCAGCACCAAACGAATTGCAATTTGTCGATGCCGATCGCTCCCGAATCCGCTTTGTCAAAGCCACCGGTACCACGTACGTGCCCCTTCAATATTTCGACCACGAGGGGAGGCTGGTACGGGAAAACACCTTCGTGAATGGATATCTCTCTCAGATGAAAGACCTCATAACAGATCGAGCTCTTCAATTTAGCTTTGACTCGAAGAGGGGAAAATATACCTCTCTCAGGGATGGCTTCGGTAGAAATTACACACTCGAGTATTCCGGGAACGGTGAGCTTGCAGCGATTAAGGGCCCCGGATCCACCGGCCTCGCGTTATCATATGAACCATCGGGAAATCTCATTGAGCTCCGCAATCTCAAAACCAACCAAATTAAAATGTTCTCCTATTATTCCCGGGGAAATGTATTGAAGGGGTCTACCAACGGTACCGACATCCTCGTGTTTACGTACACAGATACCAGTGTTACCTCGGTCAATTCTAGAACAGGAATAACACAAACGGTCTCGTTCTCCCGAATATCTCCTTCTCTTACCCTAGCAACGAAGCGCTCGAAAAACGGTATTACCACTTGGATAGGGCAGAGGAATGCCGACGGGAACGTGACTGAGTTCACCGACGCGTTCAATCGAAAAACCTCCATTACCTACATCCCAAAAACGTCGCTCGTTGCCGAGACCTCAACTCCTGATGGTCGGTGGAAGTATGAGTATGACCAAGAGCTCCGGGCACGTAAGGTTACGCAACGCTCTCCCTCCGGAGACCTCGTCAGGACGAGAACTATTGAATGGTCGGGAATTACGCCGTCCTTCCTCGCAGAGAACGACGCTTCGGGCGTTCCGGTATGTCAGATCTCAAGACAGCTCTCGGCAAACTCGATCAATGACTCGATCTCGACCTCTCGCACCTTTGGATTTACGAGGCAGGACTCAGAGAATCGACTCACAACCTTCTCTGGCCCGGGACAGATGGGTCGCATAACATTCGGCGCACAGGGCGGTATTACAGCTCTGACGAATGATGGAGTATCGTGTTCAGTACGGCAGACGGTAACCCCTACCGGGATTGACGTAGTAGCCGTACGAGCAGGGTTGGGCCTGACTGCGAGCGCGAAAACAGACGGAGCTACGACCCTAACCATGGGGGATAGAAGCGGTGCCGTGTTCGTCACCGATTCCTCCACCTGCAGCGCGTCCCCGACAGGAGGGTCCGCATCAGGCGCGACTAATTTTTCAAGTGCTGTCGGCAGTGTTCGCACATTCAAAAGATCTTCGTGGAAACGTTCTGACCAAAAGGTCAAACTCGAGTCAACTGGGGGAGTGTCGAAGTAGTCATGCAAAATGCTCGATACCAGGGGCACTTGTCGATATGGAGGCCCCGAGCTCTGGCGATAGCCCTGACTCTGATCTGCGGGCCTTCGGCTCTTGCGGCTGACACCTCCGACCCTTTTGTGAGCTTCGGAGAGGTATCGGTTCCAGTTGCTACTGGTGCTGCGGGCTCGCCGCAAACAAACGGCAATTACCGCGTCCGTATTTCCCTCGGTTCAGTTGGAAGCGCCTACGTGAATTCGCAAGGAATGGGCGACGAGGGTTTTGGGAGCAACGTTTCCTTCCTGCCCAGAGTAGAGAAGACATCCAACGGTCTCCCATTTCTGCGAGCTCCCGATGGATCCGTGACACTATTCAATGAGGACGGCAACCCTTCGGACCTGTTAAAAAATGACGAGCGCACGCTCCGCCCTTCATCCGACGGACAAAGGTACCTCTTAACTCTTCCTGGCGGAGCTACAACTGTTTTTTCTCAAGCTGTCGGTTCTTCTTTGTACCCCTCCATGCTGAAGGACCCGGTCGGAAACGAGACCCGCATCGGATATATTTCGGAGAGCTCGCCAATCCCTACCAAAATTACCAGTTCGGGTGGAACTCTCTTGGTAACCTTCAAGAGTGAGGGTGCTCGAATAACATCGATCACCGACCGCTATGGACTCACTACAACGATAAACTACGATGGAGCTGGCAGGCTGCAAGAAACTAAAAACCCTGACGGCTCAATCGGAACGTCCATATCCTATGCATCTATTCCTGGCCTCACGCTCCCGACGACGATTATCGATGGGGGAAGGTCGCAGACCCTTGTCAGTTATACGGTTTCAAGAGACACCAACGCTGCGTATGTGAGGGGTGTCGCTTCACCCAACGGTGACATCGAAACGTATGCCTACGGCCCAACCTTTGCTGAAGCTAGCGGAAAGAATCGACCCACTGTGCGAGTCGAGTATCAAGATGGCTACATGAGTGGGCTCACTCTTAACGGCAATCGCATTCAAACCCTACAGCGGGATGCGAACGGCACGGTTCTCTCCGTAACGGAATCGACAGGAACTACTCGTTTTAGCTACGGCAACGGCAGGGTTACAGCGGCTTATCCGGATGGCTCTCAATCCGAGACCGTTCGTGACGAAAACCAGCATCTGATCTCCGTTTCAGTAACTGGCAGTGACGGCCAAACGCGGACAAAAAAGTACACATACGCCGGCACCGTACTACAAAATGTGTCGATATCTAAGAGAGGAACGGTTACCTCAAGCCAGGACTATCACTATAAAGACGGCGCTCCCGCGCGAATTACAACCCGAGTCACGAACGCAGTCACCCTTGATTCTCGAGGAAGGCCCGCGGCTGCGGTGCTCGGCGATGGCTCCGATGTTACAATCGCGAGATCGACGGGAGCTATTACAACTGCCGTCAACGGTTCCTCTACCACGGTTCAGTGCGCTGCATCGCCAGACGGTGGTATCACAAGACAGGTGAACGGAGGCTCTGGCGCTGTTCGCTTCTCTTTGACCGCGCAGTCAGATGCCTCAGGGTTACAGAGCGCGTGGCAAACTACCTTTGGTAATTCGATCTCGAGAGGCTCTAGAACGGGTGCAGTTACCCTCAATGGTTCGTCAACCACCGAGAGCTGTGAGAATTCCTCGTCACAATGCGAAACAGTTACGTCGTGTGTCCCTAACACCTTCGGGGGATGCGATATTCAAGAGAGCACCACGTGTACTCAAGGTGAGTCGACCTCTAACCCGGTAACATCAGACAAACCGAACACGGATCCGGGATACTGCTCCACGAGCGGGGCAAATGGCTGCAATCCAGGCTATCAACCGCAGATCGTTCAAGGTCCCGGTCGATCGACATATTGTACCTGCGGGAGGGCGGCAAACCCATGATGACGCCACGTACTGCGCTTCCTCGGCACTTGGGAGTTGGGCTTACCAAATCATTTTTTGGACTCGTGCGAGCTTGCGCGTTCCTCACTATCGTTCTCGCGTGTCCCTCCCCTTACTCAATCCAGGCAGAGGAGCCAGGGGGTGGAGATTGGGACGTGTATGATCCGCTTGATGACTTTGAGATGCCCCCTGACGACGAGTGCGATTTTAGACCCGTGGATGACAAGAAACCGGTTAAGTATCCTCTGCGACGCCTTCCTACTCGTCCAAAGCCGGGAGAGTTTTGTTTTCGTGGCACGGCTATGGAACCAAACGGGTTTGAGAACGGGCTCTTCTCGTTCTGCCAAAATCCTGAGAAAGGACACATGAATGTGGAATGGCATACTACTCGCAAAGATTTTTATCGCTCCTGCTTCATCTCGCTCAGCAAGTGTCAGAAAGTTGCCGAACGGTATGCGGGAGCATGGTCATTCGTGTACCGCATCCCGACGAGCCGTTGTGGGGATTTCATCGACATTAATCAGGCTTTTCCGGCGACACTCTACGGAGAGGACCAGGAGGTCCTCGCCAAATTAAGGATCCCCGCCTGTGATATTGAAGGTCGGTACGTGTACGAGGATGGGCAATGTATGGGTTTCCAGAAGAACCCCAATTTCCGGCCGGACCCTTTATCTCAGCAGATCTGTCAACTTCGACCTGGGCGATTAATCGGCTCTGGATTCGCCTCTGGAGTCGCTACCGGAGCCGTAAATTCCTCAGGGCTTGTTGATCCAACTGTAGCCAATTGTGCCATGCTTGGAGGAAATGCCGCCTACGCATACGGTTGCAGCGGAGCGGGAGGTCTTGTTGGGCTAGGAACGGGGATGGCAGGCGGTATCGGTGGTTCAACGGTCGCGTGGGCGTGCGGTGCGGGCCAAGACACGCAGGAGTTGTGCGGCGCCTATGGTAGCTTGGCTGCAGGATTCGTCGGTGGTCCCGCCGCGGGAGTAGCAAACGGCATCGGCATGGTTGGTGGCTATGCTGGCGAGTTGTGCTGGGGGCTTGCGAGCGGTTTTTGGAATTACGGTAGCGAATTTGGGTCGGCGCTTATAGGCGGAAGCACATACTCTCCTCCTCCACCCGAAATCAGAGTGCCAGGTGCTGCTCCCTTCCAACCTTCGATTGATTAGGTCGTTTTAGTTGGTCGGTTACCCTGAGGAATCTACTCGTGTTGGAGATACGCATATCGCGCGAGCCTGCAGCTCATTTTTAACGCAGTAATGGCATCACAAGTTGTGTAAATATATCGCAGAGGCTCGGCTAAGTAAGCCTAGCGTCCATGGATGGATTATAATTCCTGCTGAGTACGGTGAAAGATAGCGTTGAGTGCTCGCTCGAACGAGAGACGACAAGCTCCGGGGTCACCGGTACATTGCAAGGCGGAGACAACGTACCCGCCGCAGCTCGGTAGGGCGTAAGAGGGAACGCATCAGCTTTCGGCCTGTGAGCCGAAATCATAAGCCTCGCGCAAAAGTAATAAGTCGCTATGTGCGCAGGAGTAGTATGGGGCCCATAATATGTGTAGTTCTTTACTCACAAGTAAGTGTGCCCTTCTTGGAATTACTGCTACCGCGAAGGTTGCGCGACAGTAGGTCGAGCTAGCTCCAGCCACAGTAGTTGAGCGATAGCCATGAGCGCTGGTCCAACAAAGACCCCCAAAAGGCCGAATGAAGCGACTCCTCCGAGGACACCTATGAAAACCAGGATCGTCGAGAGCTTGGTGCTTTGACTAATGAAGAGGGGACGAAGAATGTTATCGACGGTGCTTACAACGATAGTTCCCCAAATTGCGAGCCCCACTCCATGGTACCACGGTAAGTCGGTAGCGAAGAGTAGGTATGCCGAGACGGGGACGTAGATACATGGTGGACCGAAAGGAACAAAGGAGATGAAGAGGGTAACCACTCCGAGTAGCAGTGGAGTTGGGGCTCCAGCAACGAAGTAGCCGAATCCAGCAAGGATCCCTTGGGCGATGGCTGTGGCGATGACGCTGTACGCGGCCCCTCGTACCGTTACGTGAACAGTGTCGAGTAGCTTGGTTATGTTCTCGCCTCCGATCCGTTCAAGGATAGCTTTGAGTTGAAGTGCGAGGAGCTCACCGTGCCGATATAAGATGAAACATCCCACCAGGGAAGCAAGGATGGCCAGCACGGTGCTCATCAATCCTCGAGCGGCAGAGGTTGCAAACGAGAAAAGAGCCGCTTGATGCTCCTCCAAGATGGCGGCGAGAGCCCCTGGATCACTGAAGAGGGTGCGAACCGTCGTTGAAACCGCATCACCTACGACTGGGATGGAGGCCATTGCATCGGCTATCTGCTCGGTTTCAGTGGCACGCAGGTGTGCTGCAAGTGCCTTGATCTCTGAGGTGAGCTGCATCGGAAGAGAGACGAGCACGAGAATGAGTAGGACGCCCCACACTAACGAAGCGATAAGGGGGGCCAAGTAGACTGGAGAGGGAACGCTCGTACGCAGACGTCTGTAGGTGGGCCACGTTGAGGTTGTTAGAACGATCGCCCAGATTAATGGGGTCCAGAAAGGTCTGACGATCACCCACAGGGCGAACATCAAACCAATCATCAAAGCTCCGGTTAAGATGAGGAGAGCGATTCGATATCGTTCGCGTTGGTTTGCATCGTTCATGTCTTGAACCCGTGACTTTTTGAGTGTGGTGTCACAGATTGCTTTGCTTGGTTCGAGACGTCAAATGAAAACCTCCGGCTAAGGCACGACGGAGGTATGCTAAAAATGATGAGGCGGGTTTCCTCCGCCTCATCAAAATATTCGTGAAGTAACCTGTCTTGATGCCAGGATTCGTAGAAATCCCGCGCCTTATGGTCGGCTTGCCGATGTCGATGGTGTCAGGTACCGATATCCTATGAGCAGCACTATCGCCCCGATGACCGACATTATGAGACCCGCCGGTTCTCCCTCTCCGTAGAAACCTAGTACCCGTCCTATCAAAGAGCCCACGAGAGCGCCCGCGACACCGAGCACTGTAGTGATAATAAACCCAGCTGGATCTCGGCCTGGTATGAGGGCACGAGCTATAAGTCCGATAACGAATCCGATTATAATTGTCCAAATAATTGTCATGATACGTCCCCCCTCTTGTACAACCGTTGTTAGAGCTAGTTGAATTTCACGCTATTTGGGAATCTTCCACCATGTCGGCGGTCATGAGGAGTTACATGAGGCGGTCGCATCCCAAAGCCAGCCTCTCACCGTCGAGTGCTCGGGGTATTCAAGGACCTCATGGAATGACGCCATAAACTGCCAGTCACGAGACGCAGAGGGGCGTGCAGGTCGCTCCCCGCTGAGTCTCCAATTAGTGATGAGGATAGGTCCCGACATCGCGAGGAGGTGCCTCCCAAGGCGGTATGATCGGCTCCGTCCGCTCTACAGGGCGCTCCTCAATTCCAACTTTTTCCTCATACACGAGCGCGCCACCAAGCCAGCCCCCAACACTGAGGAAGAGGAATCCCACATATGCTGGTACGACTGAAAGGACAGTACGCTCTGCGAACGATGGCCGAGCCAGGAAAGCTACCAAGTACGCGACGAGCGCCAAGGTGTTCACGACCATGTGATAGGTAGCTTTATCTTTGGCTCTCGAGTTGTCCGGTATCGCCTTCGTAAAATCGATCAATCCAGGGATAGCCGCCAGAAGGCCCATACCAACGCCTGCTATCATGCAATGCCCGGCCGTCTGATAGAGCGATTCACTGGATACGAGACGACTCACGGCATCGAATACGACCGATCCTGAGAGGAATGCTATCGGAAACGGAATGATCATGGGGTGTATCGGGTGATTCCCGATAGTCGCTTTGCTTTTCATGGCTATCGGCGCGCTCCCCGCGAGCGTGATTGAGCAGATTTCTTGCGAGCGATAGTGCGAGGTCCCGAGCTTCGGATTGAGGAAGCGCTCCCAGTAATCGCGCTCGCCCGTTGAGCCGATGCCTGGCGCCCCTTCGTTGAACCGCGCGCAACATTTTGTTTCCCTTGTACAACCACTCCGGTTCGTTTCCGACTGGCGACCTCTTTGGTAGCGGGAGTCCATGCGTGACCTGCAGCTCCCTTGCGAACAGCCGATCCCACTTTGTAGCTTTTCTTGATCTTGCTGGCTTGGCGTTTAAGTTTCAGAGTTCGTTTTGATGTAGTGCCTCGTGGCATAGTACCCTCCATAGTTAGTACGGGCCTTACCTCACCACTGTTGGTGACGATATGGAGTGATCCGCGTCACCGTTCAAGATGGTGCTCTTTTCGCAATTCTCGCGGTGCTCTCGTAGGGTGGTGAACAATTGTTCCTCCGTCGGTATCGTAAGAGTTACCGCGAAACGCGGCGGCAGTGTGGTATGAGGTGTCGCCATTACAG
>JBEGVS010000060.1:0-11916 GCA_041178185.1 Pseudomonadota bacterium
GATGATGCAATCGTCATGCTTGAGAACGTTGAGCGGCACGTGAACGAGGGGATGGAGCCGATTCCTGCTGCGCTTAAGGCGGCGCGGGAATTAGTGGGCCCCACTATCGCCATGACGATTACGCTCGCAGCGGTATACGCGCCTATAGGAATTCAGGGTGGACTAACCGGGGCTCTCTTCAAGGAATTCGCCTTTACCCTTGCTGGGGCAGTTATCTTCTCAGGAGTTGTTGCATTAACGCTCTCGCCCATGATGTCTTCACGCTTAGTCCGACGAGTGCACAGCGAGAGCGCTTTGAAACAAAAGATTGAAGCGAACCTGGAGTGGTTACGAACGAAGTATGAGGAGTACCTGCGTATCGTGTTGCAGTATCGACCTGCGGTGGTCACGGCAGCGATCTGGATATCGCTCCTTATCGTACCGTTCTATCTCTTCGCAATGAAGGAGCTCGCACCGAAAGAGGATCAGGGTGTGCTGTTTGGAATCGTTCAAGGCCCTCCGAATTCAACCCTTGAGCAGCTTGAAAGACCAACGACCGAGATCTACCAGGCCTACGCATCCTTCCCCGAGTACAAAGGAGCGTTTCAACTTACCAGTCCCGGTGGAGGATTCTCAGGCCTCGTCACGAAGCCGTGGGCAGAGCGCTCACGTTCGATCTTTCAGATGGAGCCCGAATTGTGGGGTAAGGTCGCCCAGATTCCAGGAGCGCGTGTCATTGTTACGACACGACCAGCGCTTCCTGGTGGAAGCGACTTCCCCGTTGAATTCGTTATCTCGTCGACGGCTGAGCCGAAAGAGCTTGTAACGTATGCGAATCAACTTGTCGGCGCGGCTTTCCAGAGTGGAAAATTCATGTTCGCCGATACCGACCTGAAGTTCGATATCCCGCAGGCGGAGATAGACATCAATCGAGATAAAGCGAACGCGATGGGACTTTCGCTCGCAAGTATCGGACAGGACCTCTCTCTCTATCTGGGTGGAAATTACGTTAATCGGTTCTCGATTCAAGGGAGAAGCTACAAAGTCATACCGCAGGTCCAGCGCGGTAACCGGCTCACCCCCGAACAACTTCTTGAGCTTCATATTCGTGGCCCTCAAGGTAAGCTCATCCCTCTTGCCACCGTTGCGTCGCTCAAGAACACCACGGAACCTCGTCAGCTGAATCGATTTCAGCAGCTCAATTCAGCAAAGATTCGAGGCGCCATAGTGCCAGGTGTCACGATTAACGATGGCTTGAAGGTTCTTGAGGATAAGGCCAAAGAGATCTTGCCGGTGGGTTACGTTACCGATTATGCCGGTGAGTCGCGACAACTTCGCAAGGAGGGTAATTCGATGACAAGCACCCTCGTGTTGGCGCTTGTTGTGATCTTCCTGGTACTCGCCGCCCAATTTGAGAGCTTCATCGACCCGCTCATCATCTTGGCTGGCTCCGTGCCGCTTGCACTCGCTGGAGCGCTGCTGTTTGTTTTTCTCGGCTTCACCTCCCTAAACATCTATTCACAGGTTGGACTTGTTACGCTCGTAGGGCTTGTAGCGAAAAACGGAATCCTGATCGTGGAATTTGCAAACAGGCTTCAAGAAGAGGGTGTGGAGCGTTTTGAGGCCGCGATACAGGCTGCAACAACCCGTCTTCGTCCTGTTCTTATGACCACCGTTGCTACCGTAGTGGGTCATTTTCCGCTCGTGATCGCCTCAGGGCCTGGGGCGGGAGCTCGAAACAGCATTGGTATTATGCTGGTGAGTGGAATGATACTAGGAACCGTATTTACCCTCTTCGCTGTTCCAGTGTTCTATACTCTGATCGGCGGCCGAACGAAGCGCTCCGCGCTAGGACACGTCGTTGTCACGCGGGAGGATCGCGGTTCGATCTCGCAAGCCGCTTCCTGAACGAGGTTTCGCGCCCCGTTGCGCATCAGATAGGACACATCGCCGTTATATTGATCCCTTTCCAGCTCGGAACGAGTATGGGAATCTGGAAACGTTCACGAACAGGACTAAGGGATGAATCGAACGTCGGTGGCAGTGGTGGTGGCTTTGGTGTGCGCGGGATGCGCGGTGGGGCCGGATTACGTCACCCCCGAAACTACGTTTCCAAAGCAGTTCTTCGGTGACGCGCAACCGTCACAGGAGGAGATATCCCTCGAGCGGTGGTGGAGCAATTTTAACGATCCGATCCTCACCCAATTAGTCACCGACGCTGTTCGTAATAACAACGATCTTCAGGGCGCTATCGCCCGGGTTAACCAGTCTCGAGCTCTCTATAATCAGACGTTCTTGAATCTCTTTCCGACAATTACGGCTGACGGTCAGTACACCAATACACATGTGCCGACATCCACCTTCGCCGGTGGCGCTATTCGAACAGGAACGTCTCATATCGATAACGATTACTTCTCGACTGGATTTGATGCGGTGTGGGAGCTCGACATCTTTGGTCGCGTGCGACGAAGTGTCGAGGCGCAAGATGCCCAAATTGACGCATCTGTCGCCGGTCTTCAGGACGCTATCCGAATCTTAGTGGGCGAGGTCGCACGTAATTACATTGAGCTTCGTGGCGCCCAACACCAGAAGGATGTGGCTCAAGAGAATGCGCGTACTCAGGAGCAGGTTGTAAAAGTGGCAGAGGCTCTCTTTAAGGGAGGTCAGTCAACTGAGTTTGATGTCGTTCGCGCGCGCGCGCAGTACATGAACACCATGGCGACGATTCCACCGTTTGAGGCTCAGGAGAAGGGGGCGATGTACCGGCTCGGTGTTTTAACCGGTCGGCAGCCACAGGAGCTCGTGCCGATGCTCTCAACATCGGGCCCTCTTCCAACGTACTCTGGGCCTGTGAAACTTGGAGATCCCGCTTTGCTGCTCAAGCGACGCCCCGATATTCGTGCTGTTGAGCGACAGCTCGCAGCGGCTACCGCTAGTATCGGCGTTGCTCAGGGAGACCTCTTTCCTAAAGTTACCTTCAACGGCTCCATTTCACTTCAAGCGCCCAGCGTGCCTGATCTTACTTCAGGTGATAACGACGCATGGAACATGGTCCCTACGATCTCGTGGCCCGCATTCAATATTGGTCGCGTGCTAGCGCAGGTTGATCAAGCCGAGGCCTCTAGCGCTGAGCAGCTCGCTCGCTATGAGCAGTCGATTCTTTTAGCTTTGGAAGAGACTGAAGGGGCCCTCGCACGCTTCGCCTCTGCCAGGCAGAGGCGTGACTACCTTAAGGTAAGCGTTGATCAGAGTGGTAAAGCTGTCGCTATTGCTCGTACGCAGTATGAAAACGGTTTGGTCGATCTTCTTCCCGTACTCGACGCCCAGCGAGTGGCGTTACTCGCTCAAGTTGAGTTGGTAGCGAGCGAGACCAACCTTTTAACCTCGCTCGTACAGCTGTTTAAGGCGCTCGGTGGGGGATGGGACGATGCTCTTGGAACCGACCAGGTTATCGATGTCATCGATGAAACGGGGCATGCACCGGCTGTTGTAACGACAGCTATCCCGAGCTAGCAGGTGTTGCTCCGTTCCAGCCCAAGCCGTTCGTTTAACCTCACATGGTTTGCCGTCGACACAGGGGAGAGGGAGCTTCCTCTTGGCACAGCTTTGCGATGGTCTGTGAGACTTGATTCGCTTCCTGATTTCGTCCCCGAAGATTTAAAAATTTTCCTTTCATGATCAGATATGCGACCGAGTGCGGGTTGGTTGCATCCCCATGGGCTACATCATTGGCAAGTGCGTCGGCCCCGTCCGGGTTCGATGTGATAACTTTGTCGAGAGATACAAAGGGACTCAGGTAACGATAGGTTGGTATGCCGACCCTTTCCGCTTCGGTCTTTTTCACAAAGAGCATATTTACATCGTCGAAGTACGCCAGCCGCCATTCCGGGTCGTTTGAGAGGTATCGATGCACAACCACGATCTCACTTTCGGTGGGAGGAAGCGGAACGATAAAGGCTCGGATATCGTACTTCTTGATATCGGCGAGTAGGGTATTGAGATCATTGCCGAGCTTCATGTAGTGCATAAAGCCCTCCTCTCCGTATACCTCATCGAGACGGGCTCCATCGATATACACCTTGTAATCGGGATACATCCTGTAGAGAAAGTAGGAGCCGGTGTCGTAATCGGAGAAGATATTTCCCTGTACCTTTGCATTTTTGAGGATCTGGATCGGGCGCTCTGGAAATTTGCGGGGGTCTATTCCTAGCCGAAATGAACGGTGAGCGTTCCCGTTTGCATATCCGAACGAAACCGTTTTGAAGATCAGAGATATGGCAACGAGCGAAAGCGCTAGGCTCCATCGTGTGAAGTGGACGCCACGTTGCTGCCGATGGAACCACCCCTCAGTGAGGCAGATAAGAAGGCTCGCGAAGCTAAGATAAAAGAGGGGGATGTGACGTGCGCATCCAAGGCACAGAAAGAACAAGCCCCCCGTTATCGGAACGAGCACGCCTGCGGAGCGCATATGAGCTCCGTAGACGAAGAGGCGCCCAGCAATCACAATCATTAAGGCGCAGGCACCATAAAACCAGAACGCTAAGTGTTGTTGCGACACTACCTCTGAAAAAGGTGAGAACCACTCCCAGATGTTTGTGCGGGATGGATGGTCGGCGAAGAGCTCCTCAAAAAATTTCGAAAAGTTTCTTAATCCAATGGGAGAGACGGCATTCGCTGCAATGACGAGCGCGAGCACCAGGGAGGAGAATCGGTCGATATGCCGCTGTCGCAGCGATGTGGAGAGCCACCATACACCAACGAAGATAACTCCGAGAATGGCACTAGGATGGCTGTTAATCCAAAGCACTTGCAGAGGAATCGCCCAGGCGACCCTCTTGCGGTTGGGGGATGTCACGAGCAGGAGGGAGAGAACGACATAGAGATACGCAAAGACGTAGATACGTGTTTGAAACCAATAGCAGGACGCAAGGATGGTGACCGTAACTATGCTGAAGGTAAGAAGAGGCTGTCGCACCCGTCGCGTCCACCCTACGTAGAGGAGGGCGTACGTGCAGCTCAGCAGTAAGGCGCAAAATATTTGGATTGCATTGAGTCCTCCGAGCTCATGGACCCAATAGAAAATAATCGAGGGGAGAGGTCTATTGAGTAACCAGGCATGTGGACCTGTAAAGGAGAAGGGATCAAGCTCGGGGATGGTTTTCGTCGTCCACAGTAGTTTTCCGGTCACAATGTTCGAGAATATGTCTTCCGACTCGATCGGAAATATCGAGAGGACGAAGGCCAGGGAAGAGAGTACGAGAACGTTGATGACCATCCACATAGAGCTGAGAGGTTGCACCTCGATAGGATCGGAGGAGGGTGCGCTAGAGGATAGGTATGCCCCATCCGTTGAGGAATGCTCTCGCTGAAGCCGTCGCTCTTTCTTAAGACGTGCGTTTTTACCCATAGTGGATCGCCCTTCCGAGGGGGCCTGAGGTTGGCGTTTCAGGCAGTCGTAAACGCTATAACTATGCCACGCTGGGGTCTCGAAGACTACCGAGCAAGATCGAAGAATGGCGAAGGGGTCATCGGCTCAACGAGGGCGTGCATCACGATGTGAACTATTAGAATAAGAGCAAGCATGGCTGAGAAGAAGGCCGGCTTTGTATCGTTTTTCGGTGTGGTGGCGCTACGCTCGATCATCTTATCGAAGCCGACATACACGAGGTACAGACAATACCCGAAGGCGAAAATTTTCAGGTGCATTAGGGCGGGGATAATTCCAAGTGTCCAGGCGAGGAATCCGGGAATGGATGCGTTCGCAACAAGAGAGAAGGCCCTATCGAAGGAAACCGCGCGCTGAAATTGAGGGGCGAGCTTATGCAGTATCCAGCCGTCTATGAAGAGGGATGTAACCATCATTGCTATCTCAAGCGCTTCGTGAGTGAAGAGATAAAACAGGGGAGCTCTCCAGCGTCCAAAAAATTCGACATCAATCCCGAAGATTACGTGACCCAGTACGGGCCCCAGAACCGCAAGGACCGCGAGGGGAGCAACCAGGTAAAGAGCGGTGGCTCGAGCGGTCGGATGCTCGAGAGCTACAGAATCCCAGCAGCGGCGAGGACTGAGAATCACGAGCTTAATGCGAGCGAGAAGGTCGGAGAGTCGAGCGTTCATCCGGCACAAAATACTTCAGAACGAAGTGCTGTGGAACGAATTTGGGTAAAAAGTAACGGCGTTTTCGTGGGAGCGGCGCCGATGATGGTCGTAACGGACTGATCTTATGGCAAAAAATATCGCACACCGAGGACGCATCAGGAGCGAGGCGCAGGGATGAGATTGGACGCAGGATCACTTAACCTTTAAATAATCGAGCACTTATGCCGATGTTACCAATAGCGTGGTAGGGTAGATCATTCGTAAAACCTATGGACCGTATTCTTGTTGCAGCCGCGGCGTTAAATCAGACCCCCCTTTCATGGGAAGGGAACCTCGCGAATATCCGAGAGTCGATTCGACAAGCCCGGTCAGCCGGTGCGCAGATCCTCTGTCTTCCCGAGCTATGTGTAACGGGATACGGGTGCGAAGATGCATTCCACTCTGCAGGAGTGATTGCAAAAGCGATGGCCTATGCCACGGAGGTTGCAAAGGACGCCAAGGATATTGTCGTAGCGTTCGGTATGCCGCTGTCGATCGCCGGCTCGTCTTTTAATGTAGCTGCGGTCGCGACCGGTGGAAGGATAGTCGGCTTTGTCGGAAAACAAAACCTCGCCGGTTCGGGTGTGTACTACGAGCCGCGCTGGTTCCAGCCGTGGCCTCGTGGTGTCCAGTCTTCGGTGCTGGTCCAAGGCCGAGAGGTTCCCGTCGGGGACCTAGTCTTTTCGATCGATGGTATCACCGTAGGATTTGAGATCTGTGAAGACGCATGGGTTGCTGATCGACCTGGTGCGAAGCTCTCGCGTTGTGGCGTTGACCTGATCCTTAACTTGAGCGCCAGTCATTTTTCATTCGGCAAAAATGAGGTTCGAAAGCGCATAGCGATAGAGGGCTCTCGAGCATTTGGGGTCGGCTACGTCTATGCGAACCACCTTGGCTGTGATGCCGGGCGCCTCATCTATGATGGAGATGCTTTGATATGCTCGCATGGAGAGGTGGTTAGCGAGGGACCGCGCTTCTCATTCAAGGACGTCGTTGTTACCACCGGAGTTATCGATATCGAACGTGGACGGAACTTGAGACGTCAGCAGGCGCAGTATGATCCATCGTGTGCGAGCGATATTCAGAGCGTGTCTCTTTCCGGCGTGAAGCTAGCGCGCACGGCAAAGACCTCGCGCGCACAGGTGGGGATGGTGATGTCAAAGCATGAGGAGTTTACCCAGTCGGTCACCCTGGGTCTTTTCGATTACCTTCGAAAGAGTCGAAGTGAGGGGTTTGTTGTTTCTTTAAGTGGAGGCGTTGATTCAAGCGCCGCGAGTTGTCTCGTTGCCTTGATGGTAGAGCGCGCCAGTAGAGAGCTTGGATTTGCAGGTTTTAAGAGAAAGCTGTCCTACATCTCGTGGATGCGGAGCGTCAAAAACGAAGCTCAGGTGATGAAGCGAATTCTTGGGTGCATATATCAACGCACGTCGAATAGCTCGAAGGTTACGCATGACGCAGCCGCAGGACTGGCGAAGGAGCTCAGCGCAGACTTCTTTGATATCGATATCTCATCGCTCGTTGATGGATACGAAAAGCTCATTTCAAAAGCTACTGGCACAAAGCTATCGTGGAAGGACCACGACATCGCTCTCCAGAATATACAAGCGCGGGTGCGTTCTCCCTCGGCATGGTTGTTGACCAATCTTCGAAAGGCGCTTCTGTTAAGCACGAGTAATAGAAGTGAAGCAGCAGTCGGATACACCACGATGGATGGTGATAGTAGCGGTGGATTGAGTCCCCTCGGTGGCATCGATAAGGCGTATCTTCGAACGTGGCTCGCGTGGCTTGAAAAAGAGGGACCCGCAGGTCTTAGAAGATATCCGTCGTTACGACGAGTGAACGTCCAAGCGCCTACGGCCGAGCTTCGTCCGCAAAAGGAGAAGCAGACGGATGAGAAGGACCTCATGCCGTATGAGGTGCTCGATTCGATTGAGCGGTATGCCATACGCGACAAGCTCCTCCCTGAGGATGTGCTCGCGCGGATTAAGGAGCAGTATCATAAGCGCTTTAAGGAAAGCGACCTGACTGCGTGGGTGACTCGCTTTTTCAGATTGTGGAGCGCTAACCAGTGGAAACGGGAACGATACGCACCTTCGTTTCATCTTGACGATGAGAGTCTTGATCCGAAGAGCTGGTGCCGATTCCCGATCCTTTCGGGAGGATACGCGGTAGAGCTGCGTGAGCTCTCAAAGTCGAAGAAGAGGAGCAGGTAAGAGCCGTGTCGAATCAGCTCAATAGATTGGCTATCTACGGCGGCGCGTTTGATCCGATTCATAATGGCCACTTGGCGACCATCGCGCAGCTTTTAGCGAGTGGTCAGGTCGACTCGGTGGTTGTAGTGCCGAGTGGAGATAGGCCCGATAAAAACGTGACGGTATCGGCAGCGGATCGGCTAAAGATGACGAGGCTCGCAATTGAAGAGCAGTTTCCTAATGATCCTCGAGTAGCTGTTTCTGACATTCATGCGACCGGAAAAGTGGGCTATGCGACGATCGATCTGGTTGACCACTTTATCAAACAACCGCATACATCTCCGTACGTGGTGCTCGGTCATGAGTTGCTGAAAGATCTTCCGATGTGGAAGGAGGAAGCTCGCCTTCGTTCCGTTGCTCGCTTCCTAGTGATTCGTCGTCCAGGTGTAGTGGTGACGGAGCTGCCCCACGATATCTCGGCCGAATGGTTGCATGCTCCCTACGAGGCGGGGGTATTGGTATCGAGCTCAGGTCTACGAGAGCTTCTCGCCAAGGGACTTTCTTGCGCGGGACTTCTGCCGCCCTGTGTGGTAGCGTTCTGTCGGTCGCACGGACTCTATCGGACTCAAAAGTAATCGAAGGGGCCGTTTCATAACTTCTAGTCTTTTTCGAACTCAGGAGAACAGATGTCGACACCTATCATCCCGCAGATTACTCCCAAAGAATTGAAAGCTCGGATGGACGCCGGCGAGGATCTCTTCCTCCTCGATGTACGTGAGCCACATGAGCGGGAGATCTGCAACATCGGTGGCGAGCTCATTCCAAAGGACACGGTCGGGCAACACCTTGATAAGATTCCGAAAGATAGGGAGGTCGTGGTGTACTGCCGAAGTGGCGGACGCAGCGATTGGATCGCGAGGGAACTCGTTGGGCGCCACGGCTACTCAAAGGTATCGAATTTGGCCGGCGGCATGCTTCGGTGGTCGGACGATGTCGATCCATCGTTTAAAAAGTACTAATCGAGTCGCCCGTCTAGGCCGAGCTTGATGTCGCTCAAAAAATCATCGCGACGTTAGTTTTTTATTGGCTCTGAATCCTGTCTTTGTTACGTTGGATGAATGCCACAACGGCAACGAGCTACCTTGTCTCTTTGCTTTTGTCGCTTCGTTCTTTTCCATTCCTATACGAGCAGCACACGCTGAGTCCTCATCGGAGCTCGGAGCGAGATCGGTTTCTCTACACCGACACTGCCTCCACGAGTTGCGACGAGGACTCACAACGACCGAAATGAAAAGGTTTTAATCGGATAGTCTCCCCTTGAGAGATGCAAGCGTCTCTGAATGGAGATTATCCATGGTTGGGTATCTCTTGGTTCCTTTCTTTCTCAGGAAAACGAAAAGCATGAGAA
This sequence comes from Pseudomonadota bacterium, assembly GCA_041178185.1. Lineage (GTDB taxonomy): Bacteria > Bdellovibrionota_C > UBA2361 > UBA2361 > OMII01 > OMII01. The sequence goes on from JBEGVS010000060.1 coordinate 9,718, forward strand.
AAAGCAAAGCGCAGGTGGCGAGGAGCGAAGCTCCCGTCAAGTCCGCCAACTTCGTTGCGAAGTTGGTGCTCGAGGCCCTGGACCGGAAAGCTTTCCGGGACGGTAGAGCGATCGAATTCGACGATCCGCTGTCAAGCGGATTAGTCCGAATACAAAAGGATCCCAACGGCAGGATTCACTTTAGAACCCCTCGGGTTCCAGAAGCTTCCGTCCGGCTAAACCCCGGAAGAAACAGGCTTCTGTACAAAGAAAACGTTGGGGTTCTCGAATACTTCCTCGAGAAAAACCCGCTAATTCTGGCTTTTTTGGATGAAACGTTGTTGAGAAGCGCACGAAGGTAAACTTCTGTCTTTTCACCCCCACGTTGAGTCTCATAATTCCTGGTGTACCATCCTTGATTTTCAAGGTTAGTGCATTTCGGTCTTGTGAGACTCTTCCTAAATTTCCCCTTTCATCCAAACGCAAACAGTTCGGTCACCGGGTTTATATCCCGGAGGGCCCGTGTCCACACGGGCCGGAACCCGTTATGAAAATGTCGTGCCGCTTCCGGCCCGTCGGGAGACGGGCCCTCCGGATCGGATGTACGCAACGCCATATGAAAACGTCGTGCTGCTTCCGGCCCGTCGGGAGACGGGCCCTCCGGATCGGATGTACGCAACGCCATATGAAAATGTCGTGCCGCTTCCGGCCCGTCGGGAGACGGGCCCTCCGGATCGGATGTACGCAACGCCATATGAAAATGTCGCGCCGCTTCAGGCCCGTCGGCGCGGTGTTCCGGCAATTGGCCTGAATACGCGATCTATTTCTCGGCTTGCACGCTCTTCTTCCCCCCACACCCACATCCACTACAGCCGCACGGCTTCTTTTTGGGGGCGATGGCGTTCATCGTCTTGCGCATGACGTACAAGACAGCTACGGCGAGGATAAGGATTGCGATAACGGTTTGCGTCATGATGTGCGCTCCTTACTTTACAAATAAACTTCCGAGTTGGAACACGGCGAACGAGGCGATGTAGGCGAGTGCCGTCATGTAGCCGAACATACCGAATGTCCAGCCCCAAGAACCGGTCTCTCGCTTGCATACGGCGAGGGTCGACATGCACATGCAGGCGAAGACGTAGAACACCATAAGTGAGAGTGCGGTAAGGGTAGAAAAGAGCCCCGAGCTATTTCTTTCCTGCAGCGTTTTGACGAGTCCCGAGTGCTCATCATCATCGTCGCTGATGTTGTAAATGGTGCTCAAGGTCGTCACAAACACCTCACGAGCTGGGAATGATGAAAGGATGGCGATGCCGATCTCCCAATTAAATCCCAGCGGCTTAATGGCAGGTTCGATGGCGGTGCCAAGTCGTCCAGCGTAGCTCACTTGAACCGGATTGCCTTGATACCCAGGCTCTGGTTTCGGATACGAGGCGAGGAACCATACGATGACAGAGCAGGCGAGGATAATGGTGGTCGCGTTCTTGAGGAACGATGCGACGCTGTCATACACCCCTCGAAGAATAATTCGAAGGATAGGTTTTCGAAGCGGTGGCATCTCCATGACGTAAAAGCAGGACTCTTTCCACAGGAGACACCTCTTGAGCGCCCATGCAACGGCGCACGCTCCTACAACACCAAGAACGTACATACCGAGAAGAACGAGTCCTTGCAGTGATATAAAGCCACCGACAAGGGTTGGAGGAATGAACGCTGCGATAAGCACCGCGTAGACCGGAAGCCGAGCGCTACAGCTCATAAGGGGAGCTATCATAATGGTGGCCAATCGGTCCGAACGGGTAGGGATGGAGCGCGTCGAAAGAATACCGGGGACCGCGCACGCAAATGAGCTTAAGAGCGGGATGAACGCGCGGCCCTGAAGCCCTACTTTGCGCATGAAATTATCGAGCAGAAACGCTGCGCGAGAGAGGTATCCAGAATCTTCCAGGAACCCGATGCACAGGAAGAGGATGGCGATCTGAGGGACGAATACGATCACGTTTCCAACACCAGGTATGATCCCCTCCGCGATAAGGCTGGTAAGGATGCCGGGCGGGAGTAGGGAAGCTACCCAAGCGCTCAGGCTATCCACTGCGCCTGAGATGATCTCCATGGGAAGTTGTGCCCACAGGAATATCGCCTGGAAGATTAGACCGAATATCGCGAGCATGATCGGAAGTCCCCAGATCCTGCTTGTTAAGATTCGGTCAAGAGGCGAGA
>JBEGVS010000061.1:0-20978 GCA_041178185.1 Pseudomonadota bacterium
TAAACGTGCAAAACAATACACTCCCGTGGGGGTGATATTTCATCTTCCTTTCCATGAGGGACTATTCGGGAAAACCAAGAAGAAGTTGCTTATAGAGGCGGAGGAAGTAGCCCCCCTACAGAGAGAAAAAGTAGCCCCCCTACAGAGAAGAGAGTAAAGTAGCCCCCCTACAGAGAAAAAAAAGTAGCCCCCCTACAGAGAAAAGCCCCCCTACAGAGAAAAGTAGCCCCCCTACAGAGAAAGTAGCCCCCCTACAGAGAAACTCCTCTCCATACCACATACATGGTGTCTCTCGTGTCCTTCCCTGACTTTCCGTCGACTTGTGGAGCACGGGGCACCCCTCACCTTTTGTTAGCAATTAGTTAAACCACCTCAAAGCCCCCACGGCCCCCTTTGATTCAAGAAAACGGTCTGCCACTATGCGCCCATCTGGCCTGGTATAGAAACTAATAAGGGAAGCATGGCGCATATACAGCACACACACCTCCTTCGAGCCATTACAGCCAATTCACTCAAGAGCCTCACCCTCATCCTCGCCCTCACGACAAGCGCGGTTCAGACATCTTGGGCTCAAAGCCAACCCTCTCAGCCGGTCGATCTTACACAGGCCCTTACTGCTGCACCCACAGAACAGGCCTCGAACTCCAAGAGCGAAAAGCCCTTTAAGCTGGGAGATGCTCTCGAGAATCTTGGGCGTGTTTATAAGAACGAGGACAATAAGACGATCCAGGAGCTCTGGTTGCTCGGTCGCTACCACGGCCAGTACCACTGGACAGAGGCGAATACGGGTGAAGATGACAGTTACGAGACCCGTCGTTTTCGTTTAGGCGGTCAGGCTAAGATGTTTAAGAAGCTCACCCTCCATGCTCAGATGGTGAGCGGTAGTAATATCGATCCATTCTACAACGGTTTTACCGAACTTTGGGCGCAATGGGCGTTCTCTCCCGAGATCGCGCTTACTATCGGTCAACAAAAGAACCGGTTCACCCACGATCGTAACGTTTCAAGTCGTTACTTGAATTATCTCGAGCGCGCGATGCTCACGAATATGTTCAATGTCGACTACACCCCTTCGGTCACCCTACAGGGTAAGGTTGACGCTCTGACCTACTATTCCGGCTTCTTCACCAACGCGACGGGACAAGACATGGGAAAGGCGTTCACGGATTTTGACTCCGGCTGGTCCCACATCACTCAGGTCTACTACGATCTTGGAAAGGGGCTCGGCATGGACAACGTGACCCTGTACGGTTCCTACCTCCACAGCGACTACAATCAAAACGCCACCAACATGAACTACTTTGACAACGGCGTGTCAGGAGCTGTCATCGTTCACAAAGGGAAGTTCGCTCTGGTTAACGAGATCACCGGCGGTCTGGGCAACGACAACGGCAACGCAACCGGCATGAATCTACAACCAAGCTACTTCTTTAACAAAAAGTGGCAGATCGTATCCCGGTATCAATTAGCTGCTTCTAACGGCCAAGAGGGTCTCAAGCCACAACGACGGTACGAACGACCTGCGGGATTCGAGCCAGGGGACCTCTATCAAGCAGGATACCTTGGGCTTGACTACTACATCGCCAAACATCGCTTAAAACTTATGAGCGGCCTCGAATACGCCAACATGAGTGGTCAAGAGGCGTGGACGACAAGCCTTATGGTTCGGTTCTACTTCGGGCCACACTCGGGCGGAGCGTTCCCTATGAACACGATCCTGCCGTTGGACTACGATTAGGTGCCCAACGCGGGCTAGCGCTCCCGGACGTTTTGTCCGGGGCAGCGCGCCAAAGGCTGACCCTCGAACGTAAGCGATCGGTTTTGTCAGGACGTCGTAGCGCATCGACCCCGTATTGGATCTGACGCGGGAGCTCTAACCTTTCGACTATCCAAGGCCCGCCATGTAACCGCGGAGAGAACTAGTATCCCACCGCACATCGCCCACCCGGACGGCTTCTCTCCCATACTGAGGTACACCCAAAGAGGATTGAGAATCGGTTCGACGACCGGAATCAACACAGCTTCCAGTGCCGTTACATGCGCTATCGCCTGGGTGTAGAGGTAATACGATAAACCAAGCTGAAGAGAACCCAGAAGAATAACACCCAGGACCGAGTATAGGCTCCAATGACCCTCTATCAACCAGGGAGCCCCTAAAACAAAAGCTATAACATTCCCCACTATCACCGCATCAACAGGATTGTCATCCCGAAGTTGCCTCAGTGAGACCACAAAGAACGCGAAACAGAGGCCCGAGATTATCGCAAGGATATTCCCAGCATTGCCACCGAGACCGATTCCGTCAGCGAAGAATATCCCCATGCCCAGGAGAACAACCAGGATAGCCACCCAATCTCGCAGCACCACTCGCTCTCCTAGGAATCGAGCGCTCAACAGAGCGACGTAGACGGGAGCCGCGTACTGCAACACGATGGCGTTAGCCGCGGTCGTGAGCTTGGTAGCAACAACGAACGTCGACACCGTTAAAGCATAGAATAATCCGCATCGAACACATGGTAAGGACGGTCGCAACGGTATCCTATGGGTCAGAGCCATTAGGGTAAGCACGGCGATACTACTTCTCCCCGAGGAGAGCGCCATGCCCGACACATCGACCATTTTTATCAGAAATCCGCCGGTGCTCCACAAGAGCGCCGCACCGAGTAAAAGAAAAACGCCCCGCATAGGCGGGGCAGGTTACTTTAAAAATACCCACCACACCATGCCTTATTGGCGTGGTGCGCCGGGGAGCTGCCGTTCACCCACAAGGTCTCTTACGTGCGCGCGACGAATTTGCAGAAACGACTCTCCTGTCCAGAAGCAGTCTGATCTTGATGAAGAAATGCGAGTTTATTACGATCAAAGATCTTAAAGAATTCGTCCCAGCCTATCTCTTCGAGCCCTTCATCGGGCTCCTCCTCAGGAAAATCCACCCTCAAAATTCCCGAGCCAGCGCGTTCATGCGTCGCTCGTACTATCGAGGGAACCCCACCTCGCTGTTCTATCCAATTCTGTATCTCATCGTGATCCGTAGTTGTGTTGGCTTGATTACGCATACGTTCTCCTTTGTGTAGCCCTTATACGATCGATAGCACGGGAATTTACCGTAAAGTGTGATCATCATCGCGAGACACGGATAACCTCGGCACGTGACGCACTCTCACATTCGTCCGCCCTTTGAGCTTCGATTCAAATCATCCCTCAACCTGGCAGCATCAGTATTTCGAGTAAACTCTTCTAGAGCCTCTCCTACTCGGATAGTAAGATTATTCTCAACTGCCTCGACCCCTCGCACCCTTTTTACAGCCTCCTCAATCCGGTACTTGGCATTGATGGTATCGATGGATCCGGTCAGCGATACGGTTACCCCCCATGCGTCTACCTGAATCTCGGCATTGGACCACTCCGGCTCGCCTCGCAACGTGACAAGCACTCGGTCTCGAAGCGATTTGTCCGAAGCGCTCGGCTCGCCCCTCGCCCCTTTCGAGAAAGGAGACCCATGCCCCCGAGGTCGAACCCTTTCCGCCTGACTCCGCATATCGCTTGGCCTACCGCCCTTTCGTGCCATACCGATACCCTCCGTGAACCAACGTGTTTGAACACGATACAACAGCTCACCTCCCACTCCCATGAGAGGGAACACCCAGTTCTAGTAACGATAGCGAGCTCGTATGAATCAGTGGTCGAGTCCTCTTGAGAGCGCTGCATTGGACCAGCCCATCTTCAGCCGCAGGCATCCGTAACCAGTACCTGAATAAAGGGTGAAGCGGCTCCTCTTTTGCGGATGTCTCGCCTCTTGAGCTAATGATACTATCGCGGAGCAAAACCAGTTAGGGAACGCTATGAGGGCATGCAAGACAGCATATAATCGAATAGTGAGTATTATCTGCGCGCTTACTTGCGTGACGCATGCGATCGCCGAATCTCCTTGTTCGCCCACCCTCAAGGATCTCTCCATTCGGAGCACCCTCGCCTCTGCAGGCTTCTTCGATAACCTCCGTAACTCGGAGGACTCCATTCGCTATCAAATGGATCAACTTCTGTCGTTGTCCGAGCTCAAGGCGGTCGAACTCTCTAAGAGCAACAGCCCGTGCGGCTCCTCCTGTGCGAATCCCTTCGTGGCAGTTGTATTTTCCTCCATCCCTAACATGACCTTGCCGGAATATGAGGACTCGCCCTCATGCGAGAAGTTACTTACTGCAACCCAGAAGGAACCCATCGTGTACACTGACCGGGAGTTCGACACACAAGATGAGGCGGAGGAGTGGTACAACGATCTAACACAAGGGGATGGAGCAGATGGAGAGGATCTCTACAATCGGTGTCCAGGCCAGTGCAGTCCCAGCTACTCTTCTATTATGTATCGAAAAAACGGCAAGGTTGTAGTTACAACGTCCATTGTCTGCGGACACGCCCGAGATAAGGATGACAATCAGTATCGATTAAGCTCCTCCTTGCGTTGGATCTGCTCGTAATAAAAGCCTACTCCCTCAATGGATCGAGAGAAGAGCTATCCCTCTCGTATCGACACCACTGTCCAGCAACTCTTGCTACGACATAATCGTTCTGCAGATCGAGCGATATGCCGTGTATCCCTCTTCAAGCGATTGCAACGTAACATGCTCATCATCCGTATGAGCGTGATGGAGAGAGCCTGGACCAAACATCAGGACCCTTGCCCCACTCTCGACATAGTAAGAAATGTCAGACCCTCCGCAGAAAACGGTAGTCTCAAAATGAGGAAGCGCCTCTAGTTCCAGTGGATCATTCACAACCTGCACCTCTACGCCCACCTCGATCCCCGAAAATCGTTGCGCTGTCTCGTGTACTATCCTCTCGATCGGTTCACGGGAGGACAGAGAGGACCGCACCGTTCGTATCCAGAAAGCAATCTCTGCTGAAGGAGAGACGACGTTACCGGCGCTCCCCCCGCGTATCATCCCAAGATTTAGGGTGGCATCACCAAACACGGGATGCGAACCGAAATCGATTCTACGTAGCGCGTGAGCCAGCTCAACGAGAAACCCGTTCGCGTCAGTCCCGAGGTGCGGATATCCGGAGTGACACGGCTTACCCTTTATAACGATAGTCCCCGCTAGTACCCCCTTCTGCGCCACCACCAACTTGCCCTCTGTCGGTTCACCATTCACGATGTAGCGAATCCCCCTCTCCCGAAGGATCGGAACGGCTGCTTTTGCCCCAACGCTGTCGGTCTCCTCACCAACAACAAAAAGCAGGCCAACGTCAGCACACCCCTCCTGGCGGAGGGAATCAGCAGCCTCGATCATAACAGCGGCGATCCCTTTGGCATCGCATGCACCCCGCCCTCGTAACGCGCCGCCCTCGACCTTAGGGAGCCATAGTCGCTCAGGAGCCGGAACAACATCGAGATGGGTTGTCAAAACGACCGTCGGACTCTTGCCTGCCGGGGCGGCGAATACATTGAAACGCTCGTCATTGCTGATGGGCCATCGTTCAGTGTGCCATCCCATTCCCTTAAGAAGGCGCTCGACATGCTCCAATACGGGGAGCTCAGCTCCGGTCACTGAGGGGTAGGACATCAGGTCTGAGGCGACCCGCGCAATGCGAGTGATAGGACCTTCGTTGTCACTCTCTTGGAGATACCGGGTCATGAAACACTCCCTGCCGTACGTTACGGGATGAACGAGTTGCGGTGAAACGGCCCTTCGGGCACAACTACTGATGGGGAGATTACCACGTTTCCGTAGAGCTCTTGAACAAAATCTGCACAACCGCTGACTTCTAGGACACCCTGCTGAGCGATCGAGACCACTTTCACAGCGAGAACAATGTGCCGTTTAGCTTGGGGCAGGGCTCTGGCGCCCAAGCAACAGGCTCAAAAAAAGGCCTTCCTGGCATATACCCTTCTTAGGCGCCTTGCTATCCTACACCCCATGGCGCCTACCCCAATTATAAGTACACAAGAGATATCGAAGGGTTTCTCCGAATCCCCCCTATTCTCGAAACTCTCCATCACGATTCACGAACAGGAGCGCCTGGCCCTTATCGGCAACAATGGCTCCGGAAAATCTACCCTCCTCAAGATCCTGGCGGGGCTCGAAGAGGTTGATGACGGCACCATCAGCGTGCGTAAGGGTCTCCACTGTGCGTACGTTCCGCAGCAGGAAAACTTTCCCCCTTCAAAAACAGCAGCAGAGATCGTCGAACAGGTGCTTCATGCGCATGGGGTTGACCATGACGACGTTGCCAGACGTGTGAGCATCTACCTCGGAGCGGCGGGATTCAACGACGATGACGTATACGTTGATTCTCTCTCGGGCGGTTGGAAAAAGCGGCTCTCCATCGCTTGCGCTCTCGCTCTTGAACCCGATTGCATACTCTTAGATGAGCCAACCAACCACCTCGATATCGATTCCATTCTCTGGCTAGAAAACTATCTCGACTCATTAAACTGCGCGATCGCGTTCGTGAGCCATGACCGATACTTCATCGAGCGACTCGCTACTCGGGTGCTTGAGATCAATACGATGTACCCTAGCAACGTGATGATCTGCGACGGGGGCTATGCTGATTACATCGAATTCCGAGAGGAAAGGCTCTCGCAACTCCAGCAACAAAGGCAGTCGTTGGCGAATAAGGTGCGCCGAGAAGTGGAATGGCTTCGACAGGGTGTCAAGGCTCGTACCACAAAATCACGCTCCCGAATCAATGAGGCTCATAAGCTCATCGATAAGCTCAAAAACGCGCCGACCGGACAACAACGTCGCGCCGAGATCGAGTTTTCCTCAACGCAACGAAGGACCAAGGAGCTTATCAAAGCAGAGCGGGTCGCCCAGTCCATGGGTGGACGGCAGCTCTTCTCTGAGGTTTCCCTCGTACTCTCTCCGGGAACCCGCCTGGCCGTAGTTGGACCTAATGGAAGTGGCAAGACAACGTTCATTCGCACGCTTCTAGGAGACCTTGCTCCCTCCGCTGGACGGGTCGTTCGAGCACCGAATTTGCGGACCGCATTCATGGACCAAGCTCGTAGCCAACTCAAAGATGATATCACTCTACGTGAGTTTCTCTGTCCTCACGGCGATTCGGTTCTCTACCAGGGCCAATCCATGCATGTAGCCGCCTGGGCATCTCGCTTCCTTTTTTCGCACAACCACCTCGCAACAACTCTCGGTTCCCTCTCCGGCGGTGAGAGAGCGCGAGCCCTACTCGCAAAAAGCATGTCTCAAGAATGCGATGTTCTTCTCTTCGATGAGCCTACCAATGATCTCGACATCGCTACCTTAGAGAACCTTGAAGAGAGCTTTGAGAGCTTTCCAGGCGCCATCGTCCTTATCACCCACGATCGATACCTACTCGAACGAACCGCGAGCTCAGTGCTCGGTCTGCGGAACGGGTCAGGTTGCATCTATGGCAGCTACGCACAGTGGGAATCAGCTCGCAGCGAGGAAGATCTCTCTGTGGCTCACAAAAAAGACCCATCGAAAGACAACGATTCAAAAGCTAAGCAAGCTACTAAGCTCTCCTATAAGGATGCCCGGGATCTCTCCATGATCGAGGAACTCATCGCTCAAGCAGAAGAGAAGCTCTCGGAGATTCAGCGAGCCATCGATTCAGGAGAATACTCCACAAACGGCGCCAAGCTTACTCAACTCTGCGACGCTCTGACCGCGCAACAACAGGAAGTCGAGCGTCTCTATGATCGGTGGCAACACCTTGAGAGTCTTCAGCGGGCGCTCATAAAATAGCAGCGACACATCACCTACTCGTGTGTAGCATCACGGCAAAGAATCCACGACCTTTTTAAGCTCAATAACCTGAGAGGCCGAGTAGCCGATGTTCGAGCTCCATACAATCCGACCGTCTTTATTTAGGAGAACTGCGTAGGCACTCTGAGGTCGCTCATTTCCAAGCGCCTCGATAATCTTTGGAGCATCTTCGTAGATCGTCACGACCGACGCCCAATCCGATTTCGGAATGCCACTTCTCATTCCGTTGTCGATAAACCCCTGCACCATCTGAGGCATCATTCCCGCAATCGTTGGAACCTCTACGATCTCAGCCCGTACATCGGCTTGCAAAGCACCAAGAATCCACCTATCGATATCAAACTGCGCCTTCTGAGTGTAGCCGACGAGCACTAACGCGACCTTCCCACGATAGTGGTCGGGCAACGTGATCGGCTGTTTGTCGAGGTTCGTGCCCTGAACCCTCGGGAACATTGAATTTTGAACATTTGAGGGGGTGGAAACCTTGGGGGTACACGCAACGCATACCAAGGAGAGAAGGCTCAGAGCGATTACTTTTATCTTCATGCTCCCTACTTTCGCAGCACTCTCGCATTTCGACAAGAGAGGAGCCAAGCGTGGTATGATCGCTATCTCCTTCTCAGGAGGGACGGCACCCAACCCACCTCGGGGCACGCCCCTCCTGCTCGGGCTGTCTAATCAGTGAGACAGGCGGGGTCAAATGCATATTCGCCGTCCAGCCAAGCTACGATCTCCCGACAAAACGGGTCTTCCGAGTGTGGAGCATACCGCTTTCGAAGATACGCTTTCTGGTCGTCGCTCATCGCCGAGAGACCCACATCATGGAGAAGCGGGAGATCCTGAACGATCAGAGCCCCGATCTCCTCGCCACACACCTCTTTAGCACAAACAACGGAGGTCATCTCACGATCGTAAGAACTCTGAGGTGAATAGTTATGTGCTAAGCTTGCGAGAGGGATCTGCGAGAGCCACGGCTGTTTCATGGGATTAACAGCATGGCCTCTGACGAGGTGTTCGAGGTGCGCTCCCCTATTTTCAAACGCTCTCAGAAAGAGGAAGGGAGACGCGCGCTTACTGTCATTGACCGGATAATTGTCCCAGAGAAAGGGCTTTCGCTGCATCCGCTCAGCAACCTCTTTGAGATGACTCTCAGGGTATGCTGAAGACATCACCTTTTCACCCGTCCAGAAGAGATCGATAGAACGATCCAATCCCCGGCCTAAGTCCTCGAGGTATCGTGGAGGCATCGGCCCAAAACACCTCTCAATAATCGGGTCATAGCTGTAGTAGGTCGGACAGAAGATGATTCGAGGCGCGGTGGATACGTCCCGGATGTCCCCAAGAATGCGGATTTGAGCCTCTGCAAGATCAGGAAGATCTCCCCGCATGTCATCGAACAGAACACACAAGATATCCAGCGAGAGGGTGTTGAGAAGCTTGACCTTCTCCCGCAGACGACTTCGCGCCCCGGAGTCATAGTTGCGATACGCTTCGTAGGGTGAGAGACCAACCCCACACTGCAAGCCGCTTGCTTTCATTGTGGCACAGAGAGAGGTCAGAGCTGTGAATCGATCAACGGGAAACGGCTCACTCCATTGCTTGCGCAAAAAAGGCTCATCCTTAGGCGCGTATACGTAGAAAGAGTACCCATGAGCTTTTAGGAAAGGCGCGTATGACGCCCGATCCGACCATGACCATGACCTGCCGAAAAACCCCTCAATGACACCAAGAAATGGAACGGGTGCAGACATCTGAATACACTCTTGTAGATACGCTCTCCACTCAAAGTGTACGTCACTCAGAAGATACCGTCACGGGGGAAGTGCGTACTTTCTTCACCCCCTGTGCCGATTCAGCCGAGCATAAAGATGAGCCCGAACCACTACATAGAGGGGGCCTCATCAGGCCATCTGAAGCCCTCATTTTCTCCTCAAGGAAATGAGCCGGTCGGTCGATTGAGTTTATAGACAGAGGTTTCGATCTCCGGCGACCTGGATAGGCGCGCTTGGGACCGTAGCCACGGTATTCATTTGTTCTTAAGTAGTTCGGTATTTCCTCGGCGAAAGCCTCATCGCAACAACTTAAGGACGCAACGTACTTCGGAGTAGTATGGTACGCATAGCCTACAACATCATTCATATCCCTAAGAACGGCGAAACCAAAAGGTTCGATAAGAGAGCGATAGATCTCTGTACAGCTGCCGGAATCGAGAATCTTGGTGTCCCACCCGTCCACACACCGACGATGGCGGAGATACAAGAGTTTCATCAAAAAAACCCCAATTTTAAATTCAAAGCACACGAGATCTTCGGCGCTCCATTTCCAGGCAATTGTGGCGTGGTGGGAGCGTTTGCCAGCCACTACGCCGTATGGAAGCAGATGACGGATACCCGCCACGACGCGGTCATTGTGCTCGAAGACGAAAGCTACCTCACTGAAGACTTCATCCATACCGTCAATTGTCTCCTGCTCTGCGCCCCCGTTCCGTGGGATTTTGTGAGCCTTTTTGTGCCCACTAACCAAAACGTGATGTACAACGAGTCCCGTCATCAGATCATGGCACCAGGTCTCTGTAAGGCGTATCAGACATCGAGTTCGGCTGCCTATGTCGTCAGTCAGAAGGGGGCCCTTACCGCCCTCTACGATATCGCGATGTTCGGATTCGCCCTGCCGATTGACCTCTACATCTGGGGCCGAGGCCCAGGGAAATTCGTAAACTACTGCCTCTCTCCTTACCTCCCTCCAATTGTACAAGTTAGTAACGACGGTTCGCACTCTCACACGCAGGTCGGAGACCCGGTGCCTGCCTCAGACGAGGAGCTCTCTCTCCTTGAGCGATGCGAGAGGCCCTCCAGCAACCTCGTCAATTAGGGATTACAAGGTCGGCATAGGAACGGTTCAAGACCCGGCTGGGGGTTACTCCTCCGCCGGCCAGATCTAAAAGATACAAGCGTGGTCGCCTCCGTGGCTTTTATCGAGCACCTTAGGTACCATGGTGTGCATGCACGCGCCGTTTGAACTATCCGCCGTCGTTTTTGATATGGACGGGCTCCTGCTCGATAGCGAAAGGGTTTCTCAAGAGGTTTTCCTAACAGCAGCCCAGCTCCTCAATGCCCCGCTCACTGCCGAGTCAGCCCTTAAGATGGTCGGCCGAAATGCAGCAAGTGGCTACATCTACCTTACGGAGCTCTTTGGTGACGAGCCGTTCACCATAACCTTCCTTGAAAAGGTTCGAGAACTCTACCAAGCCGAATTTGAGGCGGGTCGCATTCCATTGAAACCTGGGGTACTCCAGCTTCTTGACACCTTGGACGAACTGCAAATTCCGCGTGCGATAGCCACCTCAACCAAACGACACATCGCAATCCGGAAGCTGACGAAGGTGGATGTCCTCAAACGATTCAATTTTATTGTGGGAGGGGATGAGGTCGCGAACGGCAAACCAGCCCCTGATATATATCTCAAGGCATGCTCCGCTCTGCGAGCAACGCCAGGCACTTGCATAGCGTGCGAAGATTCCGCTTTTGGGCTCGAAGCGGCATACACGGCTGGGCTACGGCCGATCCTTATTCCGGACCTCCTGCCACCAACACAGGCTATGACCCGGCACGCTTGGAAGATCCTTTCCAACCTCCACGAGGTCGCTACATTAGTGCGACAGATCCGCTCGTAGCCTCGCCCTTCTCAGAGAACCGGGGGTATGTTCATAAGGTCGACAGGCATTACCCCAAGCTCCGCTCTCGCAGCACATCACAGACCTCAGCCAGAGAAACACCCTGAGACTCCCACAACGCCATGAGGTGAAAAACGAGGTCAGCTGACTCACTGAGAAGGCGCTCTCTGTGCCCGTTTTTCGCCTCAATGACCACCTCAATCGCCTCTTCTCCCACTTTCTGGGCAAGCCTATCAACTCCCCCTTTAAAAAGAGAAGCTGTGTAAGAATCATCACTCATTGATTCCCTTCGTTGCTTAATGACACGCTCAAGTTCCCCGAGGATCGACCACGATGTTGGGCGCGCATCACTGAAGCAGCTTGTGGTACCCTCATGACAGGTTGGGCCACTTGGGACCGCTCGCACAAGAAGAGCATCTCGATCGCAATCAACAGAGATGTCGATAAGACGCAAATAATTTCCCGACGTCTCGCCCTTCGTCCACAACTCCTCTCGTGAACGACTAAAGAAGGTCACCTTCTGCGTTGCAACCGTCCTCTTGAAAGACTCCTCATTCATGTACCCAAGCATGAGCACCTGGCCACTCATCGCATCCTGGATCACGGCTGGCAAAAGTCCGCCGCACTTTGAAAAATCAGGTTCTCCTTTCATAGCCGCACCTCCACTCCGCGCTCACGTAAAAATTCTTTGACTCCCCCGATCGTCAGCATTCCTTCGTGAAATACCCCCGCCGCTAACGCGGCATCCGCACCGCCATCTTTAAAAACATCGAAAAAGTGCTGTACATCTCCTGCCCCTCCGGATGCGACTACAGGGATCGAAACCGCTTCCGATACCTCTCTGGTAACATTCAACGCGAATCCATTACGCACACCGTCGCTGTCCATTGACGTTAAGAGGATCTCTCCTGCTCCTCGCTCGGCAACCTCCCGCGCCCAGTCAATCGTGGACCTCCCAGTTGCAGTATGCCCTGCATGAATGAACACCTCGTCTCCTCGCTGGGAACGCTTGGTATCGATCGCTACGACGACACACTGGCATCCGAAACGTCGCGCCAGCTGGTCAATGAGTTCAGGGTTCCCTACTGCCGAGGAATTCAACGATACCTTATCAGCTCCGGAATCAAGAAGCCGTGAAACGTCATCCGCTGTGGAGATCCCTCCTCCTACGGTGAACGGAATAGAGATCGCTTTCGCAACTCGCTCGACAAGGTCGACCGTCGTTGACCGTTCCTCATTTGTCGCTGAAATATCGAGGAAGACCAACTCATCGGCTCCGCCATCACTATATCTACGAGCAAGCATGACAGGATCTCCCATATCCCGAAGGTTCAGGAACTTTGTCCCCTTTACGGTTCGGCCTCCCTTGATGTCCAGACATGGGATAATTCTCTTTGCTACCATACAAACTCTTGAACCTCATCCAATCGAAGGGTTTCGGCGTAGAGTGCCTTACCTACGATAATCTCCCGGACACCAGCTTCGGCAAGGGCTCGAACATCGTCCGCGCTCGTGACCCCTCCACTCGCAATAATCCTCAACTCGGGATACTCCCTACCCAACGTGCGATACATCTCTACCGAGGCCCCTTCAAGCATTCCATCGCGAGAGATATCGGTCGACATGAGCCACTTGAGACCTGAACCAGCGAATCCTTCAAGGACTTGGGGGACCGTTCGAGCGCTCCCCTCTTGCCATCCCTTTATCCGGACCTCGTCGTCCAGGACGTCTAATCCCAAAACGATAACATCAGCACCAAAGCGTGATATCCACTCACGCACCATATCAGGTCGCTCCACAGCGGCAGAACCGATGACTACTTGACGCGCTCCGCTTTCCAAAGCCTGCGAGACATCATCGGCGGTCCGAAGCCCGCCGCTCACATCAACCTCCAGCCCAGTCTGATCAACTATCGCTCGCACCACACCGAGATGTCGTGGCGTTCCGGTTTTAGCCCCATCCAGATCAACGAGGTGAAGTCGTTTAAAGCCACACCTAATAAAGGCTCGGGCAACCTCCACCGGGTCAGCGCCGACCACCTGCTTTTCGTCAAACCTACCCTGACGCAACCGCACACAACGCCCGTCTATCACGTCGATAGCGGGGACTATTCGACATTTGGTCATACGCTCCACTCCACGAAATTACGTAGTAGACGTTCGCCTACCTCTGCACTCTTTTCAGGATGAAATTGAACTCCTACAAAGTTTCGTGCGGCAGCCGCCGCCGCGAACCGCTCTCCGTACACCGATTGCGCTACGGTGTCGGCGCACACTTCGAGGCGATAGCTATGCACAAAATAGAAGTGACTCCCCTCAGGAATACCTTCAAAGATAGGGTGCTTCAGGTTTGTCACCTGACTCCATCCCGTATGGGGAATTTTACGCGGTGTCACGAAACGGCTAACACGCCCGCGGATAATCCCCAAGCATGAGGTGTTTCCTTCTTCCGAATCAGCACATAAGAGCTGCAAACCGAGACAGATCCCTAACACGGGGGCACTCGTCTCACCCAGCACTCGGTCGATCCCAGCAGCACGAAGATGACTCATTGCGCTACTCGCTTCGCCGACCCCCGGAAAGATGATCCGCTCCGCTTGTTGAAGCTCTTCGGGGCTATCAGTCACGAGATAGGCGGCACCGATTCGCTCAAGAGCGTTCGTCACAGAGCGAATATTTCCTGCGTTATATCGAACGATCGCTACCGTCATAGGACCCCCTTTGTGCTCGGCACACCCTTCTGGTCTTTTACTCTGGCCACCGCACTTCGCAGGGCACGACCAACACCTTTGAAGATCGCCTCAGCCTTGTGATGTTCGTTCTCTCCCTCTACCGAGATGTGAAGAGCACACCTCAGGGTGTCGGCGAACGACTTGAAGAAGTGCTTAAACATCTCGGTCGGCATTCCCCCGATCATCTCCCGCGTAAACGTTGCACTCCACTCAAGGTGCGGCCGAGCCGCTAGATCAAAAGCTACTTGTGCGAGGGACTCATCCATCGGAAGGGTAAAGCCAAAACGTGCGATTCCCGAGCGATCTCGCAGAGCCTGCCGTAATACTTCGCCCAACACGATCCCTACATCCTCGATAAGGTGGTGCTCATCCACGTGAAGATCCCCCACGGCCTCGAGTTTGAGATCAAATCCCGCGTGAGAGCCAAGGAGCAGCAGCATATGGTCAAAGAATCCTATCCCCGTTGCAATCTGGCATTTGCCCGTTCCGTAAAGACCAAGCTCACACGAGATCGAGGTCTCTGTTGTCTGACGATCATAACGGGCGTACCTCGTCTGTGCGAAGATGAACGCCTCAATATCCCTCCACGAGGTAGTCGTAAGGGTCGCGCCTTCGCAAGGAGTATCGGCTAGCAGAACCGACTTACATCCAAGATTCGACGCGAGCTGAACATCTGTGAGTCGGTCGCCAATGACGAAGGAGCTTTCTAGGTCATACTCTCCGGTCATATATCGAGTCAGCATAGCGGTGCCCGGCTTCCGCGTTGGAAGGTTCTCCTCCTGAAATGACCGGTCGATGAGCACATCCGAAAAGACGACCCCCTCGCTCCTCAGCGTGCTGATAACCATATTCTGTGCGGGCCAGAAATCCCTCTCCGGAAATGATGGTGTTCCCAATCCATCTTGATTAGTCACCATCACCAACTCGAATTCATTGAGGGCTGCGATTGAGGCCAACGCCGTAATCGCGCCTGGGATGAACTCAAGCTTCTCGAGAGAGTCCACCTGTTGCGTAACTGGAGGTTCAACGATGATAGTTCCATCACGATCAATAAAAAGAGCTCTCTTTCTCATAGCACCTCCCGTAAAGCATCAAGCAACGTGTCGTTTTCCTCGCTCGTCCCTATCGTCACTCTCAAACAGCCCTCGCATCCCCTCTCCATCGACCTATCTCGTACAACGATCCCCCTCGATTGAAGGTTTTCGAAGATACGTCGCGGGTCTAACATTCGAACCAAGATAAAATTCCCACCGGAGGGAAAGACACGGTTAATGCCCGGAAGCGTTTCGAGCTCTGAAGCAACTCGAGCTCGCTCACTTCGAAGTTCAGCAACCTCCTTTCGGGTGCGCTCCGGCTCTTGCAATCTTTCAAGAGCATACCGCTGAGTAAGCTCACTTACGTTATAGGGCAATTTCAGTTTGTTCATGGCCTGAATAATACTCGGAGCCGCAAACGCCATACCGAGCCGAATACCCGCCATGCCCCACGCCTTCGAAAAGGTCTGGAGTACCACTAAGCGTTCACAGGTTGCGAGGAGCTCCAACGCGCTTGAAGTATCCGCAAAATCTATGTAGGCCTCGTCTACTGCGACGATCCCCTCGAAAGCCGCAAGGACTTGCCGAATGTCGTCGAGTACATACTGCTGCCCGGTCGGATTGTTCGGAGAGCACAGGAACAGCAGTCGACTCCCACTCTTACTTGCAACAGCGATGGCCTCTACGTCGAGCGTAAAATCCCCTCGCAACGGCGCATCTACGATCGATACGCCGTTATTGGCGGCGGCTACCTTGTACATACCGTAGGTCGGAGAGGTGATGGTGATGCCTCCCCCTTCACAATCGACGATACGAACGAGAAGGTCGATCGCTTCGTCGCTTCCGTTACCAAGGAAGATGCACTCCTCTGCAACCTTTTTGAGCTCCGCGATCCTTCGCTTCAACGCTCGCTGGTGCGGATCGGGATATCGGTTCACGACCGAGGGATACGGGTTCTCGTTCGCGTCCAAAAATGTACTCGCCGAACCGGTAAACTCATCTCGAGCTGTCGAGTACGGCGTCAATTCTTGAATGTAGTTTTTGATAAAATTACAGGCCACAGAGCACCTCCTGACGAATAAGCACTGCCCGAGCGTGAGCATCGAGCCCTTCGGCTTGGGCCATGCATGCCACCGTGGGAGATAACTCGAGAATTCCGTCGGCAGTAACCTTTTGGAAGGTAACCTTCTTCACAAAGGTGTCGACCGAAACTCCTGAGAGGGAACAAGCGGCACCATTCGTAGGTAGGACGTGATTCGTGCCAGATGCGTAATCACCAAGCGCCTCGGCAGCGAGATATCCAAGAAAGACCGACCCAGCATTCCTAATCGAAGCGACGTATCGATCAGGAGCATCCACAGAGAGGATAAGGTGCTCAGGCGCGTACACATTCGAGAACTCAATCGCCTCTTCAAGGGTACTAAGGACAACTCCCAAGCTCTCCCTGAGAGCTTGAGATGCAATAGCTTCCCGAGGTAAGGCAGAGAGCTGTACTTCCACCTCCGCAACTACTCGATCCAGGAGAGATGGTTCGGTTGTTACTACTACTACCTGACTATCGGGGCCGTGCTCTGCCTGCGCTAAGAGATCTGCGGCCACGAATCGGGGATCCGCACCTTCGTCAGCAACCACAAGGACCTCAGAGGGGCCGGCGGGCATATCAATAGCGAATCCCTCGGCCGCTACCTGGAGCTTCGCCTCTGTGACGAAGGAGTTGCCTGGCCCACAGATCTTTTGTACGGCACGGATAGTCTCGGTACCGTAGGCGAGCGCTCCGATAGCTTGAGCGCCCCCCACTAGGTAGATCTCGTCGATCGCAAGGAGCTTGCCTACGCAGGCAATAACCTCGTTCAACGCTCCGCGCTTGCCCCCCGGCGTACACAGAGCGATCTCCCGCACGCCGGCGAGCTTGGCCGGAATTGCCAACATGAGCAGTGACGAAAAAAGGGGCGCGGTTCCAGCCGGAATGTAGATACCAACTCGCTCGATAGGGATCGAACGTCTGAAGCATACAACTCCGGGCACAGTCTCGACCTCAGGCTCAATCACTCGCTGAGACTGGTGGAAGCGAGTAATAGTGGTGATAGCCTGCTTGAGAGCCTCCACCAATTCGGGCTCCACCTGCTCGGCAAGACGGTCCCTCGTCTGCGGCGAGACCTGCAAAGACGGTGGAACGGCACCGTCGAATCGAAGTGACAATTCGCGAAGCGCCTTATCCCCATCTTTCCGTACCGATGAGAGTATTGAAGCTACGACGTCACGGAGATTTTCGCTCTTGGTTACCGGTCGTTTGCAAAGACTGGCCCACTCCGATCTGGCTGGTTTGATGTATGTTTTCATTCGATCACCTTTTCAATCGGCAGGACGAGAATTCCTTGCGCCCCGGCCTGCTTCAACTTCTCGACGATGCCCCAGAAATCATCCTCACTCACCACCGTGTGGAGCGAACTCCACCCCTCGAGATTGAGCGGAAGGACACTTGGGCTCTTCATACCTGGCAGCAGTTTGACGATCTCGGGAATCGCCTCCGTTGGAGTATTGAGGGTGATATACTTAGTGTTTCGGGCGCGAAGGACGGCATTGATTCGAAAGAGAAACTTTTCAAGGATCTTTTCCTTTTCACCTGACAAGGAGGGGCTTGCGATGAGAACCGCTTGAGATTGAAGTACCGTCTGAACCTCAACAAGTCCATTACTCATGAGGGTGCTGCCCGAGCTCACGAGATCACACACCGCATCTCCTAATCCGATAGTCGGAGCGATCTCAACAGAGCCTGTTATCACTTGGATTTCAGCCGAAATACCTTGGGATGCAAGGTACGTTCCCAAAATGTTTGGATAGGAGGTTGCGATCCTCAATCCGCGAAGGGATTTCGGACCGTCGTAGGCAGATCCCTTCGGGAATGCGACCGAGAGTCGGCAGCGCCCAAATCCAAGGTCGCGAACGATCCTGACCTCAGAGCTCTGCTCCTTGACCACATTGAGCCCGACGATAGCAGCATCTACCACCCCATCAGCGACATATTCAGGAATGTCATCGTCCCGCAAGTAGAGCACCTCCAGGGGGAAATTGTAGGCAGAGGAGCGAAGCTGTGCCCCTATCTGCTCAACTTCAATTCCACTCTCAGCGATGAGTTTGCGGGAACCGTCCGATAGACGTCCCGACTTTTGGATGGCTAAACGCAAGGTAGTCATATAACTCCTGAAGGAGAAAGATGTGAAAGATGGCCAATAATGCAGGGAAAAAGGGGGTATAAGCGCACTAAGCGCTGTGATGATGAGAATGAGAATGTGTGAAGAAGAACGATCTCATACCTAGTAATGTACACGTTGAGAGGTCTAAATCAAGTACTACCTCTTCAACGTATCATAAAAACAGGGGTAATCATGGATCTGGATTCAGATAATGGGCCCTTTGTGAGGAATCCCCTCCCCTATTGCTCAGGAGCGAACTCAGACCGTTTTATCTCGAACTGTTTGCCACACCGTGGACAGGATATTTGCAGCTCCTCGTCCTCTCCATACAGCTCGTCGAGAGACGCTTGCGAGAGGGAGCGGAAGAACGGCATGAGCTTCTGAGGGGAGCAGTCACAAACGAAAGCAAATTCACACGTCCGCATAGGATTGCGTACGACCTCCGGACTTCCAGCGGCGTAATCTAATTCCACGGATTGAATCCACTCCTCATCATACTCAGGCAACGCCACCAACCCGAGGGCCGTATCGCTCGTTGTGGAAAGCTGAAGACGAAGCGGATGCTGTTCACTTTGGATGTAAAAGTGTTCCACCATCTTGGGGATATCAGAGCTATCGCACTGAACTAAACTCGTGAAGGTTTGTCCCCGGTTGGTGCATTGCGCATGAATGGAATTAACCTCGGTGTGGCGTATATGATCGGTGAGGATGTGCCCCACGATGTATCCTTTTGCAATTCCCGTGGCGTCAATGTCCCCGGTGTTGCCCGTTACAAACAGGGAATAGGGCTCAGCAGCGGCGATATGCACCGTCCATGCATGAGTCTCCCTTCCTGTTCGGGCCGCGAGATGAATGGCGAAACAGGCTATCAACTGTTTTAACTTCTCATCGTGCTCGAACTTCGTGTCAGGCGCGACATCTTTCCGATGCAGGTAGTAATCGATGAGGTAGTCCGACATATCGATGCGGACGAGCAGTCCTTCACGTTTGGGGATATATTCAGAGATGGCGACGAGACCGACTGGCATACAATTACACTAACAGGTGAGAAATCCCTCATTACGTTGAGCTTCCCCCCAAGTGTACCCGATCCCTCCCCTTTCCTACAAATCGGGGAGGTAACCCCCTGTCGACGGGATCGGAGAGGGTTGTAGCTCATCCCCTCCCGTACTCTGCACCGGGCAATGGATTGACTACGAGCAATCAACACTATCTTAAGAGCTCGGTGTCGCAGGTAGCCCCACAAGGGCTCGAGACTCCTTGAGGAAGCGTCGGGACGCTGCAAGGCGATATGGCGTCAGGCTCATGAACGGTATCGCACAGAGGCTTGGAACCCCTTGCGACACGATACCAAGATAATCCACTACGACAACGGATTTGGCCGCTGCGATCTCCTCTATGCGCTCTGCTACCTCAACCTGCGTGTCAGGAGGGAATGGATTGTACACAAAAATGACGTCGGCATCTGAGAATCCTCCCTTGGAAGCATCACCTGCTTTGAAGGTAACGTTTTCCATACCTAAGCGAGCCAAAGCAGCCCGACTCTCATCCACCCGAGCGCTCATGATCTCAATCCCCCTGAAGGAGATATCAGGACGCAGGGCAGCTCCGTAAAATAGGGAATGTCCATAGCCAGACCCAAGGTCGTAAAAAACACACCCAGGCTTAAACGAGAGATGCGCAAACAGGGGCCAGATATCCACTATCTCAGAGGGCTGGTACATAAAGCCCCCCTGAGCATACTCAGCTAGGAGTTGATGCCTGGAATACCGCTCGATATCGCCACCGATCCGTTCGTCGCGAATTCCGAGTATCGCCGAAACGAACTCAGGAGCGACTTCAAGCTCAGGCCAGGTGTGCAGAGCTCTCAGTATATTCACCGGGTCGTGTACGTTTTTTATACTACTCGTGAGCGTCACGACCGAATGGCTAAGCGCCTTGTGTACATGGTCGAGTCGCTCATCAGATGGAAGCTGCGAGAGCCGCCGTTCAACGATGACGAGCGCCTCCCTCAACAGTGCCAACCTCCTCGAAAAGCTATCTGCGATCTCAAGCGCGTTCTCGGGAGAGACCGGGACGCATTCGCTGCTCAGCGCCGAATTCACCATAGCTTCTGAAAGAGAGCGATTGAGCGCTGCCTCAATCAGGATATCGTTCATGAGCGCGCTATCGAGCACTGGGATACCATTCTGGTTCGAGCTTAGCTCGAGAGACCGGGGGCGAGAATGACCGTGAAACATCATACAGTTACTACAACACTGCGCCGTCATAGGGAACAGATATCAAACGCCTACCTGATTTGATCCTAGGGCAAGGACCAATTGAGCCTAGGCAAGGGGGCACCTGACGCGACGATGAGGGGGTCTCTCGAATCGCTGTAGCATGCATATACGCTTATCCCCACGTGAAGCAGGTGACCCAATCCTATGCCCGGGGTGGAGCACCGTACACGATAATTTCCCAAAATATTCTCTCCTCCATGCGGTTGACATTCATGAAGAGCCGCTGCCAAGGCTAGATGCCGCTCGTCCGAGAACTCTAATTTTTTCCTGAGCAAAAGCTCATACTGTGTGAACCGATCCTTTTCTTGCGATGCGG
>JBEGVS010000062.1:0-3064 GCA_041178185.1 Pseudomonadota bacterium
TCGGGTAACTATATATGATTTGGGGATTCTTACTACTGGGGGTTTCTAAGAGCCTAGCATCGTTCGCATTTAAGGGAGGCAAAGGCTCGGTAAAGCATACGTCTCGCAACAATGCGTCCCGCAAGGTAGGCGCATCCCCCGAGACTCCGCAATCCGGACAAACTAATCCCCTACGGCGCAGAACGCACACCGCGACCCCCGACGTTTTCGTAGCGGTTCGGGTCGTCCGTCAACGCTGCGATGTAGCGGTCAGAGATCCGCGCTGTCCAAGTCGGGTTGCTCCAATCGCCGCCGCGAAAGCCAGCAGATGCGTTCGTACCGGGCCACGTTGTTACATCCACGTCGCCTCCAGAGGTTAGCACCCCGTTACCATGCTTGGCACCGTTAAAACCTCTCCCCGTTGAGTTCCCCACAGTTACGGCCGCCTCATAGAGATTACCCGAGAGATCCATAGCTCCGTAATACGCGGCTCCCGAATCGATCCGGGTAGCGTCCCCTGCCGCCATCGCACCTACTCGCATTGGACCATCAACTACGTTGTCGATAACGCAATTAGCCGCCGCCCCTGGTGCCTCATTCGGCTTTCCTGCGTTACTTACCGAGGTCGCTCCTGTTATCGACGTAGTCCCCCATGCATACTCCCCTGATACCGCTCGGTAGGGGCCACGTCCCGCTCGCTCAAACTCTAATTCACTCATCGGCCGTAAACCCGCCCAATCAAGGTACGCCGCTAGATCCGGCCAAGAAAGGTAGTTCATGGCAACGGTCGCGTACGTTGCACCACTTCCCTGGTCAGGCAACGTTGCATCACCAGAGCTCCAATTCACGTTGTTGCGATAGGTTAGGGTGTCCGAGTTCTTGCCCGATTTCGCGGTGATATCCCTCGTACTCTTCTGTGTCGCTGTGAGCGTATTAAAGAAGACGACCCACTGGGATTGAGAGATCTCACCCTTCATGATGTAGAACTTCTGGTATCCCTTCGGGAATTCGGCGGGGATCGTGAAGGCGGCTCCTGTAGTGTCCTCTCCTGGAAGGGTCAAGTAGGACTTCACGTATCGATACTCACTGTTCGTCTCTCCAACTCCGGTGCCTGAGCCGCTCTGCGTACCGGTGGTGATAGCTGCCTCACTCCCAATGTACCACGGATCGTTATCGCTACTACCCTGCCTAAACGCAGCTCCGGACGTGGCGTTATCCCCCGCAAAGAAGCTCCCAGTCGGCACATACACCATCTCAATCCCAAACACGCGAATCTCAACCGTATCGTTCGTTGCAACACCATCCTGCGTATACTTCCAGCTCAGTGAAAATCCGGTCTTTGAAAAGGTGCCGGTGCCATCAGCGCTGCGGTAGATGAATACGCCGACTCCAGGATTTGTTGAGATGTTAAACGCCGCACTCGTGTCGACTAAACCAACATCAAGTGAGGCTCCTGAAGGTACGGTGTGTCCTGTATCATTCAGGCTCGCGTGCGCCCAGTCGCCACCGTTCTTGCGAAACTTTACAAACACCCACGCCGCGTCCCAGTTGTTCGGAGCGGGAGCTCCCGGAGCGGTGGAGCGCCATGAGTTATTTTACGAGATGTCGATATTGATCGGAGCATTGCCCGTGCCAGCATCGCGAGTGCCGAGAGAGATATTTGTCACGTTGATCTCGCCGCACACGCCGTCGGAGATGGAAAGCATCACCGCAACAAGCAGCATGAGCACTTTCGGAAAATTCATGATTCGATTATCGACTTAAAGGATAATTTGCGTTAGGGGCATTTCTATCACGCTGATATCACGCTTATTTTGGCGTGTTATCATCACCCTGTTAGAACCAATACTCCTAGCCCGTCATGCCTTGGCGCGAGGAATATTATAGCTCCTCCTCTCCGCTACCCTTTTCCTGTGACAGAGGCGCTACCGAGCGCTCGGGAGCGCCTTGGGCCCCTACAACGCCCCATTTAAATGGAAGGAGAAGTAGTCAGGATCACTAATCACAAGATAATCCAGGAGCTTTAGACCCAAAACCTCTGCAGCAGCTTTGAGGCTTTTGGTAATCTTGCGATCTTCTACGCTTGGCTCGGTTGAACCGGAGGGATGGTTGTACCCATGAAGCACCGCTGTTGCTCCGACCAGTATCGCTAGCTGATACACCTCACGAAGCATCACATCGATCTTCCGCATGACCTTGAGCGCCTCCGTTCCCTCTCCCTCTTCACCTCACGCCCCGGTAACTTGGTGGCGTTCCTTGAGCCCTTCACTCGATACATTCACTATTTTTTCATCTCCGGGGAATCGGTCAAGGAGCTTACGAAACTCCGTTACCGAGCAGAAATATTTTTCGAACAAAGCACCAATGATCAAAGGACCCAACCCCTCCTTACGGTGGGGATCAACCCTGTCCGCCGTACCGGTCGCTAAGGCGCGAAACCAAGTGCCAACGATCAAATTATTTTTATTCCGGGGAGGGAGAGCCAGACGCAGCAATGACGCGGTAGTCGTCGTAGACGTCGTGAGACCTGAAGACGAAGACAGCGCCGGACTGATTGGAGCCCAGCGCGAGCCCAGGAACAGAGCCGCGTACCCCGTACTTCTTGAACAGGTCCTCTCCACCGTTAACACACGCATGAAGCGCGGCAGCCAACGCTTGATCTCGTTCGTCTGCAAACCGTAATCCCTGCTTGGCAAGTATCTTTTCTTGGCTAGCTCGATACATGCCCGCGGTTCCCTGCACAACGGCTATAATCGCAACCTCTCTCGGCTGGGTCATATCCCTAACCGGTAGATTGTCCTCGTACCACTTGAAATCCTTTGCAACGATGGCATCTCTCTCAAATTGCCGAAGGTGCTTTCTAAAGTACTCATTTACCCCCTCCATCGCCTCGATATCAGAAACCCCTGCGGGGATCGTAAAGGTAGAAAGGCCGGTGCTCTTGTCAAACTTGTAGGAGGCTACCATCGCTTCCGCTATCCCAAGAGGAGTGCGTGCTTGCATTCGTTGGCAGAATTCCTCAGCCGCAACCTCTTTTACCCACGCACCCTCCTTCAGCCACAGCTGCGTCTCAGGAGCATCGCGG
>JBEGVS010000063.1:0-77821 GCA_041178185.1 Pseudomonadota bacterium
ATATCTCTCACCGCCTGAAGCATTCCGTTGACCCTCTCCTCGGGTATGTGACTTTTGGCAGAAAGAAGGACCACATGAAATGCGGGCATACGACTAGTTCCTTATTTTAAATGACATAACGGTTCAGTGAGCGGGCGCTATGGCGCTCCCGCTCGAAGGTTTGTTTATGGCTCCCTTACAACTATAGCTTTTCCTGAGCGAATTTCCCACATCTGAACTCGTCGACTGGTGCGGGTACGATCCGGGTTAATATCGATGGTTCCGCTGGCTCCTTGGTACCCTTTAAGTTGCAAAAGCCCTTTGGTTACCGCATCCGTTGAGCGACCAAATCGTGAGAGAACAGAATACAGGACCATCAACGCATCGTATCCGTAGTCGGCTGTCATGCCAGGGGCGTGCCCAAATCGAGAGTGAAAACGCTGAATAAAGTCCGCACTAGGCTCTTCGAATCGAGCAAACACAACGCCATCAGTGAGTTCGGTTGCCAACGACAGAATCGCTGGATTCGCAGCTCCTGGAGGTCCGACAACCAGCGGAGAGAAATTAAGTGTCTGCATCTGCTGCAGTAAAACGCCGACTGAATCGGGTAATACCAACGCGAATAGTGCATCACATCTTCGTGCTTTTAATTTCCCAGCGATGCTCCGGAAATCCTTATCTGCTGGGGTCAAATCAATCCGCAAAACGGGCGGCGTTTCTCCTCCCGACCATGTACGCTCCAAAAACGAGGACATACTCTCAAAGTATGCTATCTGATGATTAACGATGCAGATGTTTGTGCGGGTCTGTGACGCTACAAACTTAGACGCAGCTGTCATTAGATCGATATCTGACGGAGACATCCTAAACACATTAGGACGGCCGGTCGTGATATCTGCAGCCCCGGCAGCCATGGCAATTACAGGTACTTTGTTCTGAGCCGCGATTTTCCAAACGACTTCGGTGTCCTCCGTTAAATAGGATAAAAGGAAGCTAACCTTGTCCACGGTAATAAGCTTATGGGCGGCAGAGGCTGCTCGCTTTAAATCGAACTCACCGTAGTCCTCAAAAACCAGCTGAACGCGCGGCTCGTTATGAGTTGCCGAGGTGTTAATGCTCTCTTGGGCGAGAATCAACCCGTCTCGAGCGCTCTGGCCCCAGTTGGACATCGATCCACTGAGAGTCAACAAGACCCCTATCTTAACCAGATTCGGATCCGCGCTGCAGAACCTTGGAAATAACAGAAAGAGGAGGGCAAACAAACACCGACTGATAAGGTTCATCATTTGCCTCGCACTCAAGCCATAATGTTTCAGTGAGCGGACGCTTTAGCGATCCGCTCGAATGTTTTGTTATCTTCTTTGCTCCCAATCTTGCCAATTTAACACGTCGAGATCTGCCTCCGGCTTCTCGTCGAGCATACTGATGAACTCGAGTGAGTGGCCGTCAGGATCCTGAAAGTAAATGGACACAGCGGGCATCCATGCAAGCACCACTGGCTGTTGTGTCGGCTTCCCATCAAAATCAAGCGGGGTTACTCCAAGTTGTCGCAGTTTATCAACCGCCTCAATAACCTCTTCTTTCGAGAGACGCATCGCAAAGTGCCCTATACCACGACTAATTGGGGGGTCAGGACATTCGGGGCCCCAAAGGCCTAGCATTCCCGACCCGCGACCGCCCATCCAAAGAAAAGTGATGTCGCGGCCGTCAATGTGAGTGGCTAGCTCAAAACCAAGCACTCTCTGGTAAAATTCCGTCGAACGCCGACGATCTTCGACACTTAAGTGCACTTCGAAGATACCCTTTGGATTGAATGCTGTGGCCATAATTGTCCCGTGATGAGGGGAAGATAACGATTCAGTGAGCGGGCGCCTTAGCGATCCGCTCGGATGATTTGTTGTGCTAGAAACTACCAACTATATCAGCTCCTGCCGTAAATAAATAGCAATCAGTCGCGCGGCTCCACTGCAAGTTGCTTAAACACGTCCCTTATGTCGGGGCTATCTACACTCGCTAGCGCCTCTCTTTGAATCTCTTGCGCCGCTGTTATGTCACCAGCCCTACTCAATACTTGAATAAGTTGCACCACTTCGTTAACAAATCCTAGTTCAACTGCCCTTTCCGCTACATCACTATCCCACATAAAATCAGCGACTTTGCCTGCGAGTCTTCCGGTGTCGAGCCGTTGCTTTATCGCAGCCAAGCGACTTTTCGGTTCTCCTAGGTGTCGCCTAGCCAGCACCCATTCTCCGGCGGCAACCAAATCCGGGCATACCTGAGGCCATAACGAGCTCGCCAAGTCCGAGGATACAAGGCCTAGTGCACGATAAAATTTAACTGTCTCCGCAGATTCATTTAGAGCAGCGTTTATTGCTTGATAGTCTTCGAAAAGACCCTTTTGGGTAGGATGCGCTAAAAACTCCACCGCTGCTTGGTCTCTAATTTTTCTTAGGGCAACAAGTGCCTCAGGGTACTGATTACCGAGCACCACCCAATCCTCTAAGGCGATAGACAATCGCACTCCGTAGAGACTGGGCTGAGATTTAAGCGCATGCTCATGGAACCAAATGTGTTTCTCAAGCGCCTGCTCAAATTTTCTCTCAGCAGTTAGGCGCCTTGCTTCAACGAGAACATCGTTGGCATCGGTCCGGGAAGAACAGGACCCGAGCAATAAAGCCATGAGCGACAGCCC
Organism: Pseudomonadota bacterium; assembly: GCA_041178185.1. Taxonomy (GTDB): domain Bacteria; phylum Bdellovibrionota_C; class UBA2361; order UBA2361; family OMII01; genus OMII01. Next base: position 2,672 of record JBEGVS010000063.1, read on the forward strand.
GATTACCACTAGACTAGACGATGTTCCCATAACTATGGCTAGCCTAACTTGATTCCTCGTTGCACAACATAGGTATTGTGCAGATCTCTTGATGCAACACGTTTACTACCTCCTTCACGATACTGCACCGGTTGAGCCCTGCTCAAGTCGTAAGAATTAGCTATAAATGCAACCTGTTAACTACAAGGAGTTTCCTTCGAAGCCGGTAAGTGGGGATCCCATGTCGGATAGATCACCGGATCCGGTGTTATCGCGAGCGAGGCTTGGTAACCAGAGAGTGGCACCTGCCACTGGTGCCCTTATCCCTGGCACAGCCCCTACAACTGCAGCCTACCTTTCAAAAGCAATTCGAGCAGATGATACGCGGGCTAACTGGAACCATTTCCGACCTCGATTGCGGCTCTGCGGAGGTTAGGGTGGCTCTGAAAAAGTAGGATGTACCCGGCCAGGCCTCATGCACGAAGCCCCCTCTCCTCTGAAACACCTAGCGAGGCTACCACCAACTTACGGCTGACCTATCTTCTTAGCCGACCACGTATAGGTCACCTCTCGGGTCGCACCGTTCTCAGCGATGTAGGCCTTCGTCTTACCGGTCATACTCTTACCATCGGCCGACAGGGTCGCCTCATTCTCGGTGCGGGATTTACCGAAATCCGACCGGAAGGTCATCTTGTGAAGGTTCCCTTCGTCGGAGCGGTGGCCCTTGACGAAGTAGAACGTCACAAGCGATCCGAGCTCGGGACTCGGCGCCGTTGCAAATGGCATGGTCACCATCGAGTATCCTTGGACAACCGATGGCTCGGCTTGCGCTCCACTCAGGATCAGGTGCCCTGGAGGTTCAGAGGTGTTTTCGTCGAACTTCCACTCCCACATACCTGCGAATGGATTCCGACCAGTCACTGCGCCATGTGGCACCGACGAATCCTCTCGCTCGTTCGGGAGGTTGAGGGAATCAGGGGCGGTTGGCGGTGCGGCGACTTTTCCAAGTAAATGGTGGCCTAGAACCTCGAACTTCGACTCGGCGTGACCACCGTACCAGTCGACCGCTCCACCGGACACAAGACGACCATCAACCATCCTCTCAAATCCAACCTTAAGGTGAATATCTCGTCCAGAGGTGGTCCGACTCGTATTGTAGTATAGCGCAACGACCCCGACTTGGCTCACAGGAACGACCTCTCCCTTATCGCTTACACCGTCTTGATCACGGTCGAACCATAGTGCGAGTGGCGCGAGCTCCTCCTTATCTACCTTACCGTTACCGTCCCTATCGAGGGTTGCCAGCGCCTCAAAACCATCCGCCCAGGCGGTGTCGGACACCGCGCTCGGATCGAGCGAGGCGAGCTGCTTGCCACCGAATGTCCAGTTTCCGAAGAGCTGCGCGGCACGGGTAATAGTTCCAGTGTGCTCTGGATCGTAGACGAGGAGCGGAGTCTTCTCGGACGCCTTCCACCCTACGAAGTTATTCGGATGCGCCGGGTCGATCGGGAATCGCACTACCGACACCTTATCATCGATACCCACGCCTCGCTCCCACAAGAGCGAGATAGGAGATGACTTGATGAAATTGACGTTGAAGTTACCGCAAACCAAAGGATCTGGCGGAGTACCCGTTGCTCGGCAGCTACCGGTCTTTGGATCAGGCTCCATTCTCAAGTAGATGTACCCGTCCAGACAGTAGCGCGCGTTCGGATCTCCACTGATATGATGCCACCACTTAGTCCAGTCTTCCTCCCCAGGCGTCGATGTCACTCTGTTGCAGCGAGCGCCGCCCCCAAGGTCTCCTACGCGGGAGTCCCTTCCATTTAGGTAGAGGCGCGCGAAGCACAGGGCATACCAGTCATCTTTATAGCCACCACTCTTCTCCCTGCCAACGCACTTGCTCAACTCAGTCATCATAGAACTGACACATGAGGATCCCTGCGTCATGCCCGTATACACACTATCCACGACGCCGGTAGCATCATATCCGAACATCTTAAGGTTGGCCTTCACGAACTCACATTTCGGCGTCGGTGTAGCCGTCGGTGTCGGGGTTAGGGTTGGCTTGGGAGTTGGGGTCGGGGAACACCCAACGTTGTTGAGAAAATCAACAAGGAAGAGCACATCGAGCGGACTGATCCAGCCATCACCATTAACATCGAGATGCCTAGTGCCGTCCTTTACGGCCCCACCGCCGTTTTGATTGAGGTAATTAGTGACCTGCTTTGGATCATTCTCATCTATCTTACAGTCCCGTTTGACATCATACTTTGCCGGGGCAGCGTTACCATGGCAATCAAGCGGTACGCACGGTGTGCCACCCGACAGTGTCGGTGTAGGTGTCGCGGTAGGTGTGGCGGTAAAGGAAGGTGTCGCTGTGGCGGTCGGCGTAGCGGTTGGGGTTGGTGTCGGATCATCATCCGAGCAACCGGTCTTATACTGATAGAACAAGATCGTTAGGCGATCGAGCGTAGTTACCAACTCATCACCGTTGACATCCATATGCTTGTTATCAGGTGTTACCGCAACAGGACCGCCCTGCTCTTCAACATAGTCTCCTACTATGTCAGCATCGAGGTCCGTAACGAGACAATCTCGGTTCACGTCATAACTTGAAACGACGAAGTGGCCGTTACAGTCTTTTGGAATACATTGCTCAATCGTCGGTGTGGGGGTCGGAGTTTGAGCGAGGGGTGGCTCACTTTTACTCCCGCCACCCTCGGGACCTCTGAGGACGGGTTGGGCAGCCGTCGGGATAATACCGTTTCCCCTTAGCACCATTATCATGGCAACGCACGAAACGGCGACCAACTTGAGCAGCGTAGCTCTTCTCATAGTAAACCCTTCCCAACCAGAGGCAGCTTTCGTAGCGCGTGGATCGTCACTCGTAACAGTTGCTGGGCGACCCACCGCTCTCTTTTATGGTTTCCTGGCAAGCTTCTCCTAGCAGTAGTATCGACTATCTACGGCGAAACTTGAGAGCCCTGAGCTATCAGCGATAGAAAACCTCTCCCACCTAAACCCATAGTAACATTAATACGTTAACCACAGCAAAGAGCAATAGTCGGGTCGCTTTCATCGAAGCGAGGCAAGCGCCGACGCGAAAGCATCCCTGGAAGAGGCGTTACAAGGTAACCCTCTGAGCGTAGCCGGTCATCTCCAGGTATCCCAAAGCGCTCTCGTCCTCAGCGACCACCGGCCCCTCCCAATATCGTGGTTCGAGCCCTGAACCCCCCTCTCCCACCTCACAGCTCTGCACTCGGGCCCTCACCGTGAGATCGATCTCGTGACTCGGAATCTGAATTCGCCACGCAAGTGGATAGCGTGCCCCACTCAACGGGCTCCTCCACTCATTTCCTGGCGTTAACTTCACCTCGTCTCCTCGCGCTACAGATGAACGTCCCCCGCTCTGAATCGTCGCGGAAGCGTATGAGGTGCTGCCATCAGCGGCTCGAAGACGAAACACAGTGACGTTACGCCCATCCTTCAGCATCAGCCCCAACCAATCCCAACCAACTTGATCCGGAGCCAAGGTGTTGCTCATGAACTCGTGGTCCATCCAGGCGATACCGGTCAGGGGGACGACATCTCCGTCCTTTCTTAACTGCCCCGTGATGGCGATGCGAGGAATCGAGTAGTAGTGCGACGCACAGGTGTCGCATGTCCCCTTTCGGCTATACCCTGCATCCCCCTGCATCCACGGAGAGCTCTGCACAGCACCAAGGAGTCTGAGTGAGGGTAGGCCATTCCGAGTTGGTGAAAAGCGCAGAATGTGAGTCTCTCCGATCAGCTCGGCGAGCCAATCGCCCGACCACACCTCAAGGGTTTGGGGTGTAGCCCCAGCGGCTCCGAGGAGTGCCCCACCCTTCCTCGAGGCGAAGGTGGTCACCCCTGTGGCGATCTCTGTCAGAGCGGCATGCGCAAGGTACTCACTTCGAGTCCCATCACTCGGCGTTTCAGCACGACGAAAAAAAGTGAGCTGAAAACCATAGGAGGGTTGGTCCCGAAACGGCTCTGCACCACCACGATAGAGGTGCCCGGTGTAGTACCACCACTCAGTCTGAAACTCGTTGTGGGGTCCGTGGTCGTTCGGAAATGACCACTGATACCCCGGCTGCGCATGACGAAAGGTGGAAGACTCGGGTTCCCCAACAGCGACGCCATGAAAAGAGAGCACGGCAGCCAGGAAAATTATTAGAATAAACGTGTGAGTGCTCGGTTTAGTCATCTGAACCTATCCCCTTCTCATCGACATGATTACTCGGATCCGGATCGATGCCCGCCAGTAATGTACGCAGCTTCGTGTGGTCCTGCTCGAGGTCGTAACTCCAATCCCCCCCGACGTAGAAAGAGGGAACTGCGATACACCCCGCCAGCGCAACGGCGAGGATAACCTTACTCCCTTTCAACCCTCGCAAAAGGGTCGGTATCAGAAGCACAACGAAGAACCCGTTCGACATCAGTCTGGTCGTATCGTGTGCGACCATCAACTGGCCAACCACCGCTGCTGCAGTGACCAGTACTAAAGCGAGCGCTTTACGATGCTCCGTGCCGGAGCGAGCGGCGTACGCTATACCAACCAGGAGCGCGAGTCCGGCAACTTCATAGCTTGCCCAAAGCGCTGAACCTATCGGCTGACCGCGCCACTCAACCAGGGGATCCGCAAGTATCGGTCGCACGTATGACCATATCGGATAAGCCTCACACTGCCAAATCACTCGAAGCTGACGCCTCAGTATGAGAACCCCTGCGACCGCGAGCACAATCCACCGAAGTCGCATGCCGTGCTGCCCGCGCAAAAGCCGATGATATAAGAACAGAGCTGGCACCAAAAATAAAAAGGATTCATGTGCAAGAACGCCCAACACAATCCAGAGCGGAAGAAGCTGTCCCCACATCAGCGCGAGCATGATGATGAGATAGAGCATTGGATCAGCCCACCCAACGTGCACAAGCTGGAACTGTACGACCGGTAAAAATGCCAAAATGCCGACTATAAGGGTCGCCGTCTGCGGGTCGTCGTATTCCCGACGACACCACTCAAAAACAACCCACAGAAAACACAACACCACCAACAACGAAAAGAGCGGGTAGTATCCTCCCCCTAGCCCAAGCACATAGGCGATCCCGGGCATCAACGGCCTGATCGCCATCGGGTTTCCCAGAAACCTCCCCTCACTCATTGCGCGAAAATTATCCCCGTATCCACTCGCCCCTTCCCACCAGGCCGACCATAAAAACGACCCACTCAAAAAGAGAGCACATATACCGAGAGCGCGTGCACGATCACGTAGACTTACTGACATACGCATCTCCCTCCTGAGCTCGATCTGCCATTCATGGATGGACCCAAAGGATGTACGTGGATCAATCCAAGCGCCTTATTCGGATAGATCCTATTCATCAGACAACGCCGCTTCATCAAGAATGCCTCGCAGAGCAACACTCGTCGCTACAAACGTAACAAGAGCGACCCCTGCGACAAACGCGAGGCCGATCATCATCGGAATTACAGATGGGGTGAAATCGATCGACCAACCAAACGATCGGGGATTCACAAACGCGGTAAGTCCCCATCCAAGGGCGACCCCGCCCACCAAGCCGATCATCACCGGGAGCATACATACCACCGTTTGCTCAACAACCTGAGCTCCTATGATCTGGCGGGAAGAGAACCCAAGAACGTACATCGTTTTTATCTCTCGTCTCCTCTCCCACAGGCTCTGAATAGAGCTCAGTCCGAGTCCAAGGAGCGCAATACCGAAGACGATCCATCGAATACTCAAGGTGATCCGAAAGGTACGATCAAAGAGTGTTAGAGCATACCCCCGCAATTCGCGATTATCTCGGATAACGCCGACGACGCCAACCTCCCTTTCAAGATCAGACTTTACTCGCGAAGAAGCAGCGCTCGGCTCAAGGTCGAGTGTTAGGTTCTTGGGTTGCTGGCGGGGATAAAGCTGTAGGAAGAGCCTCTCGTCAACCTGCACTAACGGGTGTTCAGTTCCGAACTCCTGGATGATAGCAACTACCTCTACCTTGTGCCCCTCAATATCAAAGGTATCCCCGATCGAGAGGTGAAGCTTTCGAGCTGCACTTTCACTCACCAAAGCACCTCGGCCAGAGACGAGCTTTTCGCGTTCGAGAGCTCCCCTTCTAACGACGTAGATACCCCGATCAAGCTGGGCCGACACGTTGGAAGCGCTCACGACCAAAACATCTCCCCGATAGCTCGTCATCGTCTCGTAGTAGGGAATCACCCTGCGCACGCCGGCAAGCGCTCGAACACGCTGAGTCAGCGCCGCACCAAGACGAGCATCGGTTCCCGCTCCCTCGAGCGCGGCAGAAACGAAGAGATCTCCCTGCAATCGGCGCGCGGTCCAGCGCTCAAGGGTATCTCGAAAACTTCCTACCATGAGGGACAACGAACAGATGAGACTCATGCTCAGTCCGGCGCCGATAGCTCCGAGCAAAAAGCCCCGCCCCCCAACCTGAATACCCCCACGCGCGAACCACACAAGAACCGCCCCTCGTATCCAACGGAGACACCACGGGGCAAGCAGCACTGCAGCTGGGATACCCCCGGCAACTCCAACCAGACAGGCAAAGATGTAGATATAGGCCGCCAAGGTCGAGGTTGTGATCAGCGCTCCCCAAAGGGCGAGCAAAAAGGTGGAACCACTCACTATGCACAAAGGGATCGCCCACCGCGGCGATATCGGCTTAACATGAAGATGCTCGGAACGGGTACCGATCGAGGGAGAGACGCGCAGCGACTCCCATGCGCCTAACGCAGAGCCCGAACCAGCGAGCGCCACCATCGCCCCGAACACTGTCAGGCGCTGCATGAGGTACGCCGCGTCATGAGAGGAGAGATTCAAGTTGTAAATATCCTGTGCAGTGGAAAGAAAGAGCTGTGTAAGTCTCACGGTGAGAGGCTCACCAAGGGTAACCCCACCAAGTGCGCCAACGCCCCCTACGAGAGCCCCCTCCGTGACGACTCCAACCAAACAGGCCATCTTTCCAACCCCAAGGGTTTGAAGAACAGAGAGCTCTCGCGAGACCGTCCGCAAACTGAGTTGCGTAGCCTGTGATATCAAAAGCGCACAAACCAAAAGGGTCATGCCGGCCATGACCATGACGTTGAACCGATAGGCCGAAACAAGGCTCTCGCCTCGCTCTAATCGACTCGCAAATGTATCAACCTGAACGGGGACCGAGAGCGTGGCGCAGGAGGAGAGAAAGGTCGAGACCGCGTCCGGGTACTTATCGAGCGCCCCATCTCCCTGGGGCCTGAGGAGAATGGCGTCTGCCAGAACCCCATCGTCAGGGGAAGAGAGGTGAGCGAGCGGTACAACGAGAGCGTCAACGGACAAACCAGGCATCGAAGCCGCCGTGGAAGCACGTCCATCGATCGCTACACCGTTGACAACGATATGAAGGTCCTCACCTTCACGCACTCCAAGCTTCTTAGCGGTAGACTCCGAGAGGGAGATGGCTCCCGTTTGATGCGACCCAACTGACCGATCGTCGATGCCACTCACACCAACTATCGAAACTGCGTGGGTCCCTTGGGCGCTGGAGACCTCCCCTACCTCACGCCGGTACGCCACGATCGCAAACGAGCCCCGAAGAGATGAGAGACACTGGCCGAGCTCCCCTAGCGAAAGACGTCCCCCTCGGGGGGCAACAATCAGCGGGAAATCCTCAGCGGAGTAGCCCAAGGACTCCTCAAATGACCTGACTCCGGCGAGACTAACCCTAAGCACCGAGGATACGAGGGTCGTGGATACAGCGATCGCACACAGGAGAAGGATAAGCCGAACAGGATCGCGGAGTGCTCGTCGAATCACGAAACGCTTAAACAACCACCCTGGCAGGATCCTTGAGGCACCCATCCATCCACACCTATTCGAGAACACCATCTCGCATCATAAGCGTTCGGGAACACGCCCTGCTCGCTATCTCACTGTGGGTAGCCATCAGGATCGCTATCCCGAGCGCCGCCTGCTCTTCCAGAAGTTCGAGAACCTGCGCTCCATTTCGTGAATCAAGACTTCCGGTCGGTTCATCTGCCAGGATAATCAACGGTTGATGAATCACCGCCCGGGCGATCGCTACCCGTTGCATCTCTCCTCCTGAAAGGGTGTAGGGCATCGCCCCGGATCGGTTTCGTAGCCCTACTCGCGCGAGCACCTCCTCTGCACGCGTTTCCGCCACGTCCACCCGCTCACCGTTAAGAATCAGGGGTACCATGACGTTTTCTCGGACACTCAGCGTAGAGAGGAGATTAAAATGTTGAAAGACGTACCCCAGCTTTTGCCTGCGAAACATCTGAAGATCGTAGTCAGAGCATTCAAAGGTGGATTCACCACCAAGCACAACCTCCCCTGAGGTAGGACGCTCCGCTAATCCAAGGATATTGAGCAGCGTGCTCTTCCCACACCCCGAGGGACCCATCAGCGCTACAAATTCCCCTCGTTGGACATCAAGGCTGATGCCTCGAAGCGTTGCCGTCTCGGCCCCATCGCTTCGGAATATCTTTGTGAGTTGATGAGCTTTTAGTGCAACTTCCATACCTTGCACACTATCCTCTCCCAGGAGGTCTCAGCAACCTACCACAGAGGTCTACTGCGTAGACTTGACACCCTCTAGGAAACGCAGCACTAATCGGGAAACACGTAATCTTTCCCCCAACATTGAGCATCCTGTGAACAACCCTGACAACGCATGGAACACCTACGAGCAAGCGCTCCAGAGTCTCTCGGGGAGCTCAACGACGTTGGATGCGCCCGATCTCGTCCTTCGCTTGCGCAAAGCCTTCCCAAACGCGGATGTCCGGGAACTCAATCTCGCAGTTGAGACCTACATCGCCCGACGCCAAGCGCCGGAGAAACTTGGCGAATGGGCCAAAGAGGGGCACTTTTCAGTAAGCCTTCTCCAACAAGCCTCCCGACAATCTATCGCCTCCTATCGAGCGGGGGTTTTCAGGGGATGCTCACATGTACTCGAGATCGGAACGGGCACGGGATCGGATACCGCAGCGCTCGCCAGGCTCGTGGGGCATGTAACGACCATCGACGGCGATCCGATCGCGTCGGCCCTTGCCCAACGAAACCTCGCCCTCCAAGGGATTACCAACGTAACTTTTCTGGTCGGAGACGCTCAAACGCTCGTTCCAACGCTGACCGAAACGTTCGACGGAGTGTACGCGGATCCTGCACGACGAACCCGTTCAGGGGAGCGAATCAAGAGCGGCGAGGACTACTCCCCTCCCTTGTCGTTCCTTCTTGGGTTAGAGATCGGCTCCCTTCGCGCTATCAAGATCAGTCCCGGCCTCTTCGTTGAACCGTGCCCGACCGGATGGATCCGTCAGTTTGTCGGATTCGACGAGGAGTGTCTCGAACAGACCCTGTGGTACGGAAGCACTCTCAAAGATTCAAGCGTCGTCGTAACGGACCGATCTGCGTCCTGGGAACCACCCACCGAAACGGAGAGCCCGCCAATGGCCGAAAGCTTACAAGGCTATCTCGTTGAGGCGCATGGAACACTTAATCGATGTCAGAGGCTCGAGGCGTTCTTCCATGAAAACGGCATCTATCCGATCGCGACCGATGTTGCGTACGGCATCACACCGACACAACCGGCCCCCTCTCCTCTCTACACTGCGTACAGGGTACTCGAAGATCTCCCCTTTTCAAAAAAAAGGTTACGAGAGGTGCTCCTGCAACGGGGATGGAGCTCACGAACCGAGTTCAAAAAACGAAACTTTCCCGGCGAGATAGAGCAGGTCCGAGCTGATCTCAACCTTCCAAAACACACCCATACGTCCCCATTTGGAGTTGTGTTCCTTTTCCGCTACCATGGCAAACCGTGGACAGTTGTCGCCGAGCGACTTTCACCGTCCGCGCAATGAACGATACAGAGATCTCTCCATGAAGAGTGAACAGGAACAACTTATTGATGGGATGCAGGAGCTCGGTTTTCACGCCACTCCTGAACAAGCTACCTCGCTCATCGCCTACCTTGAAGCGCTCGATATCACAAATCGCTCCTTCAACCTTACCCGCATTCCGCGCAGCGACTATGTGTCCCTGCACCTCATCGATTCTCTCACAGCCCTTCTGGCGGTTCCCAAGGATCGCCCCCTCAAAATCATCGACGTCGGAACTGGAGCCGGATTTCCAGGGGTTCCCCTGGCAGCGTTACTACCGAATGCGCACGTCACCCTCCTCGACTCGACGCTGAAGAAGGTAAAGTTTGTGGAGTTCACCGCTCACGAGTGCGGCATCAAGAATTGTCACGGTATTCACTCACGCGCTGAGACCCTTGCCACGATGCGGCAACACCGGGACGGGTACGACGTGGTAGTATCCCGTGCCGTTGCGGCCTTTCCTAAATTAATGGAGTGGCTTCTCCCTCTCGCAAAGGTGGGTGGTATCGTTGTTGCAATGAAGGGCAGCGGCTACGAGCAAGAGGTTGAGGGAACCGAAGCGTTGCTCAAGAGGCTTGGCGGAACGATCGAAAACGTGATCACTACGAAACTTCCCGGAACGGAGATCACGAGACACCTGATCGTAGTCCGCAAAGAACGACCTACTCCGGCGTAACCGAATCTACCCTCGGAGAAACCCTTGTGCTACTCGCGACTGGCGACGAAAGCGATTATCTGGTCCAGGGTGATGTAACCCTTTTTGCCCTCGTCGATCTTGTCAAAACCCCGATAGATGCGAGGCATGCCAGCCTGGCACTCGTCGCGGGTAAGCTTGCCATCGCCGTTTTTGTCTGCAGAGGCGAAGCGTGACTTGAGGGTTGCGAGGGTGTCTGGATCGATATCGGCGAGCACCCCGCCAAGCGGCGTTGCACATGCAACCAAAACGAGGGTGAGACATACGATCTTTTGTAGAGGCATAGTAGTTCTCCGATCGAGGACGCTGCTGAGGTTAGCAATTTGAGCAGGGTGCTACCAGAGGAAACACTTCGTGGTCCGTTAGGGAGGGAGGCTCCGTTGATGACAGGGGACGTGCGACTCTCGCCCTCTCCGACGATGACAACCGCTCTCCAATCACACCATTCACCCACAGAGCTCCCGGTTTTCGCGCGGCACTGGAATCTCTACGTCACCGTTCCCGACGGTGTGTAGGGCAAGCTTGACACAAGAAAAAACCCTGACGAAGCGACACACTCCGTCAGGGCTCCTTCGACACTGGTTTGTTACGTTAGGCAGCCTTCGCAGCGAGGAACCGCTCAGCGCGACTAACCTTCGAACGAGGACGTCGCCGATGAATCGGACGTCGCCCAACGATCTTGAGTTTCACCTCTGCATCCCCATCATCATCGAACGATGGTTTCTTACCGAGGTCGATATCATTCATCGAACCACTCAGTTCATTGTAGAGGGTCTCAAGAGCTTTCTTCTTCACTCGCGAGATGTGGCATCGGCTGTACCCGAGGGTAGCTGCGATATCCATGATCTGCTGTTCCTGAAGGAATATTCGCTTGATGATCTCCCGCTCAAGCGGGTCAAGCTTATCACACGCAAGGGAGCTATGGCTGTGAAGCTCCTTGCGCCATAACATCTCATCCGGAAGCGGCGCATCCTGACTTGTCACAGCATCAGCCACCTCAGCCGAATTCATCGCTCGGAACTGATGCCCGAAGAGATGATTAGGCTCACCAACTTCTGGCTCAAGATCGTCAGTTGCAAAGACTGGGATACTGTGTGCTGCCGCTGCGGTCGTTACCGCGCGAACCAAGTTGCCCTTGAGGTGATAGAACAGGAAGGTCATGAAGCTCGCTCCCTTAGCCGGATCAAAGCGCTTAACCGCCTCGCACAGCGAGAGGTCTACGATTGAATCCACCTCATCCAAATCCATGCGAGCGTGCCATCGACGAAGGATGCTTCTGCCGAGCTTTCGAGCTTTAAGACGATACTTGATGATGAGTGCTTCCTGTTGCAATGGCGTTGGGGGAGCTGCCTTGGCCTTGCGAGCTGACGAGAGCTTAATCACCTTGGCGTTCTCACGAGCAAGGGCCTTAGAAGCCCGAGCGGCGATAGCTGCGCTTTTTCCTTTGCCCCTTGGTGATTGTCCTGCTGCTACTGTCATGGTGGTTCGCCCTTTAAAAGTCTTCCAGAACCTGCGCCGAGGCGCGCGGTAGACACCCCCTCATCCGCACAGGGGCCGCTCTTGCTTCACAAAAAAACGGCTCCATGCAACTAATTGGATTAATTGCGTTTATTTTATCCAAAAAGGGGGCTTGCCCTGGAACCGGAACCTGCCGATACCTTCTACGGGGAGTCGGGTGCCACATTTGGGCCCCTTGCAGACATACGTGGGAAAAGCAGAATCGGAATCACAGCGCCTTTCAGAAGAGGAAGCCAACAATCTGGTGGTCGAGCATCACGGATGGGCGGAGAGTATCGCTCGCTCCGTAGCGCGCGGATGGAACCTGGATTGGAGACTGGATGGGTTGGATGGAGCAGCGATGGAGGCTCTCATCTTCTGCTCACGCAGGTTTGATCCCAGCCGAGGCATTCCGTTTAAAGGATATGCGCGTCGACGAATCCACGAGGCAAGCACCGACGCCGCTCGAAAGTCAAAAGGGTGGGCTCGCGCCGCATCTAATCGTCCGGCAGCGGAGGTAAAGGCTCGAGAGCTCTCAGCGGAATTATACGGCGTCTTTCCTGAACTCCGTGACGGACAGCTCCCGATATACGAATCCTCCGGAAACGACGACGCGGATGCTCGAGCTGCTATCCGAGAGCTCCTCATGGGAGCCAGCCTCGTGGCGACCAAAGAGGCTATCGCAACCGGGCCCCTACCCGATGAGCTCATGGATTACAAACGGGTGGTTCGGGTGATGGCGAGCCTCGAACCGGTACACCAATGGCTTCTCTACAAAGTATACTGGGATGGAACATCCCTAAGAAACGTAGCGACAGAATGGGAGACCGACGGGTTGAACGTCATGCGAGAACATAAGGTGCTCATGGCATACCTACAGAAGAGTCTCGCTCAGGGAAAACCCTCTCCCGCGCCAAAAGTGCGACCGGGGTTAAAATCGCTCGTTGTGAAGTTCAAAACAACCAGTGGCAAAGGGCCGTTTACCGATGTTCTCGCGAGCACCGCATGATAGATCTACACAAGCACGTACCGGAGATTCCACATGACTAAGGGCAAAGACGATAAAGATAAAAAGGTTGGCAAGGTGGGCGCGTCTGACTCCACCAAAGGGGTCAAATCAACCGAGGCCGTTTCCCATGTCGATAAGGTTAAAGCGACCTCAGCGGTAGGACGAGTCACGGCTGTCAGTGGCGTAGGCGGAGCGGGAGCTATCGGCCGAATCACCCTCGACCAGCGCGATCGACTCATGAGCTTAGTATCTGAGGAGGCAGCCAAGCTCGCAGCACAGGGAGTGATTCCCCAGAGCCAGCGCGAGATAGTTGAGCAGGCCGTAAAGATGGTGATCGACGCCTCCCTCGAGGAGCTTCCGGACGACAAGAAGCGCTAGCCTAGCGGCGCTCACTATTGCACACTATCCTCGCTGCAGCATGAGCGCATGTCACTCGGTGCACACCCTCGCTTACACCGCAGTTCGGCTCAGCATCAAGAAGAAGCAGGGCATCAGCGCGGTCGTCAGATAACGCCCCTAGAGTCGCCACGGCATCTAATCCCAGACTTCCGATCTCGTCGAGCAGTCCCTTCGAGGCCTGTATCAGGTATCTCCGCTGTTCATCGTTAAACTCACGCGCCATCAGCTGGGAGAGCAGAAGCGCGCGACATAAGTCATCACCCCTGTGAGACATGATATCTACACAAATCGTGCGAACCGACTGGGATGGTCTGCCAAGAAGTCCCAACGCAATATCCGAGAAGGTCTGCGCATCCTCAGATACCAGCGAAACCTGACGAAGAAGCTCGATCGCTGAACCAGGCCTGCCTCGCTCGCCCACAACAGCCACAAACGCCAACGCGTTACGATCCACCCGCTCGCGAGCCCGGTCGGATACATTCTTCCACCACGAGATGAGCTCTTCTCGCCATGTCGGGTCATCATCGAGAACCGCTCTAACCGCAAATCCCGCTAATCCGAGATCCGGAAATAAAGAGGAGTAGTGTTGCACATTAACTTTAGGAAGACGTCCTAGGAAATTCCAATCCTTCGACGACAGGCGTGCAACAGCTAATTCCCGAATCCTAGGATCGTGGGCGGCAAGACTCGCGAGAGATGCAAGCGATCGAAGCGCATACCCTGCGATCTCCGCCGAGAAAGAATTCTTAGACGAGGATCCGGACGCAAGCGCCGAAAGAAGCTCCGGGAAAAGCACTGCTGCAAATTCGGCCGGTCCCTCCTCTGAAAGGAGGGCGTGATGATGGGCGAACTGCACGGCCTCCTCCACTGTGTAAAACAACGACAGACACTCAGGATCTCGAGCACGCAAGCGCCGAGGATCGAGCATATGCTCTTGCTCGCGACAAAGCGCAATGACGTCCTCAATACTTGTGTGGACACCGATATCGAGCGCAAGGAGCTCAAGCTCTTCTTCCATGCCTTGACCAGCTGCGACGAACCTCTCTTCGGTAGTATGACGCTGCAGTCGCGGAACCGCATCGAGTGCGGCGAACCGCTTGGCAGAGAGTGATTTGAAAGCTACCACTCCGACTGTGTCCTCAATTCGAGCCAGCGCTGTAGCATACGCATACATAAGCTCCGAACTGAGGGGAGCTTTTTGTTGGAGCCGCTCACGCACCTCACGCCCTATCTCAGAGATGTCAGAAAGCTCTAGAGACACATGTGCAAGGGCCACCAGGGGTTCATCAGCTAGAGGCCCGCTAGCCTGGCTGTGCGCGAACCGAGCACGTGCTCCACGAAGGCGCTCGGTAAGGGCGGCACGGGTGACGGGGGTGATATGCACCTCACTTACACGGTCCACCGTGACGCACACACGACACGCGAACAACACAAGCTCCTCATTCTCTGACTCGAGAAAGGTCAGCAGATCCTCCATGTACCGGTCGACATGGTATGCGAGTCCCGCCGCGACCGCGCGGCGAACGGCAACATCACCGAGAAGTTTAGGAATTCCCAAAGCGCTCGCCGCAAATTCGAAGGTGCCCGCATAGTCCACCACTCCGATGGCAGCTACGGTCCTTTGAATACCCAAGAGACTTTTTGTCGAATGAGGACCGGGCCCCAGCCTCTCAATCGCTCGAAACAAGCACTCGAGGGAGTCCTGGTCCGGCGAGATAGCGCCCAGGAGTTCAAGACACTCCCAATATCCAGATGTATGCTGCTCCGCTCGCTCAACGATACTCAGCAAGAGACATCGATCACTCTCGGTGAGGACTGCGTCGATCCGGTCAACAAGATCATCATTCGCCAACCGAGCATCGAGTAGTCTATCGAGCACCCGAGCTACACTTCGAGCTGCACGATCCTCGACAACGGCTGGATCGGTTAGACACTTATGGGTCAGCTTCAGGAATGCGGGAAAAGCATCCGCAAAATCAACATCAACGGAGAGTTTCGTGAGAGAGGAGTATGCACGCACGAGTTCAGTTGTTTCAGTTGGATGCGTCAACGTATCGACAAGAGCCGAGAATTGCGCCCCCGAAAGCGCACCATGGCGAGCGAGATTATCCGCGCATGAGCGAGCGTGTGGAGAATTTCGCCGTTGGAGAAGCTCAACGATGGATGCGACGAACACGGAGGGAGATGAGAGGATCCCCTGCTGGGGATCGGACGGACGGATGCGCGAGGGATCATTCCGATCCTGGTTGTGAGAGTTCGGTTCTACCATGCACGGTGTCGTAGCGCACTTCTCACCGGCGCGGAAGGGGTTTGGCAGGTCTAAAATGCACCGTCCTCACGATCCAATCCGATCTTTCCTCAAAAGATCTGCAATCACCTCTGCTAGCCGAGTTACACTACAAAAAACGCCTGATTCGATCCCGAGTCGATAGTGCACACCCGAGGGGGGACGGTTAGCCACCCCACCACGATGCACCACCGAAAAATGCGGCCATCCCGAAGAGCAGTTCATCGGTCACCATCGCTCTCACAACCCGAGTGAGGGCCGGCGGTTCAGGGGCATGTGCACCCATAACTGGAAGAATACGAACCCCTTAGCAACCCTTGGCGACAAAATGACGCTTTTGCAGATCCCCTCGATGCGCTAACCTGTTTGTGCATGAACACCGCAGTTCCCCACGAATTCCAGCCCCTTAAGGACCCTCTTCAGAAGGCTCTCAACATCAATCTCGACGCCTCTCGGTACGGAACATTCGCCGAGATAGGAGCTGGTCAAGAGATCGTAAGCCTCTTTTTTCATGTGGGTGGGGCCTCCGGCACCGTCGCCAAGTCGATGTCGGCCTACGATATGACGGTCAGTGACAGTATCTACGGCAGAACCGGTCGATACGTGTCAAAAGAGCGTCTCATCGCCATGCTCGATCACGAGTACAAACTCCTCATCGAACGCTTGGACGCCTCTCGCGGCGCCACAACCGGCTTTTTTGCGGTAGCTGATACCGTTTCGGCACGAAACTACGCGGGAACTAACGAATGTCACGGCTGGCTCGGTATCAGATACCAAGCAACGCCGAAATCCGAGCCGAATCAGATATTGCTCCACGTGCACATGATGGACCCGGACAACGTCCGTCAGCAAGAGGCCCTCGGGTTGATCGGCGTTAACCTCACCTACGGTGCGTTCTACCTGTCTCACGACATGAACCTGTTCCTTGAGCACCTGCTTGATGGGATAACCAGCAAGCGGCTTGAGGTTGATTATGTCGAACTAAGCGGTCCGGCCTTCGAAACGGTTGATCACAAACTTCTCACCGTATCGCTCCTACGTAAGGGGCTCGCCAGCGCGATCCTCTTCAACGTTGATCAGAAGCCCGTTCCACCGACAGAGTTCTTTCATAAACGACCTATCCTTTTGGAGCGAGGCTCCTTCCGCGCGCTTCACCACATGTTTCCGGACCTGGTGGGCTCGTGTAAAAACCAGCTTCGAGCGGTCGCTGGAGAGCGTGATCAGGAAGCTGTCTACGTGCTCGAGTTGACCTTGAACAACATCCTTCGAGCACAGCAATCGACGGACGATGAGGTCCTCACCGTAGTGGAACAGCTGTGCAAATTTGGACACAACATCCTCGTAAGTAACTATTCAGAGTTCTTTCGTCTCACCGAGTACCTGCGACGCTTCTCTAAGTCACCGATCGGTTTCATCGTGAGCGCTAATCTTCTCCCACTCCTCCTTGAAGACGAACGCTACAAGCTCCTAGAGGGTGGTGTGCTCGAGGCATCAGCTCGTCTCTTTCAACAGAACGTGAGACTCCTCACCTACCCGGTTGAGTCAAGCCTGTTCACGTTTTACCTCGAACTGATCAAATTCCACGTCGATCAGATATCCTATCCAACCCATGGTATGGTGACCGCAGCAAACCTAAGCCTTAAAAACGTAAATCAATACCTCCTCAGGTACCTCGTCGAGTCAGGTATCGTGATCGACGTTCCGGTCAAGGAGACAGCTGCGGCTCCAGCGACGTAAGGTAACCGGCTGACGACCGTCCATCTTATTCCATCCAGACATGATCGTGGATTACTTCCCTCGCGCCTGATATCGGGCTAGCTGCATCTTGTGAAATCGTATGACGTTCTGATTGAGCACCTTTCCTTGCTCTATGGCGTCTCCTACCTCGCCAAGGTAGGTCCCCGCAGTGCTCACATCCCCTACCGTCATGGAGAATGCAACGAGGTAGAGCATCGCCTCTGAGCTCTCAGGCTCGAGCCGCAGGGCGTTATTTACAGCGAGAATGGCTCCATCATAATTGCCACTGATAGATCGCAGGTATGCGGTTCCAAGCCACGCTGGGGCGAAATCAGATGCAACCTCATTCAATCCGCTCATGATCGACTCTGCTCGTTTATACTGCCCCGTTTCAAGCCAGAGCTTTCCGAGCTTGTAGATGTCTAGCACCTCATCATCTGAATACTTCCGTCGCGGAGCCTCGGGTTGTCGGCGTTGCGTTGAGTCCATACTACTCCGCCTCCCCCGGTCTCTCCGCCAACCATTCGAGGATCTGCCGAAGCATCGCGGCCTCAATTGCGTACTTACGCTCATTTTCCCGGTCAGGAGCATCGTCACGCAACTCCTCAACAGCCTCTTGGCGAGCGTAGAGGGATGAAACCAACGCCTCCAGGCGATAAAGATTTCCCCCATCCGGCAGGAGCGCCAGCAGCGGAGAGAGTGAGAATGATTCTGGCGAACCACCTATCCTTCCTGACATAGATCCTCTCGATCGATCATTCCCTCACACATGGCTACGGACGACATTCAAAGAACTCCCTACTGCACCTCGATCGCGAACCGACCCTCGTACACACACAGGCGAGCCTCCGCTACCCTCTCCTCATTGATGACAAGAAACACCTTCCCCGAAACCGGAATGGCGGTCGTCAGCACGGCCCCAGCCTGGTTCAGCTCGGCCAACTCCGCGCCATCCACTTGAACCGATCCAAACTCAACGGAGAGGTGCGTAGCTCCCTCCGCAATTTGGGGAACGCTCAAAGCCCCCGGGGTCATCTCACACCCAAACTTCCCCCCTACGTCGATCAAACGAGCCGGCATCCACGGCTTGTTTCCAACCTTGAGGGTCAGAGACTCGGAGGCTTTTACCTCGAGATCTATCACCGTGCCCCTCGTTAAATACTCCGACAACATCTGAGGGGGCACGCCGAGCTGAGCGATCTCCAAGCGAACCAACGAGCTTCCGCCGGACACCTTCGACAGGAGCTGCACCTGTCGGCGCCACAGCCCATCGAGGGTCCTTACCATCCGCGCCCCAAGCCCAACCCAGAGTGTGAGAGGCACGGTGTTCACCGTGCATGAGATCCGGATGGCCCCCTCTAACGGCACCATCGAAATATCTCCCGGCCTGGAGAAGGTCACCGTTGTTGCCTCTGGACCACTCCATGACAGACCAAGGCTCCCTACGAACCGACGCATCAAATACTCAAGCACGATACCCGCGGCTCGACGGCCGGCACCCGGCACAACCTCGTCACTGAGCGCGTCGGCATCACCGCTCTCCAAGGCGAGGACCATCCGCTCGCCCGCAACAGTTCCCAAAAAGGTGACGTCACTTACGGGGGGCTTGGCTAACACCGGTCGAATCTCTGTAATCTTCGCCTCGGCACCCAGCACGTGCAGGACGGGCAACCAATGCGAGGGGAAAGCCGGGAACCACTTCTCGGGACGACATCGGAGAAATCCTCGAGACAACTGAGCGTCACCAGGTTGCATCCGGCGAAGCGCCCGCTGTGGATCCCACAGCTGCACGTCGTTCCCCTCTCCTGACGTGGTTAATTCTCGTTCGCTCACTTAGTCCTCGTCACCTTTTCGTTCCCCTGCGCCCGCGCTATCTCCACTCGTCTCCACCATCGCGAGCTCTTCCAGCTCATGGTCAACGTCAGAGAGTCGCTCCTCTGCTTTTTTAACATCCGAGACCGCATCCTTTCGTTGTCGCAGCAACCTTTCATGCTCTCGCGTAAGTCCGGCCTTATGAGACGCACCCGCGAGGATCTTAACGGTATTCCCTGAACGCAAGGCCTGCGAGGGACCAGCGCGTTGAAGGAGGTACTGATTTGATGCGATCGCTGTGTCGATCTCGTTAAGGCGTTGCGTCCGAACTTTGAGTTCCTCGAACACCTTCTCACGATATGCTTCAAGCTCCTCTCTCGTCGTTGCCACATTACTCACCCTCCTCAAGAGCGAGCCGTAATACAGTGCCAACAAAAGCGACCCGTGCATCCACCTCGAGACTGCTCAACTCATCGGCCGCTCTCTTGAACAGTTCCGACTTCTCGGCATCACATTCGAGGTACATCTTTGAATCCGCTCCATCGATAAGAACTGCGACAGCAACCAACGCGCGGTCTCGAGGACTTAAGGATCTCCACGTGGCTAAGCTCATATCCCCTCATCCTCCTCAGGAACACGAACCACCCCACCTCGAGACTCCCCAGATGGTGTATTCGGTGGAGCGGTATCAGCACTCTTCGCTCCCTCGTACTGCCCGTAAATGTATGCCGCAACACCAGTCAAGAAGGCGACAAAACTCATCAGGCCGATAAGCAGGTATGCGAGACTGTTGTACTCGCTCACCGGTACCTTCCAAAATTTGAGGAACGGCACCAGTGGCTCTTCGCCCGCTCCACCCTCTCCGAACAACTGCTCGCTCACCGTGAAGGATATCGCAGAGGGTTTGGCCCCCGGAACCGCACGGCTGACGACCTCTCGAAGCTTCTCCTGATCAAACCGGGCGCCCTTTTTGACCTGCACGACGATAGAAACCGAACCTTCGGCTCCGACCGGTACAGCGTGCGAGCGAACGATGACACTCGCCGTCGAGATGGCCGCATGCCCAAGCAAGAGCTCCTCGACCTCAGCCGCTATCGCTCGATCCATTCGAAGGTCTTCAACATCTTGCGAGGGTGGTAATATTCCACTCGGCGCCATCAACTCCTCGAAGGAAGCCCCCCGTTCTGCCGGAAGACCAAACTTGGTCAAAAGCGCAACGGCGCCGCCAAAATCACCTGATGGTACAAGTACGGAATATCGCCCCTTGGAACCGCGCCCCTTCTCAACGTGGGCCTGAATCCCATGTTCGCCGAGAACCGCTACTAGTTTGTTGGCCTCACGCTGCCCTAGGTCATCGGCGACAGGGGACGACCCGCATCCCGTCATGAACGCCATGCATATCCCTAAGGTGAGAGCGTAGAGCGCCTTCATATCGTTTATCTTTCCGATGGGACCACCGTTACCACGAACTCAACATCACCAAACCGTACCCAATCACCATGCTTGAGTTCTACAACGCCGTCCTCTCGTTTGTACTGTCCCCTTTGGCCAGAACGAACAAAGACACCCCGCTCACTCATGAGATCCTGAATCAGAAGCCCGTTGTCAGCGCTCACCGACATGAGCGCGTGCGGCGTTGAGATACTCGCATCTTCTATGACGAGATCGGTCCCTCGGATGCTCGAGCCCGTAACGAAGAACTTCCCCTCACGCAGCTCTATGGCTCGTCCATCGGGACTTTCAAAGCTCACCAACCAACCGAAGAGACGACCCGGTCGCATCTTGCCCGTTTTCGGACCTGACACCGGAGCATCGGAACGGGATGGAGCATGGTCATGGTGCCGCTCCCGAGCGTGCTCCTGAGGACGGCCTCCCTCATGAGCACCACCCTTTCTTGACTCCTGGTTACGAGGCTCATTCCGTGGTGGGTCTCGCCGTTCTCGGGGAGGATTCTCACGCCGCTCCTGCCCGCCCTGATGAGGGTGAGCATTCTTGTGGTCGCGATGTCCCTTTCGCTCCTGCTGCGAACGGTCCGTCCGGGCCTGCGGCTGGGCGGCCTGCTGCCGTTGATTAGGTTGTTGCTGTGGAGGTGGCCGCTTCTCCTCTGGCTGGCGTGGAGGGTCCTGCCGAACCGGAGGAGCCGGCGAAGGATCTGGAGAGTAGCGCTTCTCCGGCGCGGGAGGCGCCACCTCTCGAACGGGCTCGGGCGCGCTATCGAGGTCGAGCTCATCATCATTTCCCATAAAATCGGCTAACAGATCACTGTCAGCATCGCGACTCGGAGATTCATCCCTTGGCGAAATCGCAGCTAAGGGCGGCTCCTCGACAGGTGCAACCACGCCCCCCCTCGGAGCTGATGGAGCCGGAGACTCCGCAGATGAATCGTACGAGTCGAGTTCATCTAAGAATGAATCGAAATCGTCGTCGTCATCACTATCATCACTCACCGCTGCGCCCCCACTCTGAGCCGCTTCGGGAGTTACAGCTCCCACCGGCTCGGACGCTTCCGCTTCAAACTCCTGAAGGAAATCGGCGAGAGGATCTACCTCCTCATGATCGCCTTGGTCACCGAACACGGGCTCGGATTGCGGAGTTGCGACCGCAGCAGGGGGAGGCGCGCTACGCTCCGACGGGGAGTCCTCACGCATCAATTCGTCCACTGAGGCGGAGAAGGTTTTCTGGCGAACCCGTCCCGGCTGCTTCGCGGCGTTCCCATCTTTCGCGGCACCCGCTCCGTCGAGCGGATTGTTACAGATGCGACAGCGCGACGCACTTACCGGTACTAAGCTTCGACACGAGGGGCATCGTACAAATGTTAATTCACTCGTTTCACTCGCCATAACTCTCTCCTTTCAAATCCCTCACATCATTCCTCTTGAGTCACGGTCAGCTCATCACCAACCCGAGACCCTCCTATTTCATTCCAGAGACCAAAGATCCAACGATCAACGAGGTGACAATTATGACACCGCCGATCACTCCCAGGATCGCTAGCCTACCTTTCGTGGTTAACCTTCCAAAAAATCGTCTAAGGGGTCCTGCATGAACCCCCGCTGCGGCGCGACGCAACTCATCCGGCGTCCGCAAAAAGGTCGTTCGACTCTTCTGCCTGGAGGACCGCGCCGACGTTCCCCTCTCGGTTCCATCACGATTGGGAGAGGGATCGATGAAGGCTCCCCGAGCTCCGCCCGCAGCGACGAAGCGCTCCTCATCTGCTTGAGAAAAACAGATTGCAACGGTAACACCACCACCGAAGTCCAGGCAGATTGGCTTTTCCGTCGATTCCACCGTTTGATCCTTGTGAAGGATTCCATGATCATAACTCGTTCCATTGGTGCTGGTGTCTGTGACACGCACCAAGCCCGACATCGTGACCTCAACGATACAATGCGTTCGAGAAACGTGCGGCACACCGAGCCACATATCGCTCGAGGGATCTCGTCCCAGCACAACGGAGGTACCCGGACTTAAAATCAATTGGGCCGGCCGCGCCGTCTCCGAGAGAGATAGCAGCAAAGGGAATCGCTTTTCATGGTAAACCGGTTTCGCAGAGCTTATCTCCGGCGTCCGAAGAGCACCAGTAATCTCATCCTGCGAGAGGATGCCAACGAGCGTCACTTCCCGTCCAAGAGATATCGGCGCGCCAGGAGCTACGCTTACTCGCCCCGAGATCTGCTGCTTATTAACGAAGGTTCCATTTGTTGAACCGAGATCCTCTACCCAAAATTGACCGGATTCAAATCCGATGCGAGCGTGCCGTGACGAGATACTCGGTGTGTCGACCCGGAGCGAACACTGCCGAGAGCGTCCGACCATGAGAGGTTGTTCGGGAACAAATGAGATCGTTGCAGGGGGATTCGATACCAACAATACCGCCGGAAACTTCGGACCGTTGCTGGCGCACGCCTGCCGCAGAACACGTATCCCAGCTCGGTCCGGTGACTCAGCCTCTTTGGGTAAAAGGTCGTTGTCGAGCGCCGTAAGCCTCAAGACTAATGAGCCGAGATCAACGACGGCCTCACCCTCGTAGAGCCCTTCGAGGAATTGCGGTGTGTATGCACCGGCGGTATCCGACACCGGGGAGAGACGAAACCGCCGTCCAACGTCACGCGTTATCAAGATCCCGTACCCGAGGGATGCCATGTCCTCAACGACAACATGCGCCGAGTCGCTCGCGCTGATCAGCGCGGTCGGACGACGAATGAAGATCGTCTCCGTCACCGGACTCTCACCATTAAATCCAATTTCAAGCGCGAACATCCCTTCCCTGTATCAACAAACCCCTCGCGGAGGTGTATCGGACTGTAGCCTTCTCCTCGTAACGATTTAGCTCTAAATGAGGAATCGGACAGAAACATCGCTCAATTGAGCTGAATCATCAAAGAGGGCTGAGATTTCAGCCCGTTATGGCAAAACACCGTTTCTATTTCACCTCGCATGGGGCCCCACCACCACAAAAGTGGATCCCTGATTCATCCCATCTCATCAATACCTAGGACAGGGCCGACAGGTCGACCACTCGATGTTACCAACGAGAGGAAGATGGAGATCCCGGCCCGCTGCCATCCACAAGAGGCCCCTGCTCAGTGGTTACGGCAATTGAATTTTAAGTGATTAATTTTGCAAGGATTAATCGTGAATAATAAGATACTTGTGGTAGATGACGACGTAACTTCCCTCGATATTGTGGATCTCATTCTCGAAGGAGCGGGATATAACGTCGTGCGGGCTACCAACGGAAAATCAGCCCTTGCGGGAGTTCAGGAAGCAAACCCGGACCTCATCCTTATCGACCTCATGATGCCACATATGAGTGGCCAGGAGGCGGTCCGTCAGATCCGAAGTAAAGGAATTCAGGTACCGATCGTGGCGTTCACCGCTGTTGATGATCCAACACTTCATCAGGACGCCCGAGATGCGGGTTGTGACCTCGTCGTAACTAAACCTTGTAAAACCAAGGACTTAGTGCGTGGAATTCAGAATCTTCTTGAAAATTCGTAAAGGCACGTTTTGCAGTTAAATGTACCCCTTAGAACCGTTATGTGGTACACCAAGTAAGGACTAGAGGATCTAGTCAACAGATTTTAAACAAATAGTAGGAAGGTGCTTTGAGCACGCTACCTCTCAGGTCACGCAAGAGACCTCGAGGTAGTTCAGAGATGGAGGCCGACACCACAAGAGTGTTCGGCGAGCGTTCCTGTGAGTGGATTTAATTACCCATACGATACCCCGCATTGGACAGTTCAGGACGTGTCATGGACACGAGCCGTGTCTGCTGGGTACCTGCATTGCGCACAAGCTCTCTCTCTTCAGGCACCTCCTCATCGGGAGGTAGATCATGGATCAGCGAATGATAATCAACGCGGTACATCCGGAGGAGTGCCGCATCGCCATCGTAGAGGGTTCGGCGTTAGCTGAACTCGAAATCGAATCAAACGTTGGAAAGAAGGCCAAGGGCAACGTCTACCGGGGTCGCATCTCGCGGATAGAACCAAGCCTTCAAGCAGCGTTCGTTGACATCGGAACCCATAGAAACGGATTCCTTCAGATAAACGACGTGCACCCATCGTGCTTCAAGAACCCTCCCCCACGTTCCGGAAAGGTGCGTATTCAGGACGTTCTAGAGCCGGGACAAGAGCTGGTGGTCCAGGTGGTGAAGGAGGAGCGCGACATGAAGGGCGCCACTCTGACCACTTACCTGTCTTTGCCAGGGCGATATCTCGTCATCATGCCGGGAAGCGATCGTGGAGGCATCTCGCGAAAGATCAGCGACAGCGACCAGCGGGTTCGACTCCGTCGATTGAGCCGAGAGCTTGAAGTTCCGGCAGGAATTGGAATGATCATCCGAACCGCTGGCCTCGATCGTTCTCAGAGCGAACTCTCACGAGACCTCTCACTTCAGCTGAAATTGTGGGAGAGTATCCTCGCAGCGAATCAGCCCGCGTCAGCCCCCTGCCTTCTCTATAAGGATAACGATCTCGCTACCCGCGTTATTCGAGACTACTTCACACCGGACGTTCGAGAGATCATCATCGACGACCCTGAGACCTATCAGACCGTTAAAGAGTTTGTTGGGCAGGTGATGCCTCGTTATCGATCTCGAGTGCGTCTCTACGAGGAGGCGCAACCGATCTTCACCCACCACGGGATCGACCAACAGGTCCACGATACCCTCGCGCGCGAGGTGAAGCTTAAAAGCGGTGGCTCGATAGTCATCGAACAACTTGAAGCCCTCGTTGCAATCGACGTTAACTCGGGGAAGGCCACCGACACCTCGAACATCGAGGAGACGGCATACAAGACGAACCTTGAGGCCGCCGATGAGGTCGCGCGTCAGCTTCGGCTTCGCGACCTCGGAGGGTTAATCGTGATCGATTTCATCGACATGATCGACAAGCGCCACCGAAGTGCCGTCGAGCGCCGTTTACAAGACGCAGTGGCTACTGACAAGGCTCGCATTGAACTCGGTCGATTGTCGAAGTTTGGACTCCTTGAGATGTCTCGCCAACGTCTGCGAGCTTCCTTAACCAGTCACGCTCATATTAAGTGCGAACACTGTCACGGCACGGGCGATATCAAAAACCCTGAGCTTGTGGCTCTTGAAGCGCTTCGGAAGATTCAAGCGGCAGTCGTCGTCGGACAGGTAGCAAAGGTAAAGGCTCGCCTCCCCTCCGTGCCGGCGTTCTTCCTGCTCAACAACAAGCGCGGGTTCATAGCCGAGCTTGAGAAGGAGCACGGCGTTCAGGTGCTCATCCTTCCCGATGGCCGCCTCAGACCGGACGAGTATGAGTTCGAGATGGAGGGGGTACGGGAGACTAAGAAGAACGCTTTGGAAGGAGCTCCTGCACCCTCAACCGTTGAGCCCGCTCGCCGATCCGAAAGTCGCCCAGCACCAGCTGCGGCAAGCAACGGTCGTCCAGCGCGCAAAGCGATCGAATCACGGGGACCACGTCGCGAAGCGTCTGAAGCCTAAGGTTCGAAGGCGCCCGTTCCTACGCACCACATCCCTCCTGGAGGGGCGCGGTGTGGTCGCCCGCACCCAGCTCATGACTCGCTGACTTTTTTCCATTTCACAAAGAAGTTCGGTGATTACAGGTTGAAGCTTTCGCAGACCTCTGGTAAGTTTAGTTTGCTTAAAGTAACCAACAAACCTTACGACATCGCTACCGTGATGGGCTTCGAGCGAGAGCCCACCGTGGAATGCGGGGACCGGAGACCATAGTTTCTCGGTAACGGTAGTGGTGTACCTGGGCATCGCTCGCGATGATGTGCGAAGTTTAGTTTGTTGTTGCAATTTCATGTCGATCGGCCAGATACGAGAAGACCTTAAGAAACTCGCCAAGTTGGCGGCAAACGTGAGCGAGGCTCACACCTGTTCCATCTTTCTTCCGACCGGACTTCTCACCTCCACTCCGCCGCAACGGGGCGCGGAGAGCAGTTCGTTTAGCGGGCACGATCACCCCTCAACATACCAACATCCCTCACAGTCGTTCCATGCGATGCAAAGCGACACCGGTGAGCTCAAAAAGGCATTTCACCTCGGGCCTGAGCTCGCGATCGGTAGTATCGAAATGGTCGCGACCCATTCAGCGTCCACCTGCCTCGTCCGTGATTGCCGTATTCAGGTTGGAAATGGTCTCATCGGATGGGTAGCCGAGAACTCCCGTTCAATCCACGTGGCGCCCTTCGATATGGATAGCTCCGTTCTTGGTATCTACACCGAAACGGAGCCCCTCAAGAGCCTCGTGGCCGTTCCGATCCCGATGCCGACGGAGAACCAGAACGTGCGCACCTTTAGCGGGGTGCTCATGTGCGATAGCCGGAAGGCGTTCTCCTTCACCAAGCCTCAAATGAAGCACTTAGAGGAGATTGCGACCCTCACCTCGCGACTCCTGTTTTGGACCCTCTTCAAAAGGGAAACAACCTCAACCGAGAACTCCTGGGATAGCTTCCTCACTAAAACTACCCAACTGAGCGAAGCAATCGGACACGATTCGATCGAAATGGTTCGAATCTCAGTGGACTCGTTCGCTGAACTCGAGGCCACCCACGGAACATCGGCAGCGGTCCAGCAAAGCGAGCAGTTTTTGCGCCTAATTCAACAGGCCCTCCCCCCCCACTTTCCCCTTGTTCGGCTTCCGAACGGTGATATCCTCGTCGCCCTCGATAACATGATGACAGCGTTCTTCCAAAATAAGATCCGAACGCTGGCAAATCACCTGAATGATCAGGTAAAACCGTTCGTCATCCGGCTTCAGAGTTTCTCGGCAAAAGGGAGTCGCGTGCGTGGCTTTGATATCGATGGGATATTGCGGCCGCTCCCGGCGTCGGGAACATCAACGATTGGTAAAGTGGTTGGAGGCTCACGTGCTTAAAGTTCCAGAGAAAGACTCGAATCTTAGTAAGCAGCTGTGGAAGAAGATGTCCGCTTTCATGAGCGCGGATATCGCTATGGACCTCGGCACCGCCAACACGCTCGTATACGTGAAGGGTGAAGGGGTTGTTTTGAACGAGCCCTCCGTCGTAGCGCTCGACGCTGAAACCGGGGAGCTCCTCGCCGTTGGACTTGCCGCGAAACAGATGTTCGGTAAGACCTCTCGAGCCGTTCGATGCGTTCGACCTATCAAGGACGGAGTCATCGCAGATTTCGGTGTTACCACTGAGATGATCCGGCACATGCTTAGGGTTGTGCGAAATCGGTGGTCGCTCGTCCGGCCTCGCGCTGTGATCGGAGTTCCTTCTGACATCACCCAAGTTGAAAAGCGGGCCGTTCTCGACGCAGCTCTCTCTTCAGGGGTTCGACAGGTTTACCTCGTTGAAGAATCGATGGCAGCAGCAGTCGGCAGCGGTCTACCGATCGAGCAACCGATCGGCAGCATGGTTGTCGATATCGGCGGTGGCACCACCGAGATCGCTATCCTCAGTCTCGGTGGTACGATGTACACGCACGCAATACGGGTCGCCGGAGACGAGATGGACGAGGCTATCCAACGTTACGTGAAGCAACGATGCGGACTCGAGATCAGTTTCTTCGAGGCTGAGCGTATCAAGATAACGATCGGCTCCCTACTCCACCACTCGCCCCCGCTCACGATGAAAACCTTCGGACGAGATGTGAGCACCGGCATGCCCCGCTCGATGGAACTCAGCAACGAGATCATTCGTCCCGCCTTCCAAGAGCCCCTTTGTGCTATTGTCGGAGCTATCTATACCGCTCTTGAGAATATC
Source organism: Pseudomonadota bacterium (assembly GCA_041178185.1). Lineage (GTDB taxonomy): Bacteria > Bdellovibrionota_C > UBA2361 > UBA2361 > OMII01 > OMII01. The sequence goes on from JBEGVS010000063.1 coordinate 31,251, forward strand.
AGCCCGGAGGTCGCGCAGGATATCCTGGCGAATGGGGTGCACCTCGCTGGAGGTGGCGCGCTCATTCGAGGATTAGCGGAGAAGTTAACCGAGAAGACCGGTATACGATTCATCTGCGATTCGGACCCGCTGACATGCGTTGTACGAGGGGTCGGAAGGGTCATTGAAAACCTCGACACCCTCAAGAACGTTTGTATCGCAGCGTAACGAGACAGGAAGGACGGTCCGCGCGGACCGCCTTGCACCATCCCAACGACCCCAGACCGTAATGATTTGGTAAGTCGGGTATAAAGTCAGCTCAACGCGAGAGCTATATCCCGACCCTAAAAGCCAGCAGTTAGCTGCTTCTCTGATGATACCCTCCGCGCACCAGGGTACGCAGGGACACTGCACGTTCCATTCGGAACGCCGCCCTGATGAGCAGACCGCCCACACCGAACAAGGTGATGGCTAACGCAATGCGCTCTGGCCCCGTTAACTCACGTGGTGGCCCTACCATGTCATGAAGCCAAAACAGAGCAGAGACTATCGCTTCATTGCCGTATCCGACGAATCGCACCAACACCTCGGCCCCCGGCATGTTCATCGCGAGGAGGAGCAGCCCTCCAACCCCGACGGTGCAGTTCAGCACTGACCAAGGCGCGGCCAAGAGCAGGTTAAGTACCAATCCACTCATGGATACCGTGCCGTTCCAAATCACAGTTACCAAGCTCGTGAGCACCCACACACACACGGTAACCCACAGGAGGGAGCGCAAACGCCCCTCCGCTCCTACGACCGAACCGATACCGATGCCGGCAAGGGCAGCGAAGGTGAGCACCACGCCCTCTTCAAAGAGCGCCCATGGCCATACCAGGTGCATACATAAAAACGTCATCACGAGCCGCTGCGCGAACCCGTGTTTTCTGTTCATTACAAGCGAGAGACATCCACACACAGCAGCAAAGAGCGCCCTAACAGAGGACATCTCCGTTCCGATAGTAAGCACATATACCGTTGCGCAGAGTAGAGATACGGCGACCGCTCCGTTACGCATGCCAAGTGATAGGTGAAGCGAACGTCCGACCCCAACGAGGGTGGAGAAAACAACACCAAACACTAAACTCACTTGATACCCCGAGACCACCAAGAGATGAGACAGCCCGAAACGTGCAAAGAGGCTCTCAACGGGGGCGCTCAGGAGGTCCCTCACTCCAAATGCCATCGAGAGAAGGAGCGACCCTCCCCGTCCCTCACGGCTCGCGCTCGTGACCGATTGGATGATCCACTCGCGGACTCGTGATAGCCACGGGGGAGTCCGCACGAGGGCCTTTGAGCCGAAAAGAACCTTCAATTCGCCCGAGACCCCCCTTCGCCACAACCACGCCTCCCAAGAGAAGGGATTAAAGGGCCGCACGATCGGAACCACGGCCCCCCTCACCCACACGACATCGCCCTGCTCCACCATGGAGAGGGAGCGCCAAGGGAGGTCCACCGCGCGACACCGGATGAGCCTCTGCTCTGCTCCAAGGATCTCGCGCCCCAAGAACACAACCTCACCCGGCACACGTCGACGGGGAGTATCCTCGACCCGTAGCAGCATCTGCACATCAGCTCCGCTCAACGATGGCGGATGAACCGCCCCTGCCCAAGCTGCGGTAACCATCCCCACAAGGAGCCCTAGAAATGCTCCCCCTCCCCTCATTCTCGCCACGAGCGCGCCTAGCCCTGTAGCAACACCAACAAGCGATATGAGCATGGGATTAAGAAACCACGCGATCACCTGGCCCGAACACAGTCCCAGTGTAAACCCCAGAGCGGGAAGTCCGCTCCTCATTCGAATAAGGGTTCGCGACAACCGCGACCGAAGAGACATATACCTCCGCCAAAATTTGCTCAGTTCTACTCCCCCAGGGGAGCGCGACACATGTGAGGGGTCTCAGCTTATCGGGGGAGATGAGTGAAAGTTGCGACTACGGGCGCGAACTTCGGGGAAGAAACGGGCGCGAATTACTCGGCGACGAAAGGCTTACGACCTCTCTCCATAAGGTACACCGTGGGTTTGTATTCGGACTGCTTTACCCGGAACCTTCGCATCACCGTCCAGTACGCTTGGTATGCATCGAGCGCTTTATCAAAAAGCGAGCTCTCCTGAGTGATGACAGCGAGCCTGCCCCCGAACTCACACACACGTGTCATCTCACGCAAAGACTCAACGTAACAACGCTCGAGCTCCTGCTTCTCGCCTATCAAACGTCCCCACGGAAGATCTGCGCACACTGCATTCACTGAGGCATCTCTCAGGGGGAGCCTCCGAGCGTCGCGCTCAACGAGCGTGAGCACTTTGACACGAGAGAGGTTTGCTCTAGCCTTCTCAAGAGCGGGGCGCGAAGTATCGACACCGATTAGCTCCTTTGCCGGACAGATTGCAGCCCTCTCTGCCAGTAACGTGCCCGAGCCGCACATAACATTGAGAAATCGATCGTGTGGCTTGGGATCCATCTCCCGAATCATGGCGGCCGCGATAGTCGCGTTTAAAGCACCGGGCATATTCTCGACCCGCCACGCTCTGGCAGAGAGCGGAAGCGGTGTCAGCCGAATCAGAACGTCCCATCCGAACGGCTTTACCTGAGAGCGCCGAAAACGGATAGACATCTGCCCCTGCTCCTCGTCGTTCACCAGTCCGGTTTCAAGCTCGATGGTCCTTTTGATCTTCTGAAAAACCTTTGAATCACTCCCTGCAGCACCGATTCGAAAGGAGGAAAATCGTCCAGCAGACCGGATAGCGACGATGGCGGCTATAAGACGGTCAACATGAGCCCCCTGCACGATCGATAGGGGATGAGGCACCTTGAAATAGAGCACCTCAAATACAGCGACAGCGGTACGCAGCTTGAGAAGCTCCCCCCTTCTCCCGGTGTACTCGAAGGCGATTGCGGCGGGATTTTTAGAGTGAAAGATCTCTCCGTGTCCCGCTACGCGTTCGGCGATCTCTTTACGGCAAATTGCGGCTAGTCCATCAAGCACTTCAACTTCAAATCGGGGAGCCTTGTGGTCAGCGGCTGGTTTTTTGACGGCCGAGTCCTCGGACACCCTTCGACGCTTGGACCGGTGGTCACGGACCCTCTTGGCGTCCTTTCCACTCACCTGTTGGTTTCTATCAAACGTTCGCTTCATGAAGGCTCATCCCCGATGCCCGAACCATACCAGGTCGACTTAACCGCTGCGAGGGCGCACAAACTCTGTCCCTCTCCGTCACTTTAGCTCAAGTGCCCCTCAATCACTGGTGGAGATTATGATGCACAAAGCCGTGAGCTCCTCACTCTAGAGACGCAACGATGGAGTTTAAGGCTCCCTCCTCGTAGAGGCGCCACTTGAGGAACGCTCACCCTTACTCTCCGAATCTCGATCGGTCTCCCCATCCTCAGTTATAGGCAGATGAAGGGGCCCCCTATCGACACCCGGGTCGGCCCATAACGCAATCTGAGATTCCTCAACGGGTTCGGCCTCAAAAGATGGATCACGTGCGATCCTCTTTAAGATACGGGTGGCATCTTTGGCGATATCGATATCTCGAAAGATCCCAAACGGCCCAACATGCCCCCGGAATTTGCTTTTCTTAAATGCTCCGATGGAGAGATTGGCGTTACTGGCGGGAACTATCGTTCCATCCAGGTCGTATCCTCCAAGCACTTCAGCGTTAGCCTCAGGTCCATACGGAGCGATATGAACGCCGAGATACCGCTGAGCCCGGAAGGTCACACCCATGACGTACCATCGCCCCGGCTCGATAGTAGTGGAGGCGAAGGCGAACCAACGACCTTTCCCGGCACTATTTTGCCAGTACACGTGCGGACGTATCCCATCGGCACCTCCGACAAGGGCCAAGGCGTACCCCTCTGGATTCCCCTCACGAGGATCATACTTTCCAAGAAAAGCTGACCGCTCTTCCACATCGGGGGAAGACTTCAACTTAAACCACACGAACAACAAGAAATCGGAGTCTGTCGGATTCAGGAGTGGGTGGTGTGCAACCGTTAGGACAGTGCCGCTTCGAGTAACGGCTACAGCATCAGCAAACGGCCCCTCGGCCCGTTGCTGCTTAGCCATCGACGAAACCTTACCCGACCTGAACGAGAATGAGACCGCAACAACAGCGAGCCATGCGACCACGAACGCTCCGCAAAACGCTCCTATAAGATAGAGAGTCCGAGGGACGGATGACCTGTTCATGGAGTCGTCACTTGATACCAAATACCTCTCCCTTCGATTCTCGATCGGGCTCGTCACGAGCTACAAGCTTCCTACGACCACCGAGAACAGAACAAGATAGTTCCTATCAAACGGAAAGCGCCGCTCTCCCTGTTCAGAAGAGCGGCGCTTCGCACGCGAGATTCTCGGCCGACTGGCCCAGGACTACTCTGCGGCCTCAGTTGCTTCATCTGCGGACTCAGGAGCGGCCTCTACGCCCTCCTCAGTACCCTCATCAGACCGCTTCTTCGCGCCCTTCTTACCCTTACCCTTCGTAGCACCCTCAGCTGGAGGAGCGACGATCTGAGCAGCAAGTACCTTAATCTGAAGGGGAACGGTCACCTCTGAGTGAAGCTTGACCTCAGCCTTGTGCTGACCCGGGGTCTTGATTACCTCAAGGAGGCGGATCTGACGGCGGTCAACGGCGTACCCAAGATTTTTAAGAGCGGACTCTACATCACGGGCAGTAATAGCACCGAAGCTCTTGCCTCCAGCGCCGATCTTGAGCGTGAACTCAACGATGATCTGAGAGAGTGTATTTCCGAACGCCTCAGCTTCCGCCTTCTTCTTGACTCGCTTCGCGACGATCGCGCTGAGCTTATGCTTGAGAGCTCTCTCGTTTTGAGAGGATGCCTCGATAGCAACACCTCGAGGGATGAGGAAATTTCGAGCAAAGCCACGCTTTACTTTTACCGTATCACCTACATATCCGAGGGGGAGAAAATCTTCTCGCAAAATAACTTCCATGGTCTGGTTCCTCTGAATTTATCCAGCAAACTACAAATCGTTAGGACTACTCGTACGAATCTACGCCGAAGTCGAAATCGTCACCCTCGGTGCGAGGATTTTGGAGACGCTTAGGATTCCCCTTGAACTTGCGAACCTTCGTGTTGATGACGTGGGTTTGGAACTTCTGCACTGACTCGTTGATTCGGAGAACAGCTTGGAGCTCGTTTGCAGCCTGGTGGTTCTCTGTCTCGTAGTTGAACACGACGTAGTAACCGAACTTCTGCTTGTTGAAGGAGAACGCCGCCTCCTTCTTGCCCCATGTATCTACCGACGAGATCTTTGCGTTTCGAGCCGCGAGCAACGTCTCAACTTTCTTAACCTCTTCTTTGATCTGTGAGTCACTTAAACGAGGGTTAAAGACCACTACTGACTCATACCGGCGTGCTTCCATTGAACACCTTTACTTGAATAACTAAATCTTACTCGATAACGCTTTTTTTTGACCGCGATCGCACCGCTACGATGCCAAACGGTCATGTTTTGGGCCCCATAGCATCCGCGACGAGTGTCGCAATACGGGATCGACCAATACCCTAAAAGCCGCCGAAGTGTATCAGATCGTGGGCAAAACACAACTGACCCAGCCCCCTTAAAAGGCTAGCTGTTGTATTTATTCTGGGCTTTTTTTAAGCCGTGCAGGAGCAGTGTGACCACCGCCCCGCAAGCCTTTCCAACCAATTCCTCGGCAAAAGGCTGTTCTTCCTGGGAGAATCGCCCCAAAACCCAGGTCGCGACCCCATCGGGAGCCGTGGCGAGCGGGGAACCAGGAGGGGGCTTTCCGACCCCAACCCGTACCCGGGCGTACCCCCTTCCACCACACCGCTCCGATATGGATCGTAGGCCGTTATGACCCCCCTCTCCTCCATCGAGCTTTACCCGGACCACCCCGAAAGGTAGGTCGATCTCATCGTGAATAACGATAACATCGGAGAGCGGAATCTTTCGGAATGAGAGGAAAGTTTGAAGCGGATCGCCGCTTCGATTCATGAAGGTCTGAGGCTTAATAAGACTCCCTGTCCAATCCCCCACTCGAAGAGCCCCCTCGCTGTACCCATTTCGCTCAAGCCATCCCGAAGAAGCGAGATTACCCGCGAGCGCAGCACGAGCGTTGGCACGGCAGTCAGCTTCTACACCACTGCCGTCTCCGGCGAGCGAGGTGGCACGAAGCGCATCTACAACGGCGAAACCGATATTGTGTCGAGTGGAATCGTAGCGAGCGCCCGGATTACCAAGACCTACAATGGTTTGAAATCCGGCGCTCACAATGGAAACTTAGCGATTACTTAGCTGGAGCTTTTGCAGCGGCTGCGGCAGGAGCAGCAGCGGCAGGAGCGGCCTCAGCAGCAGCGGCAGCTGGCTTAGCCTCCTCCTCAGCACGTGAAGCAACAACGCTCACAATCGTCTCAGTAGGATCATCAGCAAGGGTAACTCCCTCGCCAAGGACAAGCTGTTCAGCGTGAATCGACTGGCCGAGTGCAAGCGAAGAGATATCGACTGCAACAGCGGACGGAATGTACTTTGGCAAACAGGTCACGGAAACTTCGTGCGTAACAACCGCAAGGATTCCACCTTGGTTCTTAACGCCAGGCGAATCACCTACGAGCTTCACTGGTACTTCAACCGTGATCTCCTCATCATCCTTGAGGGTTTGGAAATCCACGTGAATAACACGCCCCTTGAGGTAGTCCTGCTGAACTTCCTTAACGATCGCTGCCTTCCCGTTCAAGGATGCAACCGAGCTCTTGAATGTGAACACTTGCGAGCGGCGAGCCTTTGAAGCAAGCGCGGTGAACTCCTTAAGAGGGACTTGGACAGCAAGAGGCGTCTCGGCCTTGTGGTATGCCACGGCTGGGATGAATCCCTCTCTGCGGCAACGGTTTGCAGATGACTTTCCGATGCTTGGACGCTCTGATACTTCGATTGTGAAATTTTCCACGACGTTACTTCCTCAAAAACATCTCTCGAATAGAGAGCTTTCTCTTTACAAATCCTGGCTTGCAAAAGCAATGAGCTTACAAAAGCACCGAAGGAAGGTAGCAGAAGCACATCCTCGGGTAAAGTGGCGGCACCTGGCGTTCCGTTCGACACCTAGGAAGGTGCCCCTACCCCCTCGACCATCATCAACGCACTGTAATTATTGAACTATCTGACTTTTCTCCCCACGCCCCTCACGCTTATGAACCAGAGGCACAGCAAAAAAGCCCTTAGGTGCCCGAAAAACACCCACCGTTTTTGCTTAAGAGGTCGATTTTTTCGATACTTCCGGTCTCTGTTTAGGTTTTTCTTTCCTTCAACGGGCCGACAGGCCTTAAGGAGCGGTTATGCGGTACGAACAGTACGGCTACAAGGATGAGTACGACGGAATCCCACGAACGTATGGGGGATTCGCTATCGTCCCTCAACGGTTCGGATTGGGAATCGGGGTTATCATAAAACAGCGCAACGGACTGGGCTCATCTCCGTACCTCTTTGACCTCCCCGGAGGTGGCAAGAGTGAGGAGGATGAATCTCTCGCCGTTACCGCTGCTCGCGAAGCGTTCGAAGAGATCGGTGTGCGAGCGTTCCCGGATACCGCCATCGCGATCGGTTCGCCCCTGTGGCTACCGGTGAAACGGGATGGCGTCATCGTCCGAGTTGACTGTGCCCAGGCCTTCATTATGGAGACCGGGTCCGAGATTCCAACGCCGACCGAGGAGGCCCTAACGATTGCGGTAGTTAACGAGCGGTCAGCGCTCGGCTTCGCTATCGTTGGCTTAAAGAGTGATCCCGATGCAACTAAACGGGTGTTCGGAAGAACCCCAATAATGTTGTGGGATGGACTCTCAATCCTGAATGGGCCTTTCTACGACCAACCAGAGAGCGCTGTCGTCAGCCAACGCCTCGGCGTGCATCTCTCGGAGGACGTCTATATGCCCGTCGACAGCGGCAACTATTTCGCGAGGAAAAGGTCCGGGAACATCCAGATGTTCTTTAGACTGAACCCTTTCGAGGAGAGTGGTCGCTTTACTGGCAACCTTGAGGATTTAGTTAAGGTTTAGCCACAACCTTCCCCAGCCGATAGGGACTATAATATATCGGCACCTTTTCCTCTCTCCGCAAGCATCGCTTACTTAAAGAGGCTACTCACCGAGTCATCGGAGTGAATACGTCGAATCGCCTCAGCAAATACGGGAGCGACTGAGATAACCGAGATCCGATCAGTGGAGTCGAGCTCTCCGTGTGGAATCGTATCGGTCACGACAAGCTCCTCGATAGGACTCGCGCGGAGCTTTACACGGGACTCGCCCGAGAGAACGGCGTGCACGCACACCGCCACCACTCGGGTAGCACCAGCCTTAATCAAGGTCTCCGCGGCTTTCACAAGGGTTCCACCGGTATCGGCGATATCATCGACGATGATACAGGTCTGTCCCTGAACATCTCCGACCACCGTCATCGAATCGACCCGATTCGGCCCGGATCGACGTTTGTCGATAACAGCAAAGGGACAGTTATCCATGCGAGTAGCTACAAACCTTGCGCGCTCAAGCCCCCCGACGTCTGGCGATACTATGGTAACATCCTCTACCCCGAATTTTTGCTTCAGGTACGGGATCATCGTTGGCAGCGCGTAGAGATTGTCCACCGGAATGTCAAAGAAACCCATCAACTGACCGGCGTGGAGATCCATCGTGAGAACGCGATCGGCACCTGCAGCGGTGAGCATGTCAGCGATCAACTTCGCGGTAATTGGAACTCGAGGCTTTACCTTTCGATCTTGTCGAGAGTATCCGTAGTACGGAATCGCGGCCGTAATGCGACCAGCGCTCGAACGCTTCAGCGCATCGATGATGATGAGGAGCTCCATCAGGTGATCGTTGCCCGGCTTGCAGGTGCTCTGTAATACGAACACGTCGCCGCCCCGTACGTTGTCGCCGATCTCTACAGAGAGCTCTCCGTCTGCGAATTGCACCGTCTCAATACGACCCGGCTCTATGTCGAGAGCCTTACAAACAGCTTGGGAGAAGAGTGGATTGGAACGGCCGCTGAAAACGAGGAGTGGACCAGACACAGAAGCTCCTTGGAAGTGAGTAATGGCCCCTTTTTGAACTGCTTACTCAACACGTTGTGTAGGGTGCACAGGCCGTATCGAGAACAACACCTCTCTTAACGCCAACTTCGAGAGGTAAAGTTGCCCGGGCAGGGGTCGAACCTGCGTATGGTGGAATCAAAATCCACTGCCTTACCACTTGGCTACCGGGCAGTATGAGGATGAAACAACCCTCACATGCGCCCCTGTTGAGTAAAACAAGTAACGCACTTTGGCAAGTGCGGGATAACACTATATGCGTGGTATCTTACGAGAAAATGAGGAAGCATAGGTAACTTTCGATTCCCTGCTCCTGCAATCGAGCCGATAACTCATAGGCCCGTGGCTCCTCGCCCTCCGGCACGAGGCTAAAGAAGACCGAACCCGACCCCGTGAGCGCCGTTCCCCGAGGAAAGACCCCCCGGGCCACCTTGAGCCCATCGGCTATCTCGGGAACCATGGCGCACGCAGTCGACTCGAAGTCATTCTCCACAAGTCCGGTCAGATCTCCCGTTCCGCTGACCACAAAATCACGACCGAGCAGATCGGCCGAGGGAACGAGGTCCGGTCGCTCACTCCGAAATCTATCGTAAAAAGCAACCGTTGGAACCGGCTTGGGGGGTATCATAATGAGCGCCTTCGAGGGAGAGACGACTCGAGAGCGAAGTGGCACAACCTCCTCTCCGATTCCTCCAACCCAACACAATCCCCCCTCGACCGCATAGGGAACATCAGCCCCGCACGAGAGCGCGGCACGCATGACTCGTGCCCGAACCTCGCCAGCTGCCATTCCATAGCCCTCTCCCAAAGCGGCCCCAAAAACGGACTCAAGGTGGCGTAGCATGGCGGCAGCGTCGGCGCTCCCTCCACCAAGCCCACCACCGATAGGGATGTTTTTCTTAATCTGACACCGAAAACCAATGGGCGCCGTGTGAAAGCCGAATTCACGCCAAAAAGCCCGAAAGGCCAACGTAACAAGATTCTCTTTCTCCCCAAGCGGGATAATCCCCTCCGGTTTTGTCGTAACACTACACTGTTCGTCGGAGGTGAAGCACAGACGCAGGGTATCCTGCCGAGAGGTCGAGCAATTAATCATGCTTAAGAGATGATACCCATCAGCCCGTCGCCCCTCGACCTTTAATCGAAGATTCAACTTAGAGGGAGCGTTCACGGTCAATTCACGCCCGACCCATGCTTCGGCGACACGAGACACCACAACCGGTAACGATTTGCTGATTGAAGAGCTACCTGACATAGTATTTGACCTTACTATAGAGTGCGACAACCTTGAAACGACCTATCGGGACCCCATATGACCTCACCACACCTCCCCTCGCCCTCCGACGCCCTTGCGATAGCTATTGAAGCGGCTCACCGTGGCGGCGCCATAGCTCGAGACCAACGAGCCTCTCAATCGGTCGATGTCTCCCTCAAAGCAGCCCGCAATCTGGTGACAACCGCAGACCTCGCCTCAGAAAAAGCGATTATTGAAACGATCCTTTCTCACTTCCCCACTCATGCGATCCTTGCTGAGGAGTCCTCGGATCCAGCCCTCGCCGCCTCCTTTAACTCCGGACCTACGTGGGTGATCGATCCTATCGACGGGACAACGAACTACGCGCACGGCCACAAGCAGGTGGGCGTTTCGGTGGCCTATGTGGTGGACGGTGTCGCGCAAGCGGGAGCGGTCCTGACCCCCTTTCAGGGGGAGCTCTTCACCGCTACGAAAGGGGGTGGCGCCTTTTGCAACAACGAACCGATTCGCACGACCGAAACGCACACGCTCTCTGATGCGCTGATCGCAACCGGGTTTCCCTATGACCGCGTTAACATCGACCGTATCTGCGCGCGACTGCTCCACCTACTCCGCACCTGTCGGGATATCCGCAGGCTCGGAGCTGCATCAGTGGATATCTCGTGGGTGGCATGCGGTCGACTCGACGCCTTTTACGAGGAAACACTCTCTCCATGGGATGGAGCCGCCGCCTGTCTTATCGCGCGCGAAGCAGGCGCAAAGATAGGACACTATCCGTACGATCACGAGTCTCAGAAGAGGACCGCAAACTACAAACAGGACCTTTTCATGGACAATATCGTGGTCGCTGCGCCACGGGTATTTGAGGAGATCATGAGGGAGTTGGCGAAGGTTTAGCTGCGGAATGAAACCTTGAGAGGGCAACATCGCGCATTGAGCCCAAAAAACGCCGCACCAATAAAAAGGGCGCCAGAGGCGCCCTTCGTCGGAATTATTACAACTCCTCTCCCTCTTCCGGGAATCCATCGTTCTCAGAATCACCGGCTCGGTCAGAGTATTTCCGCTCTTCATTTTCCTGCTCGGTCTTGCAGTCGATACAGAGCTGCGCGACCGGACGAGCCATTAAGCGAGCGATAGCGATCTGTTCTCCGCAGCTCTCACACTCACCGAAGGTGCCATCCTCCATCTTTTGAAGAGCCGCCTCGATCTTCTTCAGGTGGTTCTGCTCACGCTTTCCGATCTTGGCGAGGGAGTTTTGGTTTATCTCAAGGGAGGCCAGATCCACTGAGTCCCCTGAAGGGGTCTCCAAATCTGCAACGGACGTTTCACTAATCTCCTGAAGGTGGTGGGAGATGCGTTTCTTCTCCTCTTCAAGGATCTTTTTCAAGGTATCGAGATCTTTCTTTTTCATACCATCACCTTCTACGCACGACTTACAGCGATACAAACAGGCGACTGACACCAGCGCGCACGGAACGAGGGGGGCCCTCTCAGTCACTCCATTACCACTCCACCCCTAACCGGGTATGAGGGTTACATTTTTTGTAACCCTGAAGGATAGACGACCTAAACACCCGGTACAAGTAAAAATGAGGTACGGACCGTTTTTTCTCAGCTTGCTCCCCCACAAACCGCTCTCGGTGGCTAGCCCGCGTCCCATTTTTAATCCTGAATGCAGCTTCCTAGCCCTAAAAATCGAGTTTCCGCATGCGGGAGCGCAGCCACTGAGAAGCGATATCAAAACGAAGCACCGATACGAGAGTTTCGGAGGGGACCAACGGTCCTTGAGTACGGATGTGGTTCATCGCCCCCTTCCTATATTCAGCGGTAGTCTTGACACCACATGGCCATAGATTACTCCGAATGACGGGACTATCATGAGTGAGATGGTACCACTAAAAGTTTTAACCGATCAGGAACGGGCGATCCTTGCGGGGTTGGACTCCGTAGGAATTGCGTCGATCGCTACCTTGGCCGACGCGGCGAGCCTCAAAGCCTACACCGTGCGGTACGGCCTACAAAACATCCTTGAACGCGGATTAATAGGCCCCTTCTGCTCGATCGATCCAGCGGCCATCGGATTTACCTCGTTCATGGTCTACTTCTCCCTTCATCCAGCACCAGCGGCTAAGATTCAAAAGGCTCTGAATGTCCTCATCTCTCACCAAAATGTCTCATGGGTGGGCGAGTTATCAGGGCCCTTTCAGTACGGATTCACGGTGTGTGCGAGAGACACCTACCATGCCATGCGATTGATAGATGCGATAACAGAGAAGATGTCGATACCGTGGCAGGCCAAGAGCTTCACACACCGAACACACCTAATCTTCTGGCCCCTCAAATTATTCAGCGAGGGTACTGGACCAAGCTTCACAGTCACGTACCCCCTAACGCCGATCCGAACCGAGATCGATCAGCTGGATCACATTATACTGCAAGCTAAGGGAGGCGACCCAACTATCTCCCACTCGGAGCTCGCTCGACGCGCGGGAGCAGCTCAATCGACGATTACCTATCGAATCGAGCAGCTCATCTCGAAGGGCGTCATATTGGGAAGCTGGTACGGTCCCAACTGGAACCAGTTAGGCATCGGGCACTCGGAGGTGTCCCTTGTACTTAAAGAGGTATCTCCGCGTTTACTGGAGGAGCTGGTGTCCTTCGGTCGCCAAGACCGAAGCTGTCATTTTGTGGTAGGGGGCGTCGGAAGTCTCGATTTCCAATTCAGCGTTCTTTCAAGTCATCCCTCGGAGATTCAACGATTCACCAGCGAGCTCTGGGAACGATACGGTCATAAGATAGACTCCATCAACATAAGCGCTTATACGCGCCTGTTGAAGTACTGCACCTATCCGTTCGTGGATTTTGGCGGAGCCTCGTAGAGCCTCCGAGGGCGATGCGCTACTTGGAACTTTGAGTGCGATGCGGCTGCTGGATTCGAGCCAAAAGGGCTTCGAACGCTACGAACGCTTTCTGGTAATCTTGAAGCGCCTCAATCTCTCGAACCTCGGCATCAGCAGCGTTTTGCTCGCGCAGATTCACGAAGATTAAATTGCTGTCTCCGAGCTCAAAACGCTTCTGTTCACCACGCGCCAGCTCCTCGGACGCCTTCACCTCAGCGGAGGTTACATGAACCCGATTTTTGGCGATCTCCAGGGCGTTGAGTGCATCCTGGACATCTGCACGAATTCGCTCACGAAGGAAGGTCTCCGTGAACTCAAGCTTTCTCTGTCGAGACTCGTAGTAATCGATGCGCCCCTTCTGGGTACGTGTGGCAAGTGGTATCTCAATACGCAGACCCGCCTTAACCTCCGGATCCTCTCGTTGAGGATCGCCGGTACCATAATCGTTGTAGGAAAAAACTCTTAAGTCCAACCTCGGCAACACCTGATTTCGGGCCAATTCCAGCTCAATCTTGTTTTGTTCACTCTGCGCCTTGATGTTTTTAAATTCTGGGCGCGCCTGCGCAGCCTCCACAACGGGATCTTCATGCGCGTGCACCGGCACAAACAAGGGAAGCGGAATACTATCCAATGATTCGAAACGCTCCACGCTTTGTGGTTGCGCTGCCTGATCACGGTAGAACAAAGAGAGTGCGAACTCTGAACTCTTAACGCTCCGCTCTGCAGAAAGCAGCTGCGCCCGTCGCTGCAAAACGGCTCGTTGGTTATCTACTCGATCAAAATCCGGAAGATCTCCGCGACTCACACGCTCAGATATCTGTCGGTCTCGCTCGTCCGCAACCTTAAGCAACCGGCGATACACCCGGACCTTATTTCGTGCTGCGGTCCAATCCCAATAAGTGAGTGCCGCCGCTCGAGCCAACTCGATCTTTCGCTGCTCGATCAGAGAGTCGGCTATTTGCTGACTCGATTCAGCCTTACCGATATTGGCTCTCCGACGGTCTATCGGACCGTCACGCAGAAGAGGAACCTCAAGACCAACCCCCAACTCACCATCCGAGTTAGTCTCGTACCAGTTGTCGTAGGTCGGAAATGTGCCGTCTCCGATACGGTATCCACCCATGACCTTGCTTCCGTAAAATTTGAGGGGCTGCTCGACGTAGGCGGACCCATAATTCCCAGAGTACCCTCCGGTCACATACGACAATCCCTCTCCCTTAAGACTCGGATCGAAAGCTCCCTCGGCTGACAGCACATCCGCATCAGCAGCAACCCGCTCTTGTTTCTCGGCTTTGAGTGCAGGATGTCGCTCGAGGGTCGCAGCGATTACCTCATCAAGCTGGAGCACCGGCGCTGGAGCGCTCTTTTTGGTGCCGTTGCGGGCTGATGGTGCGGCAGCCTCCTGACCATGCACCTTCGAACTTATTGCCACCGTAGCAATGAGGCTAACCACAAGCAGGTGGATGAACGATCTATCCCAACTGAGCATCGGTTACGCTCCATCTTTTGGCTTCGGCGAGCTTTCGCCCACTGTGGTGTTCATGTTTCTAATAGTTGGGGGGAAGCCGTTGAACTGTCGCCACAGCTCCCAACCTAATGTCACCGTATCGAGCAACACCCACCCTATAACACGTACCCCCTGTCTCAGGTAGTTGGCATCCGGCCACTCCTCTCCCTGATCAGGGAAAACGATCAAGCGCACCGTCCCATCCTCCGCGGCACCCGGATCAATAACACCGATTACTCCGCCAAACGTTCCGACGGCCACGGACGGCCACCCAGCAAATTGGACGGCCGGCCATCCCTCGAACTGCAACCGAACACGCCTGCCTACCGAGAGCAGCGGAGCGTCGTTACCACTGACCGTAAGCTCGACTGCCCTACTGGCAGTCTCTGGAACGATAACTGCCAACACCTGACCGGCCTTCACCATAACTCCCCCCTGGGGAGCCAAAATTCGGTGCACGATGCCATCTCGAGGCGCTGTCACAGATTGCGATGCTTGTCGCGCAAGTCTCGTCTCAATCCGAGCTAATTCGGCCGACGCTGAGGAAACCTCCGAGAGATACTTCGCGTACTCGAGCTCAGCTAATTCGGCGGCTCTCTGAGAGCTCAGACCCGATGTCACGAGCATCTTTTGTCGCTCGAGATTCTTGCGGGAGGTATCTACTGCATTTTGAGCCGCATCGAGTTTGACCTGTTGAGCGGCACGCTCTCGTTCGAGCCGAGAGATGATATCAGGATCGATATCCGCCACATCGACTATGTTTTGTCCCTTGGTAACTCGAGTGCCCTCAAGCACGAACCACTGCCGGATGATTCCGTCGACCGGGGATGTCAAGCTCTGTTGTCGCTCGTCCGGCGAATACGCCGACACCTTTCCCACTCCCCGCACATTTTGTGTCCAGGGAGCAAAGAGCATCGCCAACACCGACAGCACGATCATGAAGAGCACAAGCGCGGCTCCGAATCGCAAGCTACCGTGCGATCTCACCAATTTCGGCGATTCCAACGGAACGCGAGCTCCGGCAACAACCTCCTCTAGGGTCAGATAGTCAGCACCATCAATAAAATCGCCTACTCGACCGTCATCGAACACCATACGTCGTTCTCCCTAATCGGCTAGCGCCACCAAACGTCCCTCATGAAGCTCGTAAGCCTTCGTGAAGTGTTGCGCTACCGTCTTCTCATGAGTCAGCACCAAAAGAGACCAACGAGCCCGCGGTCCTGTGAGCTCTTTGAGCAGTCCTGCGACCGTACTCTCGTCGATACCATCAAGCATTCCATCGATGATGATGAGCCGCGGATCCATAAGGATAGCCCGCGCAATCACAAGACGCGCCGCTTGTCCCCGAGAAAGCGGCTCAGGCTGTCCTTGCAATACGGTCTGAATTCCCTCAGGAAGCCCATAGATATCCTCGAGAACCCCCACCATACCGAGAGCCTCTCGCACTCGGTTCGAGGATACCCCCTCCTTGACGAGGGTAAGATTCTCCTCAATCGTACCGTGAAAGAGATCAAGCCCTCTGACCAATGCTATCTCGCTTCTCAGCTCAAGCGGGTGAACCTCTCGAACATCGTGCCCATCGATCTCGATTCGACCAGACTTGGGGTTGGTTATTCGGTAGATGCAATCCGCCAGGGTGCTTTTGCCCGAGCCGTTCAGTCCGCATATCGCAACCTTTTCACCCGGCGCTATCGTGAGCGAGAGCCCGTTCAACAAGGGCTGAAGGTAGCTCTCGTTGCGAACAACAAGATTGGATATGTCAAGGCTGGCAGGCTCGCCACCCGGAGAGAAGAAGGAGCCCGACTCCTTTTCATAGGGCACATCAAAGAGCGCATCGAGTTTCGCGACGGACGCGCACAATTCGTACACTTTTTCGAGATACCGACCCAGCTTGGCCACACCGCTCAGGATAACCCCGATAATAAGCTCCGCTGCAACGAGCTGACCAAGGGTGAGCTGTTGTCGAATTACCAGCCACCCTCCGAGACCGAGAAGCAGGGTGCTGCCAATCACCTGAATCGTCACCGATCCCACGATCTGCCGTAACAGGATCCGGAAGTGCATCGCTCTCCACGACAGGTATGAACCTACCAATTGATCCGCTCTCTCAATCGCGAAAGCATCCCCTCGATTCGACTTAAAGAGTATCGGAACTCGGGCGAGATCCTGCAGCCAGGTAGCAACCTCGTACTTAGCGTCGGAGGCCTTGATTGAGCTCCTTACCGCACCCATACCAAGGGGAGTAACAAGCAAGACAAGAAAAAAGGTCAGCAGAATAGAGAACACAAGAAAAAACGGGTGATAGAACGACACCAGAATCAGCCCAACGAACACCTGGAAGAAAAGCGCGATACCATCTAAGAGGAGCGCTGATACATTTTTCTGGGCGGAGAAGCTTTCGAGGAATCGAAGAACGTACTCCGGCCCGTACTTGCTCCTGAACTGCTCAAACTCAACATGAGGGATACGTTCTGCTAACGCCAGGGATATACGAACGATAAGCCGTCGTTGCAAAATTTCCACAACTACCAACTGCAGAATGCGGAGGACTCCTGAAAAGAGTAACACCCCTCCCACGAGACACGTGACAACTACAAGAGGTTGTAAAACAACACCAAATGCAACCGAGTTCACCACCGACTGCACGCCCACCGGTATCGCAAGGGAACACAAGCCCACCGCAAGGGCATAGAGAAATACCACTGCGATATCGTGGGATTCGCCATGCAACATGCGAAGCACTCGCATAGCTATCTGAAATTCGCTTCGTTTAGTGTTCGTCGAACTGCCCATCTCTCTCACCCGCTCTGTCTACCGATTTTTCAGCCGCCACATCTTTTTTACGACCTTAGCGGCTTCCATAATCTTACTTGTGTTGTGATTCTGCATATCAAGCAACTGAAAGCCATCCACCAACCATCCCGCTAGCCACGGGCTGGAGAGGTGATATTTCACACTCCGTCCGTCACGTTCCGCAACGGCGATTCCCTTCGCCCGAAGCTGTGCCAAATGCTGCGAGAGCGTCGACTGGCGAAGATTCAATTTCTCCGCGAGCGTATGAACGTCCAGCTCTCGACGACCGAGCTCCTCAATTATTCGAATTCGATGTGGATGCGCGATAACTGCCAAAATGTCGGCGAGTTGCTGGGCCACGAGCTGTTGCTGGGGCATATTTTCTCCTTAACCAGACACCTGAACGACTTTTACCGCCAGATTCCTATGTTTATATATTCAAATATCGGAATATAACGATATGAAGTCAAGATAAATACGTTGCCGCGGCGTATACCCCACACTCTGCAGTCAGAAAAAAACTAGTAGGATCAAGAGATTCCGGTTTGAGTAGGAACCTTGTGTACCCTGCTCGCGCCTGCAAGCCCTGGTTTTGCGCATGCGTAGTGCAAGCCCTGGAATCGGACTAAGAAGACCCTCTATGAGAGGCACGGAACTTTAGGCTAGCTCTCCTTATGCTCTCCGAATACCTGGCGCAGAGTATCCGAGATCTCTCCCAACGTGCAGGACGATCGAACACACTCAACTATTGGGGACATAAGCTCAGCATCGGTACGCGCCTGGGCCTCAAGGTTGCTAAGAGCCGCTGCCACTTGCGCACCATCACGTTTCGACTTGTACGCCGCGAGCTTGGCTACTTGCTCAGCCTCCCCCTTAGGATCGATACGCAGCACCGGGGGAGGATCCCCCTCAACGGACTCACAATACCGGTTTACCCCCACAACGGTCGAGGTCCCCTGCTCTACAGACCGCTGAGCCTCGTACGCCGATGATTCTATCTCCCCCTGCGGATATCGCTGCTCAATCGCAGAGAGCATTCCACCCATCGCGTCTATCTTATCGAGACGCTTTTGCGCCTCAAGCTCTATCCAGTCGGTCAACGCTTCCACCA
Organism: Pseudomonadota bacterium; assembly: GCA_041178185.1. GTDB lineage: Bacteria > Bdellovibrionota_C > UBA2361 > UBA2361 > OMII01 > OMII01. The sequence goes on from JBEGVS010000063.1 coordinate 49,905, forward strand.
TATAGCTTCCACCTAGTGGATCCGCAGACGCGACGACACCCGACTCCTCTGCGATAATCTGCTGCGTCCGAAGTGCGAGCTGGGCGCTGTTCTCAGTGGGCAAACCTAGCGCTTCATCGAACCCATTCGTATGCAACGACTGCGTTCCACCCAACACCGCCGCAAGGGCCTGCAAAGTTGTTCGCACCACGTTGTTGTGTGGTTGTTGCGCCGCCAGAGTGCTTCCAGCGGTCTGGGTGTGAAACCGTAGCATCATGGAGCGAGAATCCTTTGCTTTAAATCGCTCCTTCATGATCCGGGCCCACATTCGACGAGCGGCGCGAAACTTTGCAACCTCCTCAAGGAAGTTATTGTGGCAGTTAAAAAAGAACGCCACACGCGGGGCGAAGTCGTCTACTTTGAGCCCTCGACGCAAGGCAGACTCGATATACGCAATACCGTCAGCAAGGGTAAACGCGACCTCCTCCACGGCGGTGCTACCCGCCTCGCGTATGTGGTAGCCGGATACACTTATCGTGTTCCAATTCGGCACATACTGTGCCCCGTACGAAAAAATATCGGTTACCAGTCGCATACCGTGACGCGGGGGATAGATGTAGGTCCCTCGAGCGATATACTCTTTAAGAATGTCGTTCTGCGTGGTTCCACGCAGGCTTGAAAGTGGAACGCCTCGACGCTCCGCTAAGACTACAAGGAAGGCGAGCAACGTTGACGCTGTTGCATTAATCGTCATCGATATCGACACATCTTGGAGATCTATCCCTTGGAAGAGACGATCCATGTCGTCAAGCGTCGATATGGAAACTCCCACCCGACCGACCTCTCCACGAGCGAGGTGATGGTCCGGATCTCGTCCCATCTGGGTCGGCAGGTCAAACGCAACGCTCAAGCCCGTGATCCCCTGTTGAAGTAAGAAATGGTAGCGCGCGTTTGTCTCGGCCGCAGAGCCGAAGCCGGCGTACTGACGCATAGTCCACAGCTTGCCTCGATACATGCTGCGGTGAATACCCCGCGTATACGGATATGCTCCTGGTTGCTCAGAGCCATTAGCTCGAACATCGGAGGGTCCGTAGACCTCTTTGATCGTCATACCGGAGGAGGTCTTGTAGCTTCGTTCCCCTGCCATAGACTATCGGAACCTCAGCGAGCGACGGAGCGAACCAGCCACCCCTTCTATGGCTTTCTCTTGCTCGACCGGACCGGACACCGAGATCGTGAGCAATCGCTCGTCAAATGACATAGACATCGAGTAAGAGAGAGATGAACCCGTGGGGGCATCGTTTGAGAGGATGTGTATTAGTTTGGGAGGCTCCTCATCAGCAGCAACACTTCGCTCAACCCACGTGAGATTCTGCACCGATTGTTCATAGGCTGCTTCCAGCTCCTCTTTGAGGATAGGAAGGTCCACTGGTGCTATCGACACCTCCCCAAAACGAACGGTCACAAATATCCGTCGAGCCGCATCCTGCCAAGCAACGTCTGGATACGGGCCCTCCTTCCATTTAGCCTTAACCGCTGCGCCGTCTAACTGTTCAAAGCCCTGAAGCCGGTCGAAACTTACCCGCCCACCAGCCATCGATATCCTCTGAGCGTCCTTTCGATTATCGCACTCGGGAGGGGCGATATAGACCACTCTCCTATCGATACCCTGCGCATTCTTGTACCGAACAACGAGTAGTATCGCACGGGGAGATGAGAGGTCCGGGGTGAGCATCTCACCCACCGCGTGATGAGCCTCCGTGGAGAGCCCCTCAAACTGGATCAATTCCTCCCACGTCTTGGGCCACCGCTTCTCGGTGCAGTAAAAAGAGGAGATCGCATCGAAGACCACCTTTTCAGCCGGCTCCGGTGTGCGAAGTGGCTTCGGGGCCATCGCGGAACAGCCAGCGCTACATACAGCTGCGCCGACAAGGATATAACGAATTGGGAGAGCTAATTGTCGGAGAAGTCGTTCCATAGCAAAGAAGATAGACCCCTCATACTTTAGGAGTAAAGAAGGATTTGCACCCGAACGCTATTATGGAAGAGCTGCTCCCATAAATGCGTAGGGGGCACGGCGCAGAACCCCCTCTATGACCGAGCACTTCCCCCGAAAAAGAGGTCCTTTCCCGAGTCACCGTCCGTGGTAACATCCACTCACTATGAGTCAAACGAACGAACTTGAACGTCGAAACACCGAGGCTGAGCGCGGGGGCGGGGCCGAGCGAATGGAGCGTCAGCACGCAAGCGGTAAGCTGACTGCCCGCGAACGTATTGCATCACTTTTGGATGACGATTCTTTCACCGAGTACGATAAATTCGTGACACATCGTTCATCCAACTTCGGACTCGCCGAGAAGAGGTACCTGGGCGACGGCGTCGTAACAGGCACCGGCACTATCAACGGCAGACGCGTGTGCGTGTTCGCACAGGACTTTACCGTGTTCGGTGGCTCCCTTGCCGCCATGCACGCAAAAAAGATTGTGAAGATCATGGATCTCGCCGAACGCATAGGCTGCCCCGTCATCGGTCTCAATGATTCGGGGGGCGCGCGGATTCAAGAGGGGGTCGAGAGTCTTGGAGGATACGCGGATATCTTCCTCCGTAATACCTTACTCTCAGGAGTCGTTCCGCAGATCTCCCTCATCATGGGCCCGTGCGCTGGAGGTGCAGTGTACTCGCCCGCTATCACCGACTTCATCCTGATGGTGAAAGAGAAGAGCCACATGTTCATTACAGGTCCCGATGTGATCAAAACGGTCACAAAGGAGGACGTATCGAAAGAGCTGCTGGGGGGAGCGGATACGCACACGTCGATAAGCGGCGTGGCTCATTTTGAGGCCTCCGACGACGCTAGCTGCATCGCCATGTGCAAGGAGCTCCTCTCCTACCTACCGCAGAACAATCTCGATCCGGCCCCCCTGGTATTTTCCGGCGATCTCGCCCGAAGAGAAGATCCTGCCCTTGACAGGTTAATCCCCGAGCAGCCAAACCAACCGTACGACATCAAGGAGCTCATTACCTCCATCGCTGACGCAAACCAATTCTTTGAGGTCCAAGGGCTCTATGCCCAAAATATCATCGTCGGCTTCATCCGTTTGAACGGTCATTCCATAGGGGTTGTAGCGAACCAGCCATCGGTGCTTGCAGGATGTCTCGATATCAATGCGAGCACCAAGGCTGCACGATTTGTGCGTTTCTGCGACGCCTTCAACATCCCCCTCCTGACCTTTGTCGATGTGCCGGGCTTTTTGCCAGGGTTGCAGCAGGAGCACGGCGGCATCATCCGGCACGGAGCGAAGCTGTTGTACGCTTTCGCTGAAGCTACGGTGCCAAAGGTTACGGTAATTACTCGAAAAGCATATGGAGGCGCCTACGATGTTATGGCGTCAAAACATATCCGGGCAGATGTTAACCTGGCGTATCCCTCCGCAGAGATCGCCGTTATGGGTCCTGACGGAGCGGTCAACATTATCTTTAGGCGCGAGCTCGACGAGGCGGCCAAGAGTGGCACAGAAACGGAGAAGCGAGCTCAATTAGTAAAGGAATACCGAGAGAAGTTCGCCAATCCATGGGAGGCTTCTGAGCTCGGATTCATCGATGCGGTCATACAACCACGAGAGACTCGAAGCAAAGTTATAGAGGCATTCACCGCACTCTCTACGAAACGTCAGAGTCCCCCGAAGCGAAAACACGGCAACATTCCCCTCTAGGATCACATGAGCGCTCTTCGACCTCCCCTCCTCCCACCACTCACTCACGAAGGAGTCCGTTTTGTGATAGGGACCACAAGGTCTGGTGAGCTCGACCAAGAGACCGTATCACTCATAGCTGCAACGCTTCACCGAGCACTACCTCACGGCGATTTCACCGTAGACGGGTCGGGAAATCTGACCTTCGCAAGTGATGAAGCCCCCTCTCTCTGGCGTGCCACCGGTAGACTAGAAGCTATCGTCCGGAGCACGCGATGAGCGCATATTCCGTAACCGTTCGCGGAGAAACCTTTACTGTCGTACTCAGAAGAAGGATCGGAGACACCCTCACCCTTGTCATCGAGGATCGAGAGTACACCGTTTCGGTCGGCTCAACCGAACACAGACTCCTCACCGAGATCGCAGTACAGCCCTTACCAAAGGGCCGGGGTGACCGGGCCTCCTCGTTATCGAAGACCGCATTTCAACCGGAGATACGAGCGCCGCTCCCAGGAGTAGTGTCGGACCTCAAAGTGCACGAAGGCGATACGGTCAGGGCCGGGGAAACGCTCGTGGTCATAGAGGCGATGAAGATGGAGAATCCGATTAAAGCTCCCGCAGATGTTCGTGTTACACAGGTATACGTCAAGAAAGGACAGGAGATAGCTCATGGAGCGTCCCTTCTCTCGGTAGAACCGGCGTAACCGCATCCGTCCCCTTCACGTGCTCGGGCTCTTGGGAGTCGAGACATCCCTCCTGTTCGAAAAATCGGCTTGAGTGAGGTTCGCGCATCTCATCCAACCCACTCTCTGCATACGCCGAGGCACCCTGCTTCTCTGCAAGCGATATTTCGTTGTCGTGAGAACCTAGGACCTTAGGGACGCTTGCCACTTTTGCTCTCGTCCGGAACGGAGAGAGTGAGGGAGATATCCTTTGCAAACCTCCCGAGCAGGGAGCCAAGAGCGGCTACGCGCGCCTCGGTCGAGCGATGTTCAGCCTGCGCCGTGTATTCTGATACCTTGAGTGGTGTGCTCACTAGCGCGGCCCTATCGGAAGCGGTCGCCCATCGTATTCTCATAACGGCCTGGTCATCCTCTGTCACATCGAACTGCAGCACCTCCACCTGAAGAACCTGCACTCCTCGACGTCCTGGGTACACATCGGAGGAGAAAACGTTACTACTCTTCAACTCCTGCGAGAGCATCTCCAGCAAAGCTTGTCTGAAATTAATATCGGGATCCTCTATCCATCGATCGTATTCATCGCGAGATATCTCATTAGTGCCCGTTCGCACCGCGATACGCGGATCGTTCAAGTATTGCGGAAAGACAACCGACGCAACCTCAAGTTGAATCCCCTCGGACGATACAGCCGAACCGGATTCGATATCACGCTGCGACATGAGTGAATAGAACCGCGAGGCGGGGGATCGGAAGCATCCGATCACTGAGACACATAGAATTGCGATGAAGACTCTCTGCGCTGTTTTCATATCTCCCTACCGTTTCCCCCTGAGAAGCGATTCAGGGTGCTGCTCCAAATAATCGGCGAGCCGCCGAAGCGCACGAGCCGATTGAGACACCTCATCCATAGCCGCCGAGGTTTTTCCTAAGAGCGGGTCGCTCTGCTCAAGGGTTGACTGCAACGTCTTAAGCGTTGTGGTTAGCTGGCTTGAAGCGACTTTAAACTCCTTCGAGAGCCCGTCCGTTTTGGAATCTAGATTCTTGGTGACAACCTCGAGCTCCTTCATGAGGGTATTGAGGTTGCCGAATGCTTCCTGAATATCGTTCGATGAGAGCAATTCCTCAATCTTCTCGATAGCTACGACCGTCTTCTGAGCGAGTTCAGCGAGCGGGATCTGTTGAAGGGTCTCTTGAAGCTTCTCAAGCGGCGATGGTGCAGTTGGTATCTCCTGATAGTCCTCATCATCCTCCGCCATCATCCGTATAGCGACGTCCGGCATAAAATCGAGCTGCACGAAGAGTTGACCCGTAACGATACTATCCAATCCTAGCTGCGCCTTGAGTCCTCGAGCGATAAGACGCGAGATAAGTCCCGGCTCAGAGGAGTCTCCTCTCTTGTGATCGACGGTATTGAGGCCTTGAACCGAGTCAGCGTCAAGTTCAAGAAGCACAGGTATGATGAGTTCATCTCTGGCGGGCTTATAGACGATCGAAACGTCTTTGACCTTTCCAACCCGCGCCCCTCGAAAGCTGACGGGAGCACCCACTTGGAGCCCCTTCACGGAGCCACTGAAGAAAGCGATATACGTTGTGGTGTGCTCAAACAGGCGACCACGTCCGAAGAAGAGCACGGCGGTGACGATGATGCACACTGCGCCTACAACAAATGAGCCTATCCAAGCGTACCGTGGTTCTTTACTCATACATCACTACGCTTCGCGTTCTCCCCTAGTTAGGAAACGGATAACCCTCGGATCCCTCGAGGCCCTCAATAGCTCCTTCGGATCGCCCGACGCAATCATGGTTTTTGCGTCCGCGTCGAGGAACACTGAGTTCGAGCCGATCGCGAATATACTCGGCAGTTCATGGGTAACCACGACGATAGTCGCTCCCAGCCCCTGGTTCAATTCCAATATCAGGTCATCCAGCAGCTTCGAACTGATCGGATCTAACCCGGCTGAGGGCTCGTCAAAGAAGAGGACCTCGGGATCGAGCGCGATAGCTCGGGCCAAACCGGCTCTTTTCTGCATACCACCACTTATCTCGGATGGATAGTAGTCCTCAAAGCCCGCCAAACCGACGAGGGCGAGTTTATAACTCGCGATATCTCGAATCTCAGATTCTGAGTAACTGGTGTACTGCCGTAGTGGCATCGCGACGTTCTCAGCCAGTGTCATCGAGGTCCACAGAGCTCCTTTCTGATAGAGAATGCCGACTCGACGGAGCAAGAGATCTCGTTCAGCGGAGGATAGCTCCCAGAAACTCTGCTGCCCATACACGACTCGCCCCTGTGCGGGAGCTACAAGGCCAACGAGATGCTTCAAGAGAGTGCTCTTTCCACAACCACTCCCCCCCATAACGATGAAGATATCGCCGCGGTTAATCGAAAAGGAGAGATCCTTCTGAATGAGGAAATCCCCGTACCTCATGGTGAGGTTCTCAACGACGATATGAGGGGAGAATGAGCTCATAGTTTATATGCCGAGAACCTCGGTAATGACAGCAAAGACAGCGTCCGAGAGAACGATCGCCACGATACCTGATACCACTGCCGAGGTAACCGCGGTCCCGACAGCCGAGGCGCTTCTTCCGCACCGGATCCCGCTGAGACACCCAGCGACGGCGATAAGAATTCCAAACACACAACTCTTTCCGACCCCTAACCACAGGTCACGCATATGGACAGCTGTCTGAGCTTGATTGAAGTACTGGACTAGGGAGATGTCCATGGTTAACGAGGACACGAGCGCGCCCCCCAGAATCCCGAGGGCATCTGCGTAGACGCACAACAGTGGCATCATTATTACGAGCGCGATAACTCTCGGCACCACAAGGTACTGCATGGGTGATATGCCAAGGGTTCTCAGAGCGTCTATCTCTTCATTCACCTGCATCGTGCCGAGTTGCGCCGCGAAAGCGGCCCCTGTGCGTCCGGCCATGATCACACCAGCCATAACCGCTCCCATCTCTCGCAGCATCGCGACCCCTACCAGATTTGCAACGTAGACCTGAGCTCCGAACTGCCTGAGCTGTTGCGCGCCAATGAAGGCGAGGATAACGCCAACCAGGGTGCTGATGAGTGTCACGATCGGAAGCGCTCCAGGACCACACTCCTCAAGGATAAGCCAGATATCCCGGACCGGGACACGAGCTTTTCGGCGTATAAAGAGCCATAGCGCAACGAGCAGCTCGCCAAGGAAAGAGAGCCACCCCTGGAGATTCTCCGCAAGCGTTACGGAAGCTCTTCCAACAGAGACGATGAGCGAATCCTCGGCGTGAACTCGACGAGCCCCCTTTCTCGGGGGAACGGAGAGGGCGAGCGATAGTTGCCGAGTCACCTGCTCTGGAAAGCCAGAGAGGGAGAGGGAAAGTTCCCGCTGAGCACACACCGAAGCAACTTTGAAGAGGGCTGCGAGAAGGAGCGAATCACTCACTACCTCATCTGGAGCGGAAAGAACTACCTTTCCCCCCTTGGCGAGACCACTAACAGCTCGCAGGGCAGCGCTCGTGTCGCTACCAGAGTCGGGCGACGAGGTAACGGAGAGTAACAATGTGCCCTCAGCGCTTACCGTATGGTGCAGTACAAATGACATAGGCTTCAACAGCTACCGGCCGGCACGGGAAGCGTCCGTGGGGGACGCCATGAGGCAGACCCCTTCTCGCCTCCGCAAGGCCCCTTCGGTCACACAGCGTGGCTAAAACCCTAGCATACCGGAATGTTTCCACCTAGATCTGTAAACTACCTCCTTCTCGGGAGTGACATGGGGAGAAGGAGGCTGACCAGGCGGTGTCGTCTGATAAACCTCAAAGTAACCTAGACCCGATAGCGCATCCCCTGATCGGATGTCTCAATCATCCGAGTCGTCATGAACCATGGAGCCATCACGAAAATGACCACAATGAACATGACAACAAAGCTCTTCACTACGAAGGGGAAGAACGCATAGGTCGTTTTCAAGAGCGATTGTCCTACAAGAGGCACAGACTCGAGTCTCTCTCCGATCCGTCGAAGCTCGCTCTCGCGTTCGAACCGAGACATAGCATCCTGCCCTCGGATATATCGCTCGATATCTTTCTGAAGCCCAAGCACCGTAGCCCGGACCGGACGGTACTCAGACTCGAACAATTCGAGCTCCGAAAAATAGGAGAGCCATCTTGCTATACCCTGTTGGAGGGTAGCAACGTCGAAGTCCTCCAGAGAGTGCACACACTCATCGAGCGCTAGACACTGTCTCGCCTTGGTCTCGTACCTATGAGCCGCAAACGGTAGCGATAGAGATGACAGGACCAAAGCGAAACCGAGATACACGCAGAATCGGTCCATTCCAAAACCTCCCACACTGGAGAAAACCTGCTAGGAACACCCCTAGTCAGCGATGTCACGTGAGTCACATCGATGACTAGTGTTTACTGTCTACCCTACCGAGCTGCGGCGCTGGTGATGCGCGTATCAGCGAGGCTCCAGCCTACCACGGCAGGCACACGATCTCTAACTCCCCAACCGCTGGAGCTAGACCAAACGCCCTCACTCGGTCTTAAACCGATCGTTTCTCACTCGTATCGATACACCCCAGGTGCTACGGATGGCCCGTCACCGGGCAGCCAAGCTTGTGCTGTCCGGTCTCATCACGATGTTTCGTGAGATACTTCACGAACGGCGTCCCACCCGTTCCCACTTGGGATGGATTACTCGGATCCGTCTGAGCTTGCTTCGCGATGTAACTGACCGCGTACTCAAGGTGCTTGGTTCTGAACTTCTCTACCCAATCGACGCACTCATCATAGATCTTCTTAAGATCCACGTTGCTCGAATTCGCCATAACAAAATCTCGTGTCGAGGGCCCCGCCTCAACGGCCTCGAGAAAGGCTCGATGCTTCGGAGGCATGTAGGTACGCATCTCCATCAGGTAGGTCTTGAGAATATCCTCCTGATGACCAACCCCGAGAAACCCATCCAACGAGGGGATAATCGTACTCTGTGCACCTGTCTCTCCGCGCAGGATCTGCCCTTGTCCTCCGTACTCAAGAACTCCCTCATAGATGAGCCCCTGTGGCAGGGAGGGATTATTCTTCCACCCATGGATGTACGGACGCACTCGGTGGAAGTAGATGAACGGATCGCAGTGAAGCACCATCGCACAGAGGGAGGCGTACATGCCATCAAGCGCGCACGCCATCTCTTTGAGCTCCTTCGTAAGGGCTTGTGCGTCTCCCGCCATGACCGCCCTGCGGCCGTTGGCGATAGCTTTGAGCGCCTGAGCGGCTCGAGCTTCGATGTCGACGTGAATGATCACAAACCACTCCTCATCGATGCCCGCTAAAAAGTTCTGCGCGAGTGCGACATTTCCCATCGCGATCGGCCCGTTGGGATCTATTCGCTGCCAATTATCGAGGGCGTACGACTCGTACGAGAGCACCGGTGGGCGCCCAAGCGCTTTAGCCACCTCGCACCACGGCTTAGCGAGAACCTCGGGAATCCGATCTACGGTGGGCTTTTCACCAAACACGTAGGCGTGACCTATAAAGGAGAGGATGACCATCGCTCGGTGAATCTCGGCGTCGCTCTTGAGAGCGTTCACGTCGAAGTGTGGGAGCGCATCAACCGTTTTCCGAAGGCTTAAACCGGCCAGGTATTTTGGCAAACGCTGCGCCACGGTTTCCCATGCGGAAAAACTCGCCGGCAAGCTCATGAGAGGATCGGCGTGTGGCAGAAACCCTCGGGTCTCACTTAATCCAAATGTTGAAAGATCACATAGTGTCATACATATCCTGGGGTTAGTTGGACAACAGGTCGACCTCGGAGGAGCGCTCTCTCTGGCAGGATCCCAGCGGCCAAGGCGCCTGCGCATGTGCCTGCCCCCGAAGAACGACACCAACAACTATCGCCGTTTATCGAGCTTGGAAACTACTACCTGCAGACGCACGGGTAGGTCACTACCGGGTAGCGAGGATGAGCGTCACTCTGACTTTTATAATCATGCAGCGTTGCCCGGATGACAATAACAGATTTAGGGGCCGGGTATGATCTCCCCCCTAGACAACCCCTCGGGTTAGCAGGATGCTGGCGAGCATGGCTATAGGTGACATCAAAAAGATACTCGTTACCACAGACCTCTCCGACGAGGCCCTCAAGGCGTATCCGCTCGCACGGTCCCTTGCGAAAGCATACGCAGCAAAGATATTTGTGCTGACCTGTATCGATACGTCGATACAGCTCGGTATCGGCGGCTCGATGGAGATGCCTGTAATGTATGTGCCCGAAACGATAGCGGCCATCAAGGAAAAGACGATTAGCCAGCTCAAAGAGCATCTACAAACGCACTTCCCCGAGGAATCTCCGGAGTACGTCGTTCGGGAGGCCGCCATGCCCGTTCATCACATTATCTCCGACTTCATCAAGGAAAGCGGGGTCGATCTTGTGATCATCGCTTCCCACGGGCGTTCCGGTATTCGGCGCACCTTTATGGGAAGTGTGGCGGAACAGGTTCTCCGCGCATCACCGAAGCCAGTGCTCGTTGTGCCAGCTCGGCCGGAGTAATTCAGCGGCGACATTCAAGGCATGAGCCCGGTCGTGGCTCTATGTCACCGGTCATCTCCCCCTTCTTGAATGCCCCGTTAGAGTCGGTACATGGAAACTTTAACGCCACACACCGTCATCTCATCCCTCATGGGCCTCGTGACTCTGATACCAACTGCACACGCATTCGATGAGGAGCAGTGTTCAGAGATGGTTCGAGCGTGTCTTTCGCGTCCTACCGAGACCCGCGATCTGTGCTTTGAAGGCGCATCTGTGGCCCCCACCTGTGTCGGCTCGCTCGTCGGGGAGATCTCCGCGAAGCGCTCCCATTTCGCCCCGATGATTGCGCCACGCGAGGAGGGACCAGCCTTTCTTGGTCCTCAAATCGTCGACCGCGGATGCCTAGAGAATTTTGATATCAAGCTCGGGACAACCCTTGAGAGCGGAGCACTAACATCAGAGCGCAAGAACGCTCTTTCGTCTCAACTCGACCGGTGTACTCAGATCGCACCACCTGACCTGTATCGGCCCTAGCTCGCCCTCGACGTTCCTCATCCACACGCTTGTTACATGTGGGCACCGGAAAAGATGTGGGATGCTTGAAGATAAAGATGTGGGTTGCTTGAAGATACGGTTACATCACCGTCGGCTACGCAACCCCGATAGCCCTGTCCCCAAAAAACCTACACCTCGGTTACACGTTCGATAAAGATCAGCGTATGGTCCGCTGCTCGATAGTAGGTATAACCGCAGGGTTGCGAATGATGGGATTCAACAACCTGCAGACCCTCAAGTACAAAATCGGGATGATCAACCCACGGCTCCTCGGAAGAGAGGGCCGGGGCTTTAGACCTATCCGTCCATGTCTCATCGCACGGAGCGGTCCAATTAAACTTCCTCACATACGTGAGATAGAGGGCACAGACACCGCCGCACTCTCGAAGCGTGACGAACGCTCGGTATGAAAACAACTTGCCCTGCTCATTAATCCACCAAACCCGACACGTGATTCGACTCACGATAGAGCTCCTTTCGTGGAGAAAAAACCTTACGGACGACGAGAGCATAGCGATTAGAACTTGCGTAGACCATGCCCCTCTGTCGACCAAAGGACAGATACGTTCGTATAACGACAGGGGGATATGAAAAATTGGGTTGAAGATTAGAAGAACGGGGACAGCGACGTCACCACGCCACGCCTATGGTGAGCACACCTTTAGGATTGATTCACAACCTTCGTCTGGAAAGCGTTCGAATCCGGAAGCTCAATATCAGCTCTCAGCGCAACGAAGTCAGAGTTGGCGAAGGTCGGCTTGCCGTAACGAAGAGGAGCATGATCAGGTAAGGTCACGAGGCGGCAGCCGGACTCTTCAATGATTACCTGTCCGGCCGCGGTATCCCACTCCATCGTTCGACCGAGTCGGAGATAGAGGTCCGCTTTGCCCTCGGCAAGGCGACAGAACTTGATGGCGGAACCACATCGAAGGCGCTCACCAACGCCGAAACGCTCAAGCCACGCGTCTATCTCCGGAGAGCTAAAGGAACGGCTCGATGCCGCGATGTAGGAGGTCGCCGTTCGTGTATTGGAGATACCGGTGCGCTCACCGTGCATCCAACGCTCAGCGCCCTCTCCTTTAACACCGACATAAACCTCACCGGTCACAGGGATAGCGATAACGCCGACCACCGGTTCCTGTCCGGCGACGAGTGCGATATTTACGGAGAATTCACCATTTCGAGCCAGAAATTCCCGAGTGCCGTCTAGCGGATCCACCAGCCAGTACAGAGCTTGACCTTGGATGGAGGGAGGGACCCCCTCCTCGCAGACGACCGGCTTCCCTGTAGTGCCGAGCATGCGCTCTATAACCTCGGCCGCAGCAACATCAGCCTCAGACACCGGGGAACCATCCTCTTTAGAGGAGTGCGTGATCGTGGCGCGGCCGTAGATCGCCATAATAGCTGCGGACGCCTGGCGAGCGACGTCAACGATATATTCAGGACCTCCAATCGAGGTCAGAAAAGCCCTCCAGATCGGTCCTGGCAGGGAATCATGATTTGCAGCCACTTCAATGGTCATCCCATAACTGTACCGGGGCTCACAATCTATGTCGACACACCATCCAACACGTTGATATCCTGACATATATGAGCGGGCTGAGAACGCTCTTGTGCCGGCATCCCCATGCGACGATAGGTTTCCTTACTATGGTCGTTCAGGAAATGCTCGGCCACGTACATCTTTCAAACGGGACACAGCGAGATGACCGACGCCGCAGCAATCAAACCTGAAAACCATCAACCTTCCACCGTGGTGCTCACCTATTCAGAGGATGGACAGGTCGCAACGATAACGCTCGGAGGCCCGGACGAGCGAGCTATTACACTCACCCCGGTGAGGCTCGCCTCGTTTACTCAGGCCCTTCACGAAGTCAAATCCTCAGGTGTGAAAGGATTAGTCATCCGAGCCCCGTCACTCGATTCATTTTGTGTCGGCGCGGATATATCGCTCATTCAAAGCGTCACGGATGCACAGCAGGGTGCCGCGCTCGCCGCAGAGGGACAACGGGCATACGACCTCCTCGAGGATCTTCCCTGCCCCACCATCGCAGCGATCAGCGGTCCGTGCGTAGGCGGGGGATGCGAGCTCGTACTGGCATGCACCTATCGGATAATTACCGATGCGGCTGGAAGTTCGATAGGATTGCCGGAGACAAAACTCGGAATCCTTCCAGGATTTGGTGGAACCTACCGCATGCCCCGTCTTGTAGGACTCCCGAAAGCGCTCGACATCATCCTCGCGGGCAAGACCCTCAAAGCACAGCAGGCCCTCAAAGCATCGCTGGTCGACGAGGTCGTTTCACCCCATACCCTCTTCGCCCGAGCTGAGGAGATCGCACGCGGCCTCCACATTCCTAAGCGCAGGAAGGTGCCCATGATGGATCGAATGCTCTCCTCAAACCCTCTTGGTCGCACGCTCATCAGGAAGCAAGCCAAGAAGGCTCTGCTCAAGCAAACCAAGGGATTTTATCCGGCTCCCGTGAGAGCGCTCGACGTCACGGTCGATGGACTGGGTCGGGGTCGAGAGAAGGGACTCGCGGTTGAAGCCATGGAGCTTGGCAAGCTGATCATAACCCCCGAGAGCAAGGCGCTCGTTCACCTCTTCTTTTTGACCGAGGCGGCAAAGGGGCTCGGCAAGTCAGCTCGCAAAGAGATATCCGATCTCCACGCCCTGGTGATCGGGGCGGGAACGATGGGTGCAGGCATCGCGGGAGCGCTCGCAAAATGCAACCACCAAGTAATTGTAAAGGATACTAGTGACTCAAGCCTTCAAAGAGGCAAGGACCACATCGGGAAGGAGCTGGGGAAACTTCGATACCTCTCCTCCTTTGAACGCGCTGCCATCTCTAGTCGCATCGACTGGCTCCAATTTTCCAGTCCCACGATGGCCCGTACCGGGATCGTGATCGAGGCAGTTTTTGAGGACATGGATCTCAAAAAGAGGATCTTCGGCGACATCGCCGCCAAGGTTCATCCGGAGAGCATCCTCGCAACCAACACCTCATCGCTCTCTGTTACGGAGATGGCGAACGCAATCCCTCATCCTGAGCGATTCATCGGGATGCACTTCTTCAATCCCGTCGAAAAGATGCCCCTCGTCGAGATCATTCGCGGAGAGAAAACAAGCGAGGCAACGATTGCAAAGGTCGCAGCTCTAACCACCGAGATGGGTAAGTTCCCTATCGTTGTTCGAGACGTCCCGGGGTTTCTTATCAACCGTATCTTGATCCCCTATCTCAACGAAGCGGTGTATCTCCTTATGGAGGGTCACTCCGTCGAAGAGATCGACCGCGCGGCGTTATCCTTTGGTATGCCGATGGGACCGATCCGACTCCTTGATGAGGTCGGGCTTGACGTCGCGGCCCACGTTTCAAAGGTGATGGTGAGTGGCTACGGCGAGCGAATGGCGGTGCCCGACTTCGCCGAGAAGCTCGTGGCGCTCGGTCGCAAAGGTCGCAAAAACGGAGCTGGCTTTTATACCTACACCGGAAAGGAGAGCGCTCCATGGAACGGCCTGGCGCACGCGCTCGGTCTTCCAGCGACCCCCGCACGACAACGCTCTCAAAATGAGGTGAGCGATAGACTCGTCCTGCACCTCGTAAACGAAGCGATGAAATGCCTGAACGAGGGGGTCGCTGGCGAGGACCACGAGCTAGCAAAAAAACAGATCGACCTTGGAACGGTAATGGGAATAGGATTCCCGCCATTCCGCGGGGGGGTCCTCTACCATGCGGAACAGGTGGGACTTGCAGCTATTCGGGAACGCCTCCTGACCTTCGAGGCGGAACATGGGCTCCGGTACAAGCCATTTTAAGTCAAATTATGATGGAGAAGTGGGACGGAGCCTCGAACGAGGTGCGAAGTCCCTGGAGACTCGTTGCGGCGGCCGCTGAACTGACGTGACCTCAGCGCACCTTGAACACAGAGCATCTTGAAAAGAGGACACCTTGAAAAGAGGTGTTTTGACCACCAAGGGTACAAAGACTAGCGGAGCCTTTGTGCTCCCCTTAGTGGGCGTAGGTACGGGGCATCACATGAGATGCCCCAACCATTTCACCTACGGCTTCACGCATCCCTGTCCATTCGCAAGACGCATATCTTTGCATCCACGAGCACGCTCCGCATCTGAACATCGCCGCTCTCGAGGGGTAAAGCCTCGCGGACACTGTCCAGCTTGGTTAGCGACGTTCGCCTTGAGCGCTGCCTCCTGCGCCGCGGCTATCTCAAGCCCCTTCTGAGTGAGGTCGAGACAACAGATCCCCTTTGCATCGCTGATGACACTACAATCCTTCTTGCCAAGCCCAAGATCGCTGCACGCATACGGACACGCACGACAATTTGGGGTGGCGGACGCGAAACCAACACCGAGCATGAAGAGAGCACAAACAAGAGCACCAAAGATACGCATACAATTCTCACTAATACGGCCCCGCTGACTACCAGAGGAGCAACCTAGACAGGCGAGTTCTACTCCACGTCCAGCACACATAAAAGGAAATAGTGTGATCGCGTTTTCCCAGCTAGATCCAGGGTGGCGCATCGGGGCAACGCCACCCCCTCTACAAACCTTGTCTCAGGATAGATCTAGTCCCTCACCCTCTCGGCACAAGAAACCCACCTTGCGGACCCGAAGGAGGGGGGCTTATAATTCGAGAGCTGATTGCCGGTCCCCCTCGATGACGGGCTCGGTGGATCGGTTACCTATCCACAAGTGCTAGCAGGACAACTATCGTATGGCCAAAAAGATTACACGTCTGTTCGTCGCCCTTTCCATAGCAACTCTTTCATTCGTGGCCACAGAAGCGTCGGCTGAGTCGTATAACCCAAGCGTTCGAGCCCTTAACAAAATGTCTCGGCGGGGAGATGCGGCGATCTCTATGCAATCGCTAGCGGCAGTATGCCCTACAGTAAACACGGTGAGAGGCAGCGAATTCCTCTGGAAATCTGAGATCTCCAATCACATCTCGGACCAAGATCCGCGCACCTCCGGACCAACCTTCATCTGCAACAAGGTGTGTCCCAAGAAGTGGCCGATGAACTTCTACTACTCAGACGGAGTCAAAGCGGGAAGGGTTGGATACTATGGCGTCTACCGAGTAACCGGCAAGCCGCGTGCCTATTGTGCCACCCGCGGGGCTCCCAAGTGTTCGATTCGTCAGATAGCCGCAAATTCAAAGACAGCAGGACGGGACGGTAAGCTCTACCTCAAGGTCTCCGACTCTGCGTGTTACCAGGTTAATCCACTTGGACGCACTGGGCGCCCCTAACCGACACACGAGCCTAGCTGCAACCTTGGAGGTATGGCTAGGCTCGTTCAAGCAAAAGATGTTGTGATGCTCTAGGCCGCTTCGCGAGCGCCGATCTGCCAACGTTTATAAAACGTCTCGAGCACGCCCGGATATTTCTGCTCCACCTTGTCGATCACAAGTCCAAGGACGCACTGTTGGTCTTCATGGAGATTCGCTGGATTAGGAAGTTGCGCGATGATGCTGTACGCGATCTCTTGCTCGTGCACCAAACACCGAGCAGCAACCGAGAACTTTGACGCTAGGTCAAGGATATCGAACACCACATTATGCTCAATCGCGGTTTGGAATGAGGAAGCGAGCAATCGGATGATTCGATGCACGACCTGCGCCGACAGCTCTCCTGGATAGTTCGTAATACCGAAGCACCATCCATCCATCTCAATTTGAAACACCTCGTCGTATCGATTTAGCACTGGAAACATAGCAATCACCTTACACGTTCAACAGTAAATCCATCGGTTTTATTTCAATCGGCTGAATCCCCTCATACGGGCTGATAACGGAGCGCGGAAACTCTATGGCTCGCTCCCCCTTTCGTGCGCTCTCATCATCATCACCCGCGATCTCTGATGGCGACGCCACATCCATGAGGCTTCTCGTAACGTAGACAAGAGCCATCGTACGAATATCGTCAACAACCTTCAATTCCCTCGCCTCACTCAGCGAGTCGGGAAGACGGGTAAGCATACCGAGCTTGTCGTACGAAGCGGCGAGCTGACGAATCAATTCAACCTGTATATCCATTCGCTCTGAGGGTTCGATACCGAGACGTTCAGGATCAACGAGACGCTTTTGGTGCGCAGCTATGAA
The DNA here is from genome assembly GCA_041178185.1 of Pseudomonadota bacterium. Lineage (GTDB taxonomy): Bacteria > Bdellovibrionota_C > UBA2361 > UBA2361 > OMII01 > OMII01. The sequence continues at coordinate 67,453 of JBEGVS010000063.1, forward strand.
CTGCCACAACACATCGATCCAACGATTCCCAGCCAGGAGCTCTCCATGAAGCTGTTGGACGGGCGCCGTCGGTCGAGAAACCTCCTGACTTCCGGAAAATGAGAGCTTACCTACCTCAGCGGGAGTGACATTGAGCTGCGCACCCTCGCGTTGAGCGAGAAGTGCTTCACGCATAACAGAAGGATCGGTAGTGCGTGACTCCAACCCATTTTGAGGAGCGAGGCGGTCCTTGCTCGCACCAGTATCTGGTGACGCCGAGGAGGTCTCTTTCGAGGATGCCTCAACACGCCCCTGCACACGCTCGCGCACTCGCCCTTCACCCTTGACGTAGAGCTCTTCACTCAAACGAGTAAGGAAGTCCTCGAGAACCTTTGATGTTTGTGATTTCGGGGGAGCAAGTTTATTGGCGGCAAGATTCGTGATGTACTGCGTCCACGTCAGATCATCACGCACAGCTGCGTCGAGCTTTTGTTCATGCTGGTGGGGCTGTGCTTTGTTCTGCTCCATACCGCTTTCGCTTACCATCGCCGGAGGCTCACCCTGAAGGCACCAGAGCCGCTCTCCCGTCAGATGGATCTAATGGGGTTATGCCCGATCCATTTCGGCCTGTAGCCTAACGATTGCGACTTTTAGTTCACCTTCAAGGTTTGCTTGCCAGGAGCCGATAATACCCGTATCTTACTAGATAATATCGGGGTGTAGCTCAGCCCGGCTAGAGCGCACGGTTCGGGACCGTGAGGTCGAAGGTTCAAATCCTTTCACCCCGATTCACCTCCCCCCTCATTCTCTCTTTTCTTACCCCCTAGTTATCGTGATAACCTCCTTAAAAGAGATAAGAATTTCTAGTAGGAACCTTGTGAAGATCCTTAAATTCGGCGGCTCCTCAGTTGGCACCCCCGAGCGCATCGCATCGATAGTATCCCTCGTAACAGATCCGACCAGATACGCACCGGGCGAGGTTAGAGGGGTAGTGGTTTCAGCCTTTCAAGGTGTGACCGACACCCTGATCAATCTAGCCAGCCAAGCCTCCCAGGGGGAGGATTCCTACAAAACTACCCTTCAGGGTCTTGAGAAGCGCCACCTCGACGCTATCGAGGCTCTCGTTCCTGTGGCGCGCAGAAGCAGCGTCCTTGCCAGCGCTAAGGTCACCCTGAACGAACTTGGAGACCTTCTTCACGGCATCACACTGGTCAGTGAATGCAGCCCTCGCACTCTGGATCTGATCATGAGCTTCGGGGAGCGCCTCTCTGCATTCATCGTCGCCGAGGCTTTTATCTCTCGCGGACATGACGCGGAGATGCTCGATGCGAGAGAGATTGTATGGACAAACGATCTCTTTGGGAACGCTCGCCCTGACAAGGAGAAAACGGAAGCTGCGACGCAGGCCTACTTCGCCTCACATCCAAAACTGCAGGTCGTTACCGGATTTATAGGCACCTCCACTACTGAGTTAACCACCACCCTCGGTCGAGGGGGTTCCGATTACACGGCTTCAATTATCGGCGCAGCTCTTCACGCGGATGAGGTAGAGATATGGACCGACGTTGACGGCATGTTGACGGCCGATCCAAGAAAGGTCCCGAAAGCCTTTCCTATATCCGAAATAACCTTCGATGAGGCGATGGAGCTGTGCCACTTCGGCGCCAAGGTCATCTATCCCCCAACGATGCAGCCGGCTATCGACGCGCACATTCCCCTTGTCATCAAGAATACCCTCAACCCTGATAGCCTTGGGACGAGGATCGTTGAGGATGCCGCAACACTCCCCTATCCCATCACCGGCATCTCATCCATCAGCTCTATCGCGCTTATTCGCCTGGAAGGGAGTGGAATGGTTGGAGTCGCAGGAACCGCCGCAAGACTCTTCAAGGCTCTAGCCGCCGCTCGCATCAATATCATCCTCATAACACAGGCATCCTCCGAACACACCATCTGCTGTGCTATTGATCCGAGCTCAATCGATGCAGCGCGAGATGCGGTAAGTGAGGAATTCACGCTGGAGATTCAAACCGGAATACTCTCACCCCTCGTAGTGGAGGAGGATCTCGCGATCGTCTCTATCGTGGGCGAGCGCATGCGACAGACCCCCGGCATATCAGCCCGTATCTTTTCGGCCTTAGGATCAAACGGCATCAACGTCGTCGCGGTCGCACAGGGTTCCTCCGAGCTTAACGTCTCCACCGTTATCTCCTGCGAAGATGAAACGAAGGCACTTAATGCGCTCCACGATGAATTTTTCTCGAACCGATCCAAAACGATAAATCTTTGGATTATTGGAACGGGGCTGATCGGCGGAACCCTTCTCAAACAACTTGAGGCTCAACGGCAGGTCTTACGAGACTCGCTCGCCCTGGATCTTCAACTCAGGGGGCTCGCAAACAGTCGTAAGATGGTTCTTGCCAAAGAGAGCGATGACGCACTTGATTTTACGATAGACCTCAGTGATTCCTCACCCGAGCTGATCCTCTCGGATTTCATCGATCACATTCAAGCGGCCCATCTCCCGAACTGCGTATTCGTCGATTGCACCGCGAGCGAGGAGGTTCCTCTGCACTATGCGAGGTTGCTCAAGAGAAGTATCGCGGTGGTAACTCCGAATAAGAGAGGCGTATCAGCCGGGCTCGACCTCTTCTCTCAGATTACCTCTGCGGCTCACGAACGACGCACCCCATTTCTTCATGAGACCTGCGTCGGAGCGGCCCTTCCCGTTCTGAGCACGTTGCGGGATCTCGTACGAAGCGGCGACTCAGTTCATCGAATCGAAGCGGTACTCTCAGGCACTTTAAGCTTCATCTTTAACTCGATGGCAGAGGGCCGGTCCTTTAGCGACGCGGTTCGCGAAGCGAAACAACTCGGCTACACGGAACCTGATCCTCGGGACGACCTCTCAGGAGCGGATGTAGCCCGTAAGGTCCTTATCCTCGCACGAAACGCTGGGCTCCCCTTTGAGGAGCACCAGGTAACGATCTCCCCCATCCTCCCCGCTGAATCTTCGAGCTGGTCAGTGGACGAATTCATGGAGCGACTCCCATCCCTGAACGGATACTTCGAAGCACAGATCCATCAGGCGCGAGAGCACGGCAAACGGCTCTTCTTTGGAGCCTTGATAGACTGCGTTGAACGTCGTGCTGAGATAGGCCTACGGTCGGTGCCACTCGATCATCCATTTTGCGCGCTCTCCGGGAGCGACAACCTGGTTGCATTCTCAACAAGGAGGTACTCCCCGAACGCGCTCGTGGTCAAAGGACCGGGAGCCGGAGCAGAGGTTACTGCCGCCGGCGTCTTCGCCGACATCATCCGAATAGCGAGTTAAACTACGATGCCTATGCGCTCTGTTACCGTTTTTGCCCCAGCCACTGTCGCCAATGTCGGCTCCGCGTTTGATGTTCTAGGTTTTGCGATCGAGTCGCCCGGAGATCGAGTGACCGTTCGCAGAGCACCCCACCCCGGTGTCACAATCACAGAGATTACCGGGGACGAGGGAGCACTCAGCAAAGAGCCAAGTGCAAATACCGCCGGGGTTTCCGTTCTTGCGCTCCTCAAACACCTTGAATTCCGACACTCCGACACGATCCGTGGTGTAGGCATCGAGATATCCCTTGAAAAGGGGTTACCGATCGGTAGCGGTCTCGGCTCAAGCTCCGCGAGCACGGTCGCGGCGGTTGTTGCGACGAACGAACTTCTTGGCACCCCACTATCCCGAGAGGAGCTCTTACCCTTTGCAATGGAGGGGGAACGTGTCGCTTGCGGTGCAGCCCATGCAGATAATGTGGCACCAGCCCTTCTCGGAGGCTTTGTGCTCATACGAAGTTATGAGCCACTCGACGTCGTGCACCTTCCGACCCCTTCACATGCCTGGGTCACCGTCCTCTCCCCGCACCTTGAGCTTAGAACCCAGGACGCGCGCAAGGTCCTCAAGCGATCCGTTTCGCTCGAATCGGCGATATCACAGTGGGGCAACGTCGCCGCACTCGTCGCCGGGATATACAAGAACGATGTAGCTCTTATGGGGCGGGCTCTTGAGGATAAGATCGTCGAGCCTGAGAGAGCGCAACTGATACCGGGATATGCAGCCGCAAAGGAGGCGGCTCTCTCTGCAGGAGCAGCAGGGTGTTCGATCTCAGGCTCTGGCCCCTCTGTGTTTGCATTAACGGAGTCCAAGGATACAGCCACTCGGGTTGGCGCCGCGATGCGAGACGCGTTCGCCGCTCTCGATATAGCCTCGCATACCTACGTTTCCCAGGTTAACTCCTCAGGTGCCGTAGTTACCCACAAGGAATCATTGTGACTCTCCGCTCAACAAAAGATAGCACCCTTCGTCACCGATGGTCAGAAGCTGTTCTTCGGGGTCTCGCCCCGGACGGAGGACTCTACCTCCCCGTTGAGCTCCCGCACCTCTCTGCAGCAGAGCTTGATCATCTTTCAAACCTTTCCTTTCCCGAACTCGCCTACGAGCTCGCGCGTACCTTCCTCAAAGGCGAAGTTGCCGATCCTGTCCTCAAGGACCTCTGCACCTCGGCGTTCACCTTCGAGGTACCGCTCCGAAAGATCTCCGATCACACCCATGTCCTTGAGCTCTTTCACGGTCCCACCTGTGCATTCAAAGATTTCGGAGCGCGTTTCATGGCGCGACTCTTCAGACACTTTCTTGGATCATCCGATCGTCCTTTAACGGTACTTGTGGCGACCTCTGGAGACACAGGGAGCGCCGTTGCTAATGCATTCTTTGACAAATCCGAGTCCCCCCTCATCCGGGTGGCTATACTCTTTCCGAAGGGCAAGGTGAGCCTCGTTCAAGAGAAACAGATGACTACCCTCGGTTACAATGTAGCCGCGTATGAGGTGGATGGAACCTTTGACGATTGTCAAACTCTCGTAAAGCAAGCGCTCGCAGATGATCACCTGACCTCACAGCACGCCCTTACCTCCGCGAACTCCATAAACATCGCGAGGCTTCTCCCTCAGATGTTCTACTACGTCTACGCAGCGCTTAAAGTAAGGCACGTAGGTGCCCCGACCTTCGCGGTTCCCAGTGGCAACCTTGGCAATCTTACCGGTGGTATCATGGGACACCTCATGGGGATGCCAGCATCTCATTTCATTGCCGCGTGCAACATCAACGCTCCATTTCCTGAATATCTCCGCTCGGGCTCCTATGCCCCGCATCCTTCTCGAGAAACCCTCTCTAACGCCATGGATGTTGGAAGTCCCAGCAACTATGCTCGTCTCCTCTCCCTTTACGGCAACGAGCTCGAGACCATACGCGCAACCATTTCAGGGGCTCGCATAGGCGATGACGAGACCGTGAGCACAATCGCCAAAACGTACCAAGATACGGGGTACGTACTCGATCCTCACACCGCGGTTGGAGTGCTCGCGCTTGAGCGTCACCAGCAGGTAGCGGGGCTCTCATCTCCCGGGGTGGTCTTGGCCACGGCCCATCCGGCCAAATTCGGCAATACGGTAGCCCTAGCTATAGGACGCGAGCCTGAGATGCCACCACAGGTAGCGAACGCGCTTGCTCACACGGGAACAAAGGTCCCTCTCAGGAATTCATATTCCGATCTGAAGCGGGTGCTGGAGCGGTAGTAGCCCCTACTCCTGTGCGCGCTTTCAACTACTGAATAATGAACTCGGTAAAGTATATCGCTGTGAGTGGAGGGTCCTCGAGTCCTACAGCCTCGTTGAGCCCCTCTATCAATTCATCTTTGAGGCGCTCCTTACCATCAGGGGTAAGTACATCATCAGCTTTCTTGGACGAGAGAACTTTCAGAATAGTATCCTTGATCTGAACCTCCCGCTTCGCCATGAACTCAGGAAGTGGAGCAGGTCCCGCTTTTTCTCCTCCGCCGTGACCACCACCACCTTCAGCTGCAGCCTCCTCGCCCTCAGCGTGAGGTTTCATCTGCTTCTCAACGACAGCGTTATCAAACTCAACCAGGAGATGCGCTTTGAGGAAGGAGGTAGCTTCGGAGAGATTTACCACGTACGAGCCGAGGTCGGCCGTTTCGAGGTGCTTCTCCTCCTCGTGGTGCTCCTCCTCTTCATGAGCGACGGTGGCCTCTTCAGGAGCTCCTCCCATGAGGAACATCGGCACACCGGCTCCAGCCACAAGCAGGACAACACCAAGTGCGATAAATATAACTTTTTTGTTCTTCTTTTTAGGGGCTCCCTCTGCAGGAGCCTCCTCTGTTTTCGGTGGATGTGCGTCTGACATACCCTTCCCCAGTTTTTTCTCAGCTACTAGGAATATCGGTAGGAGGACCTAGTAGCATGAGGACAATTTTTGGAGGAGAAAATCTCTCGAAATTGTCCGTAACGACGCGGATTTAGGCGGATAGACAGAGAGCAATAACCTAAAAATCACCCATCGAGTCGCGTAGTTCGGCTAGCGATAAGAGGGTTGGTCGCCGGTTGGTGCGTTTTCGAGCAACCCCTAATTCGGCCGTTTGTTCAGCGGAAGCTGTTGTAGCTTGTATCAGGCGAAGAAGGATTACTCGACTCTCTTCACGCCAATTCTCCACGGAGTTCACGCCCTCATAGGTCCTCGCCACCCGCCGACCGGTATCTTCAGATGCCCGTCCTAAAAGGTAGTCACACACATCGGTCACCTCTGTGTACTGCCGCTGTTCCACCATCACTCGAAGTGAGGTTTCCACAATCCTCAAATTTTCGAGCAGGTTCTGAAGGTTCGACCATCCTGCCTCTTGAAATGTCGAGAAGTACTCGTTTGTGTATACGCTCAAAACCCGCTGCTTATGCTCTATCAGCGAGACCCTCGATGCAAATTCCTCGAGAGCACTTTCAGCACTCCTCTTCGCTCCCCCAATCCAAAGTTTACTACCTGAACTCGCCACCGCTCGGTAGAAAATTCCAGCGAAGAGACCGATGCCCAGCGCCCCAAGCACGATCCCTACAGTCAACATTTCAGCTGGACCCATGTTTTCAAATGTCATGCGACTTTGTCTCCCTAGGGGGTTGTCGGAAGGGAAGCCCGAGAACTAAACGGTCTTGCACTACTTTTGACCAAACATTTTGCATCCTAGAACCTGTACTGAGGGACTTACGAGCACGGGGACACGATTCCGAATGCCCAGGCAGAGGGCGGAGGGATCGGATTACATGCCTTTTTTCAGCGTGTTGGTTCAAACCTCCCACCACGCCGTGCGAAACCGCCATCTCCTCTTAAGTATTTCACGCAGCCTGTCGTCTATTAAGCTTTGAATGGGTTCGATACGCCAGCTCCCATACACATCATCCGCAATTTAAATGGATGACGCGCAGAGATGTATACGGCGAGGAACATGGGACCAAGCGGCACAAGGTACGGCTGCTGGGAACCTGAAACAGTTGATGGGGTGCTCTCCGTAGAGGTGCGGCGGGACAAGGGAAACGTGTGAGGAAAGCTATGAACCGATCCGTAATTCGATTCTTGAGGAGAGCTGTTCTAGCAACCGTACTATCGCTGCAGGCGGTAGGTACAGAAAGTGTCGTTGCTCAAAGAGGGGGAACCCCCATTCCAAACGGCTCATACGTCGCCATGTTGGGAGATCAAGCGCTCTTCGGACAAATGGTTCACCTTTCAACGACCATTCCCTACGTGAGCTGTCATTGTGACACACCGTACGGTGGGCAACTTGCCTCAGTACCGGGGCAAGGCACAGAGGACAACGTGACGATCGTGCTTAAGCCACCAAGTACGAAGAGCACGTCGTGCCCTCGGAGTATTACCATAGAGGGTCTCGCCTCCTTCCCCAGAATCTTTGGAATCCGACCAACGATGGTGTCAGGAGTGTTGTATCAAAATCCTTTAACGAACGAGTATTCCGGTATCGCGACGTCCGAATCCTCAAGAGGGAAGCTTACGGTGAGTTTGCAAGGAATTCGGATTATACCCCGAAGTGATTGTCCTCCATCGTGCATCCGTGATGGTACGTGCGCTGCCGGAGGAGCTTCGGGGGGAGCCGCGGGCAAAGGCTCCTCGTCGCCGGCTAATGGTTCCGGCACCGGAGGAGGTGCCTCGAACATGAACAAAGTTGGCAGCGGAGGAGTAGGCCCCTCCAATAAGGGAAGCAGCTGCCGCTTCGAAGATAAGCTTGAACCCGCATCCGTTTGCAAGGGGACATACAAACAGGAGTGCGAATGCGTGTGCGGGCCTTCAGTTGGAACATGGGTCTGCTCTCCTCCCAAGGGTGGAGGTGCCGCTCGAGATGCCAATCAAGGAGGAGTCGGAGGAATCGGCTCAGGTACTACCGGAGCACCTTCCGGATGCTGTCCAGCAACCCAGGCTTGGTGCCCAGCAGGCGTCGTACGGTGCCCACCAAATGGAGGTCAAGCTAATCCACCCCAACAAGGAAACGGAACCGGACTGGGGGACCAGAATCAGGGGAACGGGCCTAATTTGCCAACCTGGTACAGGTGATGAACGAGGGGGCGCGGCACGTACATGCCCCCTCATACCTCCACTTCCATCACCGCTTCATCGGAACAACCTTCTGCTCAGAAGCTCCCTCGGCAACCCGCGCGACCTCGAGCTTGTCACCAACCACATCCACCTTCACGATAGATCCGGCAGGGATCTCATTGGCGATGAGCGAACGAGCAACCTTGGTCTCAAGCTCACGCTGAATGAATCGCTTCAACGGTCGAGCACCGTACACGGCATCGTATCCGGTTTTCGCGATGAACTCCTTCGCAGCTTGCGACACCTCAAGGGTAACACCTCGTTCAGCGACACGCTTCTGGACGTCCTGAACGAGAAGTCCCACAATCTTGGTTATCTCAGCGAGCGAGAGTGGCTTAAAGAGCACGATCTCATCGATGCGGTTCAAAAACTCAGGTCTAAAGTGTCCACGAAGCTCTCGCATAACGAGCTCTCGAGCGGACTCCTTAATCTCACCGGAGGAGGTAACCCCCTCAAGAAGATGCGGAGAACCGATATTGGAGGTCAATATGATCACCGTATTCTTGAAGTCGACTACACGCCCCTGCGAATCGGTCACACGACCATCATCAAGGATCTGCAAAAGCACATTGAATACATCCTGGTGAGCTTTCTCTATCTCGTCAAATAAGATCACGCTGTAGGGCTTTCGGCGAACCTGTTCGGTAAGCTGCCCCCCCTCTTCATACCCAACATATCCTGGAGGCGCGCCGATCAAGCGAGACACAGCGAACTTCTCCATGTACTCACTCATATCGATGCGGATCAGATTCTGCTCGCTGTCGAAGAGCACCTCAGCCAGGGTCTTCGCCAACTCAGTCTTTCCCACACCCGTTGGGCCCAGGAAGATAAACGAACCGATCGGACGACGGGGATCCTTAATCCCCGCCCGAGCTCTAAGAACCGAATCCGCAACGAACTGCACCGCTTCATCTTGTCCTACTACCCGCTCATGCAAGATCTCATCGAGCTTAAGAAGCTTAGCCTTCTCACCCTCCATAAGCCGTGTCACTGGAATGCCGGTCCAGCGCGACACTATCTCTGAGATCTCCTCCTCGGTAACCTCCTCTCGAAGCAATCGGGTCGCCGTGTCTGAGGAGATAGCCTCCTCCTCTTGAATAAGCTGCTTCTCAAGGAGCGGCAACTTACCGTGCTTGAGCTCAGCTGCCTTATTGAGGTCGTAGTGACGCTCGGCGATCTCAATCTCACGACGCAGCTGCTCAATCTCCTCTCGAACCCCTTGGAGTTTGTGAATCGCATCCTTCTCTTTCTGCCACTGGGACCGCATCTTGTCGGCTTGGGTTCGTGCCTCCGTCAGCTCATCCACGAGTGCCTTCAAGCGATCCTTACTCGCCTGATCGGTCTCCTTTTTCAGCGCCGCCTCCTCAATCTCAAGCTGCATGATGCGACGGGTCACCTCATCGAGCTCTGCAGGCATGGAATCGATCTCCGTACGAATCGTAGCGCACGCCTCGTCAACGAGATCGATGGCTTTGTCCGGCAGGAAGCGCTCCGAGATGTAGCGATGCGAAAGGGTCGCTGCCGCTACGAGAGCGTTGTCCTGAATGCGCACACCGTGATGGACCTCGAACCGCTCCTTCACACCACGAAGGATCGATATCGTATCTTCAACCGAGGGCTGATCAACCATAACCGGCTGAAAGCGCCGCTCAAGCGCAGCGTCCTTTTCAAGATGCTGGCGGTATTCATCAAGCGTTGTTGCCCCGATACAATGGAGCTCTCCACGTGCGAGCATCGGCTTGAGCATATTACCTGCGTCCATCGCCCCCTCAGCCTTACCGGCACCTACGATGGTGTGCAACTCGTCTATGAAAAGGATGATGCGCCCTTCCGACTTCTTTACCTCTTGAAGCACCGCCTTAAGGCGTTCCTCAAACTCACCGCGATACTTCGCGCCTGCGATAA
>JBEGVS010000064.1:0-171525 GCA_041178185.1 Pseudomonadota bacterium
ACCTCAAGGTTGAACAGATCCGCGATCGACTCATTCAAACCAATGAAGAGATCCAATGGTATCCAGAGACCGTGAAACACGGCCGCTTCGGCAACTGGCTCGAAAACGCTCGAGACTGGAACCTCTCCCGCAACCGCTTCTGGGCGACCCCAATCCCAGTTTGGGAGTGCTCAGATTGTGGCACCCAAAAGGTATACGGTGTCGTATCAGATCTAGAGCGCGATGCCGGTGTGCAGCTTACCGATCTTCACAAGGAGCACCTTGATGCCCTGGAGCTACCGTGCTCATGTGGCAAGAAGCTTACGAGGGTTCCTGAAGTTCTCGATTGCTGGTTCGAGTCAGGCTCAATGCCATACGCACAATTTCACTATCCGTTTGAGAACGCGGAGTACTTCCGCTCTCACTTCCCAGCGGATTTCATCGTGGAGTATACGGGGCAGATTCGATGCTGGTTCTACTACCTCCACGTACTCTCGACGGCCATCTTCGATACCCCGGCGTTTAAGCACTGCATGGTTCACGGAACCCTTCTGGCGGCCGACGGCAAGAAGATCTCTAAGAGCCTCAAAAACTACACCGATCCGTTCGAGCTTATGGATAAACATGGCGCGGACGCGCTCCGAGCGTATCTCTTTGCTTCCTCGGCGGTTGGAATCGAGGACCTCGCATTTAGAGACGATGGTGTTGAGAGCATGGTCAAATCGATCATGCTTCCGATCTGGAACGCACTCTCCTTCTTCACATCATATACGGAAGTAGACGGGATTTCGCCCAAGGATATCGACCTTAACGGCAAGGACCTGAGCGAGCTCGATCACTTCATCCTTTCTGAAGCGGAGATACTCAAACGTTCTGTAACTGAGTACCTCGATACCTATCGAATCAACGAAGCGATGCGCCTCTTTGCTCCATTCCTTGATACGCTCAATAATTGGTACATCCGACGGAGCCGTGAGCGCGTGTGGTCAGACGATCCACGATCGTCTGAGAAGCTCGCCTTCTATGCCACGTTATTCGACGTTTTGAAGACTGTATCGCAAGTACTCGCGCCCCTCTGCCCCTTCATCTCAGAGCTCACCTGGGAGCGTCTAGGATTCAAAGACAGCGTACACCTCACCCAGTGGCCGACAGTTCGTGAGTCCCTTATTAACGACAATCTTTCAAAACAGGTAAACCTCATTCGAGGGATGGTATCTGCGGGATTGTCTGTGCGCGCTCGTGAAAAGCTTCGCGTTCGACTCCCACTTGCCTCCGCCAAGGTGGCGGTTCGAGAGAATTTGGCGGCGGAGCTTGAGCCGTATATCCCCGTGCTCTGCGGAGAGCTCAACGTAAAAGCGATTGAGTTTTTGGCGGATGCCTCGTCGATCGCAACTCTGAGCGCAAAGGTGAACGCTCGTGTTCTCGGCCCACGACTCGGTGCGCGAGTTCAGGAGGTCATTCAAAAGGTGCGCAACGGCGAGTTTGAGGTGCTCGGGGAAAATACGATCCGAATCGGTGATATCACCCTTACCCCGGGAGAAGTCGAAGTAGGCTTCGCCGGAAAACCTGGACTTGCGGTCGAATCCGGCAACGGGTTCGTTGTCGCTCTTGATACGCACGTCACGCCCGCGCTGGCATTGGAGGGCCAAGCTCGAGACCTGGTCCGAGAGATTCAAGATATGCGCAAAGAGGCGGACCTACACATCGCCGACCGCATTAAACTCTCAATCCGCGGCGCTGATGACTTATTGAGAGCTCACGAGGCGTACGTCAAGTCTGAGACCCTCTGCATTGAGGTTACATCATCACTTGAGAAAGCGTTGATTGAGCGCTCAGTCAAGGTTGATGGTGGAGAGATATCTGTAGGCTTGGCGAAGGCGTAGGAAACAAAAGAGCACCAGCCAGTTCAAATTCTCCCGCAACCACGCTCGGGAGTATGGGCCACTCATTGGTGGGTATCGTCGTGGATCTCCTTTTGGCTCTTCCAAGTGTCATATCACCACGGAGCACCCTCCAAGGTCTTATGGAGATAGAACTGCCCCCGCGGATCTCGCGTTCGCTGGAGCACCGCTTTTACAAGCGACGGATCGCCGATATCCAGATGCCAGGCGAGTGCTGCAATCTCTGTGAAGGAGCCCCTATCTAATGGCTTGTTTCCAGGCCCAGCTTCCCACTCCAACTCGTGCCGCACTAAGCTCCGCATCAGCTCCATTGCTTCAACACCGTGACCACCTCGAATGAAATCAAGCACAACGGTCCCTATCACATGCGGACCCTCGCGTTGCGCTATCCGCATCGTCTCAATCGAGGAGGAGAACTCGTCACTATATAGACCTGTAATCGCAGCACAGACACTAAGCATACTACGAACCGAATCGTACATAGCGATCTCCTCGGGCCCCACTCTAGCGCCTGGAAACCCCTCTTTACGACTCAAGAGCCACTCGCAACTATCCAAGATATCGACCATCTTCTCACCACAGGCGTCCCCCTCCGCCTGAAGGACACTAGGAAGAATGGTCAGCAGGGAGACCCCAGCCGTGTGAACGAGCGGGAGCATTCCTACCGCTTTTGAAATCGAATCATGATCCGCTTCGGCGAGCGCGCCAACAACGGTCTCTAAGACGGCCCGAATGGATTCGAGACACAAGGCACGACATCGATTGATGATTGAACCGGGCTCATTCACGCCGCCCTCTCGAAAAACCCGTTCAAAACTCGCAAGGGGCAATAAGAGGTCCGGACAATACCTCCCCTCGGAGCCAGCGAGATTCAGCGAAGCCTCTAATACCGACCCGACGTGTTCATCATCGATGCTCGGAGCTAACTGACCTAGCGCAACGAGCCGCTCATATCGCGCGGCGCGAGCTTCCATATGGTCCTCGTCCGCCATATCAAAATTCGAGGTCATAGAGAGGAGGCGTGGAACGAACTCCTCATTAATAGTTTGCCGATCAAAGAAGAGCCCGAGGTAGCGAATAGTCGTTGCGCCAAAATTTTCTAGGCGAACGATTCGTTCACCATCGCGACCACCCAGGCGTGCATCGCACAGGGAGAGCATGGTATCTTGGAGCATCGGCAGGTCAGACGCGGGGAGGCGAAGCACATCCTCAAAGACTCGGCTGAACGAGCCCTTACCCTCTGCGATCTCTACCTCAAGTTTCTTACCTAGCTGCCGAACTTCCTGCTCACGAGAGGAGAATGACGGGTTCACTCGGACGTATCCTTTCTACACAATTCTGCGCTGGTAACATGCGCTTCCGCACACTATAGCCGCGACGGATTTGGAAGCTAGCGTGTTTTTTTTTGCGAGAGGCAGGCATCCAGCCTGATTCAAACACATGCGTACCAATACGATGGAATTATTGCATGATGGATGAAACGGGTATGAGGTAGGCCGAGGATCTCGCCACCGCGGGTGACCTTCCCCTACTGCCTCGCCAACCTTCCGACGACGCGCGGTCGCTCTGTCCCCGGCAGCCAGCGCTCAGGATTGATATCGATCCCACCTCGTCGCGTATAGAGGCATCCAACCCACAACTTGGACGGTTTCAGCACTGAGAGGAGGTCCATGAAGATCAACTCACAACACTCCTCGTGATATCCTTGATGACTTCGATGCGCCAGGAGATACCCTACCACGGAGGCGTGACTCAACTTTCGTCCACGGTAGTGAATGGCTACGGTGCCCCAATCAGGTTGCGCGGTTACAGGGCACAGGGAGCGAAGCAAATGAGAGTGAATGGTCTCTTCGACCTCCTCGTCACCAGCGTGAAGACGAAAATCTTGTGCCGAGTCAATCCGCACCCGATCGACACACACACCGGGAGGCTCTGCGATTGAGAGCTCATTCCAGCGATGCGATGGCAAGAGCGATACTTCAACTTCCGGACAGGTTAGCCGGTTCCGAAGCGCTACTGCTATCCCCGCCTCAACTGCCTCGAGAGACTCAAACTTCGTAAAATTGAAACCGCCAAGAAAAAGTTTCAAACTCTTCGATTCCACCAAAAGCGCCGATCGAGCGGGATAGGAGATAGAGGCGATCCCGACCTGTGGAATGCCAAGGCTATCAAGCCACGAGACCTCGAATGCCGTCCAGCGATCCATCCCCTCAAAAGGAAGGGGCTCACGGACATTAATCCGAGTGCGGGAAGGCCCACGCTCAATCGGAAAGAGGATAGTTTCGTCTACGGAGTCTCCGTAGGGAACGTGTTTTCCAAGAGGATTCGACATACGTACAAAGAACCTACACCTAGGTCGCTACTCCGTCCATTGACTCAGCGACGACCCTTCGAAAAAGCCCTAACTAGCTGCTCTTACTAATTGAAAAAGGCGAGCCACCTCGCAGGACGGTTGTCGAGCATGGCACAAAACCTAGTGTCAAAACAGAGACCTAGCCGCCTCGACGCGAGTTTTTCAACTTAAGTTACCTCGTCGAGACTCCGATATCCCATGCGAGGGTTTTGCACGGAACCATGGGGCTATGACTATCGCTCACTCAAGAACATCACGCACGGGAAGCATCTACGTGGAGGCCGCCATCATCTTGCCGATCCTCCTGCTCGTAGTATTCGCTTCGATCTTCTTCTTTATACTCGCCGCGCGACACTTCTCCCTGCAAATGCTAGCCAACGAGATCGCAAAGGACATCAGTCTCTCGCTTAATCCGCCGAGCACCGTAGCGACAAGCAGGCAAGGAGCCTGCGCGTGCAACAACGCGAACACCCCCACTGAGCCAAAGCTTAACGTACAGGATCTCCTGAACGAGCGATATCGAAACACAAACGGATGCTGGAGAAACTGTGCCCAGCGGTATCTGTTAAAGACCGCACCAACAGTTCAAGAGGGCAATCAGACGTCGGGACTTCAAATCTCTCTCCTCGCTCACCCAGCACTCCAATGGTTTGACGCGGCCCCGTCCGGCGAACAGAGCATACAAAACGCGGCCGTGGGGGACTTTATCGAGGTGCAACTTACCTATCCTATGCAAGATATCCTTGGAGGAAGTATTGCGATGTTTGGAACGGTTGGCGCCAACATGAACCTCGGGGGATCCGCCATAACGGTTTTGGAACGCCCTGAGGGCTCTACGGGCACACCCAACTAAGAGAGAGAGCACATGATTCGAGCTAGAGAGATATCAGGTAGAGGGCAACGAGGAGCAGGCATGGTTGAGTTCTGCTTCACCATGCCTGTACTCCTTTTAATCGCTGGCGCGACCATCGATCTCTCCCGTTACATGCGGTTTCTACAAGTCACGACCTTCGTCAGTCAGGAAACAGCCGGACAGATCTATAGACAGTGTAGTGACATCACAATCTACAGACCGCCTGAGCTGACAACGACCGGACTTCGAATAGACACCGAGTTAACCCAAACTGCCATTCGGTCCTGCATGGAACGTGTTCGAGCGGGAGCGCAGCAACTACTTGACCGAACGGTCGGACGCGCTGCCGTCTCTTCAAAGGTCTTTCGTTGGGACTTAGGGGCTACCACTGTTGCCAACACATGCGCTGCGGTAACGACCGTTGGAACGCAGGTCACAGAGATTTACGCTCCAGCCGTTCTCAACTCCCCCGCATTTCCCGAGGATCTCAAACAAAAACTAGGCAACGATGCAGACATCACCCAGATACGTTGGCCGCCGATTTACATCCCGTCATCGAGCAACTCCACCCCCCTAAGCGGCAGCTCGCCCCTAAGCTCCGGAACACAACAAGCTCTTACAGCTCCGGGCATTCAGCTGTACTCTGATGGGACACAAGATGGCATCTACCAAACGAAAAGTGGACGCTCCGCAAGTCCTCGACTGCTCGTATCTCCCTCCGCTCTATGTCAGAGGGGGCGCGTTGTAACTGTTGAGGTAAGCTATGCTTTCGAACCTGTTGTTAAATTTTTACCTGACATAATGAATAACCTTACTACCCCCGATGGTTCACAACGAGACACGACCGTCCTCTAAGCAAGGCGGATTCATGACTATTATGTTCCTCATCTTGTTGGGGCTCTTCCTAACGTTGGCGGCGTTTGCGCTCGATCTCGGCAATCTCTATTTATGGCGCCTGCGACTCGACAAAGCTGCCCGAGCCGGTTCCTTAGCAGGCCTTGGCTTTCGCGGTATACATGGCTGGACGTACGTCACTACACCATCTGGGAGTGGTGCGCTCATCGACGCGACTAAGGAGGCAGTGCAGGATAATTTCAAGGCATACGGCATTGCGTTGCAAGCGGATGACATCGATGTAGCATACAATTCCGACCAGGATTCAATAGCCGTATCAGTAAACCACAATCCGTCCACGATCCTCATCGGTAGACTCAGTGGCATCCTAGGATTCGGATTTAACGCTCCAAAAGATGCCGCGGGGAATACCCCTCCACAGAGCGGCATACTCAATATCTCGCGCCAACATCAAGCGAATCTAAATAGAGCAAATGTGGTTCTCTTGATCGACGTCTCTGGCTCTATGCTGTGCCCCACTGACGAACCATGCTCGTGTAGGCGAGCGAACAACTGTAATCCTACCGGCACGACCAAGCTCGATCGACTTGCGGAGGGAGTAAAACGCTTCGCTCAACACTTTAACCCACAGCAAGATCGTATATCAGTAATTGCATTTAATCTCGCAGCGCAGCAGCTCTACAGCATAGCGGGACGAGATGTTATGCAAAACGCAACCTCTACACACCCCTTACTGCAAGGCACTACCGCTCGCGAATTCTTAAGAGACGAAAAGGGGAACCTTTTGACCGTTCTCGAGGCCCTTGCTGGTAGCAATACGAACCACTGCGATGCGCTTGCGGAGGGGATCCGAGAACTTGAGCTGCTCAGCGTGCAGCTCTTCGGAAACGATGATGGAAGCACGTCTACTGATAGACGACTTCTTCAGCCCTTCGTTGTCTTTTTCACCGATGGAGCTCCAAATGCCATGCGTGGCATCATTCCCACCACCGACATTCCCTCGAATAGTTGCGCCACCTACAGCAACGGGGTAAGGACCCCCTCCGCCTCATGTGTGGCGAGCGGCGCTCCGAACGATTTCTACCACTACGCTCTGGAGTGGGCATCCTCTAATGGAGCCAATACCTCATACTACCGGGGCCCTGGACCGTTTGTAGCGAGAAAACTTGACGCTAATAACGTCCCTACTCTCTTTAACTTTACCATAGGCAGCAATCAAGTGGCCCCAGTGGACAGCCAAACATGTGGAGTTGAGGTGGCCGATGGAGACCCGACAAAATTTGAACAAACCGTCACAAAGCGACAGGTCCCAACGAGAGGTGCGGGAGAACGAGGGGATCCAACAAATGGATGTCTGAGCGCCACCACTACCGAATTTTCGTTCTCGATTCCCTATACCAATCCCGATACCCAGGGTGGATTTACTGGCACCACCTATGGTGCCTCTGTATCCGGCGTCCCCATCAGTTCCGACACCACCACCTGGATCGACCCGAACTGGCCCACGGCTTTCTTTCCCTCAGCTATCCCATACGGCCTTCAGAAATATGATGAGCTCCCCTACTACTGCGCTATTGAAGCTGCCGATTATATTCGCACACGGTTCGCCGGAACCATCTTCGCGATAGGACTTGGAACGCCTGACGCCCATCTTGCAACAGGGGGACAAGGTGCCACGTGCGCAGACCCCCTCCAAGATCCGGACGACCATACCTCTCGAAAAGATTTCTTTCTCACAAGACTCGCGTTCGCCTCTTCGATGTTTGGGAACCAGCTGCTACCCACCTCGGTTGCTCCGTACTACCAGGTCGCCGGAGCGCAATCATCTCGAGATGTGAGTGGATGCTCTGATCATCGATTAAAGAATGGCACCAATCCCCCGCAGCCCAAAGTTGGGTACACCTCTACCGATACCTTAGCTGACGGAAACACGACCTATCTTGACCTACGTCCGCTCCGTCCCACTTCGATGGATACCGTCTTTACTGACGGAAGAAGCGTTCGCCGGATGGAGACGCAGGGAGAGTACTTTCCAACAGATAACGCAGACGAAATCCCGAGGATCTTCGATCGCATCGCAAAGACCATCCTTCTGCGCTCATCCTCCTAAAGCAGCGCTGCTCTGTTAATCCCGAAGGAAGTGACAGGTATACCCGTGGGGATTTCGTTGAAGATAATCTTGATGATACTCCTCAGCGCTATACCACTCGGACGCTGGGGCAACCTCTGTTACAAGAGGAGCCTTCCACCGACCAGAGGCCGCGACCTCCTTCATGACCTCATCGGCGACCTTTCTCTGTCCGTCATTACGATAGAAGATCGCCGAACGGTATTGGGTTCCCCGATCATTTCCCTGTCGGTTCAGTGTTGTAGGATCATGAAGCCTGAAAAAGTAGCGCAAAAGATCTGCATACGAGAGCTTACGCGGATCAAAGATAACTCGTACGGCCTCGGCATGTCCTGTGCGACCCGTTGTCATCATCTCATAGGTAGGATTTGCGACGCTCCCCCCGGTATACCCGACGTCGGTAGCGATAACGCCCGGTAATTTCCGAATCAGCTCCTCTACCCCCCAGAAACATCCGCCCGCAAGAATAGCGGTGTCTTCGCTCGTGTCTACGCTCTTGTCGGTTCCGCGCGCGTCAGATCGATCCTTAAATAACGAAAGGTACGCCCCGTATCCTTGGGCTTCAAGTTGCTCAACCGGCACGAATCGTAGAGAGGCAGAGTTGATACAGTAACGGAGTCCCTCTGGTCCTGGACCATCTGGAAAGACATGCCCAAGGTGCGAATCAGCATCCTTGGAACGCACCTCAACGCGCCTCATCCCATGAGAAAGATCGCTCTTTTCAGTGATCCTGCCGCTCTGTATCGGCTTGGTGAAGCTGGGCCATCCCGTTCCCGAGTCAAACTTATCTTTCGAGCTGAAGAGGGGTTCTCCCGATACGATATCGACGTATATCCCCTCGGCGTGGTTGTTCCAGTATTCGTTCCGAAAAGGGGGCTCAGTGCCGCACTGCTGCGTCACGTGGTACTGCATAGCAGTCAATGTATTCTTACGATCACCGTTCATTCCTTTCTTCTCCTCAGCACTGCCTATCCGACTTGATAGTATCAGTAAAACCGCAAGTAGTATCACTCGAATTCCCCCAGGTAGAGGTTCGTGGCATTTACTGTTCATGAGACGATCTCCTCCGATAGGGGTCATGAGATGGGTGTGACGCGGGCGACTAGGCAAAAATTCACGGTACCTACCGACCTCGCAGCACCCACTTAGCCAAATGCGTAAAGAGCTCTACCTGCCCTTCGGCACGATAATCATGGGGAGAGACTCTCCCTCATCCCCAAGTCGGTGTTCGACGAGCTTGGTCAACTCGTGAGCTATCTTCTGGCTAATGGCGTGCGCTAGCTGTCCAACTGCGAGATCGTCTCCCTCCGGACGACCGCGGAGAATTCGAGATACCTCTTGCGTGCATATCTGATGCACAGAGGCGCGTAAATCAACGATCTCCGGTTGCGCCACACGTTTCAGTCGCCAACGCTCAAACTGCGCAAGGCCATACTCAATAATTAACTCAGCGTCTTGCGCTGCCGCCTCACGAAGCGCTTTGTTCTCATCGGCGATGCCAGCGAGGTCGTCGATGTTGTAGAGGTAGACGCTATCCATCTCAGCGAGGTCAGAGGCGAAGTTGCGAGGAACGCCCAGGTCGATGAGGAAGAGAGGCCTATCCCCTTTTCGAGCTCGCAACGCAGACCGGCTAAGGATCGGTTTGTCGATCGAGATAGAGCCTATCACGATATCAGCCTGGTCGAGGACTCGATCAACATCAGCAAGCGATACAGCGCTTCCTCCAAATCGCTCAGCCAGCTCCGCAGCCTTCTCAACGGTGCGATTGGCGACAATGATCCTACGACATCCCCGCGCGCATAGATGCAGAGCCGCAAGTTCAGCCATCTCACCACTGCCGAGGATTAGTACCGTTGTGTTAGCTAAATCGGAGAAGATCTGCTCGGCCAACCGTATCGCAACGTAGCTTACCGACACTCCATGTCTCGAGACATCGGTATGGGCCCGCACCTTTTTCGCCACGTTGAAGGCGCTCTGAAAGATGTGATGAAGGTGGGAGCCAACGCTACCCACCTCGATTGCGCGGTGGTACGCCTTCTTAACCTGACCCAGTATCTGAGCCTCCCCAAGGATCATCGAATCAAGGCTCGCCGAAACCCTATAGAGGTGACGAATCGCCGAGTCATCGAGGTATTGATAGAGCACGTCGTTCGGGTTGGTCGCTGAGCCGATAAGAGATTCGAAAAAGGTCCGAATTCCCCCACCCTCACCACCAACGGAAACGATCTCGAACCGATTGCAGGTAGAGATAACTGCCGCCTCACTCGCCCACCCCTCTCGAACTACCCGCTCCGCGAGGAGCTCCGGCACTGGAATCGCGCGAGCGAGCTGCTCTCGCCCATCTACATTCAGAGTTTTGTAGCTAACACCTGTGAGCACCACGCGAGGCTCGTAGGCGTCCTGGTTTCGATGCAAAAATGCGAGAGCACTTGCTGTCATACTACGACCAAAGCTCCGCGTGAGTTACCTGGCCGGCGAACGCCAGCACAAGAAAAACGGTTATGAAGTAAGAGGCGGTAACTACGACCGTCAAACGAGACACCTGCTTTGGCGACCATCGGAGAACGAGCCTCACATGCAAGATGCACGCGAGAAGGACCCATAGAGCGATCCCTGAGATGACTGAGGTATCAGGTGAAAATATCGGTTTACGCTCACTCACGGCCCAAAGCCCCCCACTAAGGACGACGAGAGAGATCGCCAGGAATCCCACCTGGGTTAGTTGCTTGTTTAAGCGATCCAAGAGCTGCAAGTTAGGGCCAGATATAGCGAGAACAGCCGTCTTTCGTTGCTTGAGACGGCGCTCTACGATCAGGAACACCACGCTTACAACGAGCGCGAGCGCAAGCGTAACGACTGCTATCAAAGCTGGAATCGCATGAAGAAACGAGAGGATGACTCCGGCCTTTTCACTCTGCCCGGTCGCCTCCGCTAAGACCGAGGAGCTCTCTTTGTGCAGAAGATAGGAGGAACACCCCATAAACAGCACTACCGCCGGTACGATGAACGCCCCAACGATAGGATAATCGAGTCGCCGTTGAAGAAACGCAAACACAAGCGCTAACATCCAGGACACCCAAAGGAAGTAGTCAGCGCCGTTATCGAGCAGCACAAGCTCTGGGGCTTGAGTCACGAGCCCCATCGTGGCGGTGTGTGCTCCAAGCGCTCCCCAGAAGAAAAGTCGGGCCGCCGTGCTCAGTCTCCCGCCGACCTTCGAACGCCACAACTGCACGAGCATGAGGCTGCTCGATACGATGTAGAGAACGATGGCGACGATAGCCAGAACGTGTGTCATCGACGGTATCCCTTCACGAGCTCTATCAGACGTTGCACATTCTCTACCGGCGTATACTGCAATACGCCGTGGCCCAGATTGAAGATGTGCGCCGGCACTGTTGCGCCCTCTGCAAGGATCGCTCGAGCAGAACGCTCAACGTACTCCCATGAAGCTGAGAGGAGCTGGGGGTCGAGGTTTCCTTGAAGAGGAACAGGCCGACCGATGAGCTTTGCCGCGTCGGGTAATGAGATCCTCCAATCAACACCGAACGCATCGGCGGGCAACTTGCCCAGTCGTGGGAAGAGCGAACTTACACTCGTTGCAAAGAACACCACCGGTACGTTCACTCGTGCCTTTACTTGGTCGATTATCTTCACCAGGTACGGCTCTACGAACTGGTCATACTCTCGTGGGCCAACGTAGCCTAACCATGAATCAAAAATTTGCAGCGACTCGCAACCCGCTTCAACTTGTGCGACGAGGTACTCAACACAAAGCGTTACGAGCTTCTCTTGCAGCTCGTGCCACGCCTCAGGGTTGGAAACCATCAGGCCCTTGGTGTGACGGAGGTCTGAATCTCCCGGGCTCTGCCCCTCGATAAGGTAAGATGAGAGGGTAAATGGCGCCCCGGAGAAACCGATCAGGGGAGTCCGTCCGTTCAGCTCTTTCACCACAAGCTTGATAGCATCAAGGGTGTACTGAACGTTCTCCTCTGGCTTCGGTACACGCAGGCGGGTGACATCTGCGACGGTCCGGACCGGGTTATCGATGACCGGCCCCTCTCCCTTCTTAAATTCAAGGTTAACACCCATGCCTATCAAAGGAGTGAGGATGTCAGCGAAGATGATTCCAGCGTCGAGCGGAAAACGACGAAGCGGTTGCAGCGTTACCTCACACGCGAGCTCCGGGGTTTGCACCATCTGAAGCATCGAATTCTTTTCTCGAAGCGCGCGATACTCAGGAAGATATCTTCCCGCCTGTCGCATGAGCCATATCGGCGTCTCGGCTGAGCGTTTTCCTTTCAGGGTATCGATAAAGAGTGACACTACTGACCTCCCCTTATCGCTTAGGCGTTATCACTTCTTGTCCACCCATGTACGGACGGAGCGCCTTCGGAACCGTGATCGAACCATCTGCGTTTTGGTGATTCTCAAGGAGCGGTATCAAGATCCGAGGAGAAGCGATCAAGGTGTTGTTCAGAGTGTAGCAGAACACATTCTTGCCGTTCGCATCCTTGTACCGAGTATTGAGTCGTCGCGCCTGAAAATCGTAGAACGATGAGCAGCTGTGGGTCTCACCATATGCCTTTCGCGATGGCATCCACGCCTCGATATCATGCTTAAACACCTGTCCTTGTCCCATATCTCCCGTGCATACGTATACGATACGGTATGGCAGCTCGAGGAGTTGCATCACCTTCTCGGCATTTCCGAGAAGCTCCATGTGCAGCTTCATGCTCTCTTCAGGATCGGCCTTACAGATCGCCACCTGTTCAACTTTATAGAACTGGTGCACACGATAGAGCCCACTCGTGTCCTTCCCGTACGCACCAGCCTCACGGCGATAGCACGGCGAGTATCCCGCGTAGCGCTTGGGAAGCTCATCGGCGGAGAGGATCTCGTCCGAGTGGAACGATGCCACCGGAACCTCAGAGGTTCCGATTAAGTAAAATCCATCATCACGCTCATCGAGGTGGTATGCGGAATCCTCCCCACCAGGGAAGTAACTCGTCCCCATCATCGCGTTCCAGTTCACGATATGCGGAGGATCCATGAGCGTATAACCGCCCTTGTAGAGCACATCCATCGCGAGGCTCATCATGGCGTGCTGTAACCGCATCCCATCACCCTTAAGGAAGTAACTCCGGGTGCCGGCTATCTTCACACCTCGCTCAATATCGAAGAGATCGAGATCCTTTCCGAGCTGCACGTGATCTTTGAGTTCAAAGCCCGGGGTTGGAACCTCACCCCATGAACGCCACGGAACGTTTTCGGAATCATCCTTTCCTACAGGAACCTCTTTGAGTGGGATGGAAGGTATGAAGAGCTGCTGCTTGTTCCACTTCTCCTCAAGCTCCTTGAGCGCGTTACCTCCCTCTTTGAGCTTTTCCGCTAGGGTCTTCATCTCGGCGAGCTTCGCGTTCTTTTCGTCCCCAGAGAGTTTAGGGATCTCCTTACTCACCGCATTCTGCGCAGCGCGCATCGATTCGACCTCAGCACGAACGCGACGGTATTCGGCATCGAGTTCGAGGAACGCCTTTACATCAAACTTGACGCGCTTTTTCTCGCACGCTTCTTGGTACGCTTCCGGGCGCTCGCGTAGGTCGTGAAGATCTATCATGAAAGTACTCCGAATGAGGGGGTTGTCACGATCCCCAAACCTAGCTAAATCACTGAAATTTTTCAAGTAGTGGGTTGCCGATAAGGGGCTGAAAGGAGGGGTATTTTCAGTCAGCTCCCAGGCACCCACCCGTGGGACGGGAGGAATGGCAATCCGCACAGAACGAGCTGCGATCCTCCCTGTCGTCACCTCAGTTCGCTTTCAAACACTCCACTATGCCGCTCTCGGTATGCTCCTTCGCCTCTGCGAAGACCGTCAGCCCAGCATCTCGAACCGCTCTAGAGGTAACGGGACCGATCGAAACGATACGAAGAGATGCGAGGTATTCGAGATCCGGAAAGGTCTCCACCGTAGCACGCACCGCGGAGGGGCTCATGAAGATGAGACACGAATCTTCCGAAGAAACTCCACGCACCGCCGCGATCTCCTCTGGGGCCGGTTGAACGGTTCGTAACCCATATGCTGCAAGGCTTACCACTTTGGCCCCACTTTGCTGCACCAATGGACCGAAGATATCTCTACCATCCGCTGATTGAGGAATAAGCACGCATCCCGCTCCCCCAAGACGGAGCGCGAGTTGTTCCGCGAAGACCTCAGCGAGCGCAATGGGAGACTCCAGATCAACCTCTCGCCCAAATACCTTTCGAACGGCTTCGCTGGTCCCGGGACCTTGAGCTGCGAGCCGCACTCCGGACCGATGCGGTTCCACTCCCAAACGAACGCAATGGTCTCGAAACACGTATACGGCGGTCGGACTAAGGAACGCGATCCACCATTCCGGAGTCTGGATTGAGGCACGTATGGCGGACTCATCCTCGGCTCGCAACTGACGAGCCTCCACGGCTAGTGATGTGAGGTGCATAACGGAGAAGCCCTCAGCCTCAAGGCGTTGCGAGAGCCCTTCATCCCCCGTATACGGACCTCTTGGTCGGGTGAGGATCGCCGTTTTCACCATCGCAGAGCCTACGCGAATGACGCCGCGATTTCGTTAAAGCCCTGACGGGAAACCTCCTCAGCCATCCTTTCTCCGAGTTTCAGCGCGTCATGCACCTGTGCCTCTCCACTGACCTCGATTACCTTTGAACCATCAGGCGATAAACAACGC
Source organism: Pseudomonadota bacterium (assembly GCA_041178185.1). Classification (GTDB taxonomy): domain Bacteria; phylum Bdellovibrionota_C; class UBA2361; order UBA2361; family OMII01; genus OMII01. The sequence continues at coordinate 14,792 of JBEGVS010000064.1, forward strand.
CCGTCAAAGGATATCCGCTTGTCTCCTCCACCTCCTGAGACCTTGGCACGAGCCGCCACCGGCGTGTTGCACCCAGCTCCGAGACGTTGTAGGAAGATCCGCTCCGCCGAAACTTCGGCGGCGGTATCGGGATCATGCAGCTTTTGCAGCATCGTAAGGAGCTCTACGTCATTAGAACGACACTCGATACCAAGCGCGCCTTGACCTGGAGCGGGGAGCATCTCCTCATCCCGAAGAATCTGCGTAATCTCCTTCTCTAACCCGAGACGAGAGAGTCCGGCGCGCGCCAAAACGATCGCGTCATATTCTCCACCTTCAGCCCGAAGCTTCTTCAATCGGGTGTCGACGTTCCCACGAATAATCCTAATTTTGAGATCCGGACGCATCCTAAGAATCTGAGAGGACCTTCGAATACTGGAGGTTCCTACACACGCCCCCTCAGTCAATTCACTCAGGGAACATCCAGAGCGAGAAACCACGACATCCTCGACATAGCTGCGCTTGGGAACGGCCCCCACAACAAACTGCGGGTCGAGCTGGGTAGGAAGGTCCTTTAGTGAATGTACAGCGAGGTCGATCTCTTTCGTACGCAAGCACTCCTCAAGCTCGGCCGTGAAAAGCCCCTTCCCTCCAATCAACGGGATCGGTGAAGAGCTATTTTGATTCTTATCACCGGTGGTAATGACGTGTTTGAGCTCAACCTCCAACCCCGGAAAGAGCGCTTGAAGTTGTGCCTTAACAAATTCACTCTGCCACAAGGCGAGGGCACTTTTTCTAGTACCGATGACCAACCGATTTCGCATAGGAACCTAATCGAAAGAGACCGGTGAGAAGTATCAAACGGGGGGTAAAAAGGCTACAGGTGCACTCAGTTTGAGCCCGCTAAGAAAAGGAGCTGACACTCCTACAAGGATCTCCCAGCGCACCCGATTCGTTATCAGGTCAGTGGCTTTCCCGTGGGGCGTTCGATGCCCCTTGTCCCCTTGGTTATATCACCCCTCCCTTGCGGCCCCAATCCTTTCAGATACTTGGACCTCTTTCCCCGCTCCGATATCCCGAGCACCTTAGAACGGGATTTTCGTACGCCCCCCCAGAAAAAGATGAACATTTCCATTCCCTTCTCTCATGTTTCTCGAACGGGGCGCCGACATCTACCATGTGAAACCGCTTTCCCCTTTCTACGTCAGGGTTGCCTCCTGGTTTGCGATGGTATGGCTGGTCCTGTGTGCGACCTCCACATGCTTCGCCGAAAGGTACGTGTATCCGGGGGCTATCATCCGAGCATCGGGAAGGACAACCGCTTTCGCGACGGTCAACTCAAGCTTTGGGGGAACGGTAGACTCACAGGATTTCAGAGTCGAGAAGCTCGGCTCAGGAGTTCTCCATATCACTGAAAAACGAGGGGGTGGATTACGTGCGATGGCTGCTGGGTCTGAGAAACCACGCAGGTACGTCCGCGGCAAAGACCTCTGTCGAAAGGCGAAATTCCGGCGATTGAAAGCGAGAGCTGGAGGTCATCTCACCTGCTCACCGAACTGGGCAATTTTTGCTGACCTCATTCCAAACGACACGTACTATCCTCAGCAGTACGGGCCCGGTCTTATGCGACTTCCCGCAGCGTGGGACACAACCGTTGGATCGAATAGCCAGATCGTAGTCGTGATAGATACGGGCGTTGACTACAATCACCCAGACCTCATGGACAATATCTGGAGGAACCCCTCCGAGGTTGCGGGTAACGGCATCGATGATGACGGAAATGGTTATATCGACGATATGTACGGCATTAACGCTATCACGAATACCGGCGACCCGATGGACGACAACGGTCACGGCACCCACGTGGCGGGGATCATCGGCGCCAAAGGGGATAACAACCGAGGAATCGCTGGAGTCTCCTGGGAATCAAAGATTATTGGAGCAAAGTTCCTTAACTCATCCGGAAGCGGCAGCACCGCCAACGCTATCAAAGCTATTAGCTACGCCATCGCTCTCAAGCGCGCAGGCCGGAACATAACCGTGATGAATAACTCATGGGGAGGCTCTACCTATTCAGCTGCACTCGCATCTTCGGTCGCAGACGCAAATAGCGCAGGAATCCTCTTCGTGGCTTCAGCCGGAAACAACGGAGCGAACAACGACACGACACCTCAATATCCTGCCAACTACACGAGCCCTAATGTCATCTCAGTGGCCTCGGTCGACTCCTCAACCGCCCTATCCTCATTCTCAAACTATGGGGAACAAACCGTTCACATCGCGGCTCCTGGTTCAAGCATAGCGAGCACCATGACCAGCGATCGCTACGTGTACATGAGCGGAACGTCTATGGCCGCTCCGCAAGTCTCGGGCGCAATCCTTCTTGCACAAGCGAGATGTAATGGGACCCTTCCCATGACCCTTCTTCGCAGCGCCGTTGTGAACACCGGTACCGTTCTGGCTCCTCTTGCGGGCAAGATCTCCTCAGCGTCTATGCTCAACGCCAGCGAGGCGGTGCGAATAGCAGCACAGCTCTGCGCACCAACCGCCACTCCAACGCCCACGCCTACGGGTGCGCCATCAGCAACGGCCACGGCCACACCGACACCTCGCCCCACTCCTAGCGCAGCTCCTGTAGCCGGACCGGGCACTCCAACACCAACAGCAACACCTACATGGTCCATCCCTTGGAGTGACACTGAAGCTCTCCGAATTTTTGTCTCCTCCGAATCGTTTGACGCTAATTTCGGCGGTCTCGAAGGCGCTCGACAACGGTGCCAAGAGCTGGCCGATGCCGTTCCCGCACTGGCCGGCACCACGTGGTTCCCACTTCTATCGGATTCGCTGTGGAATGCGGTAAGTCTGACGGGCACCTCGGCGTCATCACAACCGATCTACAACATGGACGGAAGCGTTATCGCCACCTCTCGAGCAGCACTTTGGGACGCGCAAAATACCGATCTCTCCTCGGGAGTAACCGGGGATGAAACAGGCGCTATCGCGAGCGCAAGCTCGGTCTACACAGGAACGAGCGCTAGCGGCGTCGCAACGACGCACTGTTCAAATTGGAACGACAACACGGCAGCATTCACCGCCCAACTTGGAGCAACGCTTACCTCTACTACTGCGTGGATCGCCGACACCGTTTCATCTTCGTGCCAGGCTCGACTCCCGATCTACTGCATCGGAAACTTCGCACCGTTCACACCGACCCCTACCCCTATCGGTCAACCGATCGTGATTCCTCCTACCAATACACCGACCTTCACACCGACTGCCACACCAACCATAACGAGGACCGCTACCCGCACCGTGACCCCTACCGCAACGATCACACCGACTCGAACCCCCACGAGAACGGCGATCCCCACCCGAACCCCAACTCGAACGCCCCAAGCGACAGCCACCCCTACAAGGAGAACGATAGCTCGACGCTTCACGGTTTCTCCTGCAAGCGGTGTCCAAGGGGGTAGCACACTCACCATGAATTTTGAAGGACTCAAGAGAGCAACGACGCGGGTCACAGTCTCTTTAACCAACCAAGCCGGCACCAGAACCTACATGTGCCCGACCTACCGCTTCACCATGCCGGATGGCGGATCGGCTTCGATCTCTGCAACCTTGCCGGCTGAGGTCTCGTACTTCAAACGTCTGTCGTTCTTGGCGACTATGGAGAACTGGGGAGCTTCTCAGCGGGCACTCACGGGGGGAGCTGCATCAAGTCCCGCCACATCGACCCACGCCTCCGCGATGTGCAACGTCTTCAGTCGCGCGTTCCAACGCTTTACATCCGCCTCCCGTGCATCAGCGCGAGGACAAGCCCGTTCTCTTCGCCGTTAACCCGAGCCTGAACATCAAACATCCTAGCTGACTTTTAGCGCCAAGTGTGCTCATATCCCCTCCATGAAAAGGCTCTTACTTCTCGCCTCTGTGGTCAGTATCGGACTCCTCGGCACGGTCATCTCTACCGGCTGCAAAAAGCCCCCCTCATCATCGAGTCCCCGACTCGCATTTATCACAAATGGGGTCGCCTCGTTCTGGACGATAGCCAAGTATGGCGCTGAAGCGGCGGGACAGCAGCTAGGCGTCTCTGTGTCGGTTCACATGCCCGCCGAGGGATTAGTTGATCAAAAGCGTATCGTAGAGGACCTTATCACCCGTGGCGTCGATGGAATCGCTATCAGCGTCATCGATGCGAACAACCAAGCATCATTCCTCAACGAAACCTCGGAGAAAACCAACCTCATCACGCAGGACTCTGACGCGCCATCAACACGTCGCCTCGCCTACGTCGGGATGGATAACTACAAAGCCGGAAGGATGCTGGGGGCACTTATCAAAGACACTCTGCCGAAGGGTGGAAAGCTGGCCCTTTTCGTTGGACGTGTAGAGCAAGACAACGCTCGCAAGCGACGCCAAGGAGCGATCGATGAGGTGCTCAACCGATCCTTCGATTCGAGTCGCTACGATCCTCCTGGCACCGAGCTCACCGATGGCACGTATACCTTCGTCGTCACGCTCACCGATCAATTCGACCGAGTTAAGGCAAAAGCCAACTGCGAGGACGCACTGCTTCGCTATCCCGACCTAACGGGCGTCGTAGGATTATTTGCATACAACGCCCCTCTCTGCCTTGAAGCCCTTAAACAAACCCAGAAGCTCCATGCAATTAAGGTGTTCTCGTTTGATGAAGCTGACGAGACCCTTCAGGGGATCAAGGATGGTAGCGTTACGGGCACTATCGTTCAAAATCCATATGAGTACGGCTTTCAATCGATGAAACTTCTCAAAGATATTGTGAGCGGTAATACCGCTGCTATCCCACAGGATAAGTTCATCGATATTCCGGCCCGACGGATCGATAGCTCAAACATCGACGCCTTTTGGGCTGACCTGAAAAAGAAAACCGGCAAGCAATGACCAACCTGCTTGAAGCAACGGCGATTTCGAAATCGTTCGGCACTCACCAAGTGCTTTCGGATGTATCTCTGACTCTGCGTCAGGGAGAGATCGTCTCCCTCATCGGTGAGAACGGTGCGGGCAAGAGCACTCTGGCCAAGATCCTGTGTGGCATCGTCCAACCGGATACGGGAACCTTGACGCTGAACGGAAACTCCCTGACGTTCTCTCATCCTCGTGAAGCGCTTGCCGCTGGAATCGGCATCGTCCATCAAGAGCTTAGTCTTGCCGAGAACTTGACCATCGCGGAGAACTTTCTCTTGGGTCACGAGCCAACCCGCTTCGGCGCCCTGGACCGTAAGACGATGGTCTCCCGAACGCGCGAGGGGCTCGCGCGCCTTGGACTATCCCTCGATCCCCATAGGCTCGTAGCAACGCTCTCCACAGGACAACGCCAAATGGTGGAGATCGCCCGGGCTCTCGCGTGTCAAACGCAACTCCTCATATTCGATGAACCAACCTCAAGCTTGAGTGAGGAGGACAGCAAAATATTACTTCAGCTCGTCAAAAGTCTGAAGAATCAGGGTATAGCTATCCTGTACGTCTCGCATCGGCTAGCTGAGGTGCAAGAGATCTCCGATCGAATCGTTGCCCTCCGAGATGGTAGGAACTCCGGTGAGGCGATAGCACCGAACATTACCCGTGAAAATCTTATTGCTATGATCGTGGGGCGCGAGTTCTCAGATATGTATGGGTATACCCCTCGCTCTCACGGCCCTGAAGCTCTGAGGATTCAAAACTTCCAAGCCAGTGAACATCATACTCCCACCTCATTCGCGGTGCGTCGGGGAGAGATCGTTGGAATCGCGGGTCTGGTAGGCTCAGGACGAAGCGAACTTCTGGAGAGCATCTTTGGGGTGCATCCCCCTCTCATGGGATCTCTCTGGATAAACGGCAGCGAGATTCGCGGCGTGTCTCCCGAGGTAGCATGGGACAACGGACTCGCCCTCGTACCGGAGAGTCGCAAGGAGCAGGGAATTATCTTAGAGAGCTCTATTCGAGAAAACATTATCTTATCTGATAGGGAACGAAAGAGCCCTCTCTCCCTGCGCGACTTCGCGGCGGAGCGAGCGCAGAGCGACTCTTCAGTCGAGTCTCTTCGCATACGGTGCACCTCTGGAGAGCAGCTCACCAAACACCTCTCGGGAGGCAACCAGCAAAAGGTTGTCATCAGTCGTTGTCTCGCTACTAACCCCTCTATACTTCTCCTCGACGAACCAACACGTGGCGTCGATGTGGGTGCCCGACGAGAGATCTACTCCATTCTTTTCCAACTCGCACAGCAAGGCATGGCGATCCTTTTCGTCTCCAGCGAACTTGAAGAGGTTCTCGGTATAGCGGACCGAGTTCTCGTCATGAGCGATGGAGCTATTACAGGAGACCTCTCCCGTGAAGAGGCATCCGAACACGCAATCATGAGTCTCGCGTCCCCCCATCACAAGGTAGCAGCATGAAAAAGAACCTCGGCCTTCTCCTTCTCCTTATCCTAGCCTGCGCGGTGACCTATTCACTCAACGACCGCTTCTTGGCGCCGGTGAATATTGAGAATGTGTTGCGTCGCACCGCGCTCTTTGCGCTGATCAGTATCGGTGCAGCCTTCGTCATTACGAGTGGAGGCATCGATCTCTCCATCGGCTCGATGGTGTGTCTGGTTGGCACCCTCTTGCCGTGGCTTACGACCTCACATGGATGGGCCTGGCTTCCGTCTATACTCCTTCTCTTATTCGTTGCCGCGCTCCTTGGAGCATCTCATGGGCTCTTAATAACCAAATTACATCTGCAACCGTTCATTGTAACCCTATGTGGACTCCTTCTTTACAGAGGCATCACGCGGGGGCTCACCGGCGATCAGACGCAAGGATTCGGACTTGAATTTGAATCTCTGCGCTCGATCGCCCTTACGAAGATATCCTTCGGCGGACTCCTCCCCTTTGCGATACCAAGCGTTGCCTTCATTACCGTCATAGTCGCACTGATCGCATCCTTTACACTCAACCGCACTCGCTATGGGCTCTATCTTCGGGCTCTCGGTAGGAACGAGGTGGCATCGCGCTACAGCGGCATCAACACCGACCTCATCAAGCTCATCGCGTACGTTATCTGCGCTACCCTCGCGGGGGCGAGCGGCATCCTCTTCATCCTGGATGTCAATTCAGCTCAGCCATCTGACTTCGGCAATTTTTACGAGCTCTACGCTATTGCTGCGGCAGTGCTTGGGGGGTGCAGCCTGCGCGGAGGAGAGGCGAGCATCGCTGGAGTGCTACTAGGCGCAGCCCTCATGCAGGTGCTGCGTAATGCGATCGTCCTACTCGATATTCCTACTCAGTTGGAATTCGCAATTATCGGCGGCGTAATCCTCATCGGCGTGAGCGCGGAGGAGATAGTTCGCAAGACGGCGCGGCGAGTTATTGCGTAGCCCTCGCGGTCAACCGCCCAAAGGTGCGCCCCTTTGAACGTTCATGCGGTCAATCTTACGAGACGCCCCTCTTCGCTCTTTGGTCACGGGAGCTGTCAGACAACGACATTAGTGGGCGACTAGAGCTCGGGAACGGCACGATAGGGGGAGAAGCGGAGCCAAGAAGATGGGGGCCAGAACAAGAAGATGGGGGCAATAAACGGATAGGAGTAAGGGGATGAGATGGGGGGAAGGAAATCGTGGTGGACCTGCAGAGATTCGAACTCTGGACCCCCAGCTTGCAAGGCTGATGCTCTACCAACTGAGCTACAGGCCCACGATTGCTTGACGCGCAGCATAGTATGGAGACTGTTCAACAAAGTCCATCCCTCGACCTCAACTATTTGAGGCTTCGAGGGGGATTTGGTGGGCCTGGGTAGACTCGAACTACCGACCTCACGCTTATCAGGCGTGTACTCTAACCAGCTGAGCTACAGGCCCGTCTCCGCTGCGAGATTGGGAAGGTAAATGCTACACGTGCAAGTGTCAAGCTAAGGGGCATCCTTCCCTTCATTTTTCCAACACCACCCTAACTTTCACGCTCTCCCGACCTACACCCTCTGGCGAGAAGCCGCATCTTAAAGGGAAAGGGGCAGAGAGGCATCTGTTCCGACAACAGCTAAGTAGCCGAATATACTTGCCTACTAAGAGATTCCCCTTGCGGAATCCGAGAGCGGTCCGGATACTTAAAGGTAGGTACCTACTAGTGACACGAGATTAACGAGTAACCCGTTTACCCCATGTCCTCCGTACTTCTCCTCAGTGCTACCTATGAACCGTTGAGAGTTATATCCTGGCAAAACGCCGTCGGGCTCTTCTTCCTGGGTAAAGTCGAGATCATAGAGGAGTACGACCACCATATACGGTCCGTATCGATGGCGATAAAGGCACCGGCGGTTGTTCGGTTACTACGATTTTTCCGTGTGGGACGCCGCTCACCCCCTCTTTCTCGGGCTAACGTGTTGGCGAGAGATGGCTTTCGGTGTCAGTATTGCAGCCTTGAGATGACCACCAAAGAGGCGACCCTTGATCACGTGATTCCGCGAAGTCAGGGTGGCAGGACGACCTGGGAGAATATCGTGTGCGCCTGCGCGGCGTGCAACAGGAAGAAGGGTGGTAGAACCCCGAAGGAAGCTCACATGAAGCTGCTTTCGAAACCGGTGAAGCCTGATTGGCTTCCCGTATTGAATATGAAGTTCCATGGAAAGGTCCCCGAAGCCTGGCACATCTTCCTCCAGCCATCAGCGAAGTCGTAAGGACGCTGAGGCACACCTGCGTCATCTCACTGAGCACGAACCCCTGACAACCCTACTCTCGGCTCTGGCTCCCGCAGATCTACACCTCGTGGGCGGATCGGTACGAGACGCTTTCCTCACGACTGCAGACACGGACCTGGATCTTGCGACCTCTCTGACAGCGCTCGAGGTAAAAGAGCGCTGCGAGAGACATGGCATACGGGTCATCGAGACAGGGATCCAACACGGAACGGTCTTGGCTGTTATCAACGAGAAGCACATCGAGGTAACAACCTACCGCGTCCCCAGTTCCCGCGACTCGCACACAACTGCGCGCGATATTGCAACGGATCTCTCGGGAAGAGATTTTACCATTAACGCCTTGGCGTTCGACGTGGCAACTCACCAGATCATCGATCCCCTTAACGGCCTCACGGATCTCGAACACGGAATCGTGCGTGGTGTCGGGTCCGCTGAGGAGCGTTTTATCGAGGACCCTCTTCGAATCTTGCGAATGATTCGATTCGGAGATGCTCAAGGGCGCTCGATTGAAGAATCAACCCTCTCAGCAGCCACAAAGCAGATCGCTCTCCTTGCAAAGGTGAGCCGCGAGCGTATCAAGGGCGAACTAGACAAGATCCTAATGTCCCCCTTCCCTCACCTCGGTGTCCGAAAGATCCTTGAGATCGGCGGTCTCCCCTATACCATCCCTGAACTCATTCCCTCGGTGGGATTTGAGCAGAATAAATTTCACATCCATGATGTCTTCGACCACACGTTATGGGTTCTTGAGCGTACACCTCTAGATCTCATCCTGCGCTGGTCGGCTATCTTTCACGATGTCGGTAAACCTCACACCCTATCAGTTGATCCAGACGGCAGTCGCCACTTCTATTCCCACGAAACCGTGAGCGAAGATCTCTCAAAAAAGCGTATGAAGGAGCTTCGCTTCGCTACTGAGGACTCGCGCGCCATCGCTTCCATCGTTCGACACCACATGCGCCCCCTTGACTGCGGAGCCCCAGGCGTTCGCCGTATTATTCGAGACCTCGGTCCCCAACTTACACAGTGGCGTCAGTTTAAATCCGCAGACGCTCCTCCGACCTTTTCAGAACAGGAGTTCCTCAGCGTAGCGAATCGTTTTGACGAGCTCCTGGCTAAGGAGCTCGCCAAAATGTCGGGCCCCTCGTACGGTAAACTTGCAGTTACAGGCGAGGATCTCAAAGCTCTCGGGGTCAAACCCGGTCCAAGGATGGGCCAGCTTATCAAGGAACTCGAAGAGCTCGTGATTGAAGATCCCTCTGTGAACACCAAGGAAGAACTCTTGGCGGAAGCAAAAAAAAGAATCTCCTAGTTTTTACATAACACGTCGTTTCAACTCCTCTTTTATCCTTCCACAAGTATTTGACCTCCCTAGTCCAGGTCATTATCCTACACCACATGAAGCTAGCTCGTGTGCTCCTCTCGAAATCGACCCTCGTTGCCATCGTCGCCAGCGCTGCCCTGATTGCGTTCAACACCCTCTCCTACAACCTCGAGAGCGAACAGCTCGCATCGTTCAATGATTGGTACCCTACAGCTGCCACCACACTCGAGAGCGATAACGCTGAAACCGCGAGCAAGTCAAAGCTCCAGATTACTATTAAGGTGGAGGGTGGCTTAAGCAGCTCAACCTGGTCGTTTCCAACTCGTTCCATGGCCGACTCAGACGATCGAGCGCAAACCTCGAGAGTACTTCAGCTCATCAAAGAGTCGAAAGTTTTCGGAATTCCTCAATCGTCACGAACCAAGGACTCGAAGGTAACGATAACTGTGAGCGACGAATCAGCTTCATTCGCAACCACTATCGACGGGAGTGACGTTGAGGATAATATTCAACTCCAAAATCTGCTGAAGCTCCTTGAGGTGTACGCAGCAACTCCTAAGCAACCGATCAATCCAGCACAACTGTAGATACCTATGAAAACTCGAAACGAATCCTTGGCCCTGCTGCACGAATACACAAAGTCGCAAAGCCTTATTAATCACGCCCTCAGTGTCGAGGCTTGTATGCGGTGGTACGGTGAGTATTTCACCAAACAAGGGGAACCCGTCGATCTAGAGATGTGGGGTAACACAGGGCTTCTTCATGACTTCGATTACGAGATGTTTCCGGAGCCTGTCAGTCCGAACGGACATCCCTTCAAAGGGTGCTCAATCCTTGCAGAGCTTGGATATCCTGAAACCATGCAGCGAGCGATCCTTGGACACGCACTCTACTCGAACGTTCCACGCGACACCTTGATGGCAAGAGTCCTCTTTGCGGTTGATGAACTCTCGGGGCTCATTACGGCGAGCGTTCTAGTGCGCCCCGACAGATCGATCTTCAACCTAGAGGTGAAATCGGTGATGAAGAAGTTCAAGGACAAGGCGTTTGCACGAGGATGTAACCGTGATGATATCCGTCTTGGGTGCGAGGAACTGGGTATTGTCCTAGAGCAGCATACCGCCAATTGTATCGAGGCGATGAAGCCCCTAGCGACCCAACTCTTTGGTGTCGGCGCCTAAGCGCTCTACCGATGCACTGGACATGTGGTGTCCGGTCGTTCACAAGGATCTGTCTCTGGCTCCCGAACCGTATCTCGACGCGGGATGGTATTAGGCTCTCGTTTAGGGTCAACAAGGGGCTTTTCCGGGACAGCATTTGGCTCCTTTGTGGGAACAACCGCTGGCTCGGCGGCATATTCACACGAACCTCGAAGCGCCGCAAACGTAGCACCCTCAAGATCGAGGGCCTCCGCGCGAGTCGTAGCTTGAACAGTTATCATAGCACCTCTTACGGATAGATAATTCTTGGACAGTTGTTCGGTGCGAATTGAGAAACTATGTACTGATCCCACAAAGCCTCCATTCGCTCAGTTCGTTCGAGCCTCCGAGTGACTACCTCCCCGGGTTTGGGTAGACCTCCCAACATGGAGATCCGCTTACCGTCCGGAAAAACCACCATCATATCCGAACCCGAGAGATAAGGAGAACCCTCCTGTCGCACGAAAAGTCGGGTGTAGTGGAGCTCTAAACGAATATCGAGCTCGTTGGTTGCTGGGTCTCCGTTCAACGCCCCTGCGCCGAGGAGCTGATTTCTTAACTGCAGAAAATGGTCCAGCATCCTGTTCCGCAGACGCCTTGGAACACCATCATACAGGGGCTCATTACCCTCCGAACCGCCTAGGCCACCAGCAGCGCCCTCGTCAGCGGGCGGGGCGGCCTCCTCCTTCGCGGGAGGCTCGTCGACGTTGGCATATCCCTTAGCCCACGCCTCCTCCATCGTTAGGAAGGACGAATGGAGGTCGAGAAAGAATTGTACCATGCGCTTGATCTTGTCGTGCTCGACCCGTGCAGCTGCCATGACCCGCGCCACCGGCGCAGTAAGCTCCTCGGAGTATCGTTCCCCTGCTAATCCTCTATGTACGTGTCGAGGGGACTGCCATTTGGAGAAGCACCAGTCACTATCCAGCTCCCACCGAAACGCCCTTCCTTTTCCATGGGGCCAGGCGTTGGCAAAGCTTCCCCATCGACAACACGACGTGCCGACGTCGAGTATCGTCAGTTGCAAAGCATTTGCGTCCTCAGCGAGGCCCTCAGGGGTGATATCGAGGGTATTGATATCCACCTCGTTTTCGATGGCCCACATTATTTTTCGGTGGAACACCCGTTCAGGCACGAGCCACATTCGAACCTCCGGAAGGAGATCGTTATGAAAGTGGTCGTTGAAGATAAAAGCTGTGTATGGCTCTCCATCATACGAACCATTTCGCGCCCATTCTGTTGAGAGGGGTCGAGTAGCCGCCTCGAGTGTTCGAGCAATTGTCTTAAACCCTCGAGTAAAGTGATATTCGACCTCCCCTCCAGCCCTGAGCGAGGCTCCGATCCATGGACACGCTTTTAACCAACGCTGACGAGACTGCGGCGAAGAGAGATCGAGCGCATTTCGGATATCGAGTCCCCACAGCCGAGCCCCCGAGCCTGGGTAGGCGTCGACATCCCTGTATTTGTAACGAGCGAACCCTCCCTTCAGCTCATCAGCCATGTGCTCTAAAAGCCACTTATTGGAGTCTATAAGGCTGCGCGTGTATCCCTTCCTTACATTAAGTCCATATCGGGCGGCTGCAAGCAGCCGAAAAGCTTGTGCCGTCTCTCGAAGCGGAGCCTCGATACTCTTTGAATTTTCCGGCCCCGGAGGAGCATCGATCCCATAGACATCCGTGTAAAATGCCCGTGCCTCTTTGGAGGCGTGTCCGACCAGGTTGATCTCCCGAAATAATTCCTCTTCGCGATTATAAAATCGCTGCGCGGCGAGGTACTCTCGAAACGAAACAACATAGGCTCCAATGCGCGCATCTCGCACACTTGAGTCCTTAACCGACTGCAGCGCCGACACCCGTTGCGCGAAATATCGCCACCGCGCAGGAGACTCAGGAAGAGACAGGGGGAACTGATGCACAACCCGGGGACCTCCCAAATAAAATCGCATCGCAGGAGACTCGTGCCCTTTAATAGCTCCCATGAGTGCCGGACGCCCGACCGGTTCAGGCAACCGCTTATCAGCTAAAAGAGACGAGCACGTAGAGGAGTGTGCAAACCATTTCCACATGTCGATGATTTCATCTCGGAGAGTTCGCTCTCCTATCCGTAAAAATGCCTCTGAAATCTGCATGCATACGTCAGCTGGCATATTATTCCCAATCAGCAAACGGAGATTGCTCACCAGCACCTCATCCGCTCGATACATGAATCTGATATCACTCAGCGAAAGGGTACGATTCTTCGGAAGACGTTTGCGAGAGCATTCGAATGAAATTACACGATCAAAAAAAGCGGGGGCTTTTTTCAGAAAGCTTTCAAGTTCGGAGAGCGCATTCACGGAGGGCGAGAGCGGTGATGCGAATATATCTTTAAGACACGAGGTGGCGACCTGCTCCCTTAAACTCCTACTGCGACTGGAGTCAGGCGGAGTGCCCAGCAACTGACTCATGAGCTGCGCCGCCTGCAAGCGAGATGCAACATGAGGATGGCCAAGGCCTTGATTCCACTGCAGCTCGTCGAGTAACGTCCGATTGCCGCTTTCAATTAATTGAATGAAAACTGCGCCCAATCTTTGATGGCATACCGACCTGAGATGAGCAGACAGGTCACTCTTGTCGAGCGCCACCACGCAGCCATCGTATATGTCGACGACGGCTCCCGATTCAATTGACTTGAGGAGACACGCTCCAACGATACGATTCCGGGGGTCATCCCCGAACTGATTTGAGTTAGGTTGATTGGATGAGAGCATAGAACGTCAACGTCGATTCGGTCAGAGCATCGCACGATCAACCCAGAGAGCAAGAGAATAAATGCATGCAGCTTAGAGCGTCGCTGCTCACTCTCCCCTACCCACTACCTACAACCGACTGAACTACCCCACGAGCGTCCCGCGCCCTCCGCGGCTCTGCACCGCTCGTGTGAATTCACTAAGCCTGGGGCAAAACGTTCACCAATCGAGGGACCTTCGTTCCGGTGTTAAACACCGTAATAAACCGATCTCCTGCCCCAACCTTATAGGCGGTGCCGACCATCGCTTCAATGACCTTCGCCTTCAGGTCATGTTCATCGATCGAGGGAGACACCTCTACGGTTGCTCGCTTCTTGCCTCCGATCTGAATCACCACGGTCACGACATCGTCCTGTACAAGCGCCGGGTCAAAACTTGGCCATGGAGAGAGGCTCGCTGCACTCGAGTGGCCCAACCGTTCCCACAACTCCTCAGCAAGGTGCGGCGCGAAGGGACACAAAACACCCACAAACTTTTCGAGGGTCTCCTGCGATACCGGCTTGTCACCTACGGTGTTCAGGAACTCCATCATCGTAGAGATCGGCGTATTAAACCGCAGGCCTTCGAGGTCCTCACCGATCTTCTTAATCACCTTGTGAATCGCTCGTCGGATCTCCTCGCCTTCGGCTTGGGGCGCTACCGTCTCGCGAACGCCGGTATCGGCGCCCCCCGTTACAAACGCAAAAGCGCGACGGAGGAATCGGTGATTACCATTAATAGCTTTCGAGTCCCAAGGACGAGATGCCTCAAGGGGACCCATAAACATAAGGTAAGTTCGAAGGGTGTCTGCACCGAACTGCTTCACTACCTCGTCCGGATTGATCACATTCTTGAGCGACTTAGACATCTTCGCAACGATTCGCTCAAGCTTCTCGCCGGTTTGTGTATGGGTGAAGGTGCCATCACCCTCCTCATTAACGAGATCAACGGAAACCAGCGCGCCCCGCTTATCCTTAAAAGCATGCGACTGAATCATCCCCTGATTGAAGAGCTTCTTAAACGGCTCTTTGGTCGAGACCTGTCCGAGGTCGTAGAGCACCTTGTGCCAAAAACGTGAGTAGAGAAGGTGCAGAACTGCGTGCTCAGCGCCACCAACGTAGAGATCGACCGGCATCCACTTTTTCTCAAGAGCCGGATCCCAGGCTGCGTTCGGATTCTTCGGATCAATAAATCTCAGATAGTACCAACACGACCCAGCCCACTGCGGCATGGTGTTCGTCTCACGCTTACCTTTCTTACCGGTCTTCGGATCGGTGACGTAAAGCCAATCAGTAGCTTTCGCAAGGGGGGACTCCCCTCCTTCTGAGGGCTTGTAGTCCTCAACTTTCGGCAACACGAGTGGCAGATCTGCTGGCGAAAGGGATGAGGTTGTCCCATCATCCCAGTGGATGATAGGTATCGGCTCGCCCCAGTAGCGTTGTCGGGAGAAGAGCCAGTCACGAAGTTTGTAGTTCACAACTTTGCGACCAAAGGAGCTCTTCGCGAGCCAGGAGACGATCCGCTCAGCGGCCTCTTCGTTCGATATTCCCTCTAGCTTAAGCTCTTGGGCAACTGCATGCGAGCTAGGAAGCATTACTCCATCTTCAGTCCAGGAAACCTCACCTTCCTTAACCGCGGTTACTACCTTCTCGGCAGCTTGGGTTGGAACAAGCACCGGCGTAATCGGAAGATTAAAGGTTCGAGCGAACTCAAAGTCTCGCTCGTCGTGCGCTGGAACTCCCATGACAGCACCAGTTCCGAACGAGATGAGCACGTAGTCGCCGACATAAACCGGAACCGTATCTCCGGTGATAGGATTCCTAACGTAGCCACCGGTGAACACCCCGGTCTTTTTACGATTCTCAAAAGTGCGATCAAAATCGCTCATCCGAGCAGCTTTCTCACGATAGGCCATAACGCTGTCGCGACAGGCATCGGTCGTTACCGCATCGACTAAGGAATGCTCTGGAGCGATCACAAAAAAGGTTACTCCAAAGAGCGTGTCGGGCCGGGTAGTGAAGGCCACGAGACTCTTGTCCGTTCCCCCGATCTGGAAATGGATCTCCGCTCCGGTTTTTCGACCGATCCAGTTTCGCTGCTGCTCCTTGATAGCTTCCGGCCAATCCACCTCTTCAAGCTCGGCAAGAAGACGCTCAGAGTACTTGGTAATCCGCATCATCCACTGCTTCATAGGCTTGCGGATAACGTCGTGATTTCCACGTTCTGACTTCCCATCGATAACCTCTTCGTTCGCCAGAACTGTCCCGAGAGCTGGGCACCAATTGACCATAGCGTCAGCGTAGTACGCGAGGCGGTGTTCCGCCTGGTACGCCTGAATCGCCACCTCCCCTCTGCTCGCTACATCCGCTGGGATGGGGAGCTCTTCGATCGGTCGAGCTTTCTGTGCCTTCTCATCGAAGTACGAATTGTAGAGAAGGATGAAAATCCACTGGGTCCACTTGTAGTAGTCCTCATTCGTAGTCGATATCTCTCGCGCCCAGTCGTAGGAGAATCCAAGCTCCTTCATCTGTCGGGCGAAGGTTTGGCAGTTCTTGGCAGTGATGATCGCTGGATGCTCTCCCGTGTTCACGGCGTGTTGCTCAGCCGGAAGGCCAAAGGCATCCCACCCCATCGGATGAAGGACATCAAAGCCCTTCATGCGCTTGTAACGAGAGTAGATATCTGTAGCGGTGTATCCGAGGGGGTGCCCAATGTGAAGACCGGAACCAGAGGGATACGGAAACATGTCAAGAACGTAGACCTTTTGCTTCCCTTGATCGCCCGTCTTGAAGGTGTTGTTCTTAGCCCAATATGATTGCCATTTGGGTTCGATACTTGAAGGTGAATATTCGGCCACGCGAAACCTCGTCCGTTACTAAATAGCTGGGGGTCAAACACCAATCCAACCCACCGAAAGTGGGCTAAGTGTAAAATAACTTTAAGAAGTTGTCGAAGCGTAGAGAATTCAGCTCACCCCTTCCTTGGGCCCCTAACCCCCTCGTTTCTGGACCGATTACTTCGGAGACATCATATTGATGTAAAAGACCCGCTCCGAAATCTTTACTTCAAGTTGGTTTTTAGGTAGTTATGCCCACCTCGTTGCAGTCTTGCTGCAGCAAACGGAGTCGTAGTTCAGTTGGTTAGAACGCTCGCCTGTCACGCGAGAGGTCGCGGGTTCGAGTCCCGTCGGCTCCGCCATTTTCCTTAGCCGATTTCCACAATCGGTTCCCCTCTGGTACACCCTACAATTTTCCCCCTCTGGTTTCCCCTCTGGTACACCCTACAATTTTCCCCCTCTGGTTCTCCCCTCTGGTTCCCCTCTGGTTCCCCTCTGGTACACCCTACAATTCAAAACACATCCGCCAGCCCGTCCTGCCGATTCACATAAAAAGTAGTGGGCATTGGCCACAGAGACCCCAAGAGGCAAATTCCTGCCTTCAAGCCGCTGGCTGGTGCCGCCCGGCTGGCACATACTAGGAGTGCTAACTGCTGGGCCACAGAGACCTGAAAGGGTACACCCCACTTGGTTCACCAGGAACAGAACCCTACGAGGCTCATTTATCCGAACATATTTAGGGTGCTTCAACTCACATGATTGCCAGAAAGTGAACCTTCACCCGTGTTGATGACGATGCCTCAAGTCCCTGTATAAGGGCTGGCTTCATCTGGTCGCGAAGCTCCTAAAAGTAGGCATGGCGGGGCAATTGTTGATCGTTAGAGGCATGCCGCCTGAAACGCTCGTGGGGGAACCCACGGAATGAACGTACCTGGAGGCCATTCATGTGGCAGTCCGGCTTTCAGAGCCTGATAGCACTTCCGACACTGCGCAAATATATCCTGGAACATCCTGATAAGTACGGGTCGTCGAGCATGATCTCCGCAGATGACGTAAATATTCCTCTCCTTCTTCTTCGGGACATGGGGTCTCAAATACTCCTGATATCGGAGCCTTTCTGCACCCACTACTGACCGCCCCTCCTCCTTCCGTTCTGTAGCGAGCTTAGCTTCTGCCGAGTAAACCTGATTGATGATACGCTGACGAATTTCCTCAATTCTTTGCGGTTCATGAACACCATACACCTTGAGCCACGCAAGAGGTTTAATCACGAGCTCATATTCCACGGATTCACCTGAGTCACGGAGTCTGGCCGCCATCGCCTCGTCTTGCGCGGGGGAGAGCCGGTTTCCCGAAGGCAATCTCTCCAGACGAGATACTGGGGTCCAGTAGGCCTTCAGCCGGACCTCTGCCTCTACGGACGCCTCACACGTTGAAAAAGCCTTCCATGTAGTCAATCCAGGATACTCATCGATGCTTGATACGAGACCCGCTTTTGCCGGATTGAGAAATATGTACACGAGTCGCTTCACGGCATCTTCTAAACCATCAATCTTCGTGACACTCGGCCGCTTTTCCCAGAGATTTAATCGCTGCCGTTTGGTCAATTTTCGAACCGTATCAGTAACCTTCTTTTGATACTCCATATAGAACTTAGCGTGCTGCTCCGGATTTTCAGGAATGCAGTGTTGATGTGTATGGTTATTCATGTCCACAAAGTTACATAACACAACTTTCTGATCTCTCTGGGTTCGAGCAAGAATCCCGGTAAGCAACTGATTCGAGACCTCAGTAGGCGGCAGGGGCAATCCCTCCCGCGCGCGGGGGACGATCTCGTAAAGGGAGTTCTTAAATAGTACACGACGTGCGCGAGACATAACTGATGTTTCGCCACTTATCGGGAAAAGTTGCTTGAGACCTAAATTATATACCGTCTCCTCCGAATAATTTTCTACGATGTACCAGTGAGGGTACTTTTTCTACGTTGTACCAATAAGAGGCACCAATAAGAGGCCAATAAGAGGAGCGATGAGGGGCGCTCTGAAAAATTTTTCTACGATGTACCAGTGAGGGTGGGGGTGCTAGAGTGGGGGTTGGTATGGGAGCATGTGTGGCCATCATCGGCGCTGGTTTTTGTGGGACTCTCACCGCGGTGCACTTGGCCCGAGCAATTTCCACAAAAACGCCCCTCGACATATATCTTATTGACCGTCGAGGCACCTTCGGGCCTGGCCTCGCCTATTCACCACCGAGCGATCGCTTCAAACTGAACGTGCGCGCCAAATCGATGGGGGCATTTCCAGACGATCCGGAAGGTTTTTATCATTGGCTACTGAAGAGAGATCCTAACACCTCACCCGATGACTTCGTATCACGACGTCAATACGGCGAATACCTGTCCCACCTCCTCGAAGAGGCATCCGCTCAATCTCCAGAGCACACACTTCACCGAATAGGCGACGAGGTCGTCGATATCACACCGCACGGCGAGTCAGGCAGATGGGACATAACGCTCAAAGGAGGCACAACCCTTCAGGCGGATGCATGCGTAGTAGCGATCGGGAATACCATGCAGCGCTCTCCTTGCGCCACTGACACCTCCCGCGCGTTTCGCGACCCCTTCGACTCAACAAGCTATAGCGACCTCTCCACGCTCAAATCCATATTCATCCTAGGTAGCGGTCTTACCGCCGTCGATGTGATCGTCGAAGCGGAGGCACGAGGCTACACCGGCACCTACACGATTCTCTCACGTCATGGACGTCTGCCTCGATCGCACGAGGAGCCCCCTTCTCCAGCTAACCCACAACTGCCCGGTGATTGGGACACACAAGGTTCGGTGAGAGCGCTTGTCTCAACCATTCGGGCCGAAAGTCGACGTCTCGGATCCTCACAACCCGTCTTTGAGGCTATGCGTCCTAAGATCCGGTCCATGTGGGAGCACCTCTCCCTCTCGGAGCGAAAGAGGTTTCTGAGACATGTCCGATCGATATGGGATATCCATCGACATCGCATCCCTCATCAGCACGCGATGCTGCTTGAAAGATTGAGAACCTCAGGGCGGATTGAGGTACTCGCTGGTCGACTCGCTCACTGCCAACAAGCGGGCGACCGCTTACACATATCGCTGCGACTGAGAGGACCATTGAGCTCGACAATCCAACGAGATTTCGACACCGGATTTCTCTGCATCGGCCCGGACGGAGATCTCACGAGAGCGCACAACCCTCTCATACAAAGGCTAGTTGCCCAACAACTCGCCATCCCAGGCCCGCTTCAACTCGGAGGCACCGCAAACACGAATGCCACCAGCCTCTGGCTACTTGGACCAATGCAACGAGAAACCCACTGGGAGATGACAGCTGTGCGAGAGTTGCGCGAGGAGGCTGCTAGGATAGCCCGCGCGGTAAAAACTCACCTCTCCGCGAGATAAACTCTCCTAGCGGTCACTATTCGGTCGTATGTGACACACGTTTCTGATAGCATACGGCTCGATGCAACCCGCTCAGATAGCTCCTCATCCCCTTGCGCCCCCACATGTTTCGAGCATCGATCCGAGGGCGACATCCCCCCAATCCTTCTTCAGCGCCGCCGCTCTTGCGGGGGTGTCAGTGGAGTGCGCTCGCCGCTGGGCCGGGGCTGTTATCGGTACCGGCATAACCGATCCAACCGCGATTATGGATGCAAGCCACATCGCGAGATCCAACCGATCATTGGTAGCTCGACCTCCCACCCTCATACTACAAAGACACGAACGTTCCCCAATCGATGGGTTTGAGAAGCTCCTCTTTGAAACCCACGACGGCAAATTTATCGAGACCGTTCTCATCCCGCTGGAGAAAGAGCGCAGAGTTTCTGTTTGCCTATCATCTCAGGTCGGATGTGTTATGGGATGCACCTTCTGCGCGACCGCGAAGATGCCCGAGCGACGCAACCTCGAGTCATGGGAGATCCTTGACCAATACATTCAAGCGCGGGCGCTGGCTCGCTCGCAAGGACGCACTATCACTGGAGCCGTCTTCATGGGTATGGGCGAGCCCTTCCTAAACTTCTCAAACGTTATCATAGCAGCCGATTGGATGAGATATCCGATTAAAGATGCCATATCCGGAAAGGCGATCACCATCAGCACTGTGGGACTCGTTCAAGAGATAGAGCGCTTCACCGATATGAACCTGCCATTTAGACTCTCAATCAGTCTCGGCGCAGCAACAGACGAAAAAAGAGCGCTGCTCGTCCCGGTTGCTGCTCGAACACCGGTCAAACGGGTCATGCAGGCAGCCCGGCGCTACGCTCTCACGAAAAAGGATCGAATCAACCTCTCCTACGTGTGCGTAAGAGGGATCAATGTAAGTGAGCAGGACGCGATCGAGCTTGCAGCTCTGATCGGCGACACACAAGTTCGACTTGACCTCATCGACGTGACCGATACCTCCGGCCGATACCACCCTCCCACTCCAGAGGAGCTCAAAGAATTTCGGGACGCTCTGGCGCATCACCTCCACCAGCCGGTGGCACGCCGCTATTCGGGAGGCAAGGATATCAGAGCTTCGTGCGGCGCCCTCGCAGGTGCGTTTCACCCTTCAGCTGGCGATCAACTCTCCCTTCATCTCACAAAGGCACCCACGGATTCCGATTAGACACGCTTATTCCTTTATCTCCTGGCGCTCACCAGGAAATCGGGGGATGATGCCCGTATGAGCACCTTCGATGTCCGACATCCGCAGGGAGACATCCTTGTTCACCTGCACGACGAGAGCTTCAGCCCTGAACTGAGGCAACTCCTGGACGATACGGTACCCCGATTCCCGCACGGCGAAATCTCGCAGGGTCGGGTCGAATATCTTCGAAGCCATTCGGCAAGTTATCCCCGTGTCCATCTACCGGAGCATCATTTCGGACCTATCTGCGTTGAAGTACTCCAACCCTCTGCAGCGATGTCTCCCGAGGCGTGGCAGGTGATGCTAGATCTCACCGGCGCCCTGGCGAGCGTCAATCATCGCTAGCTGCGCGGAACCATACGAAGCTGGATATACAGGCGCATGATCTCCTTTATGTTGCGCCATCCCCCTAATAAGGCTATGAAAAGCCATAAAATCACGTATCCCAACGGAGCATAGTATGGCTTTCGAACTTAAACCCCTCCCCTACCCGACCGACGCCCTTGAGCCGCACATCGATGCCCGGACCATGGAGATCCACCATGGCAAGCACCACGCAACGTATGTGACGAACCTCAACAATGCCCTCAAGGATCAGCAAGACCTGGCGAACCTCTCGCTCAATGACCTCATCGCTCATCTGGAAAAAGTGCCCGAAAACATTCGCACCACTGTGCGAAACAACGGTGGCGGACACTGGAACCACGATCTCTTTTGGAAGCTCATGACCCCCGGAGGAAACGACACCCCCTCGGGTGAGCTTGCCAAAGCCATCGATGCTGCATTCGGCAGCTTCGACGAGTTCAAGATTAAGTTTAAGACCGCAGGCCTCGGTCGCTTCGGCTCTGGCTGGGCATGGCTCGTGGCTCAGAAGGATGGATCGCTCATGATCACCTCAACCCCCAATCAGGATAACCCCCTTATGGAAGGCAAGTGCGCCATCCTTGGGTGCGACGTTTGGGAGCACGCCTACTACCTCAACTACCAGAACCGTCGCGCTGACTATCTCGACGCATGGTGGAATGTGGTTAATTGGGATGTGGTCGCTGAGCTGTACAAAGCTCGCTAAACCAACACCAACCGCAACGATAAAACAAAAACAGGCGCCCAATGAGCGCCTGTTTTCGTATCCTCGATGAGAGAACCTCCCCTACTATCGGCTATGGATGAGATTCCGGCGTTGGATCAGAAACGGAAGATTTCAAGCTCAAACAACAGCGCACTTTGGTCTCCTTGTCTAGAGCAACCGCTCCACCGCGTACAAAAGCAATCCGACCAGACCTCCGACGATAGTACCATTGATACGAATGTACTGTAGGTCGTTACCGACCTGATCCTCAAGCTTTGATACGAGCGTTTTAGTGTCCCACCCTTCAATGGTGCGGGCGATAAGGTCAGCGACGTGACTGCTCTGCTCACCAAATGCTGCTCGTAAAACGCTTCGCATGAAAGCATCCATGCGATGCTGCAACGCAGGAGAGGCCTTCATCGTGCTCACAAAATTAGCCAAAATCCTATCGATCGTGGCAACTATCAAGGAAGACTCGCTCTGCGCGTCGCTCTTTATGCTCTGGAGAAACGAATCCCTCAACGCGCTCATGTACCCACGGAACACGTCACTTGCAAGCAACGTCTCCTTGAGCTTTTCACCTTTAACTCGAAACTCCTCGGAGCTCTCAAGCTTTTCAATAAATATCAACACCGAACCATGCAACCGCCGACGAAGCTCATGATTCTTATCTGAGAGCGCTTTAGAAAAGGTATCCTCGGTCTTATCGACGATCGCACTAAAAATACGCTTATCAATGAAATCCGGAACGAACCACGGGCTAGCCTCTCTCAACTCTCGACGGAACCACTCCTTATTAGACCTGAAGAAGTCGCGAGCGTGCCCCACCATTTCGTCCAGCATCACATCATGCATCTCATTGGCGGTGAGACTCCGAAAGAGCTTGGCACCGGTCTTTGCGAAATCAACTCGACGGATAAACTCCTCAACCTGATCGTCAACAAAGGATTTAACCTCATGCTCCTCAAGACTGGAGATGATCTTCGGCAAGAGGGTGGAGACGCGGTTTGTTATCGTCTTCCTATTTGTTGGAAACTCAAGCCACCGAGCGATCGCTCCCGTTATGTTCAGAGACTCCCCCTCTAGCGCCTTCTCAGTGAGGAAGTTCCTCTGAACGAAGAGCCCTAAACTTCTTCCGATCCGACTTTTGTTGCGAGGGATGATCGCCGTATGAGGGATCGGCAATCCAAGGGGATGTCGAAAAAGAGCTGTTACCGCAAACCAATCCGCGAGCGCACCTACGAGCGCAGCTTCGGCGAACGCGCGCACAGGCGATAGCTCCGGATACGTCCCCATGAGCAGCTGGCAGGTCACGAAAAGCGCCGCCATAGAGACGAGCAGGATCGTTGCGACCCACCATACCCTAGAGTAGCCAGCACCCGCGGCGGGCTCACTCGGCCGAGTCGGCACAGGACGTGGACCTATCGACGTATCAAAATCAGCGATATCCTCAGCGAGCACGATCGGCCTCCTCTCAATTCATCACCCTTTTCCCCTTTCATTGTAGAGAGATTACGGGAAAACACCACTGTCACCCGCATGGCGAGCGCAAGAAAAGACAAACGAGACGAACTTACTCACGCTCTGGGGGCTTGTTATACTCCCTCGGGAAGTAATCCGAAAAGGCTGGGGCCAAAACCATATCCCCCTGCTCTGAGTAGAGAACCGCGAAGAGGTCTGGTCGCGTGGTAAACTTGGAGAGACCTTGCGCCCAAGCCGGAGCGACCGCCCCTCCTTGACCTGGAACGATGAGAAGCGATACGCCGTGTGCCATCATCCGTTGAAAAGCCACCTGTGGATCTTGAAGGGAGCATACGGAATCACTCCCAACGTCCTCCTTCCACGTCGGCAACCCTGATCTGACGGCAACCTTTGAGGAGCCGCTCTGTCCACACGCCTCTACTACGAGCGGAGCGCCCGTAATCGATGTCGAAAGCCATTCCACCAATCGTTGATGATCCCGTTCAACATCCCCCTCGGCCAGAGCCACATCAACCCCGGAATAGCCGTTATAGAGCACATGTGCGCCACGGATAGTGGGGACGATGGCGATAAGCGTGATGAGCACGGCGTAGAGTGGACGTCGAATGACCGAGCTGAAAGCAGTGTAGAGAACCCCTCCGACCGCTCCACCTACCATGACGAAACATAGCTCATATGCGAATGAACCGCTGGCTCCGAGTATCTTTATGAGCCACCCCGAGAGCAGATGTGCGCCGTACCAGGTGCCAGAATCAGGCAACGGATTCCATCCCCCGGTCGGTGGTATCGTCTCGTTGCGAGCAAAGAACGCCAGCGCAAACTGTTGGAATTCGCCCGCCCCCAAAAAGTACGATGGGAAAAGTGCTTTCATCGCCACAACCGCGGCAGCCCCCGTAAAGAGCGAGAGCAGCACGTATGCCCCATGGACAGAGAACGTTGCCAGTAACGTCTTGCGTACGGCCCGATTCGAACAAAAGCGCACACACCCGCCCGCGATGATGCAGCACACCACAAAGAGCCCCGCCGAAGCGTTAAAAGGAAGAACATGTAACGCAGCAGTAGCCCAGGTGAGACCACCCCCCAACACCACCCCTCCAAGGAAGCTCATGCCCAAACCTCGGTCAGGCAGGAATGAGAGCGCCGGACCAAAGAGAACCCAGAAGCTCGCTCCTAAGATGAGCAGGAAGCCGAAGGCACTAGCCAGTCGCCGCGGATTTGGATTGTACACGGTAGCTGTAGCTGCCCACCCACCTGTATCCATGAGAAGTATCTCATCCATCGTCGGAAGCGGTTCATAGGCGGCAGGATTGAGAACGCGCTCCCGCATCTGATCCTCGGAGAGTCGCCCGGTGTTCTTAAAGACAACTACCTTGGGGTGGTCATAGACAGAAAAGCTCTCATCAGCGAGGTCATCATTGAACGTAAACCCGAGAAAGCTGGGTCGATCCTTGAAGGTCTTCTCAAGGGTAAAGCCAAATTTTTCAGCCCACAGCAATTGAATCACAGCTGTCGAGTACGGGTATTCCTCAGGCACTCTAGGAATCGAGTCCGAGATCCGAGGTGTAGGAAAGATGATATAATCGGCCTTCGCCATGCGCCGGAGCAGGAGGTTTAATTTCTCCTTGGTATCCCGCTCATAGAAAGATAACTCAACATCGCGCCCCTCCATGACATAGGTCCGAGTAGCCTCCTTGCCAGCGACAGAGATAGGGAGGCGATCGTCCCAATGCGGCCCCATCAATACACTGCCTGGGGGCACATTCTGAAAGATCCACTCCGATGCGACCCGGTAGGGATGGGGTTGGAGGTAAAGCTGAATCCAGCCAAGGGCGTACACCAACGAATAGGCAAGAACAAATACGAGCACGAGGCGCGGAATCAAGCGACGGAATCGAGTGACCAATCTCATAGGGCCACAGTTTCGGATGATTCCACGCGTTTGGCGAGGGTGGATTTGGAGGCTACGAGCACAGGGCCGGGACGCCGTTTCTTTTTCGAACGTGCGGGTTCAGCCGACTGGGACAACCCGTGGGGTCGGCCTTCAACTACTCACCTCCTCGGACCAAATCAGGCCAGGCCGAGCGTACGGGCCAACCCGTGCAGGGAGGCCCGTTCCATGAGGACACCGAGCCACCTCTTTTAAAACAGCGGTCGCTGCCGAATCGCCGAGCGTAAAACCCCCCTGTACACCTTACCGAGCAAGAGGTTACCTTCTCAAAATGACCACCCGATCTCACCTCTCTCACACAACGTGGCTCATCTCGAAGCGCTGGGATATCGCCATCCTCATCACTATCACCCTCGCGGGCGCCCTCCTGCGAGCGACCGGTATCCCTCACGGCCTCGGATTTCATCCCGATGAACGTCACATGGTTATGGTTACCGAGTCCCTCAGCCGAAACGGGATGAATCCCAAGTCGTTCGCGTACGGAAGCTTCTCCTTCTATATGGCGTGGGCCTTCGCTCAGATCGTGAAACCCTTTTGGGCCTTTGCAGCGACCTATGATGGACTCTTCTACTCCGGACGGGCCTTCTGCTCGCTCATGGGCACGGTGGCTATCGTGCTCACCTATTACCTGGCTGTTATGCTGTACCGCCGGTCAGCGGTAGGGCTCCTCGCAGCCTTCTTGATGGCCTGCAACGTCTTCCACCTTCAACTCTCCCGCTATTTTACCTCTGATATCCCACTTACAACGTTGTGCCTCATCTCGATGATAGCCCTCGTCAAAGCGCATCAAAAGGGAACCCTCTGGTCCTTCCTTGTGTTTGGTGTGTGCACCGGGTTGGCAACGGCGACGAAAATCAGCTCGGTATTCCTCGCATCCCCTCTGTTTGTGGTGCTCGGTCTTGCTCTCATCAGAGAGTGGCCTCGGAACCACTCGACCAGCAGGTTCCTCAAAGTGCTGGCAATTATCGTTGGTGGCATCCTTTTGTGTGGCATCACCCTCTTCCTAACCTACTGGAAGGGATATCCTCGCGTTCTTGGGCATCGCGTCGCTCAGCAAGCCTTTCTCATCCCCCTTTCAGTTCCGTTTCTCGCGGGCATCAGCGTGCTACTTCGCAATCATTCAAAAGCCCTGTCGAAGCTGTTCGCCTGTTTCGCAGTAGGGACGCTCGTTTTTACGCTAGCTGAACCCTACGCAATTCTCGACTTTGAAACGTTCCTCCGTAACACTCGCGAGCAAACCTCCATGGTGCGGGGGATCTGGCGTCCTCCCTACACAGTTCAGTACGAGCGAACCGTTCCATACTTCTACCACCTCAAGCAGATGCTTTGGTACACCATGGGATGGCCGGTCTTCACCGTCGTTGTTCTCGGGTTTCTCGTTACCTGCGCGCGCGTTCTCCTTGACCTCCTGGATAAGGTGTTCCGCCAAGAGCTCGCCTCCAAGTCGTTAACTGTCGAGATGATACCCCTTGTCTTCGTAGCAGTATTCTTTCTGGCGACCGGGTACTTTCAGGTCAAATTCCCCCGCTACCTCCTCCCCCTCTATCCGATGCTGTTTATATTTGCGGCCTCCCTCTTCGCGTCGGCACTACCCACGTGGGCGACCGCAACCGACCTCACGCCGAAGGACAGTAAGGCACCGCGCACGGATAAACTGGTACGGAGCGCCCCGTTGCTAGCCCCGGTTTCCCTCTCTGGCGTAACGACCTTCGAGGCTGCCCCTCCAAGCGAGCCGAAAGCCCAGGAGACGTCCTCCCTCGAAGAGCACGCTCCGGCAACCGACGTCGAGGAAAAGGAATAGCCCTCTCCTGACCCGCAAGGCGCACCTGCGAACTAAGCCCTCGCGCTCCTCGGAGGGCATTTTTTTATCCCCCTCGAGTACAGAAGTATTGCAATCTGGAAGGTATGGTGATTCATTCTCCCTCGAAGGGAACCCCTTGCTCGTCAAGGGGTGGCTCAAACGTTCGCATGGAACTTATCCAAGGTGAAGAACCCCACTCACGCCTCGTACGCTCGACCATCACTACACGACCGGCATCGTACCGGCCTCACGGGTCTGCGTGTTTCACTCAGTTCTTACCTATCTCGAAACGACGACATCGCAGCTACCGCACGCCGTAAACGTGCACAGAGAACGGCACTTACTCAGGAGGGGTACTAAGCATGAGCAACTGGACGATCGCTAACAGCTCTGAGCTCTACCGTATTGACGGTTGGGGCGCTGGTTTCTTCAAAGCTAACGACAAGGGCAACGTCTCCGTTTTCCCAGATGGAGATGGAAAATCCGTCGACCTCTGCAGCATCGTAGAAGATCTCGTGCGTCGCGGCGTCAAGCCTCCGCACCTCATTCGATTCGATGGCATCATTCGGCAGCGAGCTCGAACTATCTACGACTCGTTCGACAAAGCCATCGCCGAGTTCAAGTACAAAGGCAACTACATCCTAACCTATCCGGTAAAGGTGAATCAGCAACGCGGGGTCGTTGAGAGCGTACGTCAGGCTGCGAACGGTCGCGGCATCGGGCTTGAAGTCGGCAGCAAACCCGAGCTCCTCGCGGTGCTCTCCCTTCACAACACCATGAAGGGGCTCCTGCTGTGTAACGGCTACAAGGACTATCAGTTCATTGAGCTTGCTCTCATGTCGAGCCGCCTGGGACTCCGTCCGATCGTCACGGTAGAGCAGTTCTATGAGCTTGATACGATCCTACGGGCGAGCGAAGCCACCGGGGTGAAGCCAGAGATCGGTCTCCGTATGAACCCCTCCACTCGCGGCGCAGGTCGCTGGGCTGGCTCGGCGGGCGAAAATGCAAAGTTCGGGCTCGCGCTCTACGAAATCATCGAAGCGGTAAAACAACTCAAGGCTCGCGGAATGGAGGACTGCGTGAAGCTCCTTCACTTCCACATCGGCAGCCAGATTACCTCAATCAACGCGATCAAAAAGGTCATGCAAGAAGCCTCCCGCGTCTACACTGAGTTGCGAAAGATGTGCCCCGGTCTTGAGTTCATCGACGTAGGTGGTGGCCTCGGCGTTGATTACGACGGAAGCTGCACAAATTTTGACTCCTCCATGAACTACACCACTGAACAGTACGCTCGGGATGTTGTCTGGGAGATCGCCAGCGCCTGTGACCAAGAGGGGTTAGATCATCCCACCATTATCAGCGAATCCGGACGCGCTCTGGTAGCACACCACGCCGTGCTCGTCACCGAGGTGATGGATGTGGCGGTGGTCCCAGCACCCCCAGAGTCCATAGAGACCGACCCCAGCCGCGATGAGAAGGTCCAGGATCTCATCACGCTCTATAACGACTTAACGCTCAAGAACTGTCACGAAACCTTTAGCGACGCGCTGTCGATGCGAGATGAGTTCCTGCAGCGGTTTGTCCAGGGGAATATTAGCCTCGAGGATCGGGCCTTTGCCGAGAACGCTCTCCGAAATCTCTTCACTCGAATCAACGCTCTCAAGAATGCCATGAAACATGTTCCTGAGGACTTTGAACAACTCGAGGGGATGTTAAAGGACACCTATTTCTGCAACTTCTCGGTGTTCCAATCGCTTCTCGACCACTGGGCGATCGAGCAACTCTTCCCTATCATGCCGATTCACCGTCTCGGAACTCACCCAAGTCGCAAAGCGATTATCGCTGACCTCACCTGCGACAGCGACGGGAAGATAGACAAGTTCATCGACCTTCGGGGAGTTCAACGCTACATCGATCTTCATCCCTATAACGGGGAAAGCCCCTACTACATCGGCGTTTTCCTCATCGGCGCCTACCAGGAGTGCCTCGGAAACCTTCATAATCTCTTCGGTGACACCAACGCGGTGCATGTTGAGCTCGATGAGGAGGGAATTCCTAAGATCACGAGTATCATCGAGGGCGACACGATAAAGGAGGTTCTCAGCTACGTACAGTATACAGGAGAAGATCTCCTGTCCGGCATCAACAGCTCAATCGATAGAGCCGTTCGAAACGGTATCATGAGCGCTGAGGAGTCTGCCAAGTTTATGCAACGCTACAAAGAGAGCTTGGGCGGTTACACGTACCTACTTTGGGAGAATTCCCCCAACAGCGTAACGAGCGCGTTACCCCCTGTGGCTCCGTCACAGGACTCTATGCGCGCGGCGTAGTGCCCCAGGCGTACGGCTGGCGCTCTCCCAAGGGAACGTGCGACTCCCCTAGGAACCGATCCCTCTGGGAGCGCTAGATAGATTCGAGCGCCCCTCTCTCCACGCCACCAGCTCCTTGGCGCCATGCCAAAAAAAAGGCTCCTTTATTGCGTATGCCACATCAGCGATCGTGTGAGCTAACAAGATAGACCAGAACTGTGTCGCGCCAACAGCAAAGAACCCCCCGGTCGCCGCTCCCATCAAGGGCATCACCCACACATCAGAGGGCAGATGCGCGAGAAAATCGTACTGAATAACCTTGAGCTTTCGAAGCAGCCCCGCTCTCACGACCTTACCATGAAGCAACCAATCACGACGCTCCTTCCACAACATGCCGGCGTAGTAGGCGATCAAGTAGGTACCGTATCCAACAACACTCGAAATGAGGGATACGGCGGATATGAAACCCGCCTCACTTTTTGCGAAATCGAAATATCGAAGCCACGGAGCGACCAGTGCCATAATAGCCGTAGTTGCGAGGGTGCTTGGAATTCCCGCAATGATGCAGATGGGGATCGCCATCCACTCCTGCTTAAGCGACTCTCGCAGAAACACCCCAACCTTCCTCAGGTGCGGAGAGAGTCTCCCTTCGGCTGAGCGGCCTGCCAGAACCCGGTCGTCGTTCCGAACGGCTGATAGTTTCGATCGCCCTCCCTTCGAGTCTCCATGCTCGAGCCCCTTCACCTTCGCTTGCAGGAAGGGCTGATAATGAGGAAGAAGGCGCTCTTGAATATCGGCGATCTTCCAGTCCTGTCCGGTGATCGTTTTTCGACAATTGGGCGCACCGCATCGGCAATCCATGGTGAAGGCATCGTCGTTGGAGGCTACACAGGTGGCGTAATCGAGGGTAATCGGCTCACCTCTCTCGATGTCTCGCAAGGCAACCAACGCTATGGCACCCGAAAATCCAACCGTAGGGGAGCACGAATGATTGATGCGCTCCCCGGCCCCAATATCCTCTTCGTCTCGAGGGCCAAGGAAGAGATCCTCAGCGACCTGAAATGGGAAATGCTGCATGGGCACCGGCAGCTCCTCGAACTCAGCTTCGGTAATCACTATACCACCGAACATGACGACCAACGTTCCCGAGGAGATACGGTCTCGAGCCACCACCCCAAATCCACAATCAGTCGTTGCAACAACCTCAAGCGAGTCGTGAATCCAATTTGAGCCCCGGCCATGCACCGTCGCTCGGTCTGAATCACGCAGGGGCACGGCTCCGCGGGAAGCAAGAGCTTTTTGAGGTACTGTAACCATGGGAGTTCTTAAGAAGAATCTTTCAGGATGCGAGCTGCACAATACGCTGAAGCTGCCGTAGACCAAAGTGAATAATATAAACCGCCGTTCCATCCACTAGACCTCTCTAACCCCCTCAACTTACGACCGAGCTCTGCCCCTCAATTACCTTCACATTCGAGGGGGTTAAGTCTCTAGCTCCGAGAGCCGATCCAGACATTAGGAGAGACTGCGAGGGAAACGCATACATGGGGCTTCGACTCAAAAACGCAATCACGGTCACCTGCGTCTTCGTCGCAATTATCCTAGCGACCTACCTCCTCTTTACGCGCATTATCCTGCGAGAGTTCGACTTAATTGAACGGGAGAAGACCTCTCTCAACATGGCTCGAGTCTTCCAGAGCGTTGACGCCGTGAAGGAGGACCTCCGCAGTCGAACGATCGACTGGGCTCGTTGGGATGAGACCTACGAGTATGTCCAAGGTAGAAACCGATCCTACATCCAAAATAATATCTCGTATGAAGCGGTGGCTCCCTTTGAACTTGTTCACATCATCTTTCTCTCCAAAGAGCGCAGAGCTCTCTTCGCTCAAGAGGTCGCAACCGAAGAGGAAGCCCTACGCCCCCTACCCGCCGACACCCTATCACGATTAACGAGCAATCCAGCGGTCGCTAACTACCTTTCAAACCCGGGAGAGGAGCCCTTCTCGGGTCTGATACTACTGAACGACGCTCCCCTCTTTGTTGCAATTTCGCGGGTCACGGATAACCAAGGCAAAAAACCCTCTAACGGATTTCTGATCTTCACTCGCGCGTTCTCCTCCATCCTCGAAGATCAGATTCGGAAGCGCACGCAACTCCGGCTCACGTTTGCACGCATCGATCCATCTCAGCATGGGAGCGCTCCCGCGCCACTGGGCAACTTCTACTCCTCCAACATACATACCGAGGGAGACGAGATAGAGGTCATCGGCACCATCCACGACAGCATCGGACAACCGATTATCACCATCTCCCACCGCGCCCCTCGCTCCATCTACCAGCAAGGGAAAGCCTCTCGTGACTACATGGTGCTCCTCATAGCAACCTGCCTCGTATTCGCAAATGCCATCCTGATCACCTTCCTCAACAAAACGGTGATCGGTCGACTTGAGCGTTTCGCCGCCCGCATAGGCATGATCGCATCAACCAAAGACCTCTCCCTCCGGGTACAAGAGGGGGATGGAGACGAGATCGGAAGCCTCATGAATACCTTCAACGAGCTCATCAAAACTACCGAGGAGACAACGAATCAGTTAGCTCGGGCCCGAGATGAAGCGCTACGAGCAACTCAAGCCAAGAGCTCCTTCGTTGCCCATGTATCTCACGAACTTCGCACGCCTATTCATAGCCTCTCTGGGTTACTGCGAATTTTGTTCAAAGGTGAAAGCTCTCCCACCAAACGTGCCTACATCCAGATGGCCCAGGATTCAGCAGCGACCCTCCTCGCCACGATCAACAACATTCTGGACCTCTCGAAGGTCGAATCGGGAGCCATTGAGATACAACACATCCCCTTTAGTCTCCGATACACCCTGCGAGCGGCGCTCCGAAGCGTGACGCCTCGCGTTGATGATAAACCATCCCTCTCTTTTCTTTTCGACATCGAGCCAGGAGTTCCGGACGAGATCATCGGTGATCCTCTTCGTCTCCAGCAGATCTTAGTCAATCTACTCGCCAACGCGACTAAATTTACGCACGAGGGTGGCATCTCCCTACGAGTGTCACGTCAAAAACTGGTGGGCTCACGCGCTCACATTATCTTCCAAATCGCCGATACGGGGATCGGCATGACCGAGGAGCAGATATCCCGGGTCTTTAAGCCCTACCTGCAAGCCGATGACTCGATTCAAACAACCTACGAAGGCACCGGTTTGGGGCTCTCCATCGTTACAACCCTGACCGAACAACTCGGGGGAACCGTAAGCGTATCGAGCATGCAGCATCAAGGCACAACCTTCACCGTGTTCCTTCCCCTTGAGGTCCAGGGAGCGGCGCACATGATGGAACCTTCTCGGCATCCCTCACGTTGTATACTCATCGATGAGTCAGGCGCTTCAGCGAGCTGGATGAGCGCGGGATTAGCACGCTACTCCTGTTCCACCGAGGTCATATCTCCATCAGATGAAGCCGCTCTTAGCAGACTCGTAACCGGAGGCTATGCTCCCGATTTCGTTCTCATCTCCCCCAAAGCAAGCGAGACCCCTCTCCTTCTTGAACACCTTCGCGATATGCGCGCCACGCTCTCATGTCCGATTATCACGACCCTGCGAGCGTCCGATATGGTCGCCCATGAACACATGCAATCCTTAGGCGCGATAACGGTCACTGATGCTCCAACAGCGCCGGAGGAGATTATCCAACTCGCCTATAACACTGCGGCCACTCAGGTCATCGCTCAAGAGACAAATTCCCTCTCGGTTCGGGTGAGCGCAGCCCCCTGCCGTGTACTTGTCGCTGACGATACCCCAACGAGTCGCCTCATCATTAGAGAGATGCTTGAGGAGGCTGGCTATCAGGTTGAGACCGTTGAAAACGGTCAAGAGCTGGTTGACCGGGTTCGGAGCGAGATTCAACAACTATCCGACTCTCCGATATCTGCAATCCTGACTGACATTGAGATGCCGTTGATGGGAGGAGTCGAGGCGGCTATGGCTATTCGTGAGCTCGAACGGGAGCACGGCAGGCACAAAGGATTTCCTATCATCGCAATCACCGCTCACGCCCTCCTGGAGGAACAGGAACGGTTCCGAAAGGTAGGGATCGATTACGTTGTAACTAAACCACTTCGGCCCGCGGATCTCGACATGGCGCTCGCTCAACTTCTCTCTCCGGATGCGACGTCGGCTCCCAGTCAGCCGCTCACCTCATCTCCGGCAATTCCCGTCGAATCGGCGCTACAAGATCTCACGCGACGCTTGTGGCAGGAGGTCGGTGTCCACCGAGAGGGCTCCTCCTATCCCCTTGCTCATGGGGGTATCGACATCGTCGATGTCTTCGAGCGGTCGGGGGACTCCCCCCGTCGAACCAAGTTAATGTTGAACGCCTTTCTCGGCTCATACCTCGAGCCTCTCAGCAAGCTCCAAGATCTCTCAAACAAGAACGCTATAAAGGACCTCACGCTCGCCGCCCATTCGCTCAAGGGCATGCTTCTCGACGTTGGGGCGAAGCACGCCGCTGGCCTCGCTGGGTCTCTTGAGCAATCCCTGCTCGACGGAAATACAGCTGAAGCCACTCTCTCTCGTGAGGCCTTCACACGGGAGACATCCCTAGTTGCAACCCTTATCGAGAGGGTCGTCCGTCATTTTCCATCGCAGGAGAGGTCCTAAAAGCGCTTGCGACCCCTTGAGAGGTAGGGCAACATCCCGCTCAGAGTACCTTTGCTCCCACCACTTTTGCCTGAGGAACACAGTATGAGAACCTCTCACTCGCTTTTTTGTATCTCTCTCGCCGCAATCCTTCCCCACCTCGCCTCAGCAACCGATCTCCCGAAACGCAAATCAGGTCTCTGGGAAACCACCGTATCGATGAGCAAAGGTGGACAAGCTCAGACTATGAAGGAGTGCGTCGATGAAGCAAGCGACGCAGAGATGATGAAGATGGCCACTGACACCTCGAAGTCGATGGGGGGCGCATGTTCAAAGAACGATTTTAAGAGAACGGCCACAGGCTTCGAGAGCGAATCGGAGTGCGCGTTAGGAGGGTCCAAGTTCCACTCGAA
Source organism: Pseudomonadota bacterium (assembly GCA_041178185.1). Lineage (GTDB taxonomy): Bacteria > Bdellovibrionota_C > UBA2361 > UBA2361 > OMII01 > OMII01. The sequence continues at coordinate 49,914 of JBEGVS010000064.1, forward strand.
GGGTTCCTTCACAGGGGACTTCTCAACCGCCTACACCGGCTCCGTAACTACGACGATAACCCCTCCGATGTTTGGTGACCCCACCTCCAAAACCACGATTACGGCTAAATATCTGGGCCCCTGCTCCGGTGACATGCAGCCAGGAGATGTGATTCTCGCCAACGGCATGAAGATGAATATGAAGAACGCCGCCGCAGACGCACAGGAGATGGCCAAGAAGCTGGCGAATCATGCCCCCTCCCAAGGTGGAGCAATAAAAGGCATGGACATGGCCAAAGCGATGGCCGCCGCTCAAGCTGAGCTCGACCCAGAGGATCTTCAGGCGATGCAAGAGGCGATGAAGGAGTTGGGCACGATGGGGAAATAGTCCCCTTACCCTACCTGTGCAGCGCGTCGCTGCAGCACACCGAGTACCTTTTGACGAAAGGTGTTAAAATGTATGGGCTTCACGATGTACTCGTCGGCGCCTAGATTGCGCGCCACGTCCATCATCTCAGCATCTCCGACCAAACTTACTACGATAAACGGTATATCGACCAAATAGGCGTAGTTTCGAAGTTGGTAGAGAAGATCCAGACCACCCATTCCCTCCATGTAGTTGTCGCAGATGATGAGCTGAGCCCGATGATCTTTCAACTTCTCTAAAGCTTCGGCTCCATCTTGCGCCTCCTCGATATCGGTAAACCCCATTTCAACGAGCATGTCTCGTAGGATTGCCCGGGTGGCCGCTACATCATCAATCACCAGTACTTGAGGCTCTTCGCGTTTGGTCCGTACCATATGCTTCCCGTTTTATTTGCGGGGGATTCCCCTTCCACCTGATATATCGACACTTTTTCAGAAATCCTTAAGCTTGACCCGCCAACCAGAGAAGGGATAACCTACCGATATGAATGGAGCTTTTAGAAAACTACTTCTCGCAAAGATCCACGGGGCGGTCGTTACTGAGGCTAACGTCGACTACGAGGGTAGTATCACCATTCCAGCGCTCTTACTGAGGAGCACCGGGCTGCTCCCCCATGAGGCGGTCCACGTATGGAACATCACACGCGGAACTCGCTTTGAAACCTACATCCTTGATGGTGGCGAACGACACCGAGAGATTCATGTCAACGGCGCCGCGGCCCACATGGTCAAGCCAGGTGATTCACTAATCGTTGCTGGTTTTGTTCACCTTCCTGCTGAAACAGCGCATCTGCACGAGCCCAAGGTGGTCTTTTTGAATAAAGATAATTCCGTTAAAGATATTCGCGGCGAAAAGCCAGCAACGATCGCTGCATAAAACCAAGTCGTGCACACGCACGGCGCTCGAGCGTGAAATCCCCCTACTACATCCACCGGTGAGGCATCTGTAAGCGTGCGTTCGAGACCGGAAATAGCTGTCCCTGTGAGGTCTGAGACGGCTCAAAACAGTAAAAAGCGGTCCCTGAATCCCACTTTTTTCAAAAAAACACCCTACGTTCCCCTTCGACCTAAGCCGAAAAAAACCATGGATCTTGGCATGTTACCTAGATTGTCACGAATCTGAAGCAAACCGGGACAATCTTTTTACAAAGCTGCTCCCGAGCTGTGACAACTGTCCCGTTTGTTCATGCGAAAACCTCCCCTCGTTGGTTGCGATGACTGTGACCGACAACGAACGAAACTTAGGGAGACTGAAAATGAAAGAGAATACACTTACCGACGTACAAGTAGTAAATCAGTTCAAGGCAGGCGACGCACTTGCATTTGAGGAGATCATCTCGCGTTATGAGTCGAAGGTTATGAGCTTGGCTCTCCGCTTCACTCGCAACCAAGAGGATGCCGAAGAGGTCATGCAAGACGTCTTCACCACCGTCTACCGTAAGATCGATGGATTCCGCGGTCAGTCAGCTTTCTCCAGCTGGCTCTACCGAATCGTTGTAAACGCCGCTTTCATGAAGCTTCGTAAGCGAAAGCAAACCCAAACCGTGTCGATAGAGGACATCTCTCCAGCTATTAAGCAGTACTGTATCGACCGAGAAACCTTTAACGGATCTCACTCTCAAAACATCGCTATCTCGCACGAGATGCAATCAGTGATTCAAAACGCCGTAAACAGACTTCCGGATCAATACCGCGCGGTATTCGTCCTCCGGGATGTTGATGGCCTCTCGAATCAAGAGACTGGAGAGATACTGAACCTCTCTATTCCAGCGGTTAAATCAAGACTTCACCGTTCGCGCATCATGCTTCGCAAGAAGCTCCAACGCTACTACGAAGATTACACCGGCAATAAGGCGGTGATCGATGAGCGCTTCGATGAAGAGGACGCAATTCAGACAGCAGCCTAAGTTCGTACGTTCGTTCGAGCGGCCTCTCATCTCCCGAGGGAGGCCGCTTTTTTCTTCTCAGGGAGAACCCCCATCCGGGATGTCGACCCCGATTACAGATCCAGCAAGACCGCTGCTATCCAAGGGAACGCCACGGTCACATCGCTCTGGATAATCTGATAGTAGCTCTGGGTCGAGAGCTTATCCCACGTAATCTTCTCCTTCCCTCCAGCCCCTGAGTAGGAGCCGTACGACATCGGAGAGGAACCTATCTCAATAAACCCCGCCCAGTCCCGAACCTTGTGCATCTTGAGGTCGTGCTTAATCGACGGAACCGCGCAGATAGGAAAATCAGCAGCGATACCACCTCCAAGTTGAAGGAACGCTATCGGACTCTTTTTGCTGTTATCAAGGTACCAATCATACATCATCGTAAAGTATTCAAGGCCGCTTTTCATGATGTTCTGATCGAGAACCACATCGGCATCTTTGCGATACTTACCTTTGTAGGTGTAGCTGGCGAAGATATTTCCCATGGTGGAATCCTCAAAACCTGGGATAACGATCGGAATGTTCTTTTGATACGCCGCATAGGTCCAGCAATCGGCTGGGTTAGCGGCGGCGTCCGGCTTAATTAACCTCTCAGCGTATAACCGTCGGAAGTACTCATGAGGGAAGTACCGCTTGCCCTCCTTTTGAGCCCTCTTCCACATCTTAAGAAGGTGCGGCTCCATGATTCGAACGCTCTCATCCTCCGGCAGGAAGGTGTCGGTAATTCGTCGAAGCCCCGCATCACGGAGCTCTGCCTCCTGCTTTGGAGTTAATTCCGTGTACCGAGGGATATACGCGTAGTGAGAGTGCGCCACGTACCGATAGAAGGACTCCTCGTGATTCGCGGCTGTAGCGGAAACGAGGTGAACCTTATCCTGACGGATAAGCTCAGAGAGCATTACACCAACCTGGAATGAACTCAAAGCGCCCGAGATAGTAACAACAAGCTTCCCTCCGTTGTCGAGATGGTCCTTCAGCCAATGAGCTGCCTGGAGCGTAGCGCCACCGTTACAGTGCTTAAGGGTAAGTTCAGCATACCGAGACACAGGAGACCTCGACGACCTCATAGCCTTCGAGAGGGCGAGCTTCTTGGCGCCTCCCGTCTCAGGAATCACGAAATCTTGGAGATTCTTGGACAGGGACTTAAATTTCTTTTTCATACGCGGCAACCCGGTCAGACGTTATGAACGGGTACTTTACGCGTGAGCGGAAAAAAATCAAATTTTTTATATCTCCGCCATCTCCCACACTTGAGGTCCTTTGAGGCGCTGCCCGCTACTGCCTGAACCGCGACGCTCTCCGACTTTAAGCCGCCGCGCCACTTGCGCTGGGAGCCTCCGCGATCATCTGGGCCGCGATCTTTTTGGGGAGCAGCCACAAGAAATCGTGTCGAACGCGCTCCCAATTCGCAAGGAACCTTTTAGCCGAAGCGCTATCGGTCACCTCCAGATAATCCACGAGGATCTCGCGCAAACGCTCCTCGGCGGCATCATTGAGAGGAACCGGTGTCACGTACTCCGTATTCAGGAAGCGTTCGTTATCCTTGAGAACGAAAACCTCCCCACCCGTCATTCCCGCTCCAATATTAAACGAGGTTGCGCCCAAGATGACCACGGTTCCGTTCGTCATGTACTCACAGGCATGAAGCCCAGCCCCCTCCACCACCGTTAACGCCCCACTATTTCGCACCGCGAAACGGTCTCCGGCTCGACCATGGACGTAGAGGCGCCCGCCAGTGGCGCCGTAGAGAGCGCAATTACCGATGATGGCGTTGCTCTCTGGATCAAATGTCGACGTAGGATGCGGCTTGATAACTACCCGGCCCCCGGACATCGATTTACACACCGAATCGTTCGCCTCTCCATACAATCGAACGTTGAGCCCCTCACACAGAAAAACCCCAAAGCCCTGCCCGGCGCTTCCCGAGAACGAGAGATTGACCTGACCAGTAACCTTAATGACATCGCCAAAGGTATCTCGCTTGCCCTCTGAACGGTGGATAATCGACAGGCGCTGGTCGTGAACCCTACGGGAAACAACCCCAGCCAACGAAGCCAGGGCCGCCTTGTCACCTGTAGAGATATGATACGAACGCACGATCACCTCACCGGCATCGATGGCTGGCATACAGTCATCAACCAACTCCTTATTGAGCTGATGTATGCCGAGGTCAAAAAGGGCGGGCAACTTTGCCCCCAGCGACTCACTCGATTCGAGTAATCCGGAGAGGTCGATTCCGCGCCTCTCAACCAGGGACGCATGCGCGACGGCTACCTCAAGGAGCTCGGTTCGCCCCGGCAAATCACGAAGGTTTGCCACACCCAGCGCCGCAAGGTGGAGACGCGCATCGTCGGCGATATAGGACAACACCCGCACGATATCCTGTGCGGTGCCTTTGTACTTAGCTTTGAACTTAGGGTCGTGCGTAGCGATGCCGGTAGGACAGGTATTCTTCTCACAGATACGAGCCATAATGCATCCCTGAGCAACCAGGAGGAGTTTCCCGAAGTCGAACTCCTCAGCTCCAAGGATAGCCGCCGTCACAATATCTCTGCCAGTTTGCAACGCTCCATCCACTCGTAGGGTTACGTGTCGGCGCAGCCCGTTCTTGACGAGCGCTTTGTGGACCTCTGTTAGCCCGAGCTCCCAGGGAAGCCCCGCGTGTTTCATAGAGGTGAGCGTCGCTGCCCCGGTTCCTCCATCGCTGCCCGCGATATGGATAATATCCGCTCCCGCTTTCGCCACACCAACTGCGATCGTACCGATATTTGATCCGGATACGAGTTTTACACTCACCCTCGTTGATGGCTTGAACTGTTTGAGCTCGTAAATAAGCTCCTTCAAGTCCTCAATGCTGTAAATATCGTGAAGAGGTGGCGGAGAGATCAGGTCGACATTCATGTTGGAGTGTCGCGCGCGAGCTATCTCTAAGCTCACCTTAACACCCATCAGTTGCCCCCCTTCTCCCGGTTTCGCTCCTTGAGCGACCTTGATTTGAAACTCCTCCGCGCTGCTTAGGTACTCTCCCGTCACGCCAAAGCGTCCTGACGCAACCTGCTTGGTGGTCGCCGTCGTTCCATCGATATAGTAGTAGGGATTCTCTCCTCCCTCACCACTATTGCTCCGCCCGCCTATCATCTTCATGGCGGCGATGATATCTCGCTGAGATTCGGCGCTAATTGCACCAAACGACATCGCTCCGGATCCGAATAGTTTGAGGATCTCCTCCCGGGACTGCACACGGTCAAGGGCGATAGAGTCCTCCGATCGCACCAGCGAGAGCAGTTGTCGAATAGTTACCGGAGCATCAGCATCATTCGACTTTAGGTACTCTTCATACACCTCCCAAGCGCCCTGCTCCCGGGCCAGCTTGTGAAGGTATCGGGAACGGGAGCTCGTCATCGAGTGCCTCTCTCCCACTAGCCCCTTTACATGCTCCTTGAAGACGTAGGTGGAGCGAAACTTGCCACTTTCCGCAAGCTCTTGAGCTTGAGCCGTTTCGGTGAGGATCTTCTCAACAAGTTGATCAATTCCGATACCTCCGATCGGACTCGCTACCCCACTGAAGTATTCCCTGACGATCTCTTTGCCTAAACCGACCGCGGTAAACAGTCGCGCTCCGTGATAGCTGCGAACCACTGAGATCCCTATCTTGGCCATGACCTTGAGGAGCCCTGCATCGAACGACTTGAGAAGATTCCTCTCTTTCTGGTCGGCCGACAGCTTTTGCAAACTGGCGTCCTGATCAAAACATGCGATCTGCAGCGCTAGCCGAGGACATACCGCTGCCGCGCCAAATCCAACGAGCGCCGCGACGTGATGCGTACTCCTAACCTCGCCCGTGTCAACCACGATGGATGCACTCAAAAGTTCCCCTGCTTGATTGAGCGCTTTACTGACCGCCCGGAGAACGAGCAGACTTGGAATTGGAGGATGTTCGTAGGTCGCCAAACGATCGGTGAGGAGGATAATGCTACACCCACTTTGCACGGCGGTAACGGCGTCAGCCGCCAACTTACGGAGCTGCGCGCGAAATCCGACAGCGCCGTGATCGCGCCGAAAGGTCATGTGCAACTCCCGCGTCTTCAAGGCTCCCTGAGTTCCATCGCTCTCCGCGAGCTTCTGAAGGTACTCCATCTGCCCCAAGCTCAGGACGGGGCTCTGCAATTCAATCGCCCGTGCGGGCGGAATAAGCTCCTTAGGGGCGAAGATGTTCGGTCGACGACCCAGGTAGGTCGTCAGATCCGTAACCATGCTCTCTCGGAGATAATCGAGTGGCGGATTCGTGACCTGAGCGAACTCCTGATAGAAGTAATCGAAGAAGCTTCGGGGCTCATCCGAAAGCACCGCCGGTCGAGCGGTATCCCCCATCGAGCCGATCGGCTCCTTGCCCTCAAGGATCATCGGGAAGAGAAGCCTCTCACGATCCTCATCGGTGTAACAGAACAGGTGCTGGCGAGAGAGGTCGGGCGTTTCGGTTGAACGAACCCCGAACTCAATCTTTAAGAGGTGGGGATCGAACCGAGCATCATGATTATCGAGGGACCGACTTGGGTCCTCAAAATGGACCACGCCATTACTAAGCTCAACACTCACTCCAGAGCCGGCCCGTAAGGTCCCTTTAGACTCTACTTGCGCTTCATCTACGGGAAAGGCCCCTGCCTCTGAGCAGAGATAAAACCGATCCTCGGTCATCGTCCATCGACAAGGGCGAAAACCGTTACGGTCGAGGCGGGCACCGATCTTTTCACCATCACTAAAGGTGATGAAGGCCGGACCATCCCACGGCTCCATGGCGCGGCTCCAGAACTTATAGAAGGAGTTATGCTGATCAGCCGGAGGGATCATAATGGCGAGAATATCCTCGACCTTAGGAATACTGCTTCGATACTTCAAAGCCTCTACCATCTCGTTGAGGCTGCCGGAATCACTTATACCGGTGTGTGTGAGAAGCTCGTCGAAGGGCAATCCGAGAGCGTGCTCTCGCGCAAATGCCCACGATCGATTGCCAGCGATCGTGTTGATCTCACCGTTGTGGGCGATCAGCCGAAAGGGTTGCGCTTTATCCCACGAGGTGCGCGTGTTCGTACTAAAACGACGGTGGACGAGCGCGAAGCGAGAGGCGAACCGAGGGTCGCGAAGGTCGAGGTACAACCTATCCAGGTGTTCAGCCTTAGTCAGCGCTTTGTACACGATCGTAGTCGTAGAGAGCGATGTGAAGAAAAACTCTCCCGCGAATCCGCTCTCTCGATGCTTTGTCCGCGTTGCTTGCTTCGCTGCGTAGAGCGCTTTGTTGAAGGACTCATCTGTTCGGCAATGCGCTGGTCGCTCGATAATTACGTGCTGGATATGTGGAAGACTTTCAAGCGCCTCCTTCCCGAGTACCGAGGTGTCCATCGGCACATCGCGATAATCGAGCACCTTCATTCCCATGAAGGCGAAGGTGTCCTCAAAAATTTTGAGCGAGTGACGTAGCCGCTGGGGCTCCCTGGGCATAAAGAGCGTAGCGACCGCGACCGAGCCCTTCGGATAACCGAAGAGTTCAAACGGTATATCGGTCATGATTCCGGCGCCGTCACCCGTTACCTGGTCCGCACCACACGCCCCACGGTGCTCAACACATCGAAGTGCGGAGAGCGCCGCTTGCACTATCTCGTGGCTCGCTCGTCCCTTGCGGTCCGCAACGAAACCAACGCCGCACGCGTCCCGCTCCTCATTCTGAAAGGGGATAGCGCCATGAATGTCAGGGGAAGCCGAGGGAACGGAGGAAGGAACGGGTGGTGTGTTCATGAAGTACACGCGCCTATGTCAGAAGCATTCAAAAGAACTGCTCCAACAGAATAGAGGAAACACCCAAGGGAAACTAGAAAAATCGAGCAGAGGGTCGGGAAAAACTCAATCATCGATTCGGGGGCCCGTCGTTGAGAGACAACCCGCTCGCTTTTATCTCTCTAAGAAATCCAGCTCTCGGGAGAAGGTCTCCTCCAAGGTGAACAGGCAGGCCGCCGCGATACTACAAACCACCACCCCCACGATCATGGCGGCATCCACCATTCCATAGCCGGGCCGCAGCGCCAGGAAGCCCGCACTGACCGGCACGATAGCTCCTCGAATGAAGTTTGGAATCGAGGTGGTCACGGTGGCTCGAACGTTGGTCCCGAACTGCTCAGCTGCGAGGGTCACCACCAGAACCCAATATCCTCCTGCACATCCGAGCATGAAAAGGTTGGCATAGAATCCTGTGAGCGAAAGTCCCTCTCGGGTCAAAAACCACATAGGTGCCACACCACACAAGCTGAGATAGATGGCGATCGGTCGCTTACGGCTTTTGAGGTACTGACTTAAAAGTCCCCCCACAACATCGCCGACAAACAACCCAAAGTAGCATATTGCGATACAGAGCCCCGCCTTCGGAGCCTCTACCACCCCCAGAGCGGTAGCGAGGTCCCTTGAATTGGCGAGGAGAATCCCCACGATAAACCAGATCGGGATACCGATGAGGATACATTGAAAGAAGCGAGCCAGTCGCCTCGGGCTCGCCATCAGACGAAGAACTTCGCGCATAGAGCTACCTTGCGCGTGCATCGCCTTAAAGAGCTCAGACTCTGCAACCGAAACCCGCAAGAACAAAAGCGCTAACCCAAGCGCTCCACCCATAAGATAGCTGTGTCGCCACGACAACAGGTCCCCCACTAAGCCCGCGGAGATTGCACCAAAGACGCCAACACATGCGATTATCGTCGTGCCGTAGCCACGCAGCCGCTGGGGCATCAGTTCGGCAACTAGGGTAACACCCGCTCCCAGTTCCCCCGCCAGCCCGACACCAGCGACGAATCGTAGCACAGCGTACATACCGAGGGAGCCTACGAAGGCGTTACAGATATTGGCAACCGAATACATGACAATCGAACCGAACAGGACCTTGGTTCGCCCGATCTTGTCGCCGAGCAGCCCCCAAAGGACTCCACCCACCAACATCCCCCCATTCTGGCAATTTAAAAGAAACGTACCGGCCTCAAGCATCTCGTCTGACGCTACACCGAGGTCCTGGAGAGAGGAGTTTTTAACGACCAAAAAAAGAACGAGGTCGTAGACATCCACGAAATAGCCGAGGGCTGCGACGATAACGGCGGCAGAGAGGAGGTGTTGTTTCGCGGACATAAGGTGTTTTGTAACACCCTAAAGGCCTGGGAGCTAGATCAACACCCCTAAGGCACATTGGAAACCTTTGCACCTTTTGGGGTATACCTTTCTGCCGGGCACTCAACACGGTGCCCAACGATAGTACCGACCATGAACGTAGGCCCCTACCGATCGCCCTTTGTTTACCCCGATGCACTCCCGCCGAGCGATGGAGATCGCTCGCCCCTCACCCTGCGTTCCGTGAAAGATCATCCCTCCGCATCCTTCGTTCCAATGCAGGAGCTGCAGGGTGAGCGCTGTGTCGACATGTACGGAGACCTCCCGTTCGGATTATTTGTCCTACCGGAGGCGACCCTACGAGGCGAGGCCGCCTATATTTTCACTCATGAGGGAGAGCCGATCGTCGAACAGAACGCCGATTTCCTTCGTAAAAAGAGGTTCCTCAAGCCCCGCATCCTGGCTGAGCACCGTCGCACCGAGCCACAAAACGAGGTCGAAGAGCTCATGTCGCTCACATCTCGATGCTCCTCCGGTTTCTTCCATTGGATGCTGGACTCCTTGCCCAAGGTCATACTGGCGGAGGCGTGTGGATTTACCGGCACGTATCTACTCCCCCCTCCCAGCACCGTCCCCTGGGCGCACGAGACCGTGACACTCCTAGGGATATCCTCTGAGCGCGTTATGCACCACACCTCGCAGGATATCCACGCCCAGCGCCTCTACATCCCTACCTACTTTAGTGGTTACAACGCGCACCATAACTCCACCTTTATGAGACTCTATCGGGATAGAATCCGACGCACTCTTGAGGTGAAACCACAAGGCTCGAAGGAACGCATTCTCATCGCCCGAAAGGCCAAAACTAAGGTTAGGCGAATCGATAATTATGACGAGGTCATGCAAGCCCTCGCCCAACACGGCTTCGAGAGCGTTTACTTCGAAGACCTCCCTCTTCGCGAGCAACTTGCGCGCGCTCTCTCGGCGGAGGCGATGATCGGAGCGCATGGCTCAGGGCTGTGTCATTCCCTGTTCATGGACGAAGGGTCAACGCTTATCGAACTCTTTCCCTTCGGTCGCAAGCAGTCCTGTGATTGTTATGAGACCCTCTCCACAATTCCCCGACATCGCTACTACTCCCTTGAAAGTAGCGAGGATCGAGAGGGGGACATCCTCGTGCCTACGAGAACTCTGGAGGCTCTGCTGAGCGAGGCGTTCAGGTGAGCCCCTCGGCCTCTCGCATTTCGAATCCACCCCTGTAGCCAGAAAAGCGCAAAAAACGGCCATCTTACCGTTCTTGCTCCCTTATCCTGGGCCGAAGGTCCCACCGCAAGGGGGCGCAACCAAGGACGCAATGCGAAGCACCGAAAGATTTGTACGACATAAGGCGAGCTAGCTTCCGTATACTAAGAGCGGACCCGATGACCATGTAGTTGGAGATAGCATCCATGATTCCTCCCCTCACGAATCAACCCACGCATCGCGCGGAGAGACCCGCAACAAAACCATCTATCCAGGCGAGGTGGCTTCTCATGATACCGGTGCTATCTGCAGCCCTACTTGTTCTTTTCTCCTCCACAAACCTCTCAAACGCAGCCCCACGACTTCATAGTCCTGAGGACCCGTCAGTAATCCCTACCCTACCCCCTACACCAGAGCCACCAAAGCGCTGCAATCCGACAGATTGCAAGATGAACTATGTTGCGTCCTCGTATGACGTCAACCAGGACTGCGTGGTAGACCTGAAAGATCCGATCACGGTAACCAACTTTCTGAATACGGGGGGCTCAAAGCGTGCTGACGCAGGATACGGATATTTAGATGCTAACCAGGACAGCTGGATCAATCCACTCGACGCACTGGTTTTGTCTGACTATCTCAGTCGCGCGGGATGCTCTGAGGTCGCCTCACCAACTCCCACACACACCTTTACATCCACAGCTACTCTGACCCCCCTACCGACACAGACCCCAACACCAACCGCAACCCGAACACCTTCACACACCCCAACTGCAACCGCCGTACCGGCGGCCCCTTCCGAAGATTGTCGGTACTACTCCCTCTCCAAAGCGGAGGAGATGGAGAGCCTAAAGACGGTGTACGACGAGATCTCCCGATGGGCAAAAAAATCGGCGTCCGACAGCTTCCCAATGTTCGAAGGAAGTGGAGCAAGATTAGCCTGCCTTGATAAGATGGCCCAGGACGTCGTCGACCGAATGAAAAACTCCCCCTACAGCTACCAATACGAGCAGCGTAAACAGGGAGGCATCTGGATGAACCGTAAGTTTTGGGGCGTTGACGATGCCTTGCTTACTAAATTCTTCCAGCCCAAAGCGATCGCCAACTATTTCTTGATCGCATCCTTGAGCTCAACGATGACGTGCATCACAGGCAATTTGTCCGCTCCTTCGTGTGAGGCCCTGCGCTCTCTCGAGCAACCCTACCGGCTGCAGGCACAATTCATGGATCGCAACTGCAATCTGATACAATCCCTCGATCCGAAGCTGGTCTGCGGAGACGTGAAGCTCAATATGATGGTAAGTCCGATCTCCATATACTGGAAGCCATCACCAGCTATCGTATCGAGTATCGCGAGGTTTCCTCTGAATCCCGGCAGCTCCAAGGTATTCACGCAGTGGAGAGCTGGTCCCGACTTCCCTCTTGTCGTGGTGGATACCAACAAGAATGGCAAGATCGATGATGGCTCAGAGCTTCTTGGAGAATGGACCACAGGAGGAGCGTCTCACGCAACCTCCGGCGCATCGCCTCGACCCTGGAAGAATGGCTTTGAGGCTTTGGCGATATTCGACACCAATAACGACAAGATAGTCGACGGAGAGGAGCTCAAGCCGCTCTCGTTGTGGTTCGATAACGACGCCGACGCCGAGACAGACGCCGGAGAACTCGTATCAGCTCAAGGAGCGGGGATCGACGCACTCACCTTACGGGAGCCCGAGAGCTCGTCAATGTCTCGAGATCTCATATCTACAGGATCGGTTCGCCGTCGGGCACTATCACAGCCTTCAACGATGGTTGACTGGTACAGTCCAACATTCGAGAGCCCAGCAGAGGCACTCAGCAATCCCTTGCCAACGAGTGAGCATTTTGCGCCACTCACTGACAAGCATGAACTTCACACACAGCAAGGCACCATCGGCGGATGGTGGGCGTGGGCCCTCGACTCCAGCAGCGACGCCTCTGGCATCAACGGCGGAGTGTTACTCCTCAGCCACGAAGGGGAGAGATTCGCCGGCGCCGCCTTCTCGGAAAATGTTGTAGTACCAGCGGACAACTCAGATACGCGAAGCGTCATACAGGCGCGGTACGTGTTCGGCATGCAATCAAAAGAGGAGTTCGTGTTTGTTGTTCCAGGAGACAACTCCACGACCTACAGCTCAATGAAGCTACTTCCTGATGGAACGTTACGCGGAACCTCCACCGTGAAGAGCCTCGATGATACGCAGGTCATCACGAGCTATCGTTGGACCGCCAAACAACTCCAGTGAAAAGTACTCCCGACCGGAGCGCAAAGAGCGTTCACGCTCCCGGGGCAACGGAACCGTGAGGTTACGGCAACTCCCGGTACACAACCAAAAGCACCTCAATCTCTTGCTCCCCCTTGGGTGAATGAAAGGTGACATAATCCCCAGCCTTTGCCTTCAGAAGGGCCTTGGCGAGCGGGGACATCCAACTAATTCTACCTCTATTGACATCAACCTCATCGACTCCGACGATCGAGTAGGTCCTCTCGGAATCATCTTCGAATCGGATCGTTACGGTCGCACCGAATTGCACGTACTCGACGTTAATGACGAGAGGGTCTACGACCTCGGCCGCCTCTAACCGTTTAGCAAGAAATCGCATACGCTTGTCGATCTCGCGCAGCCGCTTCTTGCCATAGAGGTAATCGCCATTCTCAGAGCGATCTCCGTTCCCAGCTGCCCACGAGACAACTTTGGTGACCTCTGGGCGCTCTTCATAACGCAACTTCTTCAGTTCGGCACGCAGGCGCTCGGCTCCCGCAGGGGTGATATAGTTCTTGCCCCCGGGGACGGAGGCATCCACATCTTTATCAACCTCTGCATTGTTTTCATCCCCATCACGGGTGAATGCCTTACTCATGATTCTCTACAAGGAACCGGGGCAGATTACTCCACAGGAACGTTGGCCTTAATCCATGCCACTACATCCTGGGTGTGCGTTCCGGGAATAAAGATCTCTTTAACGCCAACCTTCTTAAGTTCTACGATATCATCTTTTGGGACGATACCTCCACCGAACACAACGATATCAGAGGCGTTCTCAGCGGCGAGTTTAGTCAGCAACTCAGGGAAGAGGGTCATGTGTGCTCCTGAGAGGATGCTTAGGCCGATACAATCGACATCCTCTTGTATGGCGGCCCGTACGATATTGTCGACGGTTTGATGTAGCCCTGTGTAAATAACCTCGAAGCCGGCGTCTCGTAGAGCCCGCGCAATTACCTTCGCCCCACGGTCATGTCCATCAAGCCCAGCTTTCGCGATTAGGATTCTGATAGGTCGTGATTGTGCCGTCATAACATCCCCGGATCCGAATAGGTGCCGAACACCTTACGATAGATATCTGATACTTCCCCAAGGGTCACCCCGGCGTCAACGGCATCGATGAGTGGTGGAACCACATTCCGATTCTCGACGCACGCTCGCTCCACCTCGAGCATCGATTGCTTCCATTTCGACTCGTTTCGTTGCGCCCTAACCGCTTTTATCTTCTCTATCTGAGCCTTCTCTGGTCCAAGGTCGATCTTGAGGGTCGGGATCTCTTGCTCGCCACCCTCTTGGTACTTATTCACACCAACGATGACCTGTTCCTGCGCGTCAACTCCAAGCTGGAACTGGTACGCGGCTTCCGAGATCTCCTTCTGAGGGAACCCCTCCTCGACCGCTCGAAGCATTCCACCAAGGGCATCTATCTGCTTGATGTACTCCATCGCCTCCTGCTCGATCTCACTCGTCAGACGCTCGATGTAGTAGGAGCCTCCGAGCGGGTCGATAACATTCGTTACGCCGCTCTCCTCAGCGATTATCTGTTGTGTTCGCAGCGCCACACGCACCGCATCCTCAGTTGGCAAGGAGAGCGTCTCATCCATGCTATTTGTGTGGAGTGATTGAACCCCTCCGAGCACAGCGGCCAGGGCCTGCATCGCCACTCGAGCCACATTATTAATCGGCTGTTGCGCAGTAAGGCTTACACCTGCGGTCTGCGCATGCGTTCTAAGCTTGCAGGAGGCGTCGAGCTTGGCTCCATATCGTTCCCGCATGAGGCGCGCCCACATCCGTCTCCCCGCTCGGAACTTTGCGATCTCCTCAAAGAAATCGTTGTGAACGTCAAAGAAGAAGGAGAGCTGCGGAGCGAAACTATCGATAGCCATCCCTCTGCCAAGGCAGTGATCGACATATGCTAAACCGTCCGCGATCGTAAACGCGAGCTCTTGCACCGCGGTCGACCCCGCTTCCCGGATATGATAGCCACTAATACTGACCGGGTTAAACTTCGGAGCCGACGAAGCACAGAACTCAATTACATCACACACCAACTTGACCGATGGCTTTGGCGGAGAGATCCATTCCTTCTGTGCGATGAACTCCTTGAGCATGTCGTTCTGGATAGTGCCACCTACTTTGTCGAACGGAATGCCCCGACGGCGGGCTACAGCGAAATAGAACGCGAATGCGATCGTCGCCGTGCAGTTGATCGTCATCGACGTGGTGATCTTATCCTGTTCGATGCCGTCGAAGAGGGTCTCCATATCTTGAATAGTTGCGACGCTGACCCCTTCTCGCCCAACCTCTCCGAGCGACCGAGGATGATCCGGGTCGTAGCCCATTAAGCACGGCATATCGAACGCCGTGGAGAGTCCGGTTTGCCCGTGATCGAGCAGGTACTTGAATCGCTGATTCGTGTCCTCAGGGCTTCCAAACCCGGCGAATTGTCGCATCGTCCAGAGACGACCACGATACATGGTTGGTTGCACACCTCGCGTGAATGGATATTCACCGGGAAACCCCAGGTCGGCGTGATGGTCTACCGCTCCACCGTTGTCGGGGGTTACGAGCTCGGGTTGCTTTCGAAAGCTGATCGATTCGTATGCGGACTTGCGCTCCTTCTGAAGGAAGTAACGGTGTTTACGCCACTCCTCATAAGAGGCGCTCTTGGAAAAAGATGGTGCGCTCGGTTTCTTGCTCATACCTAGGGCAGAAACTACTCTTTTAAGAGCTGGGTGGCTATCAAGATCCGCTGAATCTCGCTCGTTCCCTCGTAAATCTCCGTAATCTTTGCATCTCGAAGGTGTCGCTCGGCTGGATAGTCGGTCACATACCCATACCCGCCATGAATCTGGATGCCTTTATTGGCGCAGAACATCGCGGTCTCAGAGGCTGAGAGCTTGGCCATAGCGGCCTGGCGCACATAGCTCTTCTTTTGATCTTTTCGCTTCGCCGCCGCCAAGGTGAGGTATCGGGCGCTATCGATACGACACACCATATCGGCGAAGTAGTTTTGAATCGATTGATGCTCGCAGATCGACTTTCCAAACGCCTTTCGCTCTTGAGCATACTTGAGCGCATCATCTAACGAGGAGCGAGCGATGCCGACCGCTTGAGCTGCCACCCCTATACGTCCACCATTGAGCGTCGTCATCGCAACGGTGAAGCCCCTATTCTCCTCATAGAGCAAGGCGCTTTTCGGAAGGCGTACGTTGTCATACATGATACTCGAGGTCGGAGAACCTCGAATTCCCATCTTATCCTCGTGCTTACCGCGAGAGATACCCGCAAGACTCATATCGTGAACGAAGGCGGTGATAGCTTTATTGCCCTTCGATGTATCACGAGATGCGAATACGACACACACACCCGCCTCGGGGGCGTTCGTGATCCAATTCTTGGTTCCATTGAGAACGTACCCGTCCCCATCCTCCCGATACGTTGTCGTTATCGCGGCGGCATCACTTCCGGTGCTCGGCTCAGAGAGCGCGAAGCATCCGAGTGCCTGACCAGAGGCTAGTCGAGGTAGGAAATATCGTTTCTGCTCCTCGGTCCCATACTCAAGGATCGGCGTTACACACAGCGATGTGTGTGCACTTACGATAATGCCCGTCGAGGCGCATGCTGCCGACAATTCCTCAATGATGAGCGCATACGCAAGCGTGGAAAGCCCCGCCCCCCCATACTCAGATGGGATAATTGAACCGAGCAATCCCAGCTCACCCATTTTCGGAATCAGCTCTCGCGGAAAGTAGTGTTCGCGATCGATCTTGGCAGCAAGTGGCGCGACATCCTTTTCAGCGAAGGCCTGCGCCGTATCACAGGCGAAGTTCTCTTCATCTGAGAGCTCAAAAGGAAAACTGTCTCGCCACACCATAGAGATCTCCGTTATCGCCCGGTGAATGTCGCAGGACGTTTTTGCAGAAAGGCGCTCATCCCCTCCTCTCTATCCGCGGTACCAAAGAGCCTGAGGAACTCTTCAACTTCAAGTCGCAATCCGGAAAGAAGCAGAGACTGCTGCGCCTCATTGATGACCTTCTTCGCGCCTTTCACGGCGAGAGGGGCCTTCGACGCAATAGTTGTCGCCATCTTCTTCACCTCCTCCATCAGTTGCGCATCTGGGAAGACCTTATCAGCCAAGCCGATGATGCGAGCCTCCTCAGCGCCGATCAGCTCACCGGTGTAACACAGACGACGAGCGGCCCCGATACCACACCGCTGGATCAGTCGCTGCGTACCACCGAATCCGGGGATGATCCCCAAATTAACCTCAGGCTGTCCGAGCTTCGCACTCTCGCAACAAACGATAAGGTCGCATGCCAGTGCCAGCTCAAGACCACCTCCGAGCGCAAAACCATTGACCGCCGCAATCACAGGAACCTCACACGTTTCAATGAGCCGCATAGCCCGCTGCCCCAGTTCGACGTAGTCGGCTATGGGTCGGGCACCGAGTCCGTGCATCGAGCGGATGTCAGCGCCCGCCACGAAAGCCTTCGGCCCCCTTCCTGTTAGTATAACGCCGCGGATCGACGGGTCTGAGGCGATTTTTCCAAACTCAATGATAAGTCCCTGAAGAACATCAGGATTTAGGGCATTTAGGCTCTCCTGGCGGTTAATCGTAACCGTCACAACAGCGCCATCCCTCTCCACTAAAACGGTATTCTCTTCCATCAACGTAACCATACAAATTCCTGTGTTAGATGAGATGCTTACTAGCGTACCCCTGTTTCGCCGGGGCCGCTATATTTAAGATCGGTTGGGGGAAATGTGGGGGAGTCCGGTGACGTTGCGACCACCTGAGACATTCCAGCGACCAGGATGGGGCCGCCCTCCCACGTACCGGGTACGACCAAAGACAAAGACTAACGAGCGACATTCTTGCGTGCCGTCACCACCCTACCCTGGTGGCCACAACATCTGACGACCACCGATGACATGGAGGTGAAGATGAGGGACGGTTTGCCCCCCATCAGTACCGATATTCGTAACAAGTCGATAACCTCCTGGCTCGAGTCCCTCCTTCCGTGCCACCTCAGCCGCAGCGAGCATCAGCTCCCCCAGGAT
This sequence comes from Pseudomonadota bacterium, assembly GCA_041178185.1. GTDB lineage: Bacteria > Bdellovibrionota_C > UBA2361 > UBA2361 > OMII01 > OMII01. Next base: position 67,984 of record JBEGVS010000064.1, read on the forward strand.
CTCGGCGTCTGTTTGAACCGCTGTGGCGATACTCTCGATCGGCTTCTTGGGAATGACGAGCACGTGAGTCGGTGCTACTGGATTGATGTCCCTGAAGGCGAGGACTCGCTCTGTCTCATACACCACGTGAGCAGGGATCTCTCGTCGAATGATCTTACCGAATATAGTATCACCACCGTGTGCCATACGTTTCTTATCTCCTAGAGATTCATCGCCATCGCTTCAACTTGCTCGAACACATCCGTGGAACGAACGAGCGCACTACCTGACACCTCATCGTAATCAACTTGGATGAGATGTTGTACCCCATCTTTTACATCATCAAGATGGGTGATGATAATAATTTGCTCGAACCGATTCCGCAGCTTTTCCAGTAACGCGAGCACATTGCCACGCCGCCCTTCATCGAGAGATCCGAACACCTCATCCAGAATAAGGAGCGAGAAGTGTTGTCCCGCTCGCTCAGCCAACATATGCGAGAGCGAGATACGCATGCATAGGTTTAGGATATCCTCCTCACCGCCACTGATAACAGCCTTGGCCTCGCCATCTTCAACCACGGTCGGGGTAAAATCCTCTCCGAGCTCTACCGCGGTATATCTTCCATCAGTGAGATCCGCGAGGTACTCACTCGCCAACTCCGCCATTCGAGGACGGATCGAGGAGTTCACGTGCTTCCGGAACTCGGTCACCATGCGGTCACATTCATCGCATAATCGAACATCGCGACGAAGGCGCTCGACCTCGATCTGACGCTCTGCGAATTTAACCAGCTCAGAGCGGGTTCGTTCAACCAAGGCCTCTTTTGTATTCACTTCACCTTCGAGACGCACTCGTTGCAAACGAGCAACCTCAACGAGGCGCTGAGAGGCATCGAACGCTCCCTTCTCTCGATTGTAATCCTCCTCCGAGAAGCGAAGATCCGCCATGCGCTCACTGGCGAGTCGCTTATGCTCCTCAGCCAACTTCATTTCACCCTCAAGGACTACCCGTTCTTGACGCAGCGACTCAATCTTTGCTTGAAGCTGCGCGCACAGGTTCAACTCCTGAAGCTTGGCCTCAGCCTGCTTCACCTTTTGTTCAAGATCAGCTCGCTCACTGTTCAGACGCTCTACCGATGTTGGCTGGCTCTGGATCTCCTTGCACGCCCGCTCAAGGTCGCGAACCTTCGCAGCAAGGGCTCTCTGCTCCCCTTGGAAGTGCTTACGAACCTGCTCAAACGACTCACCAAGCGCCTGTCCACAGGTCGGGCAATCACTACCCCCTTCGAGCTCACCCACCTTGGCAACCCGTTTCTCAAGCTGAGCATACTGCGCTTTCGCCATATCTCGCTCGGCGGCGGCCTTTGAAACAGCCTCCCGCCACGTGAGCTCAACACCTCGCAACTCTTCAAGCTTGAGAGCCAGTCGCTCCCGCTCGGTAGCTACCTGTCTTTTGACGGAGCCGAGGGCCGCATCAAGATCGCGAGAGGCGGAGAGCGGCTTGAGCACCCTTGCCAAATCCTCCTCTGCCAAGGAGATAGTAGAGGCGACATCCTTCAATCGTCGACCTCGCTCCTCCAGACGGACAGAGGACGACTGAACGCTCTCCCGCTCCCGAAGGAATCGGGAGCGTAGTTCCTCAAGCTTCACCATCTTTTCACGAACACTCCCAAAGTCACTCTCTGCTTTCTGCAGGACCTTTTGGGCCTCGGCGTGACGCTCCCGCATCGCCACGAGCTCTCCGTTCTCGGCCTCAAGGCGCTGCTCTATCTCCTCTTTCGTTCCGAGGCTCGCTTCGTAGCCGGTCAAGATGGCGCGCTTTTCTTTACGATCTCCTCGAATAACCTCTTGAACCTCTTCAAGACGATCGTACCCCATCATTCGAACGATGAACTTCTCTCGCTCCGTTGCACCCTTTTTGCCACTGAGGAACTCCAATCCCTTCTGCTCGGTGCAGTAGGTCGATATAAACTCCTCATAGGTCATACCAACGATTGCACTGATGCGGGCTGAAACATCGCGGCTCCCAACAGCTACCGGCTGCGATTCACCCCCAACGTAGATCGCGGCGTCGTTGAGCGAGCGCTCGATACGAAAAACAACACCATCGTGTTCAAGGCTCAAGGCAACTCGAAGGTCTTGATCCCTCTTTCCGCGACCGGTCTTCGCAGGGGCAGACCGTGTACGCACATCCTCAACTCGCCCCCTGAGAGCGCGCGATCCGTAAATCGCAAAACCGATCGCCTCAACGATCGTGGTCTTTCCAGAGCCATTGGTACCGATAACGCCCACCAAACCGTCGGGAAACTCGATGTGGCTTGAGAGGTGCTGCCGAAAGAGATGTAAAGAGAGGCTACGAAGCTTCATACTTAGCCTCCACACGAGCTACATACGATGCGAGTAACTCACCTATCTCCTCCTGACTGGCGCCTGGAACCTCAAAGGTTTTGCTAAACTCCTTCAATTGATCTTTTAACAAGCCCCTACCTGGTTGACCTATCGACCGAGATTGAGATCCCGTGGAGGCGAAGGTTATATCGAGGGTGAGGTTCAAGGCCCGCGCCCGAAACGCCCGAAGCTCTTTGTGATCGAGGTGGCGATACGTCTCACGGGTCATCCCCCGAACCTCAAGGCGGACGATCTTTCCGTCCATCCCTCCACTCACGGAATCTAAACGATCCCGAATGAGTCCCATGACATCCTGGGGCTCCAATCCCTCAACCTCAAGAGGCTCAAGCACTGCGATCTCACGCGGAGAGGTCAGTGGGTGAAAGGTTCGCTTGCCACCGGGGAGGGTTACTTCAAGAAAACCCTTTCCAACTGAAGCCTCACTCCAGATATTGTTCGAGGTGTGCTCAAGTGCACCAGAGTAGGCGGCATTCAGCGCCACAGGGCGATGGAGATGCACGTGCCCAAGCGCAATATAGTCCCATTCATGTGGCGCTAATGCTTTGAGTTCGACCTCAGCCCCACCAAAATCACTTACCCACCGCTCGTTCACCTGTCCGTGCACCACGAGTATATTGTGAGCGAATCGATCATCGGCTCGCAGTGAGAGCGTCCCGAGCTCCAGCAACGCGGTGTGCGGCAAACACGAAACTGCGAGCCCCTTCTCTTTGAACGTGAACACCTCGTAACCGCTCTCAGCTACATACACGTTGTCTATCTCGCTAAAGAGCTGGAGCACTGAGCCGGTATCAGCACGTTTGGGCGTCTCATGGTTACCCGCGATAAGCACCACAGGGGCATTGGTATCCCGGGCAAGTCGTCGCAACTGTCGAAAACAGAACGTTACGATGGAGTTTGAGGGACGCACCGCATGAAAGAGGTCGCCAGCGATAATGGTAACATCAGGCTTGAGGGAGATAATCCGAGTTATGGCCTCTTGAAAAGCCAAGTTGACATCGAGTTCACGTTGATTAACTCCGGACTTGGAGAGTCTGTTGTACCGACGATACCCCAAGTGCACGTCCGCTAGGTGACAGACCCGGAGCGGTGCTTTAGAGGTCGGACTCAATGGAGTTGGCATAGAGAAAAACTAATCGGTGAATCGATGAGGCGAATGTACCCAATCCATCCCCGGACTTCAATCAAGAAGAGGGGGCTAATTCACCTCGAAGGCCCGGAAAGATGGAGGTTTTACTCCATCATGGACATTTCGTTGGGGGGCTGACGGAACAGGACCTCCTGAATGGGCTCTCAGGCGTCTCCTTACATCGAAACGGAGGGATCGTCCTTACACTGAGCATCGCTTGGCTCGAGTTGAAAAACCCAGATTCGGACATCTCCGTGGGGTGCCGTTCGGACACGACACGCCGATCGGTAGCCACGCGAGTGTACATGTTGCGGGAGCTGAACTGTCTGATGAAGGGCCACTGAGGTATCTGCGTCGATCTTTTTGCGGATCTCTGCGTAGACCTCCATCGACATAAAACGGACGGCGACCTCCTCTGCTCGCATAGCTGGCGCTCCCTCGATGACCCGACCTAAGAACTCGTTGCAATATGCAAGCGATCCATCACTGCGCTGCGCGAAGATCGCTTCGCTGTTGAGCTCTTCAATCGCTCGGCGCAACCCCAAAAGATTTCCTATCCTCACTCGCTGCTCCTCGCTCTGTCGACGGGCCTGACTCAGGCTAATATGGTTATATACCCGTGCAAGAAAAGCTGTGCGATCGAGAGGCTTAGTCAAAAAATCGTTAGCACCAGTAGTTAGTCCTCGAACGACATCATTCCCCTCAGCGCTCGCGGTAACGAGCAGTACAGGAACAGAGTCAGCAGCATATCGTTGACGTATCTGACGCAAAAGGTCGAAGCCATCTATGTCGGGCATCGAGATGTCGAGTAAAATGAGGGCGGGTATATCCTTGTCGAGAAAGTCGATACACTGCGTGCCACTGCCACATTCAACGGCATCATAGCCGCATGCGGCTAGTATCGAGGTAGCCATTCCCCGGCTTACCGGACAGTCGTCTACGACAAGGATTGACTGCTGTTTCGTCGGCATACATCTCCCCTTTTTGAGCGGCGATCTCTGTGCAGGGTGTATCCCGTTGCACAGTGACTCTCGGATTTCTTCCGAGAGTCCTTGCTCTCCGTTGCCTTTCTCCTACTGGCTCACCTCTTGCAATCGACCTATTCCGCAAGATCCTTTAGGAATGGGAGTTTCAAAAAACCAAGGGAATACATGACCTTAGAAACCAACCCCTTAGAGCAACCTGCCACAAGTGCGCAGGAGTTGCGGGGCGACGCTCCATATTTGTCCACCGGATGCGTTCTTCTGGGGATCCTAAAGTCCACCGAGAATGAGCTCCGCAAGAGGGACCACCTATGGTCCTCAGGCACTCCCCCTACCCCACTCTGGTTTATCGCAGAGACAGAACGAAACATCTTCCTGTGGCGCACAAACCAGAGCCTAGACGATTCCCGCAAGTACAGCTTTTGGGTTGATGTACGAGGGCTTATCAGCAAACGACGGGAGCAATTGGCACGACCCCAAGATTCCAATCCCTTTACGAATCCCTTGTGGGGAAGCGGTTCCCTCGATCCGTCTCTCGTTGAACGGGAACGGGACTACCTCGACGCCCTTGAGGACCTTATTCCAAATGCCTTTCGAAGAGCCGAAACCCTAAGTCGGGCTAGTGAGTCTCTCCGACTCGAGATCGACCCGGAGGCGGTCCGCACCGCCATCATTATTCCGGCTCCGGGATGTGGACCACTTCCCAACAAAGCCGAAGAGCCCTAAATAGAGAACTCAAGCACTCCCCTCTCACATACTTTGGGGGAGCGTTTTACTGCTATTTGCTATACCGTAAGGGAGCTGGCGGCGCCTCATTGCCTTCACAGCGCTGCATTTTGGAATGCTTATGACCTACGCATGTATCGACCCCCTCGTGATTGAAACGGTAACTCGGCTGTGCGAATCGGAGATCCCCAAATATCAGAGCGACGAACACTACAATACCATTCCTCGCCCTCTCTTCACCTCGATGTGCGACGCCGGCTTAGGAGGTCTCAGCATACCAGAGGAGTACGGCGGAATCGGCGCAAGTGCAGCGACCAGCGCTGCTGTCTTTGAAACCATCTCGAGATACGACGTTGGACCGGCGATCTTCCTATCGGTACATGCCATGGTGAGCGGAATCATAGCTCGACATGGCTCAGAGGAGCAGAAGCAGATCTACTTACCCAAACTAGCCTCGGGTGAATTACTGGGCGCGTTTGCTCTGACCGAACCGCACGCTGGATCAGATACCGCTGCGCTCGCCACCGAAGCAAAGATACTTTCAGATGGCTTCGCCCTAAATGGGAACAAGTGCTATATTACGAGCGCCGGATTTGCCGATATCTACCTCACCTTTGCGAAGACAGAGGACAACACCACCTCAGGTCTCTCTGGATTCATAGTGCCATCTACAACACCGGGCCTTTCTTGGGGCAAACCGGAGAAAAAAATGGGAGCAGAGCTCTCTCCGATAGCCTCGCTCTTTTTCGATAACGCAACCCTTCCCAAGAACGCACTTCTGGGAGCGCTGCACGGCGGTCGAAAGGTAGCGCTCTCTGGACTTGCTGGGGGACGTGTCAACATCGCCGCATGCGCGAACGGACTCTCCCGAGCTGCTATCGAGGATAGTATCGCCTACATGAAGGAGCGACACCAATTTGGTAAGGCTCTCGTTGACTTTCAAGGTCTCCAATTCATGCTCGCGGATATGTACTCAAAGCTCACAGCCGCCCAACTTCTCACTGAGAAAGCTGCGAACGATATAGACGCCCTCGCAAGCGGCAACTCCTCGTGCAATACGAAGTTATCATCATCAACGGCGAAATGTTTCGCCACTGACGCTGCTATGGCGATTACAACTGACGCAGTGCAGCTCTTTGGTGGCGCCGGGTATATCAAAGACTATACCGTTGAGCGCTACATGCGAGACGCCAAGATGCTACAGATCGTTGAGGGCACCAACCAAATTCAGCGCGTTATTATCGCTCGGGAGATGATAGAATAAGGGTTTCTCAAACCTGCGCTGCTCGTGAGAGAGCGCAAAGACCGTTCACTGCTGCAGCAAGACAAACCACCGCAGAGACATTGCGTCCGGAGAGAATCTCTCCCAGCAGCACACAGCTACGAACATCTTTATGTAGTACGACCCTATCCCCTCATGTCCACAACTTGAAGGAAGGTTGTTGGATCGATATTAGAGCCGCATAGAACCAAGGCACACGTGTAATCCTTCAGTCTCTCACGCTCCTTCAGATATGCAGCAACTGAAAGCGCCCCCGCTCCCTCAACAACAAGTCTATGCTCATAAAAAAGATATCGCATCGCCGCGCTAATATCGGACTCTTCCACAAGTATCCACTGATCAACGAGCGCTTTGCACATATCGATCGTGATAGACCCCTCCTCCACCGACCCAGCAGTACTATCCGAGAGCGTTTCAATATGAGCAGCGAATTCCGCACCAATGCCGGTTACCTTGTCGTACATTCCTGCGGAATTTGCCGGCGACACGCCGATAACTTTGAGCGAGGGCTTCACAGCCTTGAGGTAGGCGGCCACTCCCGCCACCAATCCACCACCTCCGACAGCAACCAGTACCACATCCATGTGCGGCACCTGACGAAACAACTCAATCCCGATCGTGCCCTGTCCCGCGAGAACCCACGGGTCATTGTAGGGCGAGATGAAGGGGCTCCCTGTCTCCAACGCTGCCTGCCGCGCGCATGATTCGCACTCCTCGTACGTTTCCCCACTGACGCGCACAACGCACGAATACTCCTCAAACATACGTCTGCGAGCTTTGTCGACGGTCCGAGGCAAAAAGATAGTAGAGGCTACTCCGTACACCTCGGACGCCATAGCTACCCCGAGACCGTGATTACCCGACGAGCAGGCGATGACACCACTGCTCTGCTCACGGTCAGACAGAGCGCTCAAACGATGGAGAGCACCACGCACTTTAAATGAACCCGTAACCTGTTGGCACTCCAGTTTGAGCCATACCTCTCCGGTCGCGCTTTCAAGGGAGCGAGCTCGCTCTACCCCGGTTTCTCGGATGTATGGCTGAATCACCCCGTGGGCTTGCCGCACACCCTCGTGCCCAGCGAATATCGTTGTGTGCGAAACCTTACTCATGCCCCTTCTCCAGCGCCGCACCTCCAGGCGACACAACTGTTTGAGATGCGATTACTCATCTGCTGGAAAGGGTCGATGCGCACCCCCAAGTTGCTCCGGACCAGGGACGGCTCCAATCACATGCTCCACCATCACCACTGATTGCTGCTGGTCGTTGGCGACGAATTCAAGGCGGGGATCACCATGCGTCTTTGCGTGAAGCACGTGGGCGGCCATGACGAACCCAACGAGGCTGGCGTAGAACGCAGCTCCTGAGCTAAGTAAAAACGTCTGCATCCTCGGCGAAAATTCCAACCCCTCTACTGGAGTGTCTGGGGGCAGATCAACCACATCCCGCCCACGATGAAACTTCATGCGAAAACAGGTTTCGCATAGCCGGTCAGCACTACCATCCGCCAGACCGCACCGATAACATCCGCCGCTCATACCATCGCCTCTAAGGGTGGGTCGGCGTAACCACCTTAGGGCTGAAGATTACGGGGCTACTTTATACAAGCCTCTGACATCGCGGGGAAATAATCGGGATCCGTCAGTGTATCAAGCACCGAGGCCCCGCGGCAGCTTAGTAAGAACCGGCGACCCCAACGGTCGGGCGCGCTCTCCCCGCGCCCGCGCAAACCTCAGCATGAGGTGCTATTGACGCACCTGTTAGCTTCGAACGGGCCATAGCAGACACCGCCGAACTTCATGTAGATCTTGGATGAGCCGGAGCTCTGCTGCGCTCGAGATGCGACCTCAGCCCCTCCATACGGGGTGCTCTTCGCGCAGCGAATGCCGGCATAGTATCGAGCGCCCCATCCCCCACCAACAGCGTAGAGGCCGAGCTTTGCGACCACATTACCCTTGGTATCGATGGCGTCGATACAGGAGGGGAACGGTCCCGGCGCACCACTCTTGAGAATTAAACCTATCGTCTTGCGCCGAATATCTGAGAAATGTTTCGAGCCAAATGTCTTGTAGATGTGCGTGCTCGGCATCCTTACAAACTTCGAGCATTGTGCCGGTGCTCCCGCGGCAGGGGTCTCACCACCTGTCGGCGTGCTCGGCGGGGCGGGAACGGCGGCCTCTAATCCAAGAGAATTGATATTCACCTCGTCGACTGGAATGCCACCGAGTGCGACGGTCTCCGTAAGATCGATCGCTCGAGGATTGAGAAACGTCGCATACTCTCCACTCTCGTACAAAACTTCGTACCCAGGCTCTTGCATGAATTCACCGACGACACTCGTTCCGCCACCCGAGAATACACTGGAGGAGACAGCACCGCCCTCGAGATTAAACACCTTGACCGAAGTCTTTCCTCCACCTCCAACACTAAATCCGATCAAGTCGGCTCCCGTGCTCTGGCGCACCGGGAACGGTCGTGGGCGGCTTCCTTGGCTCGCCAATCGCGGAAGACGAGGAAACTGCTTTATCGCCCCTGAATTGATATCCATCATCCGGGCGAGCGTTCTAGAGTTTTTACCCGTGCGAGTAATACCGATCCAATCGACAGCCGAACCGGTCTCGGCTCTGGCATAGAAAACCCGGTCGCCTGCATCACCAAATTGAAACGTCTTCTGAACAGGCGAGTCTGAAGCGAAGAGATCGAACACCACCACCCACTGCGCCTTTCTATTCTCTAGACGAACCACCGCAGCATCCGCCAGGCCATTACCATCGAAATCAGCTCCGGAAACCACAAGGTCTCCCTTCTTACCCAACACCTTGGTGCGAACGTTTCCACTACCATCACGAATAGACCACTCAATCGCATTCGTCGCTGTGTTCAACGAAGCCACTCCTATCTGAGTACCTTCAGCCAACCACTGTGCCATGGTGATTGCATCACCCGCCCGGCCAAGTGTACCGAGAGCGGTCTGCGTCTGAGATGTCGAAAGTTGGGCTATCCATGTCAAAGATTTGTCACCCTCTATCTGAATGAAGGTCCGATCAGAGATACCATCACCGTCAAAGTCGTTGGGAACCGCGCCGTGGGCGTTCGACGCAAACATGACACAACCAAGCAGGCCGATTACTATTTTTTTCATAGATCCCCGAAAGCTCCCTACACGCACAAGAGACGGTCTTGTGAAGGGGGTGGCAAGCCAACCCCGGTAACCAAGTCCTATTCAAACTTCATGCCCCCCAAGGTGCTTTGAACGATCCGATTGGTATCGCTACGGGTCGAGAGACGACATTCGCTTCCCGGCTCTCCATCGAGAGCTCGCTTCGGCCTCGCCGCCGAATCACTTAGCGAGTGTGTACCAGGCCTTCCATCTCCTGGCTCATGGGAGACCGAGACAAGCAGCAAAACCCAAATTCACTATATATGGTTACTGTCTGAACGACCGAGGCTTGACGCCCGCAAAGCGTTTCCAACCGCCCACAGATCTATCAACTCCTGGAGGAGAGCTCCCGCAACCGGTGCAAGATAGCCGGCGGCAGCTAACAACATCCCTCCGACACTCAATACCATCCCACCAACCGCGCTCTGCAACGCCACACGCCGCATATGACTACTAATGTGAAGGAACTGATCCACCTTACGCAATGACGGCTCAAGTATGACCGCTCCAGCGGCCTCCGATGTAATATCGCTTCGAGGTCCAAATGCCACACCGACGGTCGCCGTTGTGAGAGCTGGCGCATCATTAATACCATCTCCAAGATAGAGGGTCGCTGCACGCTCGGTCTCGGCACGGACGATATCAACTTTCTCCTCTGGCGATTTACCGGCGTACACCTTTGAGATGTGTAGCTGCTTAGCTAGGTACTGCACCTCTTCATCCCGATCCCCGGAAAGCAGAATAATCTCCTTAAAGTTGTGGTGGGGGCCCAAGTGATTGACGAATTCCCTACTCTCTGGGCGAGCTTCGTCCTGAAATCGAAATACCGCCGCCGGAGCATCATCGATAAAAACAAGGCACTCAAGACCACTAGGAGCAGCCGTAAACGCATTTGAGAGATGCGGCGCCACTGCACGCCGCCCCGTAATAGCTATTTTTCGACCCGCTACATTTCCCACAAGTCCTTGACCAGGAATCTCCTGCACATCCGACGAATCCGCCAGAAGGAGATGGCGCTGTTCAGCGGCCTGAATAACCGGTTGCGCCAGCGGATGTTTCGAGTATCTCTCAACGCTCGCCGTTAAGCGCAGCACCTCATCTTCTGCAATCCCAAGAGCCTCAATCTCGACCAAGCGGGGCTCCCCGATGGTAAGCGTACCGGTCTTGTCGGTAATCAATACCTCGCAGTTGTGCGCGCGCTCCAGTGCTATCGGGTCTTTAATAATAATCCCCCTCTTAGCTGACCACGAAATCGCTCCAATAATCGCGACCGGGATGGCGATGATCAGAGGGCACGGCGTCGCAACGACAAGCACAGCCAGAAACCGAGTGGCTTCCCCCGAAATGCCCCATGCTCCCAGCGCGATAACAACGGCTATGGGGGTGTAGAGAGCCCCGAGCCTATCCGCGAGCCGACGCAAGCGAGGGCGCTTCTGCCTGGACACATCCATCACCTGCATGATCTTGGCGTAGCGTGAATCCTTCGCCTCCTTGCTCGCCCGAATGACAAGTGCCCCTTCCCCATTAATTGCACCTGAAATAACCTCACATCCAGGGGTCTTCGAGATCCGATACGGCTCGCCCGTGAGATACGATTCATCCATGGAGCTTCGTCCCTCAGTGACTATCCCATCGACCGGGCAAAGCTCGTGCGGCAGCACTACTACCTCATCTCCAGCTCTCACCTGGTCGGCGGAGATATCCACCATGGTCACTCCGCTTCGCTTGTGAGCAAGAGAGGGCATCCTGCGTGCGAGGGCATCAAGCACTGATGAGGCTCGACGCATCGCGTATTCCTCCAGTGCGGTGCCACCGGACAGCATCAACACCACCAGTGCTCCTGCGATGTATTCCCCTAACACGACCGAGGTCACGATCGAGATGCCCGCCAGGAGATCGGAACCGAACTCGCCTTTGAACATCGCGACTAAGAGATTGAAAACTAAAATGAGGCCGCCACCAATCAGCACCGTTATGACCGGCCAATCAGCTCCAGGGGAGTCGATACCGACGACATGGCGCAGTGCAACCGTCGCCGCAATAGCAAGCACCGTCGCAACAGCTATAATAATGTTGAGATACTTCATTCCGTCTCCCGAGACCGAATTCTAACGTATTTCCATGTACGTTAGTACAAAAGGCTTCCATCGTGCCCATGGTGAGAGTTGTAACAAAACCAGGCGGAGAGAACGAAAAGCGGGCACGTATACTCTACGATACGTTGAAGACTCTTTCGTTAGCTCCACCAAGGTTGAAGTCAAACTATCGAAATGCGCAACAGAGGATAGTCCTCCACATCCGTGCTAGCCGGCGTACCGATAACTTACCATTCCATCCCGCGGAGACACCATGCGATTTCTAGCGCGATAACCTCGTAGACAGTTTGAATCCAACTCTGCGATGATGTCGGTGACGCATTTGAGCCAACTAGCTTCATGACCCATCCCCACTCCACAGCCATCATTCACCCAAAAATCGACCCACTACTCGTAGGGGGGCTTTCGATCCCCGTATTGCTCGCATTTATACTCCTAAGCTCCGAGATCCCTCGAGAGCTCATCCTTGGAAATTTCTTACTACTAACCGTCCTCGTGAACGGGAGTCATTTTATGGCTTCCTATTCCCTCCTGTACTCATCTCGGGAATCGATACAACGTTATCGCATGGCATCCACCTACATGCCGCTCGCCTTGCTATCGGTGGGTGCGCTCGGACTTTGGATGGCAGCCCCGCCACGTAATGAGCCCGGGATTGTGCAGGGCATCTTGGTTATTACCGCCCTCTACCTGGCCCTGCACTATACCGGCCAAGCATGGGGCATGATAGCTTCATACGCCTACCTTCACGGCATTCGATTCACCAACGGAGAGCGTTTTCTCTTACGCGCATGCCTCCGCGTCATGGCGGGGTGGCAAATGGTGTGGGCCCTCACAACCAGCCCTTCCTACATTCCAACCCCGTTACTGCCTTGGCGGGAACCGTGCATGAGATGGGTCACCATCGCAGCGCTTTTGTCCCTCGTCGTGGGCGTGTGCACCCTTTTGGCGCTTCGACGTCGCCGGCAGGCTCCCCTTCCAGCCTCTATGATCCTACCGTTCGGAAGTCTTTATGTGTGGTACGGCTTCCTCTACCTGTATCCCCAATCACTTTTCTGGGTGCAGATATTTCACGCAGTTCAGTATCTATCCTTTCCCGTAAGGGTTGAAGCAAACAGAATCGCCCAAAAGCAGAAAGAGCTTCTCACCTCCTCTCAAGCACGACATCTCCTTACCTATTCGTTGAAGGTATGTGGTGCGAGCTTGCTCGTTTTTGTTGGGGTCGATAAGGCTCTCAACTATCCCAACGGTGGATTCGAGGTCTACTCTCTCGTGTTCGTATCACTGATCAATATCCATCATTACTTCATCGATGGATGTATCTGGCATATCAGAAATCCTGCCGTTCGCGCTGATCTCTTTGCACACACCAAAGTACCCTAGGGAAGTGAGTCAAAAATCCTCCCTAGAGCTGTAAGAGCCCCACAGGAGGGGCTCTCACAGCTCTCAGCGCAACTACCTCACGTAGATGCGTTTGGTGGAGATCTTGGCAGCTTTAGCTCGTTGAGCGATTACTCGCTTCAGCTCAGGCGTACATGCTGCGTTTTTCATATTCACGCTCCCCGTCGTTATCGCACCAAAGAGTGGATCAGTGGCGCTTGCCTGCGGCCCCAGAGCTGAAAGATATCGTTTCAGCGACGATTGAACCTGTCGACTCACCTTAACCGAGGTCGTTGGCGCACCCTTCTTTAAGGACACCTTTAAGGTCCGAGCCGAAGGATCGTAATCCCCTATCCGGACGTTGACTAACGCACCCACCGGCATCAGTCGAGTCGCATACAGATATGCAAGAGCCCTATCGCGCAAACCTATCGTTCCCTTCGCGAGCCCTTTCGTCACAAATGCTTTAAGAGACCGACGGGAAACCCGTACCTTTAATCCAGATCCCTGTTCGCTTGTCGAACAGAACGACGCATTTTGAGCCCGCGGATTTGATCCCCCCGGTCCAAATGGAGACTCAGGAGTTCCCCGATCAACACCACCATCACTATCGTCGGGATCTGGGGTTGGAGTAGGAGCCGGTCCTCCAGTCACATCCGGACTGGTCGGTGGACACGACGCCACTGAGCTCGGTTGAACCGCCGTCGACATTCCTGCCGGAATCGGGCCGGTCGTGGTGATAGTAAAGTTATCGATACGAACCCTTCCGTTTACCTCAGCAGCAAAAACTCCGAATGCTCGAACGGTTCCCGTCGTTGGGAGGGAAGTAGCATAGCCGTTAGGGGTCGCGGCACCGAGCCCCGTTACATACGGAACAACTCCGTACAGTAGCTCGGAAGGATCTACCCTCACAGGCTCCCAGCGGTTCGGGTTACTCTGGCGAGTTGCCGTGCCCGAAATGTACCAGTTGTCATCAATAAGAAAGATAAGCTGCGTCTGATTCATGACGCCCGCAGCATCGATCCCACTGAGACGTTGCTCGTACTCAACGGTGGCGGGATATTTCGAGATGAGGCCGACATCGAAAGGGAATTCAGCAGTCAGGAACGAGAGTCCGTAGGTAGGTCTGAACCAAAACGAGTACCCCTCTGCCTTACCCCATGGGGAACTGTTGATCGAACCTCCCACGATGCGGCTGCCATACGAAAAGACCTTTAAGTTACTAAATTTCTCCTTCGGTAGCCCTGTCACTAACCCCAACCATCCAGTCTCATCAGCAGCCGGCTTTCCTAAACTAGCGGTGCAGTATTGGAAGGTCTCCTTATAGATGGTCTGTGACTCAGCCCACGCTCGCAACGGTGTGCCGACTAGGGTTGCACTAAATCCGAGCACGAATGCGCCCGCACATGCTCTTGAAATTGATCTCGACACAAAGGGGGAAAATTTCACGGGAAACTCCTCGAAAAGGTAGGCATCGCATCATCTGCGGGACATGTAACCACGGAGGGTGGTACCCACAGGGATGTTAGCTATGTGATAGTCCTAACGAGAGCTTGTCTGAATGACTAGCATCATGAGTTGAGGGCAGATCCTCTAGGCTCTCTCTGCCCACATGAGGAACTCTTTGTTTCCCTCGGTGCCCAATATCGGGGACGCGATCGTCGCCCGATGCGTAAGACCGACCGTGGGTAGAAACTCTTGTATGGCGTGGGTGACTTTGTCATGCACCACAGCACTCTGAATGATCCCCCCTTCGCCCACATCCTCTCGGGGGGCCTCGAACTGGGGCTTCACGAGCGCAACAATCACACCTCCGGGGACGAGCCACTTCGAGACAACCGGCAGAACTTTGGTCAGAGAGATAAAAGAAACGTCTATTGTCACTACATCAATCGGGTCGGGCAGTTGCTCCACGTAGCGAACATTTGTTCGCTCCATCACGACGACTCGAGGGTTTGTTCGGATCTTCCAATCAAGATCTCCATAGCCAACATCAATCGCGTAGACCCTCTCGGCCCCTCGCAGCAAGAGAACCTCTGTGAATCCTCCCGTGCACGCCCCAACATCGGCGCATATCTTGCCGGAGGGGTTGATGTTGAATGAATCAAGCGCTCCGGCGAGCTTCAGAGCGCCCCGCCCCACAAAATCCTTTCGAGGCGCCAAGGTGATCTGAGCCTCAACGCTTATCATAGTGCCCGGCTTATCAACTAACACTCCCTCGACCCTCACCAGCCCAGCTCGAATGTGTTTCTCGGCGACCTCGCGTGAAGGAACGATCCCCTCGCGCACGAGTCGTTCGATCAGTTGTTGCTTACTATGAGATTTAGGGGCCATACACGAACAGTATCTCACACAATCGAGAGAACATCTCCTCCCCATATACGCTTCACCTCGTACGAGCCCGTTACTACTGAATCCGACTAAGCCACCCCGATCTCGCCTTGTATGCTTTTGATTCTGAGTTGGGGTCTGTCTGTTAGGGTCACGATCGGCAGCGCGCTAATCCTCAAGCATCGAATTGATTCCAGCGCAATCATCTGAAGCGCTAACTGGATCAAAAATTATTTAGAGCTGTACACCGCACCACTAATCGACTACAAACCATCTCAATCTCGTAGGCAGTTCTATTGCAAGGTCGCTACTTCATGACACACAGCCCCGAACACCTTTCTCATACGACATGCCTCAAAAAGGATCCCCGAGAGCTCATCGTGCTCGCCGATGTATGCTTCGAGATGTTCCCGATAAAAGAGCTACGCAGGCCGGGGCTTATTATTGACGAACTACGAGCGGCTTTCCCTGAATTCGATGAAGCAGAGATTCTGCAGGCGATCTCGATGGCCCTTTCATGGAGACGTCTTCTTAGGGATGCGGGGCGCCCGCTGCATTAAGCAAAAGGTATTGGGGCTCTCGCGGCGATAAGGCGTTTCTTTGCAGCGCCCTTCTCAACACACGAGGTAAAAAAAAGAGGCGGCCGTGGTATCTACCACGACCGCCTCTTCCCTTAGGTTACGGGATGAACTTAGCGACGACCGCCAAATCCTCCACCACCACCTTCACGGCGACGAGGACGATCCCCACCACCACGATTGAAACCACCTTCTCGAGGTGCTCGCTCACGAGCGATATCAACCACGATAGAGCGGCCCTCAACATCGGTTCCGTTCAAGGTGTTTGCTGCGTTTTGAGCCTCATCCTCGCTGGACATCTCAACGAAGCCGAAGCCTCGCTTACGACCTGTAGCGGGATCAAGTACCACTCGTGCAGATACAACAGTCCCTGCTTGCGCGAACAAGCGATTAAGATCAGCGTCCTCAAGCGAGAATGGCAGGTTTCCTACGTACAACTTCTTTGACATTTACATTCCTCCACGGCATTTACAGTTCTGATAAGCCGCGGGAACGAAGTGACGGATCGTACACTTTCGCCTCTGAAGTAACTCGGTCGAGTGAGCCCAAACGAGCGACCTCGGCGATGAACATCTTCCGGTATTGTCCCGGAGCGGAAACCAGATTAACTCCCACATGCTATCAAGCTCTTGACAACCGGGTCAATGATGATTTAAGGCTTCGCGCCCACTCGGCCTGAAGTGCCAGTAACCCCTTGAAGTAATGGAACTAAATTATTTGGCGATTAGCCCATCTCAAGGTGCATAAGCGGCCCTATATCCGCTGCGTGGTGGAAAAATCGGAGGAAGCCCCCATCTCCTCCAACCGAGTCCCGCGGGACACGAGCCCCTGAAAGGCGACCTCACCATAGAGGGAGACATACTGATCCGTCACTGAGTCGAGAGAATATCCCTCAGAGATTCTGGTGCGCGCACGAGCGCCTCGAGCTCGCCGGGCATCCGCGCCCTCCTCACACATGGAGACGAGGGCCTCCGCAAGATAGAGGCTCGATCGAGGGGGAACAACAATCCCTACCCCATCCAGCAACTCCCGAGCGTTCCCAACATCAGTGGCTACGCACGGCACCTCACAGCACATCGCCTCTCCCAGTACGTTTGAAAACCCCTCAACAACAGACGAGGAACAAAGTATATCCAGAGCCGAATAGAGGTCGACTATCGGAGAGTACTCCCCGACAAGAATAACCCGTGAGGCTACCCCGGACGACACCAAGAGACGCCGCAGCTCCGGATTCGCCTCACTCATACCTCGACCGACCAACATGAGGCGGGCGTTAGGAATACGCTTTATCACCTGGGATAGCGCACTGATCAGATAGGTGCGCCCCTTGGCTGTATCATCTCGGCCGATACTACCAATCAGGATCTCGGACTCAGAGACGCCGTATCGCTGTCGCGCCATGTGTCGCATCTCAGATGACGCTGCGAGTCGCTCGACGTCGAATCCATTTCCAATAACCACGCCGTTATGGGCCGAAAATCCGATCGCTTCATGTTGACTGCGACATGTATGGGTGCAGTGTACGATTCGATCTGCGTACGATGAGAGATGTCTGTTTGCACTAATCACCAAACGGGTCGAGAGCTTTCGCTCTCGGAAATCATCCGTCCCCCGCCGGATATTCCACAACAGCGGAACATTTCGTTTCAAGAGGGGCCTGGCAAGCGTCATCATGAGGTTAGCGTGATACATCCATCCCTGTAGCACGTTAGGGGCGAGGTCATTCAGAAGGGTTCTCAACCTGAGGAGAGCAACCATCCCCCGAATCCCGGAGGATAGATTGAGTGAGTGAACGGGAATACCTCGAGCCTCGAATGCGTCAGCGAGAGGCTCTCTATCCGAAAGGCTCACAACAACGTTGCTCACCCCTCGACGCTCAAGTCTTTCGGCCAACCGGAGCAACATCTTTTGAGCGCCATCTCCGCTCAATCCGGTGATACAGTGAACTACTCGCATACTAGCTCGGCACCTCGCGCACAGTCTCCGAGACCCTTATACGGACTGATCTAATCCACGGTTATGAGCGTGCTTATCCCTGTGCCAACGGGAACCCGGATACAGGCGTATTAGTGGAGCACCCCGACAAACGGGGCGAACATAGCGTTTTAGGTTACCGAGGTCGTGCGAAGCTCTGCGAGCGCCTTATCGGCATCACGAGTAACCTTCTCCATGGCGTCGACACAATATGAGGTGCGAACTGAACCGAGCCCATCACTTCCCAAATCCTCGGTCGCTAAACGAAGCGCCTTGGTGAAAGCTTGGGCAAGCACAAGAACAGAATCGAGACCAACGGAGTTATCTCCGAGCTCATTAAGGATATACGCCGTTACATGTTCTACACGGGTATCATAGGGCTCCCACTTCTGTACCCCCATGACCTCTCTTTGCGCTGGAGTTCGCTGCATCGCCCGAGCCACTTGCGTATCAATGGCATGCATCGCCTGGAGAAGCCCCTCCTCTAACTTGTCACCTTTCGTGCCCATATCCGTGCCCCTCTTCCTGTGTGGCGATACACCGTTCCTACCCGTTAAGACTCACTTGGTGGGGTCCGAGATGCGGTTTTTACGGTCAATCGCCCTACCTCCGGGTTGCCCCAACCCACATGAACCGAGACGATACCATTCCATCGGTTGTTTCCATATACGTATACACCTGCCTTCCCGAAGGTACCGAGAATTTAACCAGCACCTGATATTCCCCGTCGTCATTGGTAACGACCTGTGCAACCGTCTTTTCCTGAACCACCAGGTTTAGCTTGACTGCTCCTATCGGCATTCCCGTATCCGAGAGCACCCTTCCACTCACTCGAGAGATCCTCTCTCGTCCGGAGCGTACGAGCTCGCGACGCACGGATATTCGAGCCGGTAATTTCCCCGGATCGGCGACGGGAGGCTCAGGAGCTGCCGTCGGACCAGGGGCAGGCGCCTGGCGCGGGGTCATCATCTCTGTAGAGAGGCACCGACTGTACCTCGACAGATGATTGGAAATTTCCTGTACGCTTACACTTGAGAACCTCGTCGCTGATGGGATCGATATGCTTGGATACATGAGCCCGCCTCTATCACTCACGTCGTGGAACCCTCCGAAATTGTGTCCGAGCTCGTGAGCAAAGATGCCAGGTAGCGCTGCGTCTACGTAGGATTGCGTAACACCGAATGCCAACGCTGGCGCGGCACAGACGGTCCCGATGTAGGCGATACCGATGACGCTTCCATCGAGATCCTTGCCGGTAAAGAGATGCTTGAGATCGACCTGGTCATGGAAGTCGGCGTCCGCCGTGCTCAAGTTGGCTCGGTTCTCCGAGTTTCCGGTAAACACCTTCAATAACGTCGCCGCATCGGTCATGGTATACGGCGAACTTTGCGTATACACATGTTGTTTCACCAAGCGAAATCTGATGTTTAATTGAGAATCATAGATGGCTTCGGCGGTGTTGAGGATACTAGCAATAACCGCATTACTGGATTCGCCGTACTTCGCATACCACTCAGGATCAGCGTCCGTGCTGATAGTAATAACCCGCGTTGATTTTGCCTCACCAGGTTCCCCAACGGGCGATTCCTCGGTAGCAATCGGCATAATCGTATACTCAGTATGTTCCTCTGCGTGTTGATGAACGGCTTCAGCGATACTGACCGAACCTACGGCAGCTCCGCATGCCCCTCGATGAAAAGCATGAGCGGGTACGCTGGTAACGCGCGCGGACACCTTAATGGATCCATTCAGCAATACGCGTACCGTGTAGATACGCTGGCGACTCTGACGGGAGCCGGTAGCTCTTCCCGGAATAGTGATCTTCAATTCTTTGTTGATAACGGAAGCTGCGGTGGCATACACCCGGCGCCCCTTGCGGATCGTTCCTCCCCCAACTGCCACCTTACCCCGCAAGAGGAGCGGCTCCGTTGAGTCGATATACTTGGTACCACGCCGATCGACGACTGAGGTCCAGGTCTTATTTCTTCGAAGATTAAAGCGCGCATCGATTCTTCCAAGGTTCGCGACGCGACCTGAAACCTTTACGCTGGGGATGACATCAAAGGCTTTTGCGGAAGAGGCCCGCACGACAACGTCCCGTAACCCATGAACCTCAAGCGAGGCTCGGTAGGGTGAGGTCGCAGCGCGAGCTGACTGTGGCGCTACAACTGTCAAAAACGTTAGTAAAACCAAAGAGAACTGCTGGAGCAAACAGCCACTTCTCATAACCTTCTCCACTCTTTTGCAGGCATCCATTCCTACGGCGGACAACGCGTGAGCGTCTCCTTCTTACGATGCCCCTCGGAGAAGGAGGGCTCGAAAATTTTTTCAAAAAATTTACAACCCTTGTGCGAATCCCCTGGGAGCAGCTACATAAGCTAGGAAAGACGACGGAAGTGGCGGATGACACGAGCCACCCTAAGCTACCCCTCCTGTATGAATCGTTACGCCGCTCATCCCCTTAGAAAGATCGCCCACTTACTGTTGTATGCCGTTTTTGTTTCCTCAGGGTGTGGTCGACCAACCGTTGTCTCTCCAGAAAATGCTTTTCGTTCAATCGAGGCTCACCGTCTCGATATCTCCGACGACCTCGGCTTTGAGGGACTTGAAGCGGCGATTTCGCTCCAAAGGGAGACGCTCCGAAAAAGTGGGGATACCCCTATGAAATTCGGCACTGAGAGCATCTCACGGTCGGAATACAGCGTAGCCCTCGACGCACTCTCAACTATGCTCAAGAGCCCTCGAACGCAAACCGAGAAGCTCACCTATATCCGAGACAATTTCCGATTTCTTGAATGGTATGGCGGAAGCGATTGGGGGGAGATCCTCCTCACCAGTTATTTCGAACCTATCATTCCAGGCAGCACTACGCGCACCACTCAGTTCTCTCAGCCGCTTTACGCCAAACCTGACGACCTTGTGGTAATCGACCTCAAAAAATTTTCGGAACGTTTCAAAGACGAATCAAACTTGCGAGGACGAATCCATGCGGGAACGGTCACTCCGTACTTCTCAAGGGAGGAGATAGATACCGGACATGCACTCAAGGGAAGAAAGCTTGAGCTGTGCTGGGTCGATCCAACAGATGCCTTCTTTCTCCATATTCAGGGATCAGGCACCGTGCGACTTCCGGATGACAGGGAGCTTTTTATAACCTACGCAGAGAAAAACGGGCGCCGCTATGAGCCGATCGGCAAATACCTCAAGGAGCAGCTCGCCCCGCTGCCCGTTACCATGCAACGAATCGAGCAAGTCACGAAATCCATGTCCCCTGAAGAGCGGTCGAAGCTCTTCGCAAAGAATCCAAGTTATGTCTTCTTCAATATATCGAAGCGACGAGCGATTACCTCCCTCGGTGTACCGGCGACGCCGGGACGGACCATCGCAGTAGATTCCAAATTTGCGCCGAAGGGCTCCCTGGCACTCATTACCTTCAATAAACCTGAGGTAGACCAACCTGAGTCACCAGACTCCGGCATGCCTCCGACAACTCGTGTCTCACGATTCGTTTTGGATCAGGACTCTGGTGGCGCGATCACCGGCACGGATCACGTAGATCTCTTTTGGGGACGAGGAGAGGAGGCGAAAAAGGTAGCAGGAATTCTTCAGGATAAAGCTCGAATAGTGTTCCTCATACCGAAACGATAAGACGCCTATTGATCCTCCTCCTCCTCAATACTGGGCACAACAACTCCCGGAGCGATGGCTGGTTGCCCACCCCTTTGAGGGGGGACAGCATTTGGAATTAAACCGGCAAGATTAGGATCACTTGAGGGAGGCGCTCCACCCGATGCCGGACCATCCGGACCCGAAGGGATCTCTCGTACGATGTCACGCAGAATATCCTTTGAGTCATCTGCTTCAGGGGCAACGTTTTTGACCGGCTGCTCAACCGTAACCTTCTTCACCTGCGGCTGATGCCCTACCTCACCCGTTCTGAATGAGGACACCTTGCCATGCTTGAACACCACTTGTGCGCCACTCTTGTAGTTCCACACCAGCTCCTGTTTTACCCCTCGAACGACACGCTCCGAGGGCTCGCCCCATGCGGCAAGAACCTCACGAAGCGACGCCCCTACGGCGATTCTCTCGTCGCGTCTCGACTGAGCTTCGCTCGATGAAGCCCCGCAGCACGCCACCAGACATATTCCCATCACCAAGCTACGAAAGATGCCCCTCATGTCGCTTCCTCTGTGGTTGAACCTGCACTAAAGGCCGATTCGATATACACGGCGGTAGAAACCCGCCTCTACAGCTCACCGTCTCTGGTATCGGCAGATGTGACAAAATCCCTGAGAGGTATTGAAACACTCAAATGATAACGAGCCAATGGCCCATTTATGAACGAGGTTTGAGATATAGAGAGAATGTCGAACCCTGTCCTAACACGCTTTGGACATCTACGCGTCCCCCGTGTACTTGGGCGATATGCTTGACGATCGCAAGGCCGAGGCCGGTCCCACCCATCTGGCGACTCCGTCCTTGGTCTACACGGTAAAATCGCTCAAAAAGACGGGGGAGATGTGCCGACTCAATACCGGGACCTGTGTCGGCAACCATACATCGTATGTATTCTCCCTGTCGCTCAACCCCGATATCCACCTTCGTTCCCGCATCAGAATACTTGATAGCATTGTCTATCAGGTTCACGAAGGCTTGTTGCAGCAAACTGGAGTTCACAGCGACGCGGATATCATCGCCTATTGAGGAGCTCACCGTTATAGATTTAGCTGCGGCGTTAGCCGCACACACCTCTATCGCCTCTCGCACGATGTCAGCGATCTTATGATTTGAAAGGTCTATGCCCTCATGCTGATCGCCTGCTTCCAAGCGTGAAAGCACCAAGAGATCATTAAAGATAGCATGCAATCTCTCCGCGTGCTTCGCGATGATACCCAAAAACCTGTTAAGAGACTCAGGCTCATGCATCGCACCATCGAGGAGGGTTTCGGCGAAGCCCTTAATCGACGTCACGGGTGTGCGTAGCTCATGCGAGACATTCGCGACGAAGTCCCGTCGGACATTCTCCAGTTTATGCATGCGGGTCATGTCCCTCAGCACAATCAGGGTACCTGACGATGAGCCATCATCTTGGAAGAGCGGGGACCCATACATGTCTAGGATCGTCTGAGGCTCCTGGCGTAACTCAACGGTCCGAGTGGTAGGAACCATCGAGGAGGAAGCCTCTCTCATGAACCGCCGAATCTCATCGATGGTAATGATATCATCAATTGCCTCCCCTTCTACGTACGCCTTGGAGATTCCGAGAAGACCTCTCGCAGCTTCATTCACCCGTCGAATCTTTCCCTCTGAGTCAACAGTAATAACCCCCTCGGTCATACTTCGTAGGATTGCATCTTGCTCGCGGCTTAACTGAGAGAGCGCTCGCACACGCTCCTGGAGCTGTGTGGCCATATCATTCAGACCCTCCGTCAGAGCGCGAAGACGCCTCCGTCGAGGGATCTCAACAGGCTTCTCGAAGCTCCCCTCGGCGAAACGAGCTGTAGCTTCCTCAACGCGCTTGAGGGCCTCTTCACTGAGATATGAAAGCCTCAATCCTCCACATACCGCGATAACTATGGACATGAGGGAGGCCGCAACTGATGCCCTTGAGATCTCCGGCGTAACGAGCAGCTGAAGCATGAGGGGCACCGAGGCGATGAGAGCTATCGCTCCTCCCCACACTACAAATCGACTGAATCCCACCATCCTCATGCCGCTCAACTTAACAAACACATACTTCCGAGCGCCACACCGAAGGTATCTCTAGCCTTTAAAACGGTAGCCAACTCCTCGAACGGTCTCTACCAAAGCGCCTATCTCTCCGAGTTTCTTGCGAAGTCCTACCACCTGAACATCGACCGAGCGATCCGTGACTGGGTAATCATCCCCATGAACTCCGTCGACTATCTGAGTGCGCGTGAAAACCACACCAGGTTGACGCATTAAGAAATGAAGGAGCTTGAATTCAGTATTCGTAAGCTCCACAAGGTGGTCAGCTACATGCACCTCCCTTCGGGTAGGGTTGACCTTCAGTCCCTCAATCGAAAGGGTGGCGTCCGGCGCTACGGGAGATGCTCCCACACGCCGAATAACGCTCTTAACCCTGGCCAGAAGTACGCCCGGGCTAAATGGCTTCGCCACATAGTCGTCAGCCCCCAGCTCGAGGCCGGCGACAACATCCTTCTCCTCCCCCAAGGCCGAGATCATGACGATGGGAATCTTTGATAACCTCGGACTACCCTTGAGGCGGCGACACACCTCCAAGCCATCCATACCCGGGAGCATAATATCAAGAACTAGCAAGATCGGGTTTATCTCCTGCGCAATCTGTAACGCTTCCTCTCCCGTTCCAGCAGTCATGACGTTATATCCCGCCCTAGAGAGGTTGTAGGTGACAAGCTCTCTGATATCCTCTTCGTCATCCACAACTAAGATAACATCTTTCATAGTTTAGGCTTCCTGCGGTTTAAAACTTGGCTCTGCTCAAAATTGTATCTCTTTCACATGGGAAGGTATCGCAAGAACCGCAAACTCACCGAAAATTAACAGTTCAGACCCCTCTCTCGTCATCACCCTTTCGAGAGAGAGAGAGAGAGACCTTGGCACGACACATCACCGCCCTCGCGTTGGAGGATGACCATGGCTCGCCACCGTTGATTGCAACACAAAAAACACCTTTCTATGAGGGACTATCCGAGACTATGCTACCTCCACAATCGCCACAACCGAGAGGTAACTGACATGGGAACTAAGATCGAGTGCTTTGAGTCTATCACCAACGCGCCTAAGGCGGTCGGCCCATATTCTCCGGTTGTGAGAGCTGGAAACCTCGTATTCCTGTCAGGCCAGGTGGGCATACATCCCGAGACCTCGCAATTAGTGGGAGCTGGCATCCAAGAGCAAACCGAGCAGGTTCTAAAGAATCTTCAAACAGTGCTGGCAGGGGTCGGACTCTCGTTTAAGGATGTCGTAAAGAGCGTTATCTTCCTGACAGACCTCTCGAATTTTCAGACCGTTAACAAGATCTACGGAGAGGCGCTTCAGGGCCATAAACCTGCGCGCTCAACCATCCAAGTGAGCGCCCTACCGCTCGGCGCGATCGTTGAGATAGAGATGATTGCAGTAGCGGGTTAGCGTTTGTGCGCTGTCGGCGCATAGCCCCCTCGCACGCGGTGCTCCGAGCGTCCTTCGTGCAGCACGAGAAAAAACTCCAACAGAGAGGACGTTTCCACTCGGTTGTGTCGCTACACAAACACAAATTCGGATCTCTTAATTAAATTTGATCAACACGAGAAGACTGGGCAGAGCCTAAAGTGAATGGCGGAGGGAGGATCGTTGCGGGGTCTACTCCGCGCGGGAGTAGACCCCACTCCGAAGAAGCAAATTAGGGAACCAGAACCAACTACTTAAAACCCTGTCAAAGTGCGCAAGTAGATACGCTTCACAATGTGAAGACCTCGCTCACCAGTACGACAGAAGTAATTCCTATAGCCGACATGGATCACCTCCTTTCTCAAAGCAGGCCCCCTTCCCTATAGGAGAGAAGGTTCGCCTGAACTAGGCGACCGAACTTAGATCATCCGTTGAAAGACGATCGAGAACTTGGAATTAGAATGAAGAGGGAACGAAGATAGCGCAATGACTAAAATGCGATTGCACTCAAACTTTTCCCTCTTGCGTGCGTTCAATCTGAATCCGCGCTGTGGGAATTCCAACGAGCTCTTCAACGCAGCTACTCAACCAACAACATCAGCCCTTTGAGATAGTCTCCCTCGGGATGAAAGATGCTCGTCGGATGACATGGAGCTTGATGCAGGAAATCAACAATGCGCACAAACCTTCCTGCAGAGACCGCCGCACGCATCACCGCGTCTCGAAACATCTCTCGCGATATAAGCTGCGAGCATGAAAAGGTAGCGAGCGTTCCGCCCGGTTTAATTTTCTTGAGAGCCAGCGCATTGATCGTCTCATACCCTCGCATCGCCCGCTGAACCGCCCTTTGGTGCTTAGCGAAGGCCGGAGGATCGAGCACGATCAGGTCGAATGTATCTGGAATTTGCGTGAGGTAGCTGAAACAGTCGGCGACTTCGGCGTGATGAGGAGCACTCGCAAAGTTGGCCACAACGTTCTGTCGACAGAGATCGATAGCTGACTTTGAGGCGTCCACCGAGGTGACAGACTCGGCCCCGCCTGCAAACGCGTACACCGAAAACGCGCCGGTGTAGCAGAAGGCGTTCAAAACGTGTTTACCACCCGCCGCATCTCGAATCTTTTGTCGATTAACCCTCTGGTCAAGAAAAAATCCGGTCTTTTGACCCGCGGTGATGTCTGCCAAAAAGCGCAACCCATTCTCTGAGAATGAGACGACCTGCGAGGGCTCCGCCACCATCGGCTCACCCTCTCCATCCCCGCTGGCCTCCTCTATTTGAGATTCCACTCGACGGAATACAACCTTTGAGAGACCTAGTTCGGCTATCTCCAGAAGGCTCTCCTGGATCGATTCTTTAACCCGCCACATGCCAGCCGAGTGGCATTGCACCACTGCGGTATCACCGTATAAATCTATGACGAGACCCGGTAACTCATCCCCCTCAGCGTGAACCAATCGAAATCCATTGGTCGAGGGATTCCCGACAAGCCCTAGCCGCTGTCGCACCTGCGCGGCGTTGAGGATCTTCGCATGAAGCAACTCTCCCTCGTCCCTCACCTCTTCAAAGGAGAGAAGTCGAACGGCGATCCCACGAGTTCCCCAGTGGCCACACCCCAGCAAAGCGCCATCTTTGGAACGAACATCGACGAGACAACCTCGCTGTAACGTGCCTCTACGATCGGCTATAGCCCCCGAAAATATCCATGGGTGGCGACGCTTGACGGCTGATTCTCGACCTTGACGAAGGACTACAACGGGACGCGCGGATTTTTCACTCATGAAGGGGCCTATGCATTACAACCTGACGCGCCCATACCTTGGGCACGTAGCGTACTAGTCGTATCACAAACGCTGATAGACCGGTCAACGCTTGCCCAGATCGGGCCGACGGCTCAAGCCGTGCTGGAATGTTAGCCTAGGTTGATGAGAGATGCGAGGCAAAACCCTGCGTAGAACGGGGAGCTCCTAAGGATTATGGAGAACTGGCATGAAAACTGGGGGCCAGAACCGCCCTCTGGCCCGCTTCCGCCCCCGCTTACGATGCGCCACGAGCACACGGCGCCCAAAGCTCCAGCTTCGCGAAACCGTTCGGCGTCGGGTTCGGGTCCTAACCCGACGCCGCTCCGATACACTTACTCAGGAGCCGGCTCTTTCGAACCACCTGAGTAGCGCCGTCCATTGATCGTTATTCTGCTGTGAACATCAGCAACCCCCTCCACATCGAGGATCGTGGCGAGAACCTCATCGACTTGACGATGATTAGAGAGTTGCCCGTCAACGGTAGCAACACCGTCTCGCACAGCAACCTGCAAATCCTTCATCAACCTCGGGTACTCCTCGCTAAGGGTGCGCCGTATCGAAGCTTCGAGGTCGGCGTCGGAGAGGTGCGCGCCCGGTCGGATACCTTGTATGACGAGTTGATCGGAGACCGGGCGCTTGGCGATCGAAGCAGCAGAGGAAACTATCTTCTCTCGCGTCGCCTGGGAGTCAACAGTTCCCCGTAGAACCACCCTTTCCGGCTCCGTAAAAACCGAAACATTATAGCGACCATGAGGGACATCGCGCCGAAACGCCTCCTCCATGCGGGTAATCTCCTCAGTTCGACGGTTTTGTGGCGAGGTCGAAACGGCGAGACGATTATCCACTCGAGAAACTCCGTGAGCCCGCTCTGCCGCCTCTTGAACACGACGACGAGCCTCTTCACTTTCGACATATCCCTCAAGGCGAATCTCACCGCGCCCACGGTTATCGATATCGATGTTGTGTGGGCCGATCGGTGGCTGGAGCATCGCTATCCGATCGCTTACGTCGTTGTTGACCTCCCGCCAGTCGGCCCCACGGGCATCCCCGATCCCGTACAAACCGAGTACCGCAAGGGTGCACCCTACGAACATAGACCGATAAACTCTTGAGTGTGCGCGGGCTTTCATAGACACCTCTCCTTATTGCCGTGGAACCTGACTCCACAAAAACCTAGTCACCATGCACTATGGTGCTCCTGGATGGTATGACGCACAACGGCCTTCTCCCACCATCTAGCCCTTGAGCCACCGCAGAAGTCCCGCCCTCATCTCAGAGGAGTCGCTAACTTATTGATATAAATAGCTTGAAACCTTCACTTTTCCGGACTCTGTAATTGTCTTAGCCGGCTAGAAAAGGGATACTACGGAAGGCTCTCAAAGCCGGCAGCGTTGAACAAAGGAACATTCAGAACTTATGCAATCTCGGCCAACTAAATATATCTTTGTGACCGGTGGTGTTGTTTCTTCCATCGGTAAAGGTCTCACCACCGCATGCATCGGCGCCCTACTTGAGGCGAGAGGGTTGAAGGCCACGGCCGTTAAGCTCGATCCGTACATCAACGTAGACCCAGGGACGATGAGTCCTTTCCAGCACGGAGAGGTCTTCGTAACCGACGATGGCGCTGAAACGGATCTCGACCTCGGTCACTACGAGCGTTTCCTCGGCACTCGCATGTCGAAGCTCAATAACTTCACATCTGGTAAGGTGTATGAAACCGTCATCGCCAACGAACGGCGTGGCGATTACCTGGGCGGAACGGTCCAAGTTATTCCGCATATCACGGACGAAATTAAGCGACGTTTAAAACTTGCAGCCGAGGGATTCGACATCTGCCTCGTTGAGGTAGGCGGAACGGTCGGTGACATTGAGAGCCTTCCGTTCCTTGAAGCGATCCGTCAAATGCGAAGTGATGTAGGCGCGCAAAATACGCTCTACATTCACGTAACGCTCGTTCCCCACATCGCCACAGCGCATGAGTTCAAGACTAAGCCTACTCAACATTCGATCAAAGAGATCACAGGATACGGAATTGTCCCGAGCATCATCATTTGCCGCTCCGAGCAACCACTTGACGAGAAGATTAAGAATAAGATCAGTCTCTTCTGCAACGTGAGCGCCAACTGCGTTATCAATGCTCCAGACGTAAAGACAATTTACGAGCTCCCTCTCCATCTCAACAACGAGGGTCTCGATCAACGCATCGTCGAGCTCCTTAATATGTGGACAGGTGCTCCTAAGCTTGACCCATGGACCAAGATAGCTGCATCACTCACCGACACCTCTCGCAAAACCGCCACTATTGCGATGGTCGGAAAGTACGTAGACCTCACGGAGAGCTACAAGAGCTTGAGCGAAGCCCTTATCCACAGTGGGGTTGCGAACAACTGCAAGGTAAAGATCGTCTATGTAGACAGCGAAGGATTGGAGTCTACCGGCGTTGAAGAGGCCATTAAGGCTGCAAACAACGGAGAGATGGTCGACGCAATCCTCATTCCGGGCGGCTTTGGGGTTCGAGGCAGCGAAGGAAAGATCGCTGCTGCTCGATATGCTCGTGAGCGCAAGGTGCCGTTTTTCGGCATATGTCTCGGCCTCCAGATCGCAACCATAGAGTATGCTCGACATGTTGCGGGTTTGCGAGACGCAACGAGCGCGGAGTTCGATCCCAACTCCACATGCGCCGTTATCCACATCATGGATAGCCAAAAGAAGGTTGAGCAGAAAGGTGGCTCTATGCGCCTTGGAGCATACCCCTGCGCTCTCAAGACTGGATCTAAGGCTCGTGAGATTTACGGCAAAGCACAAATCAGCGAGCGTCATCGTCACCGCTTCGAGGTAAACAATGCCTATCGCGAGCAACTTGAGAAGGCGGGGTTGCTATTTTCAGGTACTTCGCCAGACAACTCGCTCGCTGAGATCATCGAGATCAAAGATCACCCCTGGTTCATCGGCGTTCAGTTTCACCCCGAATTCCAATCCACCCCCAAGATTCCTCACCCACTCTTTACATCATTTGTGGCGGCTGCGCTTTCCGCTAAGGAGAAGTCTGCCGTGGTGGTCGAGAAAGGAGGAGAGAAGCGTTCCTCTGGAGGTAAATCCCAGAGCGGCGTGTCAGCAACCCCCGCTCGACAGGAGCTCAGCAACCCCGTTACAAGGAACTAACTGTGACCGTTCAGATTACCCCTTCAGTGAAGGTGGGGAGGGGAGAAAAACTCCTTCTCATCGCTGGCCCGTGTCAGATCGAATCTAAGGACCACGCTTTCAAGATCGCGGAGTTTTTGTGCGCCGCGACCTCCAAGCTTCCGATCTCACTCGTCTACAAATCCTCTTTTGATAAGGCTAACCGTACGAGCGTAACGAGTCAGCGGGGCGTTGGCATGGACGCGGGCCTGCGCGTCTTGGACGATGTTCGAACTCAGTTCAATATCCCCATCCTCACTGACGTTCACTCAGAGGAACAGGCTCGTGAGGTTGGCGCTGTGGTTGACGTGCTCCAGATCCCAGCGTTTTTGTGTCGACAAACAGACCTGCTCCTTGCAGCCGGAAAAACCGGTAAAACGATTAACGTTAAGAAAGGACAATTCCTCCATCCAGCCGACATGCAGTTTGTGGCTGAGAAGATAGCGAGCACAGGCAATTCAAAGATCCTTCTCTGCGAACGAGGTACCTGCTTTGGCTATCGAGACCTCATCATGGACCCTCGAAACCTCGTCATTATGCGCGAAACGGGCTATCCGGTAATATTCGATGCAACTCATAGCGTCCAAAGTATGGGAGGTGGTGCCGGGAGCTCGGGCGGGTCGCGCCATTTCGTAGAGATCCTCGCGCGCGCAGCTGTTGCAACCGGGGTTGATGGATTATTTATGGAGTGTCACAACGACCCTGACAACGCACCCTCGGACGGGCCTTGCATGCTCCCCTTAGATCGGGTTACCCCTCTTCTAGAGCGCTTGCTACGCATACGAGAAGCCGCTGAATAGGAACTATCCGTGCCGATTATCCTAACCCGAAAAAAAAGTTTGGCTCTTGGGCTAGGGCTTCTCGGCTTGTTTTTCCTGATTAGTGGACTCGTGATCTGGACGCACAACTCCTCACGCACCCCTCCTTCAAGTGCCGCTCTGAATCGTGCAACGATTGAGGGGCAGACCGGTCTCACACTCTCTCAAACACCAGGCGCAGGCATCGGCTTCGTTCTCAACGACTTCCACCGCAGCGCAGTCAAAGACGGTAAGATTGTGTGGGAAATATTCGGGAAAAGGGGGCGATACGACGCGGGAAAAAACCACGCTGAGATTGAGGAGCCTCGACTCAACGTGCATCGTGCAAACGGCGACACCGTCAACCTTACCGCTAAACGAGCAGACGTGGAACTCACAGGAACAGAGATCCTCAGAGCAGAGCTCTTTGATGACGTTGTTGTAGTCCACAACAAAGAAACCACCATTAAAACCGATCGAGCTATTTATACGAAAGCCACCGAAACGGTCGATATGCCCAACTATGTGCAGGTAGACAATCCGATCTTCACCATTAATGGTAAGAGGCTCCATGGCAACATAACCGATCAGACTATAAATATTACCAACGGCGTAAAGAGCACGTTCAAGCCACGACAAAAAAGGAAGAGGTAACGCATGAAATATTACACTACCGCCCTCACCCTTCTCCTCGCCCTCAGCACACCCACCTACGCTGAAAACAAACCCACAGGGTCGATGACGAATCTCATGGACTCGCAGGCGTTCGATGACAGCTTTGGCAAGCTTCCGACCAACATCACCTCCGACTCGCTCTCCTTCAACGCAAAAGACCGCGTATTCGCATACTCCGGCAACGTTCAAGTAACACAGGGGGACATGCGTCTCACCTCGAAGACACTTGAGGGAACCTATAGCGAAAAGAATGAACTCTTGAAGTTAATCGCAAAGGGCGACGTATTCATCTCTAAGCAGGATATCCAGGCTACCGGCCAGACCGCGTCCTATGATGCGGTCGCATCGATCGTCACCCTCTCAGACAATCCCCAGCTGCAGCAGAAAGAGAGCATCCTCAGGGCAGACAAGATCAAGATCTTCCTCAACGAGAACCGCAGCCAAGCGGAAGGTGACGTTCGCGTGACCTTTGTGAACTCAAAGGATGGAAATCCGGGCCTGCCATCCCTCAACCCGGTCGCGGCACAACCCTCACCTCAACCGACCGCGACTCCGGCAGCACCTAAAAAGGCGGCATCTGCCCCAGCTAAGGCCAAGAAGAAGTAACTGCAACCCTTGGCAGTCCTAATGGGAGTTCTCTTGCAGGAGGACAGCTCCTCCTATCCTTTTCTCTTTTCTCTGTAGGGGGCTACCTCCTCCGCCTCTATAAGGAACCTCTCTTTGGGTTCCCCGAATAGCTCCCCATGGAAAGGAAGATGAAATACCACCCTCACGGGAGTATATTTTTTTGAACCTTTAGCCTTGAGGAGGGATTGCTGCTGTTACAGACAGAAGAATAGGCGCTACCCGTTTTGGTTAGCTATGGTCCTCCGTGTTACCCGACCCAACGGGCGGCGATAGAAGCCGGTGGCTCATACGGATACGTTGCAGGGAAATCCTGGCGTACCATCTCGGCAATCAACCGCCCGGATGTCACAGCGCCGGAGATCCCCCCTATCCCCTGGAATCCCCCTCCAGAGAGGAAGAGATTGGGAATCCGATGCATACGATGCTGAAAGCTGAGTCCGCCGGTGAGCGATATCGTGGTTGCTAGCGGGAACGGTGCACCGTGGGGATGGGATAGCACATCCCGCGCATACCGCGGATCGATCGATTCGGCGAACACTTGAGTACATTTCAAAGTAGGGAGCACTCGCTCTCGAAGCTTCGTGAGAATGATATCCTTAAATCCGGTGCCGTCGAACTTCCACCCGCTGTAGCGGCCAAGATGGGGGACCGGGACGAAGACCGAGAAGAGTTCCCCCTCCTCGTGAGGCCCCCTGAGAGCCGTTCCCGAGAGACGACATACCGCGAAGATCGGATCCTTAGGAAGTCGGGGCCCCTTCCCTATCTGCGAGAGCAGACCTTCCCACCGCTCGGAAAAAACAACCGTCTGATCAGCGACCTCCGGATAGGAACGCTTCGTTTTGAGGAAAAGGACATACATTCCGAAAGATGGCTGAATTGGACGAAGTGCAATCCTCTCAATCGGTGATAGATCGTCGCCACCAAAAGCTTGATGCAGGCTCTGGGAAGCACTACTCCACACCACGAGTTCACAGGGGATAACAACGCGTTCTCCTCGATGCGCAGAGTAGAGTGATACTATTTTGCCTGTTCCATCCCGAGAGACACTGACCACTTTGTGGTCATAGTGAAATCGGATCCCGTGACGCTCTCCCAAGTTTACAAGAGCGCTTACAAGCTTCGAAGTCCCCCCCTGTACGACCCAGACCCCTCCCCTGCGTTCAATAGCATGCATTGCAATAGCA
Organism: Pseudomonadota bacterium; assembly: GCA_041178185.1. Classification (GTDB taxonomy): domain Bacteria; phylum Bdellovibrionota_C; class UBA2361; order UBA2361; family OMII01; genus OMII01. The sequence continues at coordinate 101,426 of JBEGVS010000064.1, forward strand.
CGCGCGGGCGCAACGAATGGATGCAAGCCGGTTGTGAAGGCCGGCCATGCGAAGGCCTGTCTGACCCGTCTGTCCCCAAAGTATCGTCCCGTACATCGCCAGAGATTAGAGAACACCTTTGGAGCAACACGCGAAGGCATCGTGTGAAGGAGCCTTTTCAGGTCAATCGATGTATCTCGATGGCCCTGGTCGATATCCTTTGTGTAGAGCTCTTCGCACTGCTTCAGAAAGCCTCGATACCGCTTGGCATCTTCAGGAGCAATGCTCCCTATCTCGAGCTCCTGTTGCTCAACCGATGAGACGATATCGAGACGAGTTCCATCGGCATAGAGATTTCGACGGTACAGAGGGGACGGAGTGAACTCAATGAAATCCGGTCGACGCTCCTGAAACAGGTCGAAGAGCTCATCAAACAGCCATGGGCAACTAATAGTGGGAGGAACAACCTCCAGGGTATCGCCTTGATGGAAAAAGCCTCGCGCCCACTCACCCGGAGCTGTACCCTCTTCGAGCACGTCAACTTCATAGCCGAGCGCACGAAGCTGCAGGGCGCTCGCCAAACTCTCGAATCCGGTGCCAACTACAACCGCTTTCATACAAGAAAGGGTACCAAGGCAACGGAAGGAGCAACATCACAAAATCAGCGGCTCATACCTGAGTTCGCTACCAACGAATGAGATTGCCACCCCAGGTGAACCCCGCACCGAACGCGAGCGTAAGCACCACGTCGCCCTGCTTGAGGCGCCCCTCTGCGACAGCCTCCGACATACAGATCGGAATAGTCGCGGCGGTGGTGTTGCCATACCTGTTGATGTTGTTGAACACCTTCTCTGGAGGGAGGGCAAGTTGAGTCCTCACCATTTCATTAATCCGAAGATTCGCTTGATGAGGAATCACAAGATCTATCTGCTCAGCAGCTATCCTATTTCTTTGCAACAACACACTAGCGGTCTCAAGAAGACGGGTGACTGCGTTCTTAAACACAAGCTTACCATCCATGGAGGGATGCACTCGCGATTGGGCAACATCATCGGTCGAGATAAAGCCGGGGGTCGCGGTCCCTGGAATCTTCATGCACAGAACCTCAGCGCCACTCCCATCACTGCCGAGAAATGAATCGATAATCCCTCGATCTGATGCAGCTCCCTCGACAGCTTCGATCGTCACAGCTCCAGCCCCATCGCCGAATAAAACCGCCATGTCCCTACCACGTGTGGTGAGATCGAGCACCGGCGACTGAACCTCAGCGCACACAAGGAGCACCTTTCGCGCTTGCCGGCTCTTCACATAGCCATCAACGACCGAAAGCCCATACACAAGACCACTGCATTGCGCCCTGATATCGAGTGCCGGGATCGTGCGACACCCTAACTTTTGCTGAAGCATGACGCCGACACCAGGAAAGTAGTAATCGGGAGAGAGGGTAGCAACGACTATGAGATCGAGTTCCTCTGCCGTCCACCCAGCCTTTTGAAGGGCCTGGCGAGCAGCACGTTCGCCCAACTCAGAGGTCCCAACGCACTCGCCGTCGATAAACCGTCGCTCCTTGATACCGGTACGCTCAGTAATCCATGCGTCGCTGGTATCCATCAGTTTAGAGAGATCGTCATTCGTGACACGACGCTCGGGAACGTAGTGAGCCACGGACCGGATCTGAGCTCGAAGCTCCATAGGAATCTCCATCAACAAACTATACGAGCCTACTGTAATAGACTTGGGCCATCCGCACCAATATCTTATCGCCGAGCCTGAATCCGCTGTGGTACGATGGGGTTATGGGTACCAAGGTTCAAAAATTCCGCGTCGCGCTCTACGGTGTGCTGATCGAAAACAATCGGGTTCTGCTCGCGACAACCCGAGTTCCCTCCGGCCTTATAACCAATTTCCCTGGCGGCGGGCTGGAGTTAGGCGAAGCTCCCCTTGAGGCCGTCGCGCGAGAGTTTCAGGAGGAGACGGGTTTGCACGTAGCGGTCCAGGAGCTCCTCTTTTGCTCTCAACGTTTTCAACAAAATCCGGAGTACCCAACCGAACAACTCATGCATATCTTCTACCGGGTTGAGCGCATACGTGGGGAGATAACGACCCACGGGAATGACGACGATGTTGCAAGCGTTGAGTGGTCCACCCTTGAGGAACTCGAACACAAACGAATCTTGGCAGTAGATAGAGAATTTACGGATCATCCCTCATTCCGCGGGCTCTTTAGGTAGACAGGTATTTCGTCCCCTGGTACACACCTTTTCATGACCTTCGAGCAATTCCTAACCGTATGTGAGTCGGGCTCAGAACCGCGCGCGCTCTCATCCCATCTTAAGGCGCTTTGGTTCGACCGCCGAGGGGATTGGGACACCGCACATGAGCGGATTCAGGATGATCACGATAGAATCAGCGCCGCAATTCACGCTTATCTTCACCGGAAAGAGGGGGATATCTCAAACGCCCGTTACTGGTACAGCACCGCTCACCGGCCTGTGTTCAAGGGCTCACTCGATCAAGAGTGGGAGGCACTCGCCAGGGAGATTCTGGCCTTACCGGAATAAGAGATCCGACAACCCCCGTGGTCAAAACACAGTAAACGGCACGAGAAGCAACCCGTTGCGCTACCAAGTCCCTGCCCCCTTTCGCGCCGAACTCTGTGCGGATGTCGTTACATTGATACGCGCCTGCGACACGCGGCACCTACTGCAGGCCGAGCTCCTTCCTCATGACAAATCGGGAGATCCTGACGAGCCATGAACGGGGAACGAAACGAGTACCGTGAGAGAGGATCTTATTAAACCAACCATCAACTACGATCGGCTGCCTTCCCAGGGCAGCGAATGCTGACTCAACAACATGTTCAGCTTTCCGATACGGGGAGTGATACTCGCGCATCCCCGCCCCTGCTTGAAATTCCGTTTTGGTGAGCCCCGGGAGCACCGTTACGACATCGACCCCGGTGCCAAGACATTCCCCGTAGAGCCCTTCACCAAAATAGAGATCAAACGCTTTCGTGCCGCTGTAGGCTGAGAACCAGGGAGTTGGAATTGTCCCGACGACGCTTGAAACAATAATAACCGCCCCTCGCCGCCGCTCCTTCATGCCAGGAAGGAAGCGAATAGTCATATCGACCACCGCGCGGCAGTTAAGGTTTATCATGGAAAGGGTCCTATCTCGGTCGACCGTTTCAACGGAACCCAAGAACCCAACGCCCGCGTTGTTCACGAGAACGTCAATTGAGAGACCCGCTGCTTCAACCGCGTGAACAACGGTATCAACACCTTCCGACCGTGAGAGGTCTGCAACAACAGGAACAACCGTACCCATGCCCGCTCGAGAGACCTCGGCCTGCAGCTGTTGAAGTCGCTCTTCGCGACGCGCGACAGCAACCACGGTAAATCCCTGCGAAGCGAGCTTTCTGACGAACGCCTCACCGATACCTGAACTGGCGCCGGTTACGAGAGCAGTTGTACCGTAGGAGGTATGCATACAAGGTATTTTCCCCAGGAAGGGTGGATAACGCTATAGCTTTTGTGCCGTGTTGCGAAGTCGGAAACGGGGACCATCTCTGGTCACAGATCCCCCACCCTATCTTGCAACGATCATGATCCCGACCTGCGCCAAGCCAACCAAGAATCCCAGCACACCACCAAGAACCTCAATCGTCTTCAACTCACGGGCAGAGACCTCGTAGATCAACGATTCAAGCTTGGAGAGGTCGAATCCCTCGATCTTGCGAGCCACTATCTCACTGACGTCGAGTCGGTGCTCAACGCGGGTCACTACCCGCTCCATGAATTCAGGAAAGCGCTCGGACATCTGCGCCGCAAGGGTTTGCTTAATCTGATCGAGTAACGGCCCCTGCAGGAACATCCCAACCATTGGGTTCTGAGCCCCGATCTTTTGTGCAAAGGCGTCTATCTGTTCGGAGAGGAATGCGGTCGCCTCCTCCGCGGTCTCCGTTCCACTCAGGGCCGCGTGGATATCCTCTTGAGAGAAGAGATCCCGCTCGATCATTGAACCGAGACTCGCTGCGATCTCCTTCTGTCGACGCGGCACGAGCCCCTGGAAGGTTATCCCCAAAAGGCGAACGGGCTTGTGCGGACGAAACAACATTCGCACTGCGATGTAGTTAGTGATGTACCCGATAAGGGCGGCTATTGCCGGAACCGAGAGCAGGGCCCAGAGAGAGTAGTGGGATGTCATGTGGGGAATTATTTGGGAAACGCTCCCTAGCCTGCCTCGCGGATAGAGCGAAGTGCCGACTAGGGAGCGCGTTATCGACTTAGAACGGAATATCGTCGTCGTCGAAGGTCACTGGCTCATCACGAACCGCTGGAGAACGACCTCCGTTTGCGGCCTTCGGAAGAGCATCTGCGGTCGGAATTCCAGCAAGAACGTTGCTGTTAGCCGGCTCACCGCCGAAATCCATATCCGCGCCCTCACCCTTGGCTCCACCAACGAACTGCACGGTGTCAGCAAGGATCTCAGTTGTGTAACGATCCTTTCCTTCCTTATCCTGCCACTTACGTGTGCGGATACGCCCCTCGATAAAAGCCTGACGGCCCTTCTTCAGGAAACGAGCGCAGTTCTCTGCGGTCTTACCGAACACAACGATGTTGTGCCACTCGGTGTGATCAACCCACTGACCGTTTGAATCTTTCTTACGCTCACCCGTAGCCAAAGAGAACTGGCAGATAGCCATCTGCTGAGGTGTGTAGCGAACCTCTGGATCTTTTCCGAGATTGCCAAGTAACATCACTTTATTGATACCCATACTGAAGCTCCAAAATTAGACACGGAAGTATATCGGAGACACACCCTCAAGGGTTGCGTTGACACGCGGTTATAGCTCACTTTTCCTCAGGTTCAAAGAGTTGAGTGCAGTCGGCCTCAACTTTCAAAACCCAAATAAAACTGACGAGTTAGCTTCATTTTTTTGACCGCAACGGGCGCTTCGAGTTGAGAAGTTTCCCGACTGAGGTACACTATTCCTCATCATGAGAATTTGCACGACCACTATCCCCTTTTCGGGGATGAAAATTCAGACGGATCTCCCCCTCGAGGCGCTCAATGCTCGTCTGGCCGAGGGCTCGGAGAAGCAAGAGTTCCTCTTTGAAGGCCCTCCCATGGTTGACCTTACCCTGACTCGCACGCACGGCGGCATTCTGGTGAAGGGGGTCGTGTCCGGCCGCTGTCGACAGCAGTGTGCTACCTGCGCCGATCCTGTTCCCCACGAGATCATCTCCACCATCGACTGGCTCCTTCAAACTGAGAGCGACCGCGCAGGCCCCGAGGATGAGCTCGATGACCCCGGGGTCATCGTGTACGAGGGTGATCACGTCGAGCTGGAGGAGCCTTTGCAGGAGGCGCTGATCCTCAACATCAATCCGTTCTGGCATCCAGAGCGAGATGCTCACGAGCGATGCACGGTATGCAAACGTGATTGCAGCTCGAGAGTATGGGGCGAGGAGAAGGAAGAGGGAACAAAGACGAGCTCGACATTCGGCTCGTTGCTCCAAGGGGCCCTTAACGCTGCGAAGAAGTAGTCAGAAACCTAACCTCGCGCTGCAGGTCCCTTCTATCCCACCCATATTTTTTAGAGAGCGCCTCGTAGAACGAACACCGCTCTCGAGTCATCGTCTCATATACACTCATGAGACCTGAGACCCCCTTTCGTGCAACGATAGCTTCGAACTCAAGTGATGCGATGGCGTAGTCCTGACCTCCTCCATCAAAGGTGGAGGTTCCAACGTCAGCCTGGGATCGAATCATTCCTCTATACCGATCTTGCACACTTCCCCTTGGGATTGAGGAGCTAAACGTAGCGCTGTATCCTTCAAACCACGCGGCGAACCCTTCAGCTCGCTTCCTATCATGAGCCCCTTTCCCCTCAAGCAACTCAAACTCAAGAACATGCCCCATCTCATGGAGCAGCACCTGTGTGAGAAGCGCATCAACGTCCCCACTCGGCTGGCAGTTTGGAGAGATGTATTCGACAACCATGTAGATCTGGTTTGGTGGAACCATAAAACCTGGGTGGCCCCCTAAGCTCAACGCAACGGGGAATTGGGAGACAGCGCTCGCCCGATCAATAAAAATCAGGGACCAATCTCGTCGCTCGCTCTTGATACGGTCATCGAAGCGCGCGGTCCGGAGCGCTCGATTAACAGCCGAGGCTGCCTCTGAGATGGCCCGCGTAGGAGGGCGCCCGAAGCACCGCTCCGCCGACCGGGGCCACCGAACATCCATCGCTCCCAAGGGAGTGCTGAACGAGGAACTTCGCTGGGCTCCTCTCAGTTCGACGTCCTCGACCTTCGGTATGTTTCGTGGTTCGGCAGTTTGGCACGTCGTCTTCGCTCGAAAACGCGCAGGCACATCCTTGAGCGTAGCTGCACTGTGAATGTTTCCTCTCTCATCGGCGTAGACGCACGACTCCTGAGCTTGACTCGGATACGGTTGCAGAACTACGGCGCTGATGAGGAGTGTTCGCGTAGCGCGATACAGAAACCTACCACTCCCCAGAGCTGCGATGGTCATGGGCTACAGAGAGAGCTCTCTCCGCTTTACCTTCTTGCGCGGTGGCAGCGCCCTCTTGCCCCGGCCAAGGAGCGCAAGCGCGAGCACCTCGCTCACATGTTTTACCGGCACGAATTGAATCTGCTTGCGCTGCTCCTCGGGAATCTCCTCAAGGTCCTTGATGTTCTCGTACGGAATGATCACCTTAGTGATACCGTGCTGAAGCGCAGCCAGCGCCTTCTCGCGAAGACCTCCAACAGCTAGCACATTTCCTCGCAGGGTCATCTCACCCGTCATCGCCACATCTTTAGACACCTTTCGTCCGGAGAGTGCCGACACAAGGGCCGTCGCTATCGTAATACCTGCAGATGGACCATCCTTAGGAATAGCTCCACTCGGGACGTGGATGTGAATGTCGTACTTCGAGTGGAAATCCGGCTCCAGACCTAGCAATGACGCGTTTGCTCGAGCGTAGAAGAGCGCAGCTTGTGCCGACTCCTGCATAACGCTTCCGAGTTGTCCCGTGAGCGTGAGGGATCCCCCTCCTTTGGCGAGGGAAACCTCAATCGGCATTACCTCTCCACCGAGAGCGGTCCACGCCAAACCACGAACGAGCCCCACTGCCTCTGAGTGTTCGGCGACCTCGGGATCGTACTTGGTTGGACCGAGCAACGTCGCCACTCGTTTTTCATCGACCACTCGCAGAAGTTTTTTCTTCTCGGCGACATCTCGAGCGAGCTTACGACACAACGCGCCGATCTCACGCTCAAGTGAACGTACCCCTGCCTCACGTGTATAGCGCTCGATGACGAGCTGAATAGCCGCGTCCGTAAACTGAACCTTATGGCTCGATAATCCGGCCTCTTTAAGCTGACGAGGTACGATGTACTTGGTGGCGATCTTCTGTTTCTCTGCCGCCGTATATCCAGGAATCGAGAGGATCTCCAACCGATCCATGAGGGGCTCCGGTATCGTATCCATCGTATTCGCGGTTGCGATAAAGAGCACATCGGACAGATCAAAGGATACATTTAAGTAGTGATCGAGGAACTCGATATTCTGGTGTGGATCCAAAACCTCAAGGAGTGCAGAGGCAGGATCGCCTCGGAAATCGGCACCCACTTTATCGAGCTCGTCCAAAACAAAGACCGGATTACGGGTACCGCACTGCTTGAGCCCTTGAAGAATTCGACCGGGAAGAGCTCCGACATAGGTTCGTCGATGTCCCCGAATCTCAGCTTCGTCACGCATACCACCGAGCGACATGCGATTAAAGCTTCGCCCCAGCGCACGCGCGATGGACTTACCGAGCGAGGTCTTACCAACACCGGGAGGTCCGACGAAACACAAGATAGGCCCCTTTGAATTAGGATTGAGCGCGCGAACGCTCAGGTACTCCAGAATGCGGTCCTTCACCTTCTCAAGGCCGAAGTGATCCTCATCGAGGATCTGCTTTGCCTTTTTGAGATCGAGTTTATCGATGGATTTGGTGTGCCACGGCAGATCGGTCATCCACTCAAGGTAGGTTCGAAGGAGCGCAAACTCGCTCGACTCGGGGCTCATGCGCTCAAGCCTCTTGAGCTGCTTAAAAGCCTCATCGTGAGCCTGCCTGGGCAACTTGAGCGCAAGCAATCGCTCTCGCACAGCCTGGAGATCTTCCGACCCCATGTCGGTCTCTCCAAGTTCACGTTGAATCTGTTTGATCTGCTCACGCAAGTAGTACTCGCGTTGCCCCTTGCTCATCTCATCGCGAGCTTTATCCTTGATTTTCTCTGCAAGGATGAATTTATTGAGATCGTCGCTGATGGTCTTGTCAGTCAGTCGAAGCCGCTTCACCGGATCTAACTCCTCAAGGGAAGCCTGCGCATACGGAATCTCGACTTTATAGTGTGCCAAAATAACATCCGCGAGAGTGCCCGGGTCTTGAAGCTCCTCAGTGATAATCAACATCTCCTCGGGCAGATGCTCATACTCCACGAGCACCTGCAAATTCTCTCGGATGCGATTGATGATGGCTTGGTTCTCGGCCGATACACGCTTCATCGGAACCGAAGGAAGGGGCTCTATCTTACACGAGAGAAACTTCTTCCCCTCATACTTTTTTGCGCGAGCGCGAACGAGTCCCTGTAGCAGCACCTTTACTCGGCCGTCTGGAACTTGAAGGGTGCGAACGATGTGCGCCACGACCCCCATCTTGTACAGATCGCGCCCCTTGGGAGCATCAACATCAGGATTCTTTTGCGTAACAACAAACGCGAGTCGCTCCTCACCCATGGCGGCCTCGACAGCTCGCATGCTCTCCGGCCGACTCAGGTAGAGCGACATCATCACTCCGGGAAAGGCAACCATATCCTTCGCTGCCAGCACTGGAAGGACGTTCGGCACTAAAACCGGTTCGGGAGAACCCGCTGATGTTGCTGAAGATCCCTTCTTACCCTTGGACGACTTTCTTTGTGCCATGCTTCCCCTGGATCGAGATTCTCAAACGGCTGTTCTAAAAACCGTTTTCACACTGAGAGCCGTGACGCCTCTTCAAACACCACACTCTTGTGCAATTTCAACGAGATACGCAATCTTAACAACAGTCGTTGTTGAGACGAAGACGGTAGTGCGTTTTTAACCCACTACGCCCCTATCTCGTTGGATGACTATAGCCCCGCTATCGATGTCGAAAACAGGGGGAAAGCGAACAAGAAGGGGGCAATCATTCCCGTGGGAAGGAAGCGGGTGGGCAGGGTCGCCCTCCGGCTGCTCTACGCGAGGCGGGGTGCACCAGAGGCAGCGATATGCCGGACGGTGGAGATATCGACTATGGTAGAATCACCATCGCTGCATCGCTCTAAAGCCACACCCATCCGAGGTTCGCATCGAAGTGCATATCCCGCGACAGAACCTCGCACGAAAGCCGAGCAGAAAAGGTCGGCTCCTTGATGTGCGCACGCATGCAGCGCTGCGGCCAGAACTTGATCTCTGGGGTCAGCGAAAATGAGCCCAATCTCATTGAGTATTTGCTCCTGTTCGCTACGGCCACTACCGAACGACTCCTTAACTACTGCGCGAATGGAGACCACTCGCTCTTGTGAGAGATCCCGAGGCACAACCTGTTTGAGGATTTGTTGCGGTAGAGCTTCACACCAGGCAATCAACTTGGGATCTACGGCGTCTCTCCCAAACCTAGGAAGGGTGGCTCGAAAGTAATGATTGAGTACTTTCATCGCCAAGCCGTCGGTAACTCCAACCGGAAGTGTGAAGGTCGAGACACCTGTCTCTGTGCTGAAGGAATACGACCACAATATCTGCTCCGCTAAACGGAATGGAGTTTTACGTAGTATCGCTGGCGCTTCGCTGGCGGCTACATCGGTATGAAGGTCTGGCACCTTGGGTAGAGTCACCCCTGATTGGGAATCGAGAGTCGAACTTCTCGAGGCTTCCACCATCGCAACGATCTTCCTGGCGAGCACAGGATCGTTATCCAACGCCTCAATAACTTGCTCTCGCTGAGCGAGTGTTATCTTTTCATTCCTCACAATATCCATCTTCACATGCCTGAACAAATACCCGTGCTCTCAGCTCTCCGTCGGCGTGCTCAGAATTCCACGCAACGAAGAGCATAAAGTTTTGCCCCGATACGGAGCGACTCCCCTCTCTGGCAACGTTCGTTACTCGCGCGCCATCCCGCTCCCGAAGAGAAGGTGGAGTAACGCAGTATACATAGTAGCAAACGGGGCGATTTATGCTTTTTAGGGTGCGTATAGCTGCTAGTTTTAACACCTGTAAGCTACTGAACCGTGTAGCTGTCAACGAGCGCTCTCTAGTGTAAGCAGCTGATACTAGGCGCGGATCAACGATACAAGCTTTTTCCCCCCGTTCTACTTTACGTAGAATAGCGCCCGGTCAACGATTCAGAGCTAGATTCACACTAGCCACAAGAGCTCCGATGGACCACGTCGATCGCATCGAAAAACCGCATCACCTAATAGCCACTCTCCACGCGCTCTTCGTCCTTTAGGAAGGATGGGCCCGTTCGCACCGGTGCGATAGAGCCGGTCATTCCTGCTGACGGCGCGACGTTCACACCCCCAGCTCCAGGGAATCGCTCAAGGAATCCGTTTTTGGAAACTTCGACGACGTAGAACGAACGACGGACCTCTCCGCCAGGCGCCATCTCTATCAACCCGGTCACACCCTCATACCGAGGCAGCGAAGCGAGCGCATCGGAGAAGCTCTTTCGCTCACGCGCCGCTTTATGGATCGCGGAGACTACAAGAGTTCCAGCATCAAATCCCTGCGCCGCGAGGAAGTTGGGAGCAACCTTGAACTTTCCTTTGTAGGATTCGTTAAACTGTTGCACGACGGGGCGCATACTTTGTGGAAAAAATGGGGTCACAAAGATTGCGGAATCAAAGAGCGCCTGAGAGTTCGCTATCTTGCTTGGATTATCCCACAGCGCCGTTCCAAGAGGGCGCATCGTCTTACGGGTTGTTGGACTCACATTCGAGAGGAGCTTTACACTTATCTCGATCGAGTCGGGAATGAGCACCGCTTGAGCACCTGCACTATCGAGGCGCTGCGCGACCTCAAGTATGGACGCTTCATCGGAGGCGGTGTACGGAGCCTCTAAAACCGGCGTGATTCCATATCCAGCGAGTCTCTTCTTGAAAAGATGCAAAACCTCATTGCCATTCGCGCTCTCAGGATAGGCGATAGCAAACTGTCGAAGCCCATAATCCTGATAGGCGGCGGTCACAAGGGCGTCGACCTGCGAGGTCGTGGTTGCTCCGAGGCGAGTTATCCCATTACCGATCGGGAAAGATTCACTCTTTGAGAAGGAAAGTAGCGGAGTTCGAAGCTCACGAGCCGTATCAGCAGCAGCTACCGACACATCGGTGAGAAGTGGTCCCACAATCACTGCCGGGCTTGAGGTAGCAACCAGCTCACGCACCGCTGCGGATGCGGCCGCTGCATCAGACCCTACATCTCGAACCTCAACGCGGGCTCGAGGGGTCTCTCTATCGGCCTCAACTGCCAGATCCAGCCCCTGTCGGGTATCTCGCCCCAGGGAACCGAACTTATCTGAGAGGCTCAGGATAACTCCGACGACGGCCGACTGTCCGCTCCCGACGATCTCAGGAGTAGGGAGATCGGTCGCGAGAATGCTTTGGGATCCTGCCTCCCAGAAGGGTCTGCGCAGGTCTGTGTACTCACGATATCCTGGGGTGGAGCGTCGCAATCGCTCACGCCCCACTAACTCATGAATGAAGGGGTCACTACTCCAGTCGAGTGCAACGGTTTCGAAATTCTTTTCGGGGATCGTCCGCAGAAGGAGAACAGCGCCCGTCTCTGATGCCTGCGCACCTGTGCGCTCCCCCTGCTGTGCCTGGCGATTGGCTTTAGAGAACCAGGCAAGAGATTGCTCCGTATCTCCGTGACGCCCGTACGCATACCCCAGAAGGAGGGAGAAGCTTGCGGGAACATCAGTTTCACCCAATCCGCGTGATTTAAAATACTGACTGATCGTGGACAGCGCCCGAGCCGACTCATCAAGCGCGAGATACTGACTCGCCGCTCGCAGGGTTGCGGCCTCAGACTCCGAGTCCGACAGTTTGGTTTTTTTAGCTTGCAGGTATGCTTCGAGAGCCGAACGCCGCTTTCCTTTACGGAGCATCTCATCGCCCAGTAGAAGCGAGGCATTCGTGAGCTTCACACCCGCCGAATCGTAGAAGGGTCGCCAGATCTCCCATGGCATCGGTTCAGCGGGCGAGGTCGCCGATAGCTCGGCTCCTCGCTTCGAAGCGGGACGTCGAGGACGAACTCCTTCATCAAATGAGCAACCAACCATAGTAACCACCACGGTTGAAAGGAGTAGCGTGCGAACAGTTTGTCGAACCATAGGAGTGATACGTCAGTCGGGTGATGGTAGATCCAGGAGCGCTCCACGAATACCCGTTCCATCAACAGGCGAAAGAGTTTTCTGGACCGAGCACTCAGCTCCCTCACTATAATAGGGGCCAAAGGGCGTAGCCAACGGGCATTTTAAGTACCGGGCTGAGAGACTGGCAAACGAGCGCCCCGCCCCTAGTCAAAAGACGTTCGTACTGCAGCGCCCCCGGACGAGCTCTCTTACGAGAACATATCCTTTACTTTATCGAAGAAGCCCTTATCGGTGCCATCGTCGACCACAGTCCCCTGAAGCTCGGCGAGCTTTTCGAGAAGGTTGCGTTCCTCCTCGGATACCTTTTTAGGAACGTGCACATACACCCGCACATGCTGGTCACCGCGGCGCTGCGGGTTGCTTCCCAGCACCGGAATACCTTTGTTTTTGATACGGAAAACCTTGCCGGATGGTGTTCCCGCTGGAATCTTTAACTTGAGCTTCCCGTCGAGCGACGGCACATCTATCTCTGTTCCAAGCGCTGCAGCTGCATAGGTTATCGGAACCTCACAGATAACTTCCTGATCCTGACGTTGAAAGATCGGATGCTCCTCGATATTTACCTGAACGTAGAGATCTCCGCTCGGACCACCACCGATTCCCCCCTCACCCTCTCCACGCATCTTGAGGCGTTGGCCGTGATCAACACCCGCTGGAACCTTAACTTTGATCGTGGATTGTTTGACCCGTAGACCGGTACCTGAGCAGTCACCACACGGCGTCTTCACAACTTCACCCGCTCCACCACATGCATGACATGTTCGTGCGAGGGTGAAAAAGCCCTGTTGAACCCTAATCTGTCCGGCGCCTTCACACTGAGGACAACGCTCACGTGAGGTCCCCTTCGCAGCGCCTGACCCTGAGCAGGCTTCACAACTTGAACGTCGTCCGATGGAGATCTCTTTCTCACATCCGAAGGCTGCTTCCTCAAAGGTTAGCTCAAGATCGTAGCGAAGATCGTTGCCAGCGCGCCCGCGGCCACGACGGGGATCGCTCCCCATACCACCACCGAAGAAGTTGCTGAAGATATCTCCGAAGATATCCTCGAAGCCTGAGAAGTCTCCGCCCTGGAAACCACCCATGCCACCACCCTGCTGGAATGCGGCATGTCCGAAGCGATCGTAACGAGCACGATTTTCGGCGTCGCTCAGAACTGAGTACGCTTCGGTCGCTTCCTTGAACTTCTCCTCTGCTTCTTTGTTGCCGGGGTTCTTGTCGGGATGAAATTGGACGGCTTTTTTACGATAGGCTTTCTTGACGTCCTCAAGAGACGCGCCTTTGGAGACCCCTAGTACTTCGTAGTAATCACGTTTTGACACGGTGGCACCTTACACTAAAAACATCCTTGGTGTCTGCACTTGGCAGGGTGAATTTCAGCTCTTTCTAGGCCCCCAAACGAAAAGAGCCCCCGAACCAACCCTCTACAAGGTCAGCCGGGGGCCCTTCCCTAAACCGCGCTGAAAGTCGGTTTACTTGTTGTCGCGAACCTCTTCATAGTCGGCGTCAACAACGTCATCCTTATGGCTTGCACCTGCGCCGTTCTGCGACTCAGCTGCTCCAGCTCCGTTGGCGGTAGCTCCTGCAGCAGCAGCTCGCTTGTACGCCTCTTCGGAGAGCTTGTGACTCGCCTTCTCAAGGTTCTCGTACGCGCGCTTGATAGCATCCTGATCGTTGCTCTCGAGGGCCTTCTTGGCTTCCTCAAGCGCCGTATCGACGGTGCCCTTGAGTTCAGCAGTTGCCTTATCTCCGAGCTCCTTCAAGGTTGACTCAGTTGCGTAGACCATCGTGTCGAGCTTGTTCCGCTCCTCGATCAGCTCTCGACGCTTACGGTCCTCTTCGGCGTGCTCTTTCGCGTCCTGAACCATGCGCTCGATCTCCTCTTTCGAGAGTCCGGAGCTTGAAGTGATCTTAATCGACTGCTCCTTGCCCGTACCGAGGTCCTTAGCGGAAACCGATACGATACCGTTAGCATCGATGTCGAAGGTTACCTCGATCTGAGGAACTCCTCGAGGGGCAGCCGGAATTCCAACGAGCTCGAAACGTCCGAGTGTCTTGCTATCCGCAGCCATCTCTCGCTCTCCCTGGAGCACGTGAATCGATACTGCTGGCTGATTATCAGACGCCGTTGAGAACACCTGCGATTTGCGAGTGGGGATCGTTGTGTTCTTCTCGATCAGCTTCGTGTTCACTCCACCGTAGGTCTCGATTCCGAGACTGAGTGGGGTAACGTCGAGAAGGAGAACATCCTTAACGTCACCTTGAAGAACGCCTCCCTGAACTGCCGCTCCTATAGCAACGGCTTCGTCCGGATTTACGCTCTTCGAAGCTTCCTTACCGAAGATCTCCTTAACGCGCTGCTGTACAGCAGGCATACGGGTCATACCACCCACGAGGATAACCTCGCCGATATCGCTCGCACTAAGGCCCGCATCCTTGAGCGCAGTCCTGCACGGAGCCTCAAGACGTCGCAGAAGATCAGCGCACAGCTGTTCAAACTTGGCGCGGGTGATCTTCAAGTTAAGGTGCTTAGGTCCTGAAGCATCCGCCGTAATGAACGGAAGATTGATGTCGGTCTCCATAGAAGAGGAGAGCTCGTGCTTCGCCTTCTCAGCCGCCTCTTTGAGACGCTGAAGCGCCATCGTGTCCTTGCGGAGGTCGATCCCCTGATCCTTCTTAAACTGATCCGCGATGTAATCAACGAGGATCAGATCGAAATCCTCTCCTCCGAGGAATGTATCGCCATTCGTTGACTTCACTTCAAACACCCCATCGCCGAGCTCAAGAATCGATACGTCGAACGTACCTCCTCCAAGGTCGAACACAGCGACGGTCTTCTCGTGCTTCTTATCGAGGCCGTAGGCAAGCGCTGCCGCCGTTGGCTCGTTGATAATTCGAAGAACGTTCAGTCCAGCGATCTTTCCAGCGTCCTTCGTAGCTTGACGCTGCGCGTCATCGAAGTATGCAGGAACGGTAATCACAGCATCGGTCACAGCCTCCCCGAGGTAGTCCTCAGCGGTCTGCTTCATCTTAGTAAGAACCATCGCGGAGATCTCTTGCGGGCTCTTGGCTTCACCCTTGAGCTTGACCCATGCATCCTGATTTTGCGACGAGGCGATCTCGTACGGCAGAACACCCTTGGCCTTCTCCACCTCTGGGGCGTTAACCTTCCGACCGATCAATCGCTTCACCGCGAAGATTGTGTTCTTCGGATTTGTAACGGCCTGACGCTTCGCTATCTGACCTACAAGACGCTCTCCTGCGTCGTTGACACCAACCACAGAGGGGGTCGTGCGGCTTCCCTCGCTGTTGGCGATGACGGTCGGTGCTCCAGCTTCCATCACGGCAACGCACGAGTTCGTGGTTCCAAGGTCAATTCCAATTACTTTTCCCATAGCTCGTAGTACTCCTTGCTTAAAATCTTTAAATCTTTCTACCGTTCTTCTCTTAGGCTCCGTCTCCTGCTGTGGCGACGATCACCTCTCCGAACCGGATCAACTTATCCTTGTAGTAGTAGGGCTTCTTCAGCTCACCCACGATTACTCCTGACTCGGCTCCCGGCACTCGGCTAATCGCCGCGTGCTTTTGTGGGTCGAACTGGGTTCCCATGCTCGACTCCCCCCGAATCTGCCACTTTCCAAGCTTTTCAACGAAGAGCCTGTGCACCATCTCCAACCCAGTTTTCAGGCTGTCTTGGCTTGCCGAGCTGTGGGAAAGCGCGAGCTCCAGGTTGTCCAGGACCTCGAGCATATCTACAACGATCTTCTCTCCTTGGTATTTAAGTAGCTCAGACTGCTCCTTCAAGGCCCGGCGCTTAAAATTTTCAAAATCGGCCGCGAGTCGTAGGTAGCGGTCCTTTGCATCCGCTAGTTCAGCCTCAATGGACGGCTTCTCTCCAGCCTCAGGCTGAGCCTGATTCTCATTAGTAACATCTTGATTTGGCTCGGTATTATCTCCGCCTACATCCATGGCTTCGGCCTCTTCACGTGACTGCTTTTTTGACATTCGTGGTCTTTGCGTTTTGTTGAGTGGCACCCTTTCGGCCTGAACCAGACCTCGAGAGCTTTCAGATCGATTAAAGGGCTCCGGCCCTTAAACCTTTCGGATAGGGTGTGCTATAAACACTTGCCGAGGCTTTTTCAATGTCCACCCCTCAAAACGACTCACTTATTCCCGCAGAACAGCTAAAAAGGGGTCAAGAGACCTCGGTTCCGGCGATCGTCCTTCGAGTCACCCCGTTCCGAGAGAGCGACCTGATCGGACACCTCCTGACCCCAAGTATGGGCAAGATCTCGGTCATAGCCCGACATGCTCGTGGCAGTCGCAAACGGTTCCCGAGCTCCCTTGATCTCTTCGACCGAGGAACGGCTCGCCTCACCGTCGAAAAGAGCGGCGCCCTCGGCGTGAAGGAATTTTCACCATCGCACTCCCTTGTTCGGATACGCCATGACCTCGATAAGCTCACCCTGGCCTCCCTCCTCTGCGAAGCGTTCGATATCGTTATCCCTGAGCACGGTGGGCATGCGACCCCACACCTCTTCGAGGTTCTCGACCTCTCCTTGAACGCGATCGATGAGGCCGCAGACGTCAAAGGGAGTCTCCGAGCAACCTTTATCGCCCTGGCGTCGCTGACACAGGACAGTGGTATCGCCGATGTCTCGTCAGCGACTCCTGGCAGTCGCGCACTCGCACATCTCCTCGACACCATCGAACGATTCTGCGAACGTCGCCTCATGACACGGAGCGCCCTGAAAGACATCATTAAACGAGCGGCGACGTGACGCCGCGCACGAGAGGATTACTATGAGCACAACCACTACCTGCCTTGGTGTGATACCGGTTCGACTGGAGAGCTCACGCTTTCCCAACAAACCCCTTAAAGATATCCACGGAAAAACGCTCGTTGAGCGGGTGTGGCTTCAGGCCGGTCAGAGTAGTTGCGTAACGACCCTCGTCGTCGCAACGAACAATGAGGAGATCGCTGCCGAATGTACCAAGAAGGGCATGCGACACATCATGACCAGCGCATCACACGAAACAGGAACGGATAGAGTGGCGGAGGCTTGTGCCATACTTGAGAAACAGGGGCACTCATTTGACCTCGTAGCAAACATCCAAGGAGATATGCCCTTCGTGAATCCAACCGTGATCGACAGCGTGATCACATCGCTCGCGCGCTCCGAATCGGAATTTGGAATGGCGACCATCGGAACGCCGATTACAAGCCGCGAGGAGTTTGAGCGACCAGCCTCGGTTAAGATCGCGCTAGGAGAGTCGGGGCGTGCGCTGTACTTCTCACGTTCTGCTGTTCCCCACTGGCGAAACTTTCCAGGCGATTCGGCTATCTCAGCGGAGAGTCCGCTCGGCTACAAACATATGGGGCTCTATATATTTCGTCGAGAAACACTTGCGCAAATAGCGACCCTTCCAAAAGCCTTTACCGAACAACGCGAGGCGCTGGAACAGCTCCGCGCTCTCGCCCACGGAATCGCCATTAAGGTGCATATCGTTTCGAGAGAGTCAGTTGAACCGTGCATTGAGGTCGACACGCCAGAGGATCTAGAACAAGCAATCCGCTTCGCCGCGCTCAAGAACCTCTAGCTTGGTGGGGCTTTGCAGCTCAAGCGGCAGCATGGTGAAAGTCGCTGCACACGCAGCGAGGGCGCTCTAACAACGAGCACATGACTTCATTCGTTCAGTACACAGCGATCTGTCGACCTGTCCATTCAGCTCCCACGCCCATTCCTCTTCGCAGCAGGAAAATAAAAAACGGCCGGATTTGTATCCGCAAGCCAGGTAGCTGCAATCGTTTGTGGTAGCCGGCAACGGGTAGTTTGCAAGCTCTCACCAGGTCCATAGATTTAGTCATCCGTCTCTGTGAGCCCATGCCTGCTCTATCGGATATAGCGAAAACAAGTCTCTTGCCCCAGAACACACGATCCGGTGATCTACCCCATATGGAGCATTGAACGGACCGGCTCTAATCGCCATCCTCTGGCCTAACAACCTGTATACATGGGGCTTTGTTGCAGCTTGAGTAGGGTTTGAGCGATGCGGTATCCTTGAGGCTTGAGTTAAGGTGCTGGATCAGGGGATCTGCACAATACCTATGTTATGCCCTCTTCTTGTGCTTCACCCCCTCCTGTGTTCTCGTTAGCGACGGAGGTGCGGATATGCTTCAGCCAACGAATACAAACATTTTCTCTGAATTTAGTCATTTTGGAGACTCCCTGATATCACAGACTCACGAGCTAGTGCTTTCGCTGTGGAATCAGAGCTCTATTCACTCTGAGCTGAAGGAGGATCAGACCCCGGTGAGCGAAGTTGATCTTCGCTGCGAGGAGCTGGTTCGACAGCGAGTAAGACAAGCATTCCCCTCTCATGGAATCGTAGGTGAGGAGTTCGGATGGGAGAACAGAGGAGCTGAATTTACATGGACTATTGATCCCATCGACGGCACTCAGAACCTGATTAATCGGATTCCAACCTTTGGGACCATCCTTGGGCTCCTTCATAAAGGTCAGCCGATCATGGGGTGGATTGATCATCCTGTCTTGGGGGACTCCCTTCGCGGTGGAGTTGGAGTGGGCACCTTTTTCAACGGCACCAAGGTAACCTTAAATGATATACCAGAGTCAGGGATGACTCCTAACGATATAATTGCGACGAATTGCCCCGCGACATTTGCCAGAGGGGATCACCTGTCAGTTCTCGACGCTATTCTCAGGTTTCACCCCCATTCCAGGATATACTACGACGTCTACTCTCACTCTCTCGCGATACGGGGTAGTCTCGCTGTAATGGTCGAATACAATCTTAAAATTTGGGATTTGTCGGCAACAAAAGCGCTTATTCTGGGAGCGGGGGGCGCATTTCAAGAGCTTGGTAGCGAAGAGCTGACTGACGGGACAACCCTGTTTCACGCGGCATTTGGCAAGAAGCGCGCTGTGAATCTCATGGCAAAAGCATTATCAGAGTAGGCACGCGGCTCCTTTAAAGGGTATGTCAGAGCTGCTTTGCTAATGATACCATCGGACTATGACTTTGCTCTTCGAATGGGACGCCTCCAAGGCTCGGTCAAATCTCAAAAAACATGGAATCTCTTTTGAAGAGGCCACTACTATTTTCGGTGATCCACGAGCAATTACCATTCAATCCTCAGTAGTTAGCGGAGAGAAGAGGCTGGTCACAATCGGCCGCTCTGCCGCAGGTCGGTTTGTCATAGTGGTGGTACATACCGATAGAAATGATAGAATAAGAATTATAAGTGCTCGGCCCGCCAGCAGGGCGGAGCGGAAGCAATACGAGGGCTGATGATATGAAGCAGGAATATGACTTCTCCGAGGGTGTGCGGGGCAAATACTTCAAGCGTTATCAAGCAGGCTCAAACGTGGTGATTCTCGATCCTGAAATTGCCAAGGTGTTTAAAGACTCTGCATCCGTAAATGACGCTCTCCGCTCTCTTATCCGAGCAGCCGGACATAACAAAACTCTGCTGCGGACGCGCAAGACGCGCCGCAGAGCGTAGCGTTACACAAATTACTTACAGATGAATGTTTCGAGGCTGATCAAGAAAAAGACGGGGAAAAGATGCGAGAGTTGTAGGGGAAGCGGCTTTCGCTGGGGGTGGTGGACAGCGATCATAACTCTCCCTCTAAGTCTCTTGCTTGATTTAATCGTTCAAGTCCTTCCGATTGCTGTGCTAATCCTTCTCTTGGTCCTCGGATTTTCTTTTATGACACGGGCTTTTGAATGCATCTATTATGCCGTGACGGCCGTTATTGGCCTACCTCTGATTTGGTACGCGTCTAAATTTATTTTTCCGAGGTGTCTAGTTTGTAATGGTCGTGGACGAGTTGAGCACAATGTGTAACAAGGCATTCGAGCGGGAGCGCCTTAGCGCCCGCTCACTGAAACGTTATGTGCACTAAGGAATTTCAGGCATGCACGCAGAATTAGATAATTTCGGAACAGGCTGGTACGGGGTAACGCTTGGACTGAAAGAGAATGAAATTGATCACCTCATTGCTGCGCTGAACGGGTTAAAGAGAGAGAAAACGCACTTCCATTTTCGAAGTGAGTTTAAAGGCGACGGGGGAATTGGCGACGTCGAAATCTATTACCTGAAAGACGAGCAGCTAGACAATATGGAGCTTGAAGCGAGTGCAACACCTTTGCGGAAGTAGACCGGGCGTTACACCACGAGCGGTTCACTTCATCTTTCTCACCTAGGTGGTAAGAGAGGTCTGTGTATGGTGGCGTATTGTGCACGTAACAACCGCATGGAGTTCGCGTCTGCTGACGCAGCCGCCGGACCTCGCTTACGCTCGGCCGCTCATGCGGAACGTTATCTCTTGGAATTCTGTTATGGGAACTAAGCGATTTTTGTTACGTCGGACTACCGCCCTGTGCGCGTTGGCGTTGAGTCTGAGTATGTTCACCTATGCTTGTCATCGTGATGAGGTCGACGACGCTGGTGTTTGGCTTGCGAACACTACCAACGTGCCCGTTATTGTGTTCCAAATTCGCGCCGCAGATCAGCAGAATATCAACGACTATGAGCCTCGAAAGACCAAAAATGGAGAGAATCTATTCGTCAGTAAATCTGTCAGTGTTTCTAACGCGGATATCGGTCGTGTACGTGTGATGGGGCATCAATTGGACGGAGTAGCGGAGTTTGAGGTGCAAATAGAGCTTTCCGAAAGTGGAGCGGAACGATTTGCCAACCTCACCGAAGATCGCATAGGGAAACAGGTCGCTCTTTTGATAGACGGGGTTGTTCAGGTAGCTCCTGTAGTTCGAACAAGAGTATCGAGTCGAACAATAACTCTAGCTGGTTTTCAGTCGGAAGAAGAAGCCACACGAGTGGCTCTTGGAATGATTGGGATCAGAGATAACATGGAAGCGGAGCGGATCGCCAACGCGCCCGCTCACTGAAACGTTGTGCCCTATAGTGTGGTAGGGCACAGACCTCTATGAAATGCCCCTGTTGAGGGACAAGACCACGGTGCTCCTCGGATGACTAATTACTCAAACATTTACAGAGGCGCAGAGTACGCATCCTACAGACCCGAATACCCCGAGGGGTTGTTTCGCTGGTTGTGTTCTCTTCCAGAATCAAAAGAGCATGCGTGGGATTGTGGTACCGGTAATGGACAGGTTGCTCGCAATCTAGCGGGATTCTTCGAGCGCGTCACAGCTACTGATAGCAACCATGAACAGATTCAGAAGTGCTCTATGTTGCGAAATATTCGCTATGCGGTTGAACACGCGGAGAAATCATCACTCCCAGACAAAAGTATTGATCTTGTCACGGTTGGGTGTGCGGTACACTGGTTCGACACCGAAAAGTTCTACGCCGAGGTCAGCCGTGTACTCAAACCGGGTGGTATGATTGCTGTTTGGTGTTATGAGTATCCGTGGACTGGAAATCACGAAGTGGATGAAATTCTCCGACATTACAAGGAGGCCATCTTGGGTGATTTTTGGCCTCCGGAGGCTCAGATTTATTTTAATCGTTACCAAAATCTTCAATTTCCCTTCGAGGGAATACGGGCACAAATCCCCACCTTTGAGATCGATTGTCAGTGGGGGCCGTCCGACGTGCTCAACTTTCTGTCGACCTGGACAGGACCAATCAGATATAAAAATGAGACCGGGCAGGATCCGAAATTGTGTGTTGAGGAAGATCTGTCAAAGGCATGGAGTGCTGCAGGTCTTACTGTAGGGGTTAAATTGCCGATCTATATGAAGGTAGGAAAGCTCTAAATTTTCTCCATTGTTTAACTAGTTGATGGATCAGCACTAAAGGTGACTGCTTCAGTGTTATGATCGGATAATTATCTTGGATTGCACGACCTTGGTTTGGTAAAGTGGCACAACAATGTATTCGAGCGGATCGCTAAAGCGGCCGCTCACTGCGACGTTATGCCGAAGTCATGATACCCAAGAGAATAATCGTCATCGGTGGCAGCACGGTTCACGGGCAAGGCGACCCCTACAGCGGGGGCTTTGTAGCTCGCCTGCGCAGATGGCACGAGACCTCGAGTGTTGAAAACAATCGCGTATTTAACCTTGGTGTCGGTGGCGACGGTGTGTTTGAGATGCTTACTCGAGGCCCGGGAGAATGTCGCGCCCGACGGCCTGACCTGATTGTCCTTTACCCCGGCCTCAACGATACGAGAAGAGTTGGCGGACCAGAGGCCCCGCCCCAGCATTCATTTGAAAGTGTTAGAAAGACCCTGGGGGCGCTTATTTCTGAGCTAGGCCAAATCTCTCCGCTTGTTGTCTTGAGTGCGGTGCCAGTAGATGAGTCAAGGACCAGCCCATTCTGGGGCAAGTGGTATTTTCGAATGTCCGATGCAGTGACGATGGCAGAGGTAGTGGCTGAGGTCTGCCGCGTGACTGACACGCCGCATATGCCTTTGTTTGAGACATGGGCAAGTCGCGCTGACCTTAAAGATCTTCTCGCTGATGGAGTGCACCTGAATTCGGCAGGGCATGAATTGTTGTTTCAGGAGCTTACATCATTTCTTTGCGGACTCTTCACGACCAGCCAATCATTATAAGTCTTGGCTTATTATAACACAGAGCTTATACTACGCTGGTGAAGGTCAGATACTATCAAACCCCAAGTGGGCGCTCTCCCGTAGAAGACTTCCTGGTACGCTTGCCCGAGGCGATGCGTTCGGAAATCTTCGATGCTCTTGCGCTTTTACAGGCTGGTGTGACACTAGCGATGCCCCTCAGTAGAAATCTGTCGGGCATCAGGTTCGGGCTGCACGAGCTTAGATTCAGAGATCGCACCGGTCAGGTACGTGTATTTTATTATTTGAAACGTGGCGATGCGATATATCTCGTCCATGCGTTCAGGAAGAAGACCCAGCACATCCCTCAAAAAGAGCTTGATATAGTTTTGAAACGAATTAAGGAGATATAGTATGCCTTGGAAAGAAATAACTATCGAGGGTCTCGCCAAGTCTCTGGGAGCTAATGTGTCTGAAGTTCGAGAGAAACAGCGCCTTATAGGGATGATCGTAAAGATAAGGAAAGCTAAAAGAATGTCTCAGGCTGCCCTTGCTAAAAAGCTAGGCGTAAGCCAGGCGAGAGTCGCACAAATCGAAAGTGGTGTCGGGACATCGAAGGTTAGCTTTGATGTAATTTTCGGTATTTTGACGACGTTAGGTTATGATTATAGGGTCGTAACCCGTAAGGCGGCATAACAACATCATCCAGCAGACCGCTGATGCGGCTGCTGATAGCAACGTTATACGCAAGAAGATAGCTTGATGCATGGAAATAAAATTTCTTGCCGATCGACCCGATGCGGTTCCCATATTGGCTCGCTGGTACTTCGAGCAGTGGGGCCACGAGGAGCCGGGCAACTCATTTGAACTTACTTGCGAGCGTCTTAATGGCAAGTTAAATCGAAATTTTGCTCCGATTCCGATAATAGCGGGCGAGGCAGATGGTACTGTGATTGGTGCTGCCCAGCTCAAGTTACGCGAAATGGACATTTTCCCCGAGAGAGAGCATTGGATCGGTGGAGTTTATGTTGATCCATCTGTCAGAGGGCGAGGAGTAGCAGCCGCGCTTGTTGCCAAGCTGATTGAGTTGGCGAAAAATCTCAGCATTAAGGAGCTCTGGTTACAAACGGAAGCACTGGACGGTGGTCTTTATAAACGCCTGGGGTGGTCAGTTGTTGAGATACTGGATTACAGAGGGCATAGGGTCGCTGTCATGGTGAAACAAATTGGCGTATGACAATCGAAGCCAGCAGAGCTTTCTGCACCTGCTGCTCCTAACCGTTATACCCTAGGTTCTATGGGGGTTTAGCCCCTGGCCCTTCGGAAGAACTGTAGCCACTCTCGAGCAAGTTTGCCCTGGTGATTCGGTAGTTACATCGCTTCGACGGAAGGTTAGCCTCTTGTTCCAGCATCTTAATTTTTCGTGTTTGAGTATCTCTGCGTAAACCCGTAAGATTAGGGGTATAACAAGCCATTCGAGCGGGAGCGCTTTAGCGCCCGCTCACTGAGGCGTTATGCGATGAACGATTTTATTTTTGTATTCCTTGATGATGGCACGCTCGATGTTGTTAGCTCTGCTAGCAACATTAACGGAGCCTATGAGGGAATCGATGTGGAAGAAGGTAGATACGCCTTTTTCAATTCCAAGTTGCATGAGTTGACGCCTAAGTTCACGACAGCGAACAAGAACTCCGGTATTTTTGGGCTCTCGTTGGTTTCCTCTGGCGCCTACCAGCTGGAAGATTCCGAAGGTGGTAGCAGTGATTTCATGGGGCGACTTAAGCTTGTCTCGAGAGTAAATTCGAATTCATGGTTTGCGACAATTTCGCAAATCGAGGATTACGCGCGGTCTCTCGGGATCGCATAACAAAACATTCGAGCGGATCGCTAAGGCGCCCGCTCACCGAAACGTTATCCTCCGCACCAATATGAAAGAAATTACAGTAAGAAAAATGATTGAAGCTGACATTGACGAGATGGCAGAAGTTCATTCAAAGGTGTTCCCGCGCCAATCATCTTCACTCGAATGGATTGAATGCAACTTTAAGGCATTTCCTAGAATCCAGTATTTCGTGGTCGAATGTGATAACCGGGTCGTTGGTTTTATCGAATGGATCCAGAAAAGTGGATTCCGAAAAGAAGCGGTCCTGGAGCTCGAGCAGATGGGGGTTTTGCCGGACTACCAAGGAAAAGGCTTCGGGCGACTACTGATTGAAAAATCTCTTCCCTTTGTGAAGCATCAACTTGCATCGAGAGGCGCCACAATAAAGCATGTTGTAGTGACGACGCGCACCGATAATGCCGCGCAAAAACTGTATGCATCGACTCTAGGGGCAGAGGTGGAAACTACGATTGCTAATCTCTACTCTGCCGATGAAGTGATCATGATTGCCCGTAATGTGGATCGGCAAGGTGAAATGAGAAGAGGATAACAATCCTGCGCACGATGATTTCGGACTATCGTCCGAAACACGTGGCAAAAACATTATCTTACTAATTCAGTTTGTAGACTCGATTTACTATGTTCGACGAGAAGCAGCAAAAGCACCTTGAGCGGATCCGGGATGTCGCGGTAAAGGATATAGAGCGAGGCGGAGACAGGAATGGATACACAAGATGTATTCAAATTCTGGACAAACTGCATGCGCCAGAGAAAGTGAAGGACGAACTCCGTGAAATCGCCTGCTGGGAGCTCGTAAGAGATCTTGTTGATCCGACGGCTTCTTTTGAAATTCTACGCGGGCATCGGCTTCCTAAGATCCCAAATTATCTGCCGGACGATTTTGGCCATCGCCTTCAATCAGGTACAGCACCTGAAGTTATGATATCACTTGCAGAGTTGTGCAAGAAGTATGGACTTGCATACGAATATTGGGCTGTTTTAGGCAACTTATACGACCGTAAAGGATTAGTCGATTTGGCTTGCGAGTATTTTAATCGACAGCATGAATTGACTTTCGACAACCACGACGAATTTTTGGTAGTCTTCGCTAGTTTTTGTGAAAATGTCGCTGATAAAGTTCCTAGTGTATCAGACCTTGCGGAGCGTAGATCACGCCTGGCTCAAACTGTGCGGAATATCTCTTTGTCAGATCTGTGAGATGAATGATATGAACAGAGATAACCAGTAAATTGAACCGACTGCATAGCAGCGGCACATTTTGACGTTATCTTCCCCTCATCACGGGACAATTATGGCCACAGCATTCAATCCAAAGGGTATCTTCGAAGTGCACTTAAGTGTCGAAGATCGTCGGCGTTCGACGGAGTTTTACCAGCGAGTGCTTGGTTTTGAGCTAGCCACTCACATTGATCGCCGCGACATCACCTTTCTTTGGATGGGCGGTCACGGGTCGGGAATGCTAGGCCTTTGGGGGCCCGAATGTCCTGACTCGCCAATAAGTCGTGGCATAGGGCACTTTGCGATGCGCCTCTCGAAAGAAGAGGTTATTGAGGCCGTTGATAAACTGCGGCAACTTGGGGTAATTCCGCTAGATTTTGATGGCAAGCCGACACAACAGCCAGTGGTGCTTGCATGGATGCCTGCAGTGTCCATTTATTTTCAAGATCCTGACGGCCACTCACTAGAGTTCATCAGTATGCTCAACGAGCAGCCGGAAGCGGAACTCGGAGTTTTGAATTGGCAAGATTGGGAGCACAGAAGATAACAAGCATCGGCACGGGAGCTACGCCCCGTGCGCAAGACGTTATCTTCGTTTCAGGCATGAAAAAATTCGTAATCATTCATGGAACCAAAGGCTCGCCCGAAGGCAATTGGTTCCCCTGGCTCGCGGATTCCCTACGACAACAACACGCAGAGGTTGTGGTCCCAAGAATGCCAACTCCCGAAGGCCAGAATCTAGAGAATTGGCTCGAGGAGCTTCGGCGACAAGCTGGAGCACTCGACGAGACTACCACTCTCATCGGGCACAGCTTGGGCGCCACATTTCTGCTGCGTGTTCTTGAAAGCCAAAAGGTTTCCATGGCTCAGTCAGTGTTTGTTGCGGGTCTTCTGGGTCCAATCGGCATTGCGGAATACGATCAACTGAATTCGACTTTTATCGCAACTTCTTACGATTGGGGCACGATACGGAGCAATGCAGGATCTGTGGTATGCGTCTCTGGCGAGGGGGACCCGTACGTTCCCGCGGAGCAAGGGAAAGAACTCGCCGCAAAACTCGGGGCCCAGAATCATGTTGTACCCAAAGGCGGGCACCTAAATGCCGAGTTTGGCTATACTTCCTTTCCGCAGCTCTTGGGCCTGCTCACTAACGCAGCGGCTTAAGACCCATCTTAAGAGCGTTGAATTCTGTATATGTTTATAATATACTATTGATATGGACCCAAAGAAATTACTGGGCGTGACGGGGTTTCAATGGGACCAAGGGAACCTTGAGAAGAACTGGCTGAAGCACGGCGTTTCGCCTCTTGAATGCGAGCAGGTATTCTTCAATCAGCCTCTCGTGGTTGTGCCTGACCTTAAGCACTCTCAAGGCGAGGAGAGGTTTTATGCCTTGGGGCGAACTGATACTGACCGGTATTTATTCGTCGTGTTTACGGTTCGCGGGCGGAAGCTGCGCGTCATATCGGCGCGAGATATGAACAGGAAGGAGAGAGGTGTTTATGGCGCGTAAATCTATCCCTACATTCAAATCCGAGGCCGAAGAGCAAGAGTTTTGGCAGAAGCACGATTCCGCCGACTACATAGATTGGTCGAAGGGTAAGATTGGTGTTTTCCCAGAACTTAAGCCTTCAACTAAAACCATCTCCTTACGATTACCCGAATCCCTCTTGGCTGCCATAAAGACCCTTGCCAACAAAAAAGACGTTCCGTATCAGTCGCTGATGAAGGTTTTTCTTTCTGAGAAATTGAAGGATGAGCTGAATATCTCAGATAACAAAAGTATCCAGCGCACCACTCGGAGTGGGCGCTGATAGCCGCGTTATCCTTTCATTCAAAGGTTGAACGAAATGACTGAACCCGGCATGACATTTGATACGATAGCTGATGACTATGATCGCTATCGCGAGTCCTACCCAGCGGATTTTATCACGGACGTGTTGAGCACCATTCCTCAGCGTGCTCCTGGCCGCCTGTGCGAGATCGGGTGCGGCAGTGGCCAGGCTACTATACGTTTGGCGGATATTGGCTTCGATATAACCTGCGTAGAGCCAGGGGGTCGTCTGCTTGATCTTGCTCGAAAGAGGCTAGAGCGACACTCGAATGTATCCTTTGTTGGATCTCCCTTCGAATCCGCAGAGCTGCGCTTGGGCGAGTTTGACGTCGTCTTTGCCGCTCAATCGCTTCACTGGGTACCACCGCAATTTCGGTTCGCCAGGTCCGCTGAACTGCTCAAACCCTCTGGTTACATGTTAGCGGTTTGGCGATGGAATCACCCGCTCTCAGGCCGACTCGGAGCGAAAATAAACGCCATTTTTTCCGAGAATGTCCCAGTATACAAAATCGAAACGATGGACCAGTTCGAGCAGGGCGCTCTCGAGTATTTCAATCAATTGGTTGCTTCCAAGTGCTTTCGTCAGTGCCAAGTCCGTCGCATCCCATATGGATGGAGCAAGGATGCCGAACCTTATGTAAATTGGATCTCTACATGGTCCCAGCTGGCGACATTACCCGAAGCGGATCGGAATAGAGTGTGTCAGATGGTGCGGCACGAGATCGATTTGGCTGGCGGTCAAATTTATGAGAGTGGAGAAACGGTTATTATCTCTGGACAGAAACCAGACGAAGGATAACAAGGGAATGAAATCGGACGAGTAGACTCGCCGCTTATTTGGACGTTATACACACCGCGATCGTATGGAAGAGTTTCTTTCAAAATCAATTCAGCTTGCCGAGCAGTCGCTGAAAGCAGGTAATTTTCCGGTTGGTTCGATTATTTGTGTTGGTGGCCTGGAAGTCGGTCGGGGCACCAGTTCTACTGATGCCTTGGATGATGTGACGGCGCATGCCGAGGTTCAAGCAGTTCGTGCTGCAAAGCAGCAGGCCAAAGGCGGAATCCTCTATTCCTCACTTGAGCCTTGTATGATGTGTCTTGCAGCATGTGCTTGGGCAGGTGTTCAAAGGGTGGTTTTTGCATGCTCACGCACGGCAGTGAATAATTCCTATTACGAAACGAACGCCTCTGCCATTGAGCTTTCTCGTATTCTTACGATTCCTATAGAAGTTATGCCTGACCTTTCGAAACAGGACGACGTAATTACTTTGATTAGGCAATGGGAGAAGGCGTATAACCATTCAAGGCACACGGATTCTTGCCTCGCGGCCAAAACCGATGCTTAAAACGTTCTACCGTTAAACGTCAATGAGCTACATTCAGAATCTTCGTCAAAAAGTTGGTTGCGAGCTATTACAAATTCCTGCGGTAGCGGCTCTCATTAGAGATGCCCGGAATCAGTTGCTGTTCGTTCGTAAATCAGAAGATGGGGTTTGGGGACTTCCAGCGGGAGCAATCGAACCTGGCGAATCCCCCAAAGAAGCAATTAAGCGGGAAGTGTTTGAAGAGACCGGTTATAAGGTTAGTCCCACAAGAATTGCAGGAGTCTTTGGCGGCGCAGCATTTCGATATACGTATCCAAACGGTCATAAAGTTGAATATCTTGTGACATTAATTGAGTGTGAAGTAATTGAGCAGGTAGCGGCCTCTGATAATGAGATATCTGAAATGAAGTACTTTGCGGAAGATGATATGCCTAAAATTGTGCTGCCATATCCTCTCGAAGTTTTGTATGGCCACATATCTGAATGCGTCGGAAACTAGCCGGTAGAACGATAGTACGGAACGGATTTACGCCCATCGACGTGATTTGGCCTAGTTGCATTCGCTTTATGTAAAGACCCCATCAGAAACATTGACTTGACAATCTCCTTGCACGGCGTCAAATATAATTATATCATAATTATATGAGCAAGCTTCAATTCATTTGGGACGAAGGCAAAGCCCTGGCAAATGAACGTAAGCACCATGTAACGTTTGATGAGGCGAAAACCGTCTTCTATGATGACAATGCGGAACTGATCGGAGATCCCGATCATTCTAGTCACGAAGATCGGTTTGTAATGCTGGGAATGAGTAGCCGCGCACGTGTTCTGATCGTGTGCCACTGCTATAGGGAGAACAACGGGGTAATAAGAATTATTTCAGCCCGGAAAGCAACAAAAAATGAGCGGGCACAGTATCGGAGGTCCATATGAGAAAAGAGTATGATTTTTCGAAAGGCATAAAGAATCCCTATATAAAGCGCCTGAAGAAGCAGATTACGATTCGTCTTGACGACTCCACCATCGAGTACTTTAAGGCTCTCGCTGAGGAAACTGACATCTCTTACCAGAATCTCATGAATTTTTACCTTAGAGAGTGCGCATCGGAGCGACGTAAGCCGCTAACTAGGTGGGTGAAACAGGCAGAACAAGAGGCTGGATTAGACGCTCGCTCACGCTCGCGCAAATCAGCCTAACGTCATAGCGCTTCCCATTATGACAACGCCCCTTTTCGCCATTCTAGTCGGACTAAATGTCGCACTGCTGGTCGCAAGCAATGCGGCCGGCGCTAAGATGATCGCGCTGCCCCTTGGACTGTCTGCCTCCGCTACGGTACTCCCGTACATACTCAGCTTTGTTGTCACGGACCTCATCAATGAGTACTTCGGGAAAAGCGGTGCGAAACTGGCGGTTCACATCGGCTTCGGAACCGTCGTTGTAAGTGCAGTACTTTTTTCACTCGCGTTGCATGCTCCTCCTGCCGTTGGGTGGCACGGGCAAGAGGCCTTCCAGGCGGTTTTTGGACTTTCGCCGAGGATACTGCTGGGAGGCTGGCTGGCATATCTAGCCAGTCAGTATCTAGATGTTTTTATTTTCCAGCGCATCCGTGCGATCACAGGGGAGAGTAAGTTTTGGCTTCGCAAGAACGGCAGCACTCTCGTGAGTCAATTCATCGATTCGATCGTTTTCATAAGCGTGGCTTTTTACGGCGTCTTCCCTCTGGTGGACGCTATTCTTGGGCAGTACCTTATAAAGGTTGCGATTGTGCTGCTCGAAACCCCTCTGTCTTATCTCGCCTTGACCGCCACTCGGCGCTTTGTTGAGCCAGCATCGAGTGCTATAACCAGTTCGTCCAGTGGATTTGCTGACGCACGCCGCTGACAGAAACGTTATCTTGCGTTGACTGGAACGATTAAAATGAAGAGTTCAAAAGTTACTATTATAGCGATAGCAATAGCCGCATACTGCCCTTTCGGCATCTTAGCTGTCGCAGCCGAGTCGATCACAGTTGGGGTCGTAGCCTGTCTGAGCGGCGGGTGCGCAGAGTGGGGAGTTGCCACTAAAAATGGGCTTGAGCTCGCGCAGGACGAGATAAACTCTGCCGGGGGCTTTAAGGGTAAGCGGATTGACTTGCAGTTCGAGGACACAAACGAAGCGACTTCTGCAGCCCAGGCGGTGACTGCGTTTCGTAAGCTACGTTCCTCAAAAGATATTAATTTCTTTATCGGGCCATCATGGACTCCTGCTGGGCTCGCGCTCGCGCCGATTGTGGGGAAAATGCCGGACGTAGTGATGATATCACCATCGCTTGGCGTCGCTGAGTTTAACGAAGCAGCGCCAAATTTATTTAACACCATGATGCATTCGGAGACCGGCACTCGTTCGCTCGCCAGGCTTGCGCGCGATCGGGGATGGAAGCGAGCCGCAATATTCTCGAGCCAACAGCCGTGGGAGAACCTCCAGGGAAAAGTTTTTAAGGATGAATTCAATCGGTTAGGTGGAGAGGTGTCAGCGCTTCTTGAACCAGAGCCGAACATAAAGGATCTACGAACCGAGTCCCTGAGAATTATCAGTTCCAAGCCGGATGGAGTTTTCCTCGCGAACATGAATCAGGAGGGAATCGCGGCAAGGCAGCTGCGAGGGCTCGGCTTCAAAGGCGCATTCTATGCGGCTTTACTGGACCAAACCAGAATTGATGAAGCCGGTGGAGCTCTTGAGGGAGCCATTTCAGCTCAAAGCCCAGCGGCTCAAGCCGGATTCGTGTCGAAATACACCGCGCGGTTTGGGATTAAGCCCACAGCTTCTGCTGATACCGCATACGACGCGCTTATCGCTCTATATAAAGCCATTGAGACTGCTGGAGATCCAGATCCACTTGCAGTAAGGGATGCGCTGCTTCACGTTCAATTCCAAGGTGCATCTGGTCTTGTGAAGTTTGACGACAAAGGGGGCGTCGTGCGAGATCCGAGTTTCGTTGTTGTCTCTGCCAATAACATCACGCCTTTGAAAGAGGGAATAAGATAACAAAACATTCGAGCGGTTCGCTAAAGCGCCCGCTCACTGAAACGTTACGTCGCCGAGAGTAACATGGATTATTCGCTCATATATGCGTGCGGCATTATAACCGGCTCATTCTTTATACAGGGTGTCTTTGGTTTTGGCGGTGGATTGATAGCAGTGCCGTTACTGTCCTTTATTACAGACCCAAAAACATCGGTCACGCTTGTCATGCTGTTTCAAGTCTTAGTGGGAGGGTTAATTTTTCCTGTCCGAAATAAGATCGACTGGCCAACTCTCGGCAAGATTTTACCTTGGTTATTTCTAGGAGTTTTGTTGGGCCTTTTCTTTCTTCAAAGGGTATCTTCTAGTCTTATTTCGCAAATACTGGGTACCTATCTCATTGTGTACGCACTCGTTAGTGCAGCAAAGCTCTCCAAGAAATTGGGCACGCTGACGGCTAACATGGCAATGGTCTCGGGCGTGACCTCCGGTTTTATTCAGGGGCTTTTTGGTACCGGCGGACCGATGCTTGTAACCTATCTTCGCGAAAAATGCCCCGAACAAACCGTCTTTAGAGCGTCGGTGATCGCTGGACTCTTCATATTAAATATTATTCGTCTTTGCGTTTCCTTTCCGAGCGGCATGCTTTCTCATTCGGTTTTAGATATAGCGCTACCAACGGCCCCGTTTGTTTTAATAGCATTGTTTGTTGGTCACCACCTCTCAGGTCGCATTAAGCCATTTTTTTTCGAAGTATGCGTATTAATTTTGCTTGCGTCTTCGGGAGTCGGGCTGCTCATCCGATAAGGTGGGATAACAATTGATTCAGCGGGCAACGCCCTCCGCACCTACGAAACTTTTGTGGCTACGTATCAATTCCTCTACTTTGAAAACATATTTTCAGAGGATTTCACATGTTTCGGATCGACCAAATCATGGTGGCTATACAATTTGTTCGCTCCTTTAGAGCGATTGGAGCCCTCGTGTCATGCAATCCAGAGCCGCTTCTCATTTCGCAAAAAATTGGGGCGGGGCTTATCGTGGCTATGGACGGCGAATTCTTTGAAGGATTGATGGACGGAGCGGCGCAACTTACTCAGGTACGGGCTCGGGTGCACGCCCCACATGCATCTGATTTAAAATCAGAAATTCATCGAATCTCTCCGCGCGGTCTCTGAGAGAACTCGTTGGGGAGTTTAGCCCGGGAAGTTCACACAGAACCGATCGAGCTTAGGAGACGAGGTTCTTTTGATCGTAAGCTGCTCCGGAACGGGGAATTTCCCGTTTAAGAAGCGTCCATAGCACAGAACATGCTGCTTGCTGCCCCGTATCCGTCGCTGTGTTTTGTAGGGACTCGAAGATGCGCTGGGGTCGTTCAACTTCGAAGGATTCCTATCTTGCCCATCGTAGCTTCCGTCATCCCATCGAAATGCCGCACTGAATGCCCTCTTCCATTGTCCGCTGAGGAGCACCGCTGGAGTGTTTCCGCACACCTTCAAGCTCTCCACGACTTGGACCGTACGGGGGAGCGGCTTACAGGCTGCCATGTCGCCCAGAGCTGACACCTCCTGACCATAGGCGTTAGCCCCCGCGAAGGCTAATACGAATGACGTGATGATCGTGTTAATATATGTGCGCATAACGACACCATAAACCTTCTGGGAAGTGTGTGTAAATGAAAATGATGGCCCCCTAACCATTTCCCCCAACTATTTTTCCAAGGGACCTCGCGGTTTTGAGAGCTTCACTTGTTTGGAATTGAACAGAGCTTTAACGCGCCACATTCATCTATTCGTTTAGATCTGTGCCTCGGCGTCTGGCCCTAATTTCGGCGCCTCTCTTGATAACTCAAAGAGATGGGAGCCTTATCGTTATTCAGGATTTAGGCAATTGCTCTCGTCGGAGTTCGTATTGAACTTTGGCACCACTTGGGTAAATCTCTCGGGTTGAATCCAACTCGAAACAGCAGGCTCGGGCGGCAATGCTATGATTACCGAGCCGTAGCGCCGCGGTTTAAGTACCCTTTACCTCTAAGATCATGAAAACGATCGGCTATAGAGACATTAACCTCGAGGTAGATTACGAATTTTGTCGCCATGTACACCATTCCGCATATCGTGATGTCGTCATTCGACAATTTGGATCGTGGGACGAATCGGTGCAGGATGGCTTTTTCCGGGAGGGATTGAATCGAGCGCCCCACAAAATTGTTGAGCTCGATGGGATCCCGATAGGCGTCGTGAGCACAGAGATTAAACCGGACTGTTTATATTTGAGTGAGATTCAGCTTCTTCCGGAATATCAGGGGCGAGGAATTGGCAGTCTCATCTTAAAGGAGCAGATGGAGCTTGCAAAAAGCTTGAACTTGCCGCTCCGGCTAGTTGTTCTTCGAGAAAATAGAGCTCAGGAGCTGTATCGTCGGCTTGGTTTTGTGACCACCGGCACGACGGAAACCCACGTTAAGATGGAGTGCAGCGGATAACAAATCACTCGGGCGGATCGCCGGAGCCTCCGCTCACTGAAGCGTTATGGCTTTAGGGTTGATATGTCAGGCGAACTTAATCTACAAACTCGCCCATGCCTCTAGTACCCATGCCTCTAGTACATCCTACTTTACCGAATCCGCTCGAGTTCCTCAGAGCCCCAACGCAAATCGGAAGTAGTCTCCGCTAGCTAGCGATATCAACTACTTCCCCTCGCGGTGGCACCTGTTACTTTCTTTAGGGACGTCCCCTCCTCTGCAAGCTAATCCGTCCACTAACTAACACCTGTAGGGCACCAAACGCCCTTGCTCCATGTTTACTGAAAAGTGCCGGTCACGAGTCAAAGGGTGATTTTCCTGCATATAAGGGTGGCGCTAGGGCTACTGGCTCCTCGTTACATTGAACAGGCTCTGGTGGCGAGCAGCGGTCAAGCAAGAAAATCGCATGCCCAGTGCGATGTGCACGTGCAGGGCCTCGTTCTCTGAACTCTCATCTGCCGATAGCCGTATGAAAGTGCTGATAGCATATGCGGCGAGGACGTTGACGTATGGAACCCCACAACCCCAGCACCCCTGCCATTACAGCTATGCCGGCTCACGCACAGGACGTAAGTGACGCTTGGAGTGCCGCTCCGGATTTTAAGCTGCCTGCCGCAGATCAGTACCTCCCAAATGTAGCTCCCGAAACCACTGTAGCCCCTCCCGCTCCCGCTACACCTTTGGTCATCTCCTCTGAGGCGGGCAATCGCACCGTACCACTTCGTCTATCGACGCCACCTAGCGCAGGGCTTCAGGGAGAAGACCCCAGCCCCACAACGATCCACCTGAAAAGGTCTAGTCGAGCTCATGGACAACTTCCCGATCCAATAGAAATCAAAGCTCATCTAGATACTCGAGTCCATGGGCAAGAGGATGCAAAGAAAGCGCTGGTGGGCGCTGTGTATCAACATTACCTCAATCTCCACAACTCGGAAGTCGCGCACTCGGCCGCTCTGAAAACCCGACCGAGTCACCTCTTAATTGTCGGCCCCACAGGAACCGGAAAGACAGAGCTCGTCAGAACTCTCTCTCAATACCTGGATGTTCCAGTGCTCTTTTGCAACGCGGCATCCATAACCGCTGAAGGATATGTCGGAGACAGTGTAAACGATTTACTGAGCCGGTATACTAAGCTCTGTGACAACGATCCAGCGAAGATGGAACGAGGCATCATCTTTCTCGACGAATTCGACAAGCTTCGTTCAAACAATGAGGCCCTGGATGTGCGAGGAAAGATGGCTCAACAAGAGCTTCTGAACCTACTCGACGGAGGGACTTCGGACCGAGCAGAAAAATCGTCGAAGCCTCCTGTTCACGTTGATACTCGAAAAGTTCTCGTGATTGCCGCTGGTGCTTTTGCAGAGCTGACCAATCCCAACCCGGAATGTGGGGAGAGCTTCAATGGCAACATCGTGGCGCAAATAACACCACGAGAGATCGAGAAATATGGATTTTCTCGAGAGCTTGTAGCCCGCTTTCCCTCGATCGCTAAACTCGATCCCCTCAAGTCCTCTGATTTAGTGGCTATCATGAAGGATCCTGCGAAATCCCCCCTGGCTGAGACCATGAACTTTTTCCGCCTTCACGGTATTGCAGTGGAGGTCACGGACCAAGCGCTCAATGAGCTCGCCCGACAGGCACTCAATGCGGGCCTCGGAGCGCGTGGATTACCCCAACTATTTAACCAACTGCTGGGTGACCTGACCTGGCAAGTGACAGACCTTAACCGTGTGGGCATAAAACGGATTCGCATCGACGAGCACGTTATTCAGGGGAAATCCCTGCCTATAGCTGAATTACGAAAATCAACCGAATATGCTCCATCTCTTCCACGCATACCCAAAAAGGAGTCGCTTCGAAAGGTCGAGGAGACGCCATGGGATACCTATATTACAACTCGCATTGCTAGCATGTCGGAGCAGGATATCACCGAAAGATTGCAGCATATCAAACATGCAATCCTTGCGCCTTCTCAGTTCAGTTGGAAAAAGCCCTTGGCAGCATATTACTCAAATATGTTGGCGAATCGCTTGTGGAGCAGATATGAAAAACACCTTGCTCCTCCCGTTTTTCTACGTCTTGCCGAGGAGCTTCTCACCCGAAATATCTCGATCAGTGAATTTGATGAGTTTGCCGAATCTCAGGGGAAAGGGGGGCAACGTTCAACCCTGACCATCGGAGATACGCTTATCAAAATCGACCAATACAAAGCCTCGCGGAAAAAGAAGTAAATACAAGACTGGAAAGGGAGGAGCGATCGCATTTTCTCCTGGAGCCACGTTCCCCTCTAGCACTGGGCTGCCGTTCAAGAGGGACGAGATTCAAAGTACCTGTCGCATGCTTTCACACAGGAGAGCCTAGCTATGTGCTGACGCTCCAGGTGTCCGCTGCTCGAAACTTTAAACGTCCCAAGTAATGCTGTGAAAAGTTTTATACTCAGCAGTTTGTGCTCCCACGAGGTACCCTGTACCTTAAAAACACCGGCTAAGCCCATGATTCAGCGTACTTGCTGGGTATACCTGAACGTCTGGTCGTAATTGGAAGGTACAATGTACCAGTGGCTCCTACCCGGTATCATGTACCTTGGAAAAAGTAGACGCCTCCCCCTTTCCGAACACAAAAAAAGCAGACCTCTCGGTCTGCCTTTGCACGCTCTATGCGAGCGCGTTTGTTAATGACATCCACAACCGGTTCCACAAGCCTTCTTCGGCGTTGTGGTGGTAGAGGAGTCCGAGGAGGTTGAGGAATCGGAGCTCGAGGCTTTGGACTTCTTCGCCCCTCCGCCACTCGACGAGGTACCTGAGGTGTAATCGGTTTTATACCATCCACTACCCTTGAGGTGAAACGCGGAAGCGGAAACAGCCTTCGTAACCGGATTGCTCTTTCCCTTCTCCTTGCAGTTCGGGCACTGCTTGAGTGGCTTGTCGCTAAACTTTTGAATCACTTCAAAACGCCCACAATCGGGACATTCATATTCATACAATGGCATACGACTCTCACCGTGAAAGAATGACTAATTAAATTATAACGGGATTTCGGGCACTTGTCGCCTACCCTCCCGATCTTTTGAGCTCCCCTCCAGAAAAAGGGGCTCATCGAGCTTTGAATAGGCATCCTCGACTATAATTTCAACTAGCATGTGAGGTTTCAAGCACTTGGAGCACTTTTTCGGTCGAAATGCCGCGCAGAAGGACCGCTTTTCGTCGGGAGGCATCTCCCCGGACCATTTCGATATCCCGTGCTGGGATGTCGAGAAGCCCCTTGAGAAAGGACACCAGCTCCTCGTTTGCCCTCCCCTCGATAGGGGGAGCAGCGAGCGCGATCTTTGGATAGCCGCCATGGAACCCGACAAACTTCGAGCGTTTCGCCCGCGGGGCGACTACGACCTCAAGGATTACTCCCGCTTTCGAAGTGCGCAGGAATGGTGGAGATGTGCTCGTCACTCCACGGAGACTATAACATTGCAAGGATTACAGGAACGCTCCTCAATTCCTACACGGAGACCACGATCTCATTTTTCACCTGCGTGACACCGGGAGCCATCCACGCAGCATTCTCTGCTTCCTTGCGCTCAGCCCACGAGCGAACGCTTCCTCGAAGGGTCACGGTACTATCGGTTGCATCGACCTCTATATTTCGGGACTCAAGCTCCGCATACCGATGAAGGGCTGCTTTGATCTCATGCTTCACCTCACGCGATTTTATGTGAGGAGATACCGAGATTCGGTTCGTCACTCCCTTCACGCCGATAAGCTCCTCAACAACCTTTTCCGCTGCCTCGCGTTGGTAGTTCCATTCAACGTTCCCCTCAAGGGTAACCCATCCCTTACTCACAGAAACTTTGATGTGCTCATCCGGAACCGACGAGCTCCACTTGAGTGCGTTTAGCGCGGTGGTCGCGATTCCAGCATCCGTTTTTTCGACGGCACTCGGAAGTTGCACATCAATATCATTCGCAACAGCACGGACACCCGCAACACGCTTGGCGATCCGTTCAGCAGCCTGTTTCTGAAAGTAACTGGGGACGCCTCCTGTAAGGGTCACCACTCCATCTGAGGTAGCCACACCTATCTTCGAGGCGTCGATACTTGGATCCCAGCGGAGGTCCTCCATGACGTCATGCTGAAGGTCCTTGTCATTTTTCATAGCCATATCTTCCTCACCAACGTGTAAAAAATGTCATGGAGCTGAAAGAAGGAGGGGATCCATAAATCGAACGGTCTCGCGTCCCCCACTCTTAGTAACAACCTCAACGGAGGCGAGCTCCCGACCGAAGCCCTCGATTGAAACGACTTGCGGCGCGCTGATGACGTGCTCCTGCTGCTCACACGATACGATTAAGGCGTCATCGTGAGGGTCGTAGGTGACACCATGAAGTTGCCACAATCTGCTCTGATGCTGTGGCCCGTTGCCGGATGAAAGGGTAATGTCGACCCCTTTCCCCTGCAACTTATCGGAGACATCATCGAAAAATTTGCGCCAATTCTCCCTCGGCAATCCTCGTTTACTTGACTCAACCATACACACCTCCTCGTGTTACATCGCGAGCTTCTCACGCGCGACCTTGAGAATATCCTCGTAGCTTATAATTCCCTTCAACTGTCCCAGCTCATCCGCAACGACGATCGCCCCTACTTTGTTCTCAAGCATGAGATCGATGACATCAACGAGATCGGCACTCGCGTCCACAGAGAGCGGCTTAACCTGCATCACTTCACGGATCGAGATGTTCTTTCGCCGAATACCAGCAGCCGTCTCTTGGGAGGATTCGTAGAGCTCTTCTAAAAATCCACGCAGGTCTCGTTCACTCACGATACCGACGACCTCGTTGTGCTCAACGATCGGGACGTGTCGGATGTTGTGTTCATGCATAACGCTTGCGGCGTCGATGAGGGAGGAACTAGCTCCAAGGGATACCACCTTTCTCTCCATAATCTCTGAAGCTTCCATACACCCCCTCTCGTCACCTGAGTTACTGAGGCATCCGATGCTGAAGGAGATACCTCAAAGCAGAGCAAACCGAGCATGACAGCCCACAGCAGCATAGCGAGCAGAAGACTCCGACGTGCCCCTCGATTCCATGCGTCGTAGAACAACGCAGCTAGGGCTACTATTCTCATCGATTCAATGGGTTACAAGCTCGGGCTATTTTTCAAACACCCTATCTCTCAAGGAATCTCACAGTGCTACCGACCTCTCTAAGCGTAAGTACTGTATTGGGGTTCTATGAGATACCTTTCACACCTTGCGCTCGCAGCCGCGCTCTCACTGATCTACTGGGAAGCTCCAGCCGTCTTTGCGGCTACCAAATGTGTCTACAATCCGAAAACGCTCACGGGTGAGGGATGCCCAGAAAATTACAAGTGCTCACCACGCGGCGAGTGTGAAGTAGCGTTCACCATATCGGAGATCAAAGAGGCGGTAGCACCCGCCGTCAATCTCCCTGCTGGATACAGTCCTCCGCCCCTCTTTACCTGTGACGGAACAAACGGATGGGGCATGGTAAACGGGTTGTGTCTTCCAACCTGTGAAAATTTAGCTCAGATGTGGCTTGCACATCTCACGTCGCTTAACATCAACCCCCAAAAAGAAGCAAACAAGAACTACCATTCCTACATCGAAAACAAGGCAAGTTGTCCCTACAAACCGATCCCAGACGTGCTCACCGGTTGCGTGCAAGGTGTTATTGCAAATGTGTACACACCACCTGCATTGAAGGGAAAGGTGTGCTGCGCCAAATTCTGCACCTCCCCGTATGGTCCATCTCCAGCCGATTATCCACCCGTGGACTACTCAAAAATTCCCGCTCCATACCTCGGAGATCCGGCTGCACCGCCTGTCCCCGCACCAGGGGCTGCGCCTGTGAAGCCAGGAGAGGTGCCTCTCGTGACATTAGGGCCTCCCTTGAATCCCATCACGGGTAAGCCGTTACCGAGCGGACCTGATCCATTCCCAGGGGGTAGCGGGGACAAGGAGCGACCATTCGGCAATGGCCCTGCTCCAAAAAAGCGGAGGTAGTCTTTACATATTAAAGATGGGGTCGTGGCGACTAGGAGTGAGAGACCTCATCGGGAAGTCCTCTGTTCGGAAAAGACGGAACATCACGCGTCCAGAGGCAAGGTGAGCTAAAAGGGCAGACCATTAAGATCTAAGAGTCCACCAGGCCATCTTGCGCCGTTCTTCTCGTATACCATGGTAATCCCCTTGTCGGGTTTGTACTCGTAGTGCCGACCGTCTGGTTGAGAAAAGAGCGCATTGCGGCCCGGGATCTGTCGAAATCCTAGCTTGTTGTAGAGCGACTCTAGCTCCCGTTCGCACAGCAAGATGCAGAAATCGAGTGGGTTTGTGTCAACGTGGGACATCGAGTGCTTCAGCATCTCTCTGCCTATGCCCTCCCCTTGGTACCCATCCTTAACAACGACTCCAGCCAAACCCATGATCGCAACAGGTCTGCCCTCCAAGAGCGCCTCGCGCGTAACTACAGCAGAGCGCGCGATCATCTCTGCGCCTCTCCATGCAAGGACAAAGTCTACGTCCATCTCCGCGGTGGATGGTTGCCAGGTATACTTGGTGAACTGAGTTGCCATCCAAGTATCAAGTTTAGCTACCAGGTCCGGGCTCAGGTCGCGTATGTTGGCTGACTGATACTCAATCCGATCGGAGCTACAACTGCTTGAAAGATTCATGGGCTGCCTCGAGTGTTGCTTCGATTACATCACTAGTGTGCGCCGCTGACACAAAGCCAGCTTCGAACTGTGATGGAGCGAGGTACACACCCTTCTCAACCATCGAGTGAAAGAATTTCTTAAAGCGAGCTACGTCCGAACGTTTGGCATCTTCAAATGAATAGACCGGTCCGTCCTGGAAGAAGAAGCCGAACATCGTGCCCGTGCACCCAGCTGTGAATGGGATCTTGAACTTTTTGGCGCGTTCTTTGAGGCCCTCTACAAGCTGTGATGTAGCCGCGGCTGTTTTCTCAAACACACCAGGTTTGGTCCATTCCGACAAAGTTGCCAATCCTGCTACCATTCCGGCCGGATTGCCCGAGAGCGTTCCACCTTGATACACGGCGCCAAGAGGTGCCACTGCACTCATGATATCCTTTCGTCCGCCGAATAAGCCGACCGGGAACCCTCCGCCGATCACCTTTCCAAACGTCATGAGGTCTGGAGTTACCCCGAATAATCCCTGTGCACCTGCAAGGGATACTCGGAATCCCGTCATTACCTCATCGAAGCACAGGAGGGCGCCGTACTTACTAGTGACGGCGCGCAGCCCTTCAAGGAATCCTGGGCGCGGGGGAATGTACCCGGAATTGCCGATGACTGGCTCGAGCACGACCATAGCGATCTCATTTGGAAAGCTCTTGAAGAGCTCCTCGACGACTGTGATATCGTTAAATGGAACGGTGAGGGTATCCGCGACTACGGTCGGTAATACACCGGCGCAATCGGGAAGCCCAAAGGTCGCTACGCCGCTCCCTGCTTTGGCGAGAAGAGGATCGCTTGCGCCGTGGTAACACCCTTCAAATTTGACGATCTTCTGACGTCCCGTGAAGCCTCGCGCAACTCGCACTGCGTGCATAACAGCTTCAGTACCGGAGCTTGTAAAGCGCATCATCTCAAGGGCGGGGACGTGCCGCTGAATAGCTCTCGCTAACAAATACTCCGGCTCAGCTGGAGCTCCGTAGCTCCAACCTTTGGCTAGTTGTTCAGTTACGGCTTCGATGACTACGGATGGAGCGTGACCCAAAACGAGTGGCCCCCAACTGTTGAGGTACTCGATGTAGCGCTTGCCATCGAGGTCAATGAGGTATGGTCCCTCGCCTCTATCAACGATAAAGGGCTCTCCTCCAACGGACCGCCACGAACGAACTGGGGAATTTACCCCTCCCGGGAAGAGACTCTGACACTCTGAAAAGAACTCAGCGGATTTGCGCCCCTGGGACATATGTGATGAAGACTCCTGGTGGGGGTGACCACACACCCCTGGGAAGGCCTCCAGTATACAGCGTCAGAATTCCAAATCAAATAGTACGGCGATCGGGTGGAACAGCTCCTCACCAGGCGAATCGATGAGTCTCTATAAGTAGCTGAAAAGCGTTCTGATATCGCTCGAAAGCGGATGATCGAGCGTAGAAGCACCGCGGGTGTGCTTACCCGTCAGTCACGGGAGCCAACAGCGGTCAGCAGAGGTTTATGTGGGGACTGTGCAGGAGATGGTGGGTGGCAAAAAGTCGGTGATACGCTATACGCGCACCACACCGAACCGCTCCTGAAATATCTTATTTCCCTCACACCGCTCCGAACCTTCGCGCGCTGCGTGAGAGAATGTGATGAAAACGTGTTGGATTATTTTTTTCCGCGCAGGGAGAGCAAGAGGTGGTAGGATGCCTCCGCTGAAATATCATCCATTCTCCTTACTGCGTAACTGCTTTTCTAGCTGCGTTCCCCAAAGAGTGCGGTTCCAACCCGAACCATGTCTGCCCCCTCCTCAATCGCGACAACGAAGTCCTCCGACATTCCCATACTGAGGCGGACAGTATTGTTATGAAAGAGCGCCGCTCGCCCCTGTTCGATGAGGCGCGTTCTCAGTTCAGACATCGCTTTGAAATGGGGGCGACTCACCTCTGGGTCTTCGTCGTACGGGAGGATTGTCATGAGGCCCTCGAGTCGCAGATCGTTCGAATGTCTCTCGCATATGGTGAGACCCTCCATCAGATCCTCCGGTGCAAATCCGCTTTTCTTCTCGTCCTGACCGATATTAACCTGCAAGAGAATGCGCTGGCGCTTACCGATCCGAGCTGCCTCCTTAGCGGTCAACTCCAAAATCTTTACTGAATGCACTGACTGAATCATGTCACACAGTCGCACCGCATCGCGTACCTTGTTGCTCTGAAGGGGGCCGATCATGTGCAGCTCACTTCCTACGGTGAGGTGGGGCTGCTTCTCTTTAATCTCTTGGAGGTAGTTTTCGCCGTACACAACCGGCAACGAGAGCTGCGCTGCTGCGTGCGCATATTCTCGCATCGCTGCTACGGTCTTTGTTTTGCTAACCGCTACCAGGGTCACGTGAGCGGGATTGCGCCCCATCTTTGTGGCAGCGCCTTTGAGCTTTTGTAGCACCTCCTGCAATCGTGCCTCTATCGACACTTACGCCCCCTGCTCCCGATGAGCTCCAAGCGCTATGAGTTTAACCATCAGCGCTGAAATATTGAGACCCACCACGTTAGAGTAAGACCCCTCGACGCTTTCCACGAACTGCAGCCCAAGCCCCTGAATGGCGTACGATCCGGCCTTATCCATCGGCTCGCCCGACCGAACGTAACGAGCGATAACCTCCTCATTCATCGGCGCCATCGTGACCCGTGTAGAATGAGACCATCTCTCTTCAAGCCCTTGAGAACGGTTGATAATAGCAATCCCTCCGAGCACCTCGTGGGTTCGTCCCTGAATCTTGCGCAACATCGAGCAGGCCTCGTCGAAGGATTCAGGCTTTCCAAGAACTTCACCATCGATACAAACCGTCGTGTCAGCTCCGATCACATACGCGTTCGGATGCTGGTCAGCCACCACAGCCGCCTTTATAACCGCAAGCCGCTCAACCATCTCTTGCGCGGATTCACCAGGAACCGGGGTCTCATCACAACCGGACACGACGACAGCGAAGGAGACTCCTGCCTGTGAGAGCAGCTCTTTGCGTCGAGGTGATGATGAAGCGAGGATGATAGGAGAGGTTTGCATGGCGCTAGGTTACCCCTTCTTAAACGACTTGCGAAGAACGCCAACTAAGGTCAAGAGGAGCGCTTGATGGAGCGAGCTGTGCTGATGCACCTCAAGTTCATCACTGTATTGCGCCTCTACCATCCACTCACGCTGGTCGACTCGACGACACGCGACACACGGCACTCCTCGACGCTCAAGGATTTCGACTATCTCGTCTACCGAAGGGATCCAGAAGAAGTGGTGGACGTGCTCGGTAGGCAACGCACTGACTGTGCCCGCTGTGAGAGATAAGAGCTTTGAGCTCGGCAGAACTTGAAATTCCTCAAATCCAAGGTCCGCAAAACCACGAGCTACGATGTCGCCCGGCTCAAAGCGGGGTTCAAGCCCCCACTGCTTCGCCTCTGAGCAGAGCGCGAACTGTTCGCGAGAGAACCACATCGTCTTCTAGTCCTCGTTTGGCTTCATCCG
Source organism: Pseudomonadota bacterium (assembly GCA_041178185.1). GTDB lineage: Bacteria > Bdellovibrionota_C > UBA2361 > UBA2361 > OMII01 > OMII01. The sequence goes on from JBEGVS010000064.1 coordinate 146,373, forward strand.
ATCGAGCATCTCAACGGTTGAGGTGCCCCCCTCAACAACGGTCATCTCGGAGACCCTGGTGAGGCGAGCCTTCTCGTGGAACTCTTTAACCGACAACACGCCAACGTTGCACATGGTCGATTTGAGCTTCACCAAAGAGACATCAACTTTGTCCGAGAGCGGTCCGCTATACGGCACGTATGCGTCAACACCTTCCTCAAAAATAAGGTGAGCAGCATCGCTCTGCTTGTATCGCTGCCAGTTACGCGCTCGATTTGAGCCTTCTCCCCAATACGGCTTATAGAGACGTCCGCGATAGCTTATCTTGGCCGTTGGGCTCTCCTCGGTCATGGCAAAGTATTTGCCCATCATCACGAAATCAGCGCCCATCGCGAGAGCAACGATCATCTGGGTATCTGAGTTAAGGCCTCCATCAGAACAGATCGGAATATAGGTACCGGTTTGCTTGAGGTACTCATCACGAGCCTTCGCTACATCCATAACAGCGCTCGCCTGACCACGCCCGATCCCCTTCTGTTCACGGGTAATGCAGATCGAACCACCGCCGATTCCAACCTTCACGAAGTCCACCTCTGCGCGCTCAGCCATGTAGCGGAACGCATCGGCTGACACGATATTTCCCCCTCCAATAACGAGCGAGTTTCCATACCTTTTTCGGAGCTCTACCGCAGCCTTTGCTTGCCACTCGCTGTAGCCATCAGAGGAGTCGAGACATACACAATCAACGCCGGCCTCGATAAGGGCGGCCGTTCGCTCCATATAATCGTAGGTATTGAGCGCTGCGCCGACAAAGAGGCGCTTACGGCCATCGGTCAGTTCATCAGGATAGGAGTGATGGTCGTAGTAATCCTTGCGGAAGACGAGAGATTTTAAATTACCGTTCTTATCAACGATTGGGAGGCACTCCTTCTTATTCTTCCACAATAAGTTCGTGGCTTCTTGAAGGCTCACCCCCTCCTCTGCGAGAACAAGTCTTTCGAGTGGGGTATAGAACCCCTTCACACACTGGGAGAGATCGTCCTTGTATTCCCAGAAGTCCTTACTCGTAAGAATTCCGAGAAGCTTCGAGTTACGCTCTCCGTTCTCGGTAATTGCTATCGTTGAGTGACCGGTGCGACGACGAAGTTTGAGAGCATCCTCCAGGGTCGCGGTTGGAGCTAAATTTGAATCGGACTCGACGAAGCCAGCTTTGTGCTCTTTGACCTCTTTAACCATCCGCGCCTGAGACTCAATCGACTGCGAGCAGAATATAAAGGCGCTTCCTCCTTTTCGTGCGAGAGCGATAGCGAGCTCAGGCCCCGAAACTGCTTGCATCGCCGCCGAAACGAACGGGACGTTGAGGTGCGCCTTCATCTCCTCTTTCCCCGGACGGTACCGCTGTATAGGGGTCTTCAGAGAGACGTTCTGAGGTACATGCTGCTGAGTGGTGAGCCCCGGCAGGAGCAGGTATTCGTGAAATGTGTGGGAGATATCGTCGATGATGATTGCCATAAGACCTCGAATCAGTGGGTGAAAGAGCCCTGGCGTGGGGTTGGGGAAGGGTACATCAGGATGGGCTTTGGATCAAAGGGGCTTCGAGCCCAAGGAACTCCCAGCAGCGTATCACGAGGCGTAGGTCCACAATGGTCCCAACTCCTCGTTCTCTCTCAAAAAGCCGCAAGGAATCGCCGTCTCGGTTCTCATCTGATTTTCTGAGACCTCGTTACGAAAGAGAAAGCGACCGCCTTCTCCCAAAAAGTCCACAGAAGGCGAACTAGGCGTCGCGAGGATTTTCGCCGTCCGAGACAACACACGATATTGTCACGGACTCCGTTCCTACTCCGTTGGCAACGTCCTGCTGAAACTCCTCAAAGGAATACGGGATCGGTTGATTGGAGGGGTCGAATTTAAACACCTCTACCCGGGTCGGCTTCATGAGTTCATCGTAGTTGGCAGGACGATCGGGAGCATCCTCAGGGATCCTCTCCATGGTGAGCTTCATCCGCTCGCCATTCGCCATCTCCCACAAATAGGTAAGTTTGGTGTTCTCTTTGAGATAGGATAGCAAACCGATTGTGAAGAGATGCCCGTTAGTCGAGGAGTTCTCCATCGCGAAGAAGTCTACGGATTCCATTCGGGCGAACCGACTGGGGTCAAAGAGACGGATACACGGATTGGCCACCGCGACAGCGAACATCGGACCGGTCTCATCCCGATCGAGCCGCCACTCCAAGCGAATAAGCCCCGCTGCGGCATTCATCTCGCTCAAAGCGCCGTACTGGGTGGCATTTGTCAGTAATTCCCCCGCCGCCCATCTAACGGTGAAGTCCCTCATACCAAAACTTACAGCCTGGTCGACTATCGAGGTAAGGTGGAGGTCAATTTGAGTTTTGGCGACGGTTGCCAAGTCAGGATGACGGGACTTGTGATCGAGCCCATCGTAGCGCTCCTCAAAAGGATACGAGATCCAGAGCTCGCCGTGCTGTAGTTGAAGAGCTGGCTCCGACCAGATATCTTCAAGTTTTACGTTGGTTGCTGCGCTAAGATCAAAGGCAGATGTTTTTGGTAATTCGCCTCTCGCTGTACTAAGCATGGATGACACCATCACGCACTCCTTAGGTAGGGCATTCCCGGCCCCGTCGTACGATAGTAGCGCGAGCCCTTTTCTTATCGAAGTAAATTTTCCACGGCTTCCACATGAGCAAGCCCAGCCATCTTCGTGGCAAGCACCAGCCGCCGTTCGACCAACCCCCTCAACCCCCTGTTTTTACAGCAACTTCCAACTGGCACAGGGCCTTCCAACTGGTACAGGGCAACTCGAGTAGGTCCTACATTTAACCCAAGGCCCCGTGAGAATACAAAGAGTCATCTAGCCTGGGTCTAACCTGGTACCTAACCTGGTACAACCCAACTGCGGCTTGGTTGGTAGTAACTCGCTCCCCCACGACTTAACCCGCCTGACGGCAGGGCCTTCAAAAGTGGGGCTCCCCTCATGTTACCCTCTCTGACTTTCGGTAGTACTGCTTGTTTTTTATATTTTAGGCGAGGCTATGCTCTTGAAGAATCATCCTAAGCTCTCCCCCCTCATCAACCAGCCATGTTCAGCATGCAAAAATCAGGAAAGCTACGCGCCATCTCTGTTTGAGTTGGAATGAAGCTAGCACCTCTTTTCAAAGCTTTTGAATGGCAAGGATTAAAGAGGCCGCGCTAGATAGGATTACAAAGCCGCGGCGCAGGTGGAATGAAACATTCCGGGGGCCAGGGAATCTCCTTCACCCCTTGCTTGAACATGTCGTAGCATCTTCTGCAGCAACCAACGAACCATTTAAAAAGATTCAAATGGGCAATCCGAATCTCTTTGGTGGAACCATACATAAAAACTTTGCGGCTTTTTGTAGAGGGAACGTAAGCATTCGTGACTATGTACCCCTGACGCTGAACAGTGATCGGTTTTGATGATGCAAGACTTTCCTCCTCCGCTCGTACTCGAGAGACTATTTCCCGTCTGATTCGCTCGATAGCGTCGGGAGAAGAAATATTAAATGCCTCCAGCCACTTGAATGGATAGATCCGCCACGTGTGCGTTCGCCGTTTAGCTGCCTTTTGTCGCAAGAAGGCGCAAATCCTTATCTCTTCCGAGACAGATGGATTTTCCCGAGATAGGGGCTGAATATCCGGAGCATTTATCCAGGGAACCTCCTTCTCAACACAGTAATTAAGAGAAGGAGTAGCTGAGAGGAACTCTTTCCACGTATTACACCCTTGGTAATCGTCTATGGAGCGCACTAGTCCTGCTCGTACGGGATTGAGATAGGCGTATACGATTCGGTCTATTGCAGCTTGAAGATCGAGTACTTCGCCGAGGGTAGTTTCCGCTTCCCACAATCGCAGACGGGGCAGCGCTAATAGCCGTTTAAGAAAATCGGTGAGAGACTTTTTAAGTCCTCCATGAAAGGCCGTTAGCGCACTGCAATCCAGGGAAAACAGCTGCATGTGCACGTGATTGCTCATCCATACGTAGCCACAAACGATTACATCCTCGGTTCTGAGGAGTCGCGCCATGATACTTTCAATCAGGAGCGTTGTGAGACCTCGGGCCGGTAGCGGTAGGCCCTGAAGGCTTCGGAAACATAGGTCGATCATCTTTCTGCTGCGCAGCATCCGTCTATTTCTCATACAAGGGATGATTCGACGATTCTCGAAGGATGTTGCGTCATTTGGAGGTAAAAGTTGGGTTGTACCAGGTGGACTCGGAGGGACCGGACCTAGATCTGGGCCCCAATTAGAGAGGAGGGACCGTGAAGGGGCGGAGGATCGGAAATATCAATCGAACGTCGACGAGTTGGGTTGTACCAGGCGGTGGGGATTAGTAAGATATTGAGATGTCTCTTGATCTAGGAATGCACAGCATGCCTCTGCTTCGGCTCTTGCTCTTCGTCACCACCTTGCTCACATGCCCAATGGTCGCATGCGCCGACTCTGCCGACCCGCTGAAAAGTATCGTGAGTGTTCATTCCGTAGAGGGAGGAGTTGCAGGCTATGATCCCGTTGCAAAGGTCTTGAGGTTCTTTGAACTGCAAAACGGAGCTCTCTCGGAAACCCGGCGACTAGCCGCCGAACAAGCGGTATGGAGAGTTATCGATTTTGATGGTGGCTATCTCGTGGCGAGCGGATATGGAAGAGGTTCACTTGATGCCCCAATTAGGCTGCGGTGGTTCTCGAAAGATGGCACAACCTCGAAAGTAGTATTCGAAAAACCGGGAGAACGCTCTCAAGTTACACTCTTAAAACGCGCCGGCAACCGTCTATGGTTCACCTTCTTTGACTCAAAATACATCACGAAAACAGGTTACTTCATCCCCTCTAGCTCTACGCCGTGGACCTTCACAGAGAAGTTCTCGATGCGCCTCGGGGATGCCGTGGATGTAGAGGGAGATACCGTTGCAATTGGACGCCCTTATGGTGATGCACCGGAGCAAGATGGAGATCTCACCGTGTACCTCGCTGGAATACGACATGAGGTCCCTACCCATCGCGGCGTTCGAGCGGTGCTTTTGTTAGGAGACCCAGCTAATCCAGATCTCCTCCTAGCAGACGGATGGCATCAGAACTATGGTCAATCAGCGCAGGCCAGACTCGCTCTCGCTAAGCGCAATTCCGCACAAGGCACCTTCACATCTACCGTCGTAGATCTCGATGCAACCCAGTACGGCTTCTCAAAACTCCTCGATCTTTCAATCGACGGCAAAACGTATGTGGCGGCTCTCGGAAACAAAGCACTTCACGTCTACAGCTCGGCCGCAAACTGGAAACGAACCGTCGTTCATACTCGCCAATCCGAGAATTCACTCTTCGATGTAGCGCTCCTGAAAGTGGAGCCTGGAAAGGCCTCTTTTGCCGTAGTGGATCAAGGCTTGCGACTCGTCTCGTTCCTACCCAATCGCGGATAAACGGAAAGAGAGCCGAGCAAAGCTGAGCTGCCCCTCTCATAAATCTCAGTGGGGAGAACCCACTTAAGATGTGACATGAGTGAGGCACTAACTGGGATCCCTGATTTCAGCCGCAGCACGATCGGCAACGCCTTTTTGTTACACAGAACATGAGGAGCAGATCCTTATAGCTTGGGGGCCTCACTCCCCTCACCCACTCGCACGTCAAGCATCAGGGATCTTTTTTCCGCTCGAGCAGGGACCACTGCGTCTCGATCGTGAACGGGTTTATCTTGGCTACATCTTTGCCATGAAACGTTGGAAGAGGGCCTCAAGCCTTTCGTCCCAATCATGGCTCACGTCAATGAACATGACACCGGCACTCTCGCACCACTCCTTTAACCTTGCACTTGCTCGAATAAAGCCTTCGATTTTGGAGATAAGGACCTCGTCCGAAAATAACTTCGTCCAATCCGAATCGTGCTCTGTACTCCTTAAAAGCTGTAAGCGCTCGTGTGGGTCCGCGCACGGATAGCCAATAAAAACGGCCTGAAAACCCTCTTTCGTTTGTAGCTCCACTAAATCCTGAGGCCGCACATAATATCCATCTAAGACAAATGGAATTCCAAAGTTAGAAAGCGAATGAAGATGCTCGAAGAGAAATGGTTTGATGAGCGCGCACAGATCATTATAGTCGGTCGCATCGTTCGAAATTCCGATTGTAGGGAAAGCTTTTTCAAAAGCATGCACCAGTGCATCAAGGGATACGTGCGACAACCGTGCGTCGTTCGCGAGGCGCTTGCAGAGCGTGGTCTTGCCCGAGCGTGGTACTCCACCAATAATCAGATTTTTTCTCGACATGACTAGCAAAGATTGTAGATACTTCAGTGAAGGGGTCGCTTATCCAAAACGTTCGGCTGTTTTATCGTGGAAGCTCCCGCAAGATAAACACTCCTGCCTCCACCTCTATCTTTTGGGTGATGTCAGGATCCCATAGCCGTCCATCCATGGCAATCCACACGCCAGGGCAACCATACCGAAGGGTCGCCAAAGCAAATTCCATCTGAGAGGGAGCGTCCGATTCAACTTTGCCGAACGGCCTCCAAGCGCCGACAAATAAAATAGTCTTAGTTGTATCTCCAAGCGCTCTCTTGAGGGTCTTCGCGGACTCGGCGATAGTGAACGTGCCGTGAGTGACAAGCACCAACTGAGAGCTGCAGCCATGTATGCGGGCAACCATGTGTGCGCGATCGGCGTCGCTGATCAGGCGCGAGTCCTTATTGAAAAGTGCATGGGCTACTAAGGTAACGCCCCCCTGTGCTCCCAACCACTTTGCAGCATCACTTTCGGGGCGTGAAGTGCCGAGGTCCGAGTCGGCTCCATCAATGGTCCCCCCGGTAGTAAAGAGCGCGATATCAACTGGTTGCATCTATGCCCCCCGAAATCTCAGGTCATACAAGGTTAACGCTCGTGCAGCTACTCCACGTGCCGCGGGGCTAGCTTTCCACTAACGGATGACCGCCAACACTCATACTACAATATGCCATACGCTTACATGCGCCAGTGGTAGGAACTGCTCGGGTTGCAACGACACCCCAACCAAAGCACCACGAACCGCTGATATGGTCCGCACAGATGTAGCGGTCTCGATAGTTTCCAGTTCCACCGTCTACTCTCTGCACATGCTGTCGTGAAAATTTCTAATCTTCCGTCAGCCGTCGCTGATCCCGTTGAATATTGAGCCGCAAGTTCCTGAGGTCAAGCTCCGGCGCACTAGAATAATCAACGGTATCGCCCGATACTTGAGCCCTCGCTTTATTTTCCAACGCACTAGTAATTCCGGCGTTGAGAATCATTAGAAGGTCACTCTTTATTTTTGGACCGATACCAGGAGCTTTGAGACCTTCCAGAGAGCCGTTTTCCTCATAGTAAGCCTGAATGTCTATAGGACAATTAAGAATCACTTGCGAGGAGCGCTGAATGAGAGCCGGCTCAATTCGGTCTAGTGCCTTAAACTGCTTGTACTGCTCGCTGAGCGCCTGATTACCGGGAAGTGGCTCGTGTCGATGCGTATTGGAATGAATCTCCATGGACTTTCTCTCTTTAGAATGTGCCGACTACCAAATGGGGCCGGGAGGTTTAACTCTAGTCTACTGCGATCGTAGCCCTACACAAGCTGCGCTCCTGTCGGTGGAGACAGGGCTTATAGTTCGGGAAATTACTCTTTTAAATTCAAAGCGATAACACGGCGAGCTGGATGATATAGAACTGATTGCCTGCCCTACCCTAGCGTACATCCAACATTGTAACGTCCGTCGAAGTAGTTGATATCGCTGGGCGGATGAGCGCATTCCCCTCCTCGGTTCGAGTGGTCGATATCCGACGAGAGACGCAATAGAAAGCCTATACTGACTACCTCTGTAACCGATTCTGAGCAGATCTCTCATTTCGGCTGCCCTTGTATCAAAGAGATCGCGAGAGGTGGTGTTTCTTGAAAAAACCTTTCCCTCCCGCGACCTCGTACAGCTCACAAGAGAGTAAAAAGCCCGAAACCGTTCGCCATCTCAACACCGATCATTAAGACCAGGCCGAGAAGCGCAACTTTGTTTCGCCAGATAACAGATGGCAGGTTCCGCTCCAACAAGATCCGCCACGTACCTCCGACCTCACTGTGCGCTATGACTACCACAAGACCTCCGTAGAGCACTCGCAGCGAGCCATGCGCCAAAAGTGCGGCCGTCTCCTCAGACACACCGATCTTGGCGCACAACATGGAGCTGAACACCACAATAGGCATCGAGACCAGCAACACCGTCATGGTGAAGAGATCTTTGACACACGCGGCAATCACAAGTAGCCACACTCCGGCAAGGAGAAGGCTAGCACCTTCAGGCTCCGGCAGAGTTAGTGACCCTAAGGCGTCGAAGGGTCGACTCCACAAGGGCCAGTTCCCCACTGTCGGAAACAGGTCAAAATAGCTACTCACCGCTCCAGCGGCGAGCAACACCCAGAAAGCGGCGAGAACTCCAAGCAACTTCCATCCCTTGTCATCCGCCCTTGCGTACAGCATGAGCGGAAGCAAAAAGATGTATCCTAGAGCTACAGCCTTTTCCGGACCTACAAGCACCAGTGCGCTCGTCATGAACGCTAGGTACCCACAGGTCAGCCCGAGCCCGCAACGTTGACAAACAGCGAACGCGGAGGTTGCGCCTATCGTCAGAATCATGGGCAGCGCACCAACGATCAGGTTGGGCGACCAAGCATTGATTGCCTCTCCGCTCTTGATATGCGTCATGGACGCATATCCCAGACCGACAAGGGATGCCGGCGGCAGAAACAGCAAAGCGCCACATATCAAGGGCACGATTTTGGAAATCCAACCCGGATTGCTCGAAAGCGCTCTCTCTACTTTCTTTTGCAACTTCAGAGCTTTTTCTCTCTGACGTCGCTCTCGCTCAAGCGCATCTCGAAGTCGAATGCTTTCTTGAGGTCTATCAGTCGGTTCAGAACACTGCTTGTTGCCCCAAATCAGGGCGGACATGTATCCCATGGGATACCTCCTTCTATCTTGAGATTAAAACCTAGCGCTAAAACCGGTTCGAACACCGAACCTCTGCGCGATTCAGAAATGGAGCACGCTCCGACTCCTGGATCGCACAGAGCTTTCTTCTACCCATACCTATTTCTAGTTCATCGCGACACCACGTGTGCTTTTTCGCACAGTCGCTCTGCGGTTCGATGAATATCCGGAATTAACACCCAGACCGTTGTCCTACTCAAGCGCTATCGACGTTTCTGAATACTCTCCTGTACCGACCTAGGACCTCAATACAGCAAGCCGACAGCAGGCAATCTCAAATATCACGGGAACTCCAGCCACCACTGTCTCTAAAATCGGACTACCGACCTCCGCTGCCAACCGATACACCGCGGCTACTAAAGAAGCGGATCGATTCGACGAATCAGCCGACCACTCTGAATGCTTGTCGGATTCGAAGAGTTAAATATCCCACGTGCATGCGAGCATTCAGAGCACGTTTCATTGCGTCGCAGTTTTGCTTCACTATCACAAACGTCTGCAGTATAGCTGCTGAGTCTCAAGCTCGTCGCGGCGGTGTTGTGCCACGTGACTCGCGTATGGATTACAAAATGGTGTGGGTAGATGCGCGTCCTCTTAAGCGACAAAGGAGGTAACCCTGCTTTGTCGCGTAGAGGCTCGGTGTTGGAAGGGTTTTCTAGCGTGACTGGTGTTACCATCATTTCACAGAAAGAGAGGTTTGCTATGTTCGGTGGTACGTTTGGCGGGGACGACCCTTGGCGTCGTGATATTGGACCGTATGGTCCATATGGACCATATGGACCATATGGTCCACCTCCCGGATACGGGGGAGGCTATAGTGGCTCTTTGGGCTCTAGCGGTTCACCTTCTTGCGCTTCTTCGGAATCTTCGAAGCGTGAGGCGGGAGAGCTGAAGCCTAAAAGTGAAAATGATTCCCAACAACAATCGTCGTATGACAAAAGTTTTTGGGGGTTGGTGTTGGCTGTGACACTACCACTTGGCGCTTTGGTTTGGTTACTTCTCAAGCTTTTAAACTTGTGATGTCCATGTAAATTTGCCTGTCGCGAGAGGTTATTCCTAAGGTTGTTTTCACACCACCTCTCGCGACGCTTTATGTCTCTGCGACTCTTCGCGTCCTCTCACCCCCCGCATACTTCTCACACACTCTCCTCACACACTCTCTCAGAGACCGCGCGGTAAAAAGCTATTCTCGATGTGTTTTTAATTCATATAATCAAGCCCATGAATTCGCCTGGTTAACAATCCCAGGATGCCGCAACTTCTCGTCCAAAGCTTCGATATGGATGTTTTAAGGACAAATAAAATCGCGAGGATCCTACGTTTCGCACCGAACAGGTCATCAGTATTGCAACTCTCGGCCGGAGCTTTTGGGCGATAGCTGAGGGGCTTGGTCTGAGGCGTGAACCGTTACTGCTAGCTTAACGAGATAAAGGATGTATCGTCGCTATGGATGTCATGATCTTTGATAGGTTATCGCCTCCCGAAAGCCTATTCGGAGCAGATCGGAGAGCCTCGAAAACCTCACCTCACGTGATTTAAAAACATAGGTGTACTCCTCCCATCTGCGCGGGCTCTGAGAAAGATAGTTGCGGAATGAGCGCCAAAGCACCTAAACCCATCCGCGCTTCGCGCCCTCCAAGAACCTAGAACCCTAAGCATCCAAATACCAACTACCTAGGTTTTTACTTCGGGGGACGCGGGAGGCTACCGCCATAACGCGATGGCTACAGACATCGCCAATTCAGGAGAGTGCTACTCAAGAGCTATGTAACGTTTCAGCGAGCGGACGCCTCGGCGATCCGCTCGGATATCGTGCTATCCCTTTTGTGAGGGTTCCTTGGATACCTTTGCACCGTATGGGATTTGAGGCGCATCCGCCATGTCGTAGAAACCAGTAAAGCGCCAATCTTTAAACTCACCCATCTTTGTTTTGAATGGAATAAAGCCCGCGGCCTCGTAAAAGCGGATTGCTTTAGGATGGTCCATCCCACAGGTACTGAGCCACATGCGGCGAACACCGGTTTTCCACACAAGGAATATAATATTTTGTAGGAATAACTTGCCGATACCTTGATTAAGAAAACGCGGAATTAACCCAAAATGAACTAACTCTACATCGTCGGTATTGCTGGCATCTAGCTCGGCCATACCGACGGCTTGCCCCTCTTCAAATAGCAAGTAGATCCAGGTGGCAGGTGAAGACAGAATAGCTCCAATCTCCTCGTCACTCTGCCCCGGTCGGTAATTCCATAGGTAATCTCGCCCAACCTCTCTATAAATATCCATGTAGTCAGCTACGCTCATATTCTCAATGCGTCGCATCGAAAACCTTCCCAGATCCGCCGGTTGTACTTGCGGATCCTTGACCATTTCAAGGTAGGTCACCTCGCTATTTATAACGGGAACCTCAATCTGACCGGTGTCATTCATATTTGCTCATCGGATCACGTATGCGCCACAGGGCGAAGCTCCCTTGTGCTCTTTTGCTACCTCGTTAACCTATCATACTTGGGGACAAATTATCGATGAGGAACTTGATCCTGTCTTCGGGTGTCGAAAGAGGTAAGTCGACAACCTCATAGCCAAGTTTCAGATAGATCCCTCTCAAACTCTCTCCCATAGCGGCGGAAGCCTCGAATGTCATAGTTCGCTCTTCGTCCGTAGCATAGATCTCCCGCCAGTTAGGAGCGAAAAATACTTTAGTGTTACTTCGATATAGCTCCGCTGCCGCCCATCCGTGCTCGAAGGGGAGGTCGTATAACCTAGCATAGGCAATATTGTCGGCTACTCCCCGATCAAAGAACACCGGACCTGGCGTGTCGCCGATATCTTGGTACCGTAAAATGGCCCGAGATAGCATCAGCTCCACAAATAGTGATGGGTCCTTCTGGCTGACCCCAAATCCTTGGATGGCTCGCTGCTCAGATATGATCTGTCTAGCCGGCTCATCTACACACGAGTAGCCCTTCCCTCTCAGTAATCGAAGAATTGTTGACTTTCCGCTCCCGGGAGCTCCCGTTACTATGATGCAATTCTCTTTGATCATTGAAAATCCCCCCCGCGAGACAACGGTTCCAGTGTGGGGTGCGTAGGGCCATCCCACACCACCAACGTGTTATACTGCCCTACTCGCTCTCATAAAAGTCACGCCGTTCGGCGACTCCTGGAAGCCCCATTTCCTGTACAACTCGACCAGATCCGGCTGACAATAAAGCTCAAAATCCCGAACCTCGGAAAGCGCCCTGTGCTCAAGTAATGCCTCGATTAGCAGTCTACAAATTCCCTGTCTTCGGTGGTCTACCGCGACGATGACATCAACTACTATGGCTTTGAAGACACCATCAGTGATGGCCCTAGCGAAGCCAACCAGCTTTCCCCCGGGCTCACGCACCCCGACGCATACCGATCCTCGCAGCATTCTCTCGATGGATTCCGAATTCCGGTCCTTTGTCCACCAAGCGCATCCGAATAGTTCCTGAATCAACTCCACGGAGTTGCTATCTAACTTGGATGTGACTTGATAGTTCATATTTGCACCACGGTATAACGTCTTTATCAGTAGGGGCGACAGCCCCCTGCTACATGTTTTTGTTATCCATAAAGAGCATGGATTACGTTTGATATGCTCTTCAGGGTCGGATTTCCCTCTGGCGAGAGGATTCTGTGCAGGGTTCGACGAGAAGTCTTTGACTTTTTGGCTAATGACCCCTTATGTACCGCATCCAAGTGACAACGCAGTATGTCCTTGAAAGATTCGATATCTTTATCAACAAGACACTGCCAAAATGCGCGAAAAACCAGCTCTTGATCCTGCAGTCGCTTGGCACTGCTCGTCCTGACCGTTCCCGCACCTGCCTTAAGTCGGCGAATCGGAGTATCGCTTAAGGAGAGATCTCGCTTTTTTGATATCGTTTTTTTAGGCACTTTTTCCTCCGCTACGAATGAGCAGAACAACTCGTTGACCAACTCCGGCGAAGTACACTCTAATTCCATTCTTCCAACGAAGCTCAGATAGCCCCTCGCCATGATCCTGATCCCCAAATATTGATGAGTAAGTTAAGCACCGAGTTACCTACAACCGGCGCGTGCTTAGCGGAGGTTTTTGAATACCCCCCGCACGCGCCAATTATGGATAACTCTCGTTGGCTCTTCATGCTGCCTCCGGAAGCTTGAGAGGCTCTCTCTCAAACACGGCAGGCGACACGTAGCCCAACGCGGAGTGTCTCCGTTTCGGGTTATAAAAACACTCAATCCAGTTAAAAACTGCACTGCGTGCCTCATCTCTCGTTCGAAAAAGCTCGCCATAGATGGCTTCAATCTTCAACGAATGAAAGAAACTCTCAGCAACTGCATTATCCCAGCAGTTGCCCTTGCGGCTCATACTGCACGTGAATCCGTATCGCTTCAAGAGCGATTGAAAGATGTCACTCGCGTACTGACTTCCGCGGTCGAAATGGCACAAGATATCCGCCACCTTGCCTCGTGCGGCAACCGCCATCGTAAGCGCATTACACACAAGGTCCGTGGTCATCCGTGAGCTGAGCGACCAGCCAACAACTCTACGACTAAACAGATCGATTACCACAGCAAGATACAACCACCCCTCCATAGTCCAGATGTAGGTGATATCTCCCACCCACTTCTGATTCGGAGCGGTCGCTGCAAACTCTCGATTCAGCGTGTTCTCAGCTACAGGCTTTGAATGCGCTGAGTTCGTGGTTGCTCGAAACTTCTTGCCTGCCTTGGCTCGCAGTCCCTGCTGCTGCATCAAGTCGCCAATCCGCTTCTCTCCCACAATAATCCCCTGATCTCGCAGCTCTCTACGCACGCGTATACGCCCGTAGGTGCAAAAGCTCTCATCGTGTACCTGCTTGATGACATCGACCAGCTTCTGCTCAGCCTGGCGCCGCTTGTCGCGCCTAGCACTGCGCATAAACCACTGGTGATACCCCTGAGGAGTAACCCCAAGGGCACGACACATCATCGATAGGTTAAACTGACCCCCCAGCTCACGAATGTGCCGATACTTTACTTCGGGTCCTTGGCAAAGTACCGGCTCACTTTTTTTAGGAACTCAAGCTCCTGCTCTAGCGCTCTATTCCTTTGCTTGAGGCGCCAGATCTCTTCTTCTACCGCCGTGCGCTTGCCGTGCCCACGAAAGGCTTCCTCGCCTTCCTCCCGATGAGATTTCATCCATTTGGATAACAGGGACGGATCGATCCCCAGGCTCTCAGCTACATCCATCGCGCTCCGACCGCCGGCTTCCACCAGCCGTATAGCCTCCCGCTTGAACTCCTTACCGAATCTGCGTCGTTTACTCTCCATAGTACCTCCACTGTACACTTACTTAGTGGAGACACTCCAGTTGCCTAACTCTTGATCAACACATCGGGGGCAGATTCACCAAGATACTTTGCAACGCCAAGGTGGTCGTAGCGCTCGATTCGAAATACATGCGATTCCACTAGCGCTGGAATTTTGGCGGACTCGCTTGATAGCCAAATCTCAAACTCTGCAGTGCGAATTCCTTTGCATAGGCCAGGCGTGTCATATATGGCACACTTAAGCAATCTTGAATTTTACGTGCACTCGAGATGCTTGCGAGCGGCCCTCATCGGCCTCTTAGTGCTACCTAGGCCCGCCTGCTTCCGCCGAGCTAAATCGCCCCTCTCGAATCTCTCGTAGGTGGAACGAGCGTTCGGCGGCGCCATCAGCAGCGATGGAGAAGACTCCACTGATACCCTCATACGCTTTGACACTGCGCAACCAGTCAGAAACACACGGCCCCGCTCCTTTGCAAGAAATGAGAGCATTAGCCAACAGAATCGTGGCGTCGTAAGCGTTAAGTGAAAAGGTCGAGGGGGTCTTCCCTAATCGCTGGGCCAGACGGTTTCGCACCCGAGAGGATGCTTCTGTGCCACTTGGGTCGTAGCTGACAAAATAGCGCAAACCATCGGCATGAGGTCCAGCGGCCGCCAAAACCGAATCGTCCTCTGCTTCGTACACAGAGAGAATCTGTGCTTTCTCCCCAAGCTCTCGGGCTTGTCGGACGGTCAGCCCAAGAAAGTGCCCGAAGGTAGCCGCAAAAATGGCGTCAGGCTTTGCTGCCTTTACCCTTGTTAGCTGTGTGCGATAATCGACATCGCCCAGCTGATAACTCTCGTCAGCCACAACGTCGCCGCCGAGCACCTCAAACGCCGCCTTGAAATGCTTGCGATATTCGACTCCAAAGTTCGTCTCAATAGTAATTATTGCAACCCGATGGAAGCCGGAGTCAAAAGCGTATTTTGCCATCCGCGCAGCCTCGTCTCGCACTCTAGTATTAGTCGAAAATACAACTCCCTGTCCCGCCGCGAGGATTTCATCGTCCATTGCGGCCGTGTGCATCGCCACTACATGGGATTTTCTGAGAACAGGTGCCATCGTCAACATCGCAACATTCGAGAAATTACCCGCGATAGCGGAAACCTTCAGGGTGTCATTAAGCTGACGGAACGCCGACAGAACGCCAGGACCACTCATGGGAGTGTCCTCGAAGTGCAAAGCGATTGCGGTCCCCCCGGCCTTTAAGTCCACAGCCGCTAACTCCATGCCATGGCGAATCTGTTCTCCATAGGAAGCAAGATTGCCGCTAAGCGGCACCGTTGCTCCGAGGTGTAGAACCTCCGCGCGGCTTTCCGCGCTGCAGCGGAGAATGGGCAGAAGGCAAGCGAGAATGAGGGAAATTATCGGGACCAGCTGTCGATGCATATCGACACAATACGTTGCCCTGACGGCAGGGCTCAAGGGGATAACGTTGCTATGAGCGAGGCGTTCTCGCCTCCGCTTGATACCTTTGTTAGCCTATCACGAAACATTTTCCTAGATCTCCCGATATCTCCCATATTTGGAGAAGCTACCGTGACCGATCGAATTCAATCTCTCATTTACATTATCCGAGAGGAGCGGGTGATGCTGGATCAGGATTTAGCAGCGCTCTATGACGTTGAGACCAAGGCTCTTGTCCAAGCTGTTCAACGAAACATTGGACGTTTTCCCCCTGATTTTATGTTTCAGCTATCTTTTCAAGAGTTTACAGCTTTGAGGTCACAAATTGTGACCTCAAAGGGACGAGGAGGACGACGCACTGCTCCGTACGCCTTCACGGAACATGGCGTCGCGATGCTCTCGAGCGTACTCCGGAGCGAGCGTGCCGTGGAGATAAACATCGAGATCATAAGAGCGTTTGTCAAACTTCGACAACTTGTCGCCTCAAATGCAGAGTTAACCGGCCGATTGAACCGTCTCGAGCAAAAGTATGATTCGCAATTCAAGGTCGTTTTCGACGCGATCCGGCAGCTAATGAGCGAAGCGACACCGGTGCCACCCAAGAGAAGAATCGGATTTTAGAATTATCGGGATGCCCGATATCCCCAACGCGCTCGGAGAAACGAGAGCGACAACGTGGAGAGCAAAAATCCCGTGGTCGGTATCAGCGCATCGATCAACGGGCGATTGGAGTCGAGTGCTAGGAACACTAAGACCATAGTCACATAAGTAATGGCGGTGATGGCGAAGAGCCGAACACGGCTTGTCTCCCAAGCCTTATTAGACTCAACTCGATGATTGCGATTGCGTATGGCGGCAAGCTCGCTCTCAACCGCAGAGAGGCGCGCTTGGAGCTCAATCAGACCGATGGAATCCTGTTGGGAGGTTGGGTTGCTCATAGAGACTTTATTAGTGGGCTAACGGCGAAAATCTGCGGCGCTGCAAGCGCCCGCAGGATTTAATTGTTATCCACTATTAAAGGAGAAACTTTCAATCGTTTTTCACGATTACGTATGTGTGGAACACAAAATTGAATCAAAAATCATAACTATCAACAGCCAACGCGTCATCCTCGATAGTGACCTAGCCCAGTTATATGGGGTCAGCACGATGCGTCTCAATGAACAGGTTACTCGAAATCTTCGCCGATTCCCGAGTGACTTCATGTTTTCACTGTCCTTCCAGGAGTTTAAAGACTTGATATCGCAAAATGCGATATCAAGTTCTCGACACGGTGGGAGAAGAAAACCACCTCGATTCTTCACCGAATATGGCGCAGTAATGGCGGCTAATGTACTGAATAGTGATGTCGCCATTGATGCGAGCATAATGATAGTCAGAGTGTTTGTTAGACTAAAAGCGATCGCGCAGGAACACAAAGACCTCAAAGCCCGGTTGCAGATGTTGGAGCAGAGGGTTGCCAAAGGATTTTCCGAGCATGCCGAGGAGCTTCAAGAAATTAGATTTGCGCTAGCAAAACTTGAGCAGCCACCGGAACCTCGGAAAAGGCGCCTCGGATTCTAGAGTTAGGTTAATCATGTTTCAGTGCGCAGGCGCTAAAGCGGTAGAAGGGGGATGATTGGTATCCCTATACCTCAATCGATTTGACCGAGCGCTTCCAGGAGTCAAGTCTCAAAGCACCGCCCACAATTGATTCTCCACGTTCCTGGAGGCTTTTCAGTTCCCGAGCCTCGTGAGCTACCAGCCGCTCTCGCTCCGCTGGGGCCCGAGACTCAAGATAAGGCGCCCCGAGAAATTCAACCCGCTTATCGGGGAAAACCCGCTCGAACACGAACTGAACTCGCCCGAGATGAAAATCAGACGAAACTATTATTAGGTGGTCCCCGCCGTATTTATCAACGATTGGTCGAGACTTCAGCGCGTCATCGACAGTATTTCGGCTCTCGGCAAGCTCTAGGATATGCTCAGCTGCAACTCCCATATCTAACAAGAGTCTTTGGGCGTAGTACGCGTTCGGCTGAGATGTTGTATTGAAGTGCTCCCCATACCCGCCGGTCAACAATAGACGGTAACCCTGTGCTGCTAAATTCCGATACGTCTCGAAGCCGAGGCGCAAGCGCCCCTGGCCCATCTCCGAGAGATTTCCGGCCTCATCGTTTGGCGATCCGAGAATAACTATGAAGCCCTGTATCTGCTGGGTCATGTGCAAGTCTTGCAAGAAGGATAACGTTTCAGTGAGCGGGGCGTCTACGTCTCCGCTCCACTAACTTGTTATGCGCGGATAACGCATCTCTCGCCGTATACAACGCCTCCGGAGCGATATCTACTCCGTTTGGCCAAGCTAGAGTTCCCGCCTCGATGAAAAATTTTTTAAAGTTCCTCCTATTCCGGAGTGGCTCAAATACTGGACCCTTGAACCATTTTGAGATGTCGATGTTCTTTTCAGTGCCATCGTCAAAGACCGTGTGAACCACGAAGTCTTTCACGTATTTTGCGGATATAACCTGAGGTAAGTATTTCATTGCTTTACTCCAAAGGCTCGATACGGTTGAGCGCTTTGCCCCTCTCGATATTCTTCCAGTTTATCATAAGTTCAAGCTTATGTCGCTTTGCCCAATCGCGAATCAGTTTTCGTGCTGTCTTGGACGTCAAGGTTCCGGCTAACAGCTCCCCGTCAAAGGTAAAGCTTGCTTTTTCGCCCTGAAACTCTACATGAAAATGAGGGGGAGGATGAATCCCAATAGTACATACGGATGATGATTCCAAAGAAAGTCGAGATTATCGGCATATCAGCTAGTTAAGCATATTTGAGCAGGCTCGTCACGGCAGATAGTACGTAGGCATAGCGAACGGAGCTCGCCACAAAGTTTGAGTCCTACAAACTTCGTCCGTAATCTCGCTCAATTACTGATACTGCGTAGGATACAAGCTCCTCCGCTGGTAGTAGGTAACTCAACGCTTGACCCACCCGACCACTTGAGGCTGCGCCTGTTGCAAGGAAGCTTCCGACAATAGAGGCAAAAACCTTCTCCGGCATGGAAGAAGCTACCGGATTCGAGGTGTCAAATTCTTCGATCATGACTGACTCAATAGATCCGTCATCATGCATCACGTTCAGGGGCCGTCTAACTACGCGTTTATCGGGAATATCCGCTAGATGTTCTGCAAGATGGAGCAAGGTAACTTGATCTAGATCAGAACCGAGCAACAGCACCTTCCCGCGAGCTGACACTAGCTTTCCGAGTGGGCCGCCCGGACCGTATCCGTAATCTAAGGAGTGCTCCTCGCACAACAACCGCGCCTTCGCTCCGATGGCGACCATCGATGCTCCTGGGTTTGCCGACCGCACCGCGCCGGGATATGTCCGCACCAACTCAGCGAACACGCCATAATCTGGCCGAGCCGGACTGCGCTTTATATCGAAGTAGGGGACCTCCGATGTTGGCTCGAAGTCAGCGTATGCCATCAGAGTGCCTTCGAGACCCAAAACACCTAGAAGCGCCGAGAGAACTCCCTGCCCGCGCTCCTCAACCGGACCGACACCCCGAATGGATGCGTGCACCATGAGGGTATCGCCCGCGTGGATTCCAAGGCTTTGAAGATCCGCCTGAAGCTGTTTGATTGGTGTTTGATTTGTGTCGATCGATCTTTGAGGCATAACCCTTACAATAACCCGGAACTCCCCGTTAGGGCGAGTTCTCGGGTTGATTCAATTGTTATCCTATTGATATTATGTGGACAATGCCCACCGTACTCATCCTCAGGGGATTCCGCTTCTTTTTTGTTTCGCTCGACCGGGGTGAACCTGTGCATATTCATGTTGAAAAGGATGATGCGTACGCGAAATTCTGGTTAAAACCGATCAGACTGGCTAAAAGCAAAGGATTTAGTGCTACGGACCTTGGAAGAATCCGTGGTATGATAGAGAAGCACCGTGGGCTATTTGAGATGAGGTGGCATGAGTTCTTCGCTGAATAGAAAACTGTCATTCGAGCCCCTCGTAGAGGATGTCTCCTTCACCAAAAGCTCCCTAGTTGTCATGCTTTCTGACGGTCGGGAAATTCGTATGCCACTTGAGTGGTCGGAGAGGCTGCGCAAGGCTACTGCCAAACAAAGAAAAGGGTGGAGACTCATTGGCGGTGGGGTAGGTATTCACTGGGAAAGTATCGACGAGGATATATTAGTCGATAGCTTATTGCGCGGTTAGGAGATTTATTAGCCGCGTAAGCCTCTTTTGTTTAAGATTTGCGGGAGTAAGATCGAAAGCTCTCTGCGGACTCCTGATGGTAGCATGCGGCATCACTCTGGTGCGCTCGTAAAAACTTGCCGACCAAATTAAATCCGATCGCATATCCACTCCGCTTAGGAATGTTTTTACTGACCGATCCAAAGAACCAATCGCTATGTGAGTAATCCTGGCTATCAAACTCTTGGATTGCTCGCAGAGATAGCGATTCCAAATCCGCGGGACTCAACGACGAAGCGTAAAACGGCGCGACTCCTCCCCTAAAATCGGCTTCAAAATGCTGCGCAAGACCCTCTGAGACGAGAGCTTCGAGCAAGGTGCGCCCGTATCCTGGCCCCGCCCATCTTGAGCAGTGATGAAGTTCATGAATTATCGTCGCTGGCACCTCCGTCACCATTCGCCCCCCGAAGAAAGGATTGGCTGGATCAACCGCAATCGTCGCGACATGAGCTGAAGGGGAGAATCCCCCGACGCCAGTTTCTGGTATTACTCCCATTGGATCACGATAGATAACGACGCTCACGTCAGAAAGTGGGATACGCCTCTGTGTCCAATTCACGGCAGCCTCTGCCAGCTCTCTCAGTTGGCTGGAGAGGTCTTTGATTAGAGGGTCCTTGTCAGCGATTAGTATCTCGATTGTCATCGGTATAAAATGATGGTGAGGGATAACGTCTCGAGCAGCGGACGCCTGGAGCGCAAGCGCAAGGCGATCCGGCTGCCTTGAATTGTTCTCCCTTTTTGCACGCTAGTCACGGACAGTCCTCTACAAAACTGCGTTGTTCACCGGCACGAATCAGCTGATGAGCATATTGCACCTAACTTGCATTAGATGTTTCCAACCTAGCGTCGATAATTTCTCTAAAATTTTTTATATGCTTGCTGCAACAAACAAAGAACTTTTCAGCAGCAAATTGCACGTCCTCGGGCACGGCATGTTTCCTGCAAGCTTCCTTCAGCTCAATAGCTGCCAGCTTCAATTCTGCTGGAAAGTGCCTTTCTCCTATCATTAACCTTTCAGGGGCTGTGTAACCGGCAAGAGACAGAGCCAGTTTTTCGATGTGAGGTGTCAACTCCGACTCCTCCCCACGATTAAGTAGACCCAATAGGCGACCCACATCTGTAGCAATGTCTTCATTGCGTTGCGCTTGCCTCTGCTCCTCTCTAGCGTCTCTATCTTCACGCGCCTTGCCCTTTGTCCATTCTCTCGGCCATTCTGCTCCTATCACCATACTACCCTCTCATTTAATAAAAATTAAACGACTGTATTGTGGATATGCTTAAAAGTGGAGCTGTGTGACCTAATCGGGATAACGTTTCAAACAACTTGCCGCAAAGGATATCACTTTTGGTGATACTACTCGACGGCTAAGTTGCTTTGGTTTGTTATCGCTCGGTCTGCCCCCGATTTCAGCTTGCGGGTTACTGCTTGTACGTCGCCGAAAATGATCTTCCAGTCTGCTTTATCCTTGAAGCCGAGCTCGACGTACCAAGACGATGGAAACTCCAATCCTCTGAAGGTGATTGCCTCCATGTTGGTAGCATTGTAAAGGCGAGCAGCCTCCTCCAGATAATGTAAGAAAAGGCGAGTGCCGATTCCCTTCCGTTGTGCGGAGGGATCCAAAAATATTTCCGTCTGAACCAGGTGAACCCCATCCCACCATGGTTTTGCGAGTCCGCATATGCCACCCACGATTTTGCCATTGTGCTCTGCAACAAACGCAAGATCTGCCTGTGCGCGTAGAAAGAATTTGACGAGTTCAGCCGCTTGTCCCTCAGTCCACATTTCGGAGGGTTCCACTTCCTTAAAGGCGGCGAGATACGTTGAGGCAAGAGCCGGAATGTCTTTCGATGTAGCCTGCCTAATCATAAAATTCTCGAGAGCGATAACGTGTTTGCCAGGAGGTCTCGGCGCGTCAGCGTCCGAGACTCCGCCTGGGCTTAGTTGTTAACTGGCCCCTTTAATACAATTATCTTACCACTCTTGAACTTTACTGGATGCAGGGGAAATTCAAGCGATCCATCTGGCGAGCTTGAAACATTTCCAATTGTTCCATCGTACTGATTGAGTTGGCGTAAAGCCAAGCCGATAGACTTTACTGGATACTGTTCGATGAGGTCGATGACATCGCATCCAATGGCTGAATAGGCCGTGGGGCTACTCCCGTACTTCTCGGTAAAATTAGCGGTGAAATTCCGTTGCTTTGGGGTCTCCGCCCAGTAAAAATCCGGCGATGTAAATACCACTTCGTCCAGCAGTGCCTCGTTTCCTCGTCTGATCGTCGGAGATGCTAGAATCCAGTTACTGGCAAGAATCTCCTTTGCCCCCAGCTCCTTTGCTTGTCGTAGGATGTTCATCAAGTGAGAGTCATGACCAATTAAGTATATCGCGTCTGCTTGCTTCGCCCTGATTCGAGTGAGCACCGCACGAAAATCCGTGGTATCACGAGAATAACCTTCAGTTGCAGCAACAGTTCCACCCCTGTCTCTAAACTCGTCCGAGAAAGCGGTCGCATATGAAAGCCCATATTCATCTTCGAGGTGCAAAATGGCCGCTCTCTTCACTCGACCGGTACTTGAAAGGTATCGTGCCATTATGGGCCCCTCTTGCTCTCCGGACGTAAAGAAACGAAAAACATCTTGCCTTGAATCCTTGATCAGCCTCCGCGCTGAAACCAAAGTAAGAATCACCGGTACTTGTTTCACTTTCGCGACGGGAAGCACAGCTCCAGCGACTCCGCTAAAGGTCACCACCGATACGCCTACTTTATCCTGCTCAACTAATTTTCTAAACGCTGTCAAACCTGAGGCAGGCAGTCCTTGACTATCCTCAACAAGCAACTCAGAGTCACTATCAGTACAGAGCTCCATGCCCTGACGTATTTCCTGACCTATTATACTCGACGGGCCAGTTAGACCAAGGATAGCACCAATTCGGCGCCCCCCATCAGCTAACGCTACTTGTTGCCAGGCGGTGGTAAAAAGCAAACAAAACGAGATGCAAGTCCGGAACGAATTCATGGTGTAAGGGCAGTTAACGTCTCAGTGAGCGGGCGCTAAAGCGCTCCCGCTCGAATGGCTTGTTGTACCCACAATCTTACGAGTTTACGCAGAGATACTCAAACGCGAAAAATTCAGTGGCTGGAGTAAGGGGCTAACCTTCTGCCGAAGCAATGCAACTACCGATTCATCTAGTCAAACTTGCTCGAGATTGTAAACAGACCGCCCTCAGTACGGGGACAAAATATCGGGGACAACGGTTAAGGAGACGAGAACACCCTTATACTCCCGACAATCAACTCACTTGGAGCACCAAAAGAAAAATTGGCGCGTCCCGTCATCTGGCTGTTATTCCTGCGCCTCGCCACGCACACTCGGCATCTCAACGCCCCATTTTTTCAGTAGCCTGCGACCGCCCTCGGAACTTCCAAATTCGCCTATCAAGAGCTCTCGCCCTGTTTTTCCAGTATCGTCAACCAATTTATCAAGATTAAGTCTCCAGTGAGCCCCGCGCATTTCAAGAAGCGTCTCGTCAATGTATTTAGCTGGAGCCAGAACTAATTCTGCCAGCCACTCCGTCCAAGACTGCCGATCATTTGGCGGCGAAGATTCGCTGTCTCTGTTCCGAGCCCCATTTTTAGCTATCATGTCCATCGAAAACACCTTATCAGGTACAACGTCAGTGCGTGCGGGGGCGTCTCGGCCTCCGCACCGCCTTTTTGTTATGCGCTTTGGCGCGAGCTACTAACGGAAATTTCTCTGGTGAGCTTATGGACTCAAGATGCAAGTCGACGTCAAGGGCAGGCCATCTCAACTGCCCCATTCTAGGACTCTCGACATTAAGGACATCTTCAACGGCGGCCCCCTTGAACCAGGGGAATCTCTTGTGATCGAGGAAATACTCATGCCCGCTGACGAGTACCCAGACACCAAAAGGGGAGATGCTGGCGACCTCACACCCCAAAAAAATCTTTCCAAGCTTTACGGAACTTTTCACGTTGACGCTCCACTATCTTTTGAATTCGTCTAAGCTCTAGGGGCTTGAGTCCTTCAGAGTCCGCCAAGGCCACGACGGGCTCAAGCCAAAACTTTGCCTCTCCTTTTGATGATATCACATGTACATGAGGTCTGGACTCCTCTCTTGAGAAGAAAAAAAAGCGGTACGGGCCTTCTGAGTAGATAGTTGGATTCACAGAAAAACACTACGATCAATCGAGAGGTTCGTCCACCTAATCTCGGACGTTGATGGGGCGATCGAATAACCTGAAACTACTTATCGTAGATGCCCTCATTTCTCGATAGCGTGTAATCGTAGACACTCCTCGGCTATTTCTCGCCTCTCTCCAAGCTGAGATGCATCAGACATCTCCAAAAGCGTCACTACCCTAACGGACTGGCCAGCGGCGCTCAGATATCCGATAAACCAGCCGAAATGCCCGTCGTTAGAGTCTGCATACCCGGTCTTACCCCGAAGCACTCCCTCAGTAGGACTCTCTAATACCAACATCTGCTGAACTGTCGAGAGCACTGATTTGGCGAAGGGGAGCTCGTTATCCGCGAATTTTGATACAAATCCAAGCTGCTCTAATGGGCTAATTAGCAAGCTTCCATTTAGCCAAAAACTATCTATTGCACCGTCACACTCGGCATTACCGTAGCCACACTCAGTCAGATAGCGACGGTATCTGTCCACTCCAATTCGCCGCGCCAGAAGCTGGAAGAACCAGAGCGCCGAACCCGAGAGAGCTCTGCTCAAATTCATCCGAGTTTTCAGGTCATCGCTCCAGGCCGGACCACCGTCCCAGTCAAGCTCCTCTGTAGTATCGATTGCTCCTGTCTCAAGGGCGATGAGTGAATTAATCACCTTAA
Source organism: Pseudomonadota bacterium (assembly GCA_041178185.1). Classification (GTDB taxonomy): domain Bacteria; phylum Bdellovibrionota_C; class UBA2361; order UBA2361; family OMII01; genus OMII01. The sequence goes on from JBEGVS010000064.1 coordinate 171,241, forward strand.
ACGTAGACATCGGGCGCATGCGCACATGTGCTCTATCGAGCCCGCATCCAAAAGTAACATCATGACCTGCTGTATGAACCAAGCAGCAGCCCGAGCGCCCACGCCGATCGAATATGCTCTGAAATTGGGGCTGAAATTGAATGGCGGTAGTTGGCATGGTATCGCATAACGTTTCGAGCAGCGGACGCCTGGAGCGTCAGCGGAAAGCGGTCCGGCTGCCTTGGTTTGTTATTCAATTCGTGTCTGAGGGGCGATTGAATTTGCTAAAACAACTCGAGATCTACT